>NZ_JBKFFO010000004.1:0-565049 GCF_046506645.1 Streptomyces sp. 5K101 | reverse complement strand
GGCGGGGGCGACGCCACGACGATCCCGCTCCCGCAGCACCCACTCACGCAGCGTCGCCCTGTTGATACCCAGGTCAGCGGCGATGCTCTTGTACGTCGCCCCGGGCGTGGACTCGTACAGGGCCACGGCATCGGCCTTGAACTCGTCCGAGTAGTCCTTCATCGCCATCGGCGGTGTTCTCGCTTCCTCCGGATCAAGCAGATCCAGTATCAGCGTGTCCACCACTCAGGGGGAGGCCCCCACGACGGCCAGGGTCACCTTGACCGGCGAGGCCTTCGGCCCCTCCGCGATCGGTGCGATGGTTTGCATGATTTCCGCTCTCGTTGACACCGACAGGCTGTCGGTCTGTGGTGGACGAATCCGCCGGGCAGGTGTGGGTGGCGGCAGAACCCGCAGCCGCCACCCCGCACCGCCCGTTGTCAGGTCAGGCCTGGTCGATCACCAGGTCGAAGACGGCATCCGCGCATTCTTTGCTGATGCCGGTCTCGGTGGCAGTGGGCTTGCTCGTGCCGGCTTCGGCGGCCGGCTTGTCGCTGCTACTTCCGCAGGCGGTGAGGCTGGCGACGAGTAGCACCGCGGTTGCGATGGTCGGCCGGGTACGCATGGTCCCCCGTGGTTCGCGAAGTGGAGGACATCATGCGCCTTCTGGAGTTTTTGCGGGAGGTTTAGGGCGAAGTCGTGATGTGGTTCTTCCGTGTATGCCGTACTCCGTTGATCAGGTTGTGGATGGTGCGGCCAGCGTGACAGGCAGACAGCACCGTGAGGTGGGTGCCTGCGATGGCGGCGGGCGAAACCAAGACGGTCGCTGCCCGCACGCCGGTCTCGCTCGCGGGGGACCTGCTGGCCACCGAGCACATCACCGTGCCGATCACGACGCTCGACATCCACGAGTTCACGCACCCCGCCGGAGCCGTGCCCGCATGGGCACCCTGGATGCGCAGACGTTCCTCGCCAAGTTGAACCGCGTGCTACGCACCGCGGACCACGACGAGACCCTGCCCACTCTCACCGGTGTCCAGATGACCCTGGAGGGCGAGACGCTCGCCATGGCGGCCACCGACCGCTACCGTTTCGCGGTCGCAGAAGTCCCCGCCACCGCCACGGTGCAGCCGCTGGAGAAGCCGCTGACCGCACTCATCCCCGCTGGCATCCTCTCCCCTCTGGCCAAGCGCCTGAAGTCCTACGAGGGGGCTCGTGGGCATCGGCATCATCGCGAACGGCGAGGGCCTCACCGCCCGGGCCACCCCGTCGACGGTGCTCACCGAGGCCCGACATGGTCGGCCAGGACTACCGGCATCTGCTGATGCCCGTCCGGATCGACCTGACACGCACGCCTCGGAACTGCTGCGCTCTACCACCCGCACCCCGGAGTGCACTTCGGTGACGTCATCTTGACTGGCCCCACGGACCCCAGGACCGACACCGTCCGCGGGCTCACTGAGGACCAGGCGCTGACGCTGGTCGACCTCTACCTGCTGTGGCTCAACGTTCGCGTCCCTGGCGCACGACGCCACTGAACTCACGTCGCACCGGCCCCCGGAGTTGGCCGCCACTTGTCTGATCCGGCCTGTCGCGCGAGGTGAGACCGTCGGCGCAGTGGGGTCGCCTCGTCGACCACCGGCAGCGCCACGTGGCGCTCGGCAGCGGCAGCCGCTGCCCGGGTAAACCATCGGGGCGCGGCAGGCAACTCATGGGGTGGGGCGTCGTACTGCCGGGCGTCCTGCCGTGTGAGCTGAAGGGATGTGCTGTGGAAGCGAATTCCGCGAAATCACCGGTTGATGCCGGGGCCGGCCGGCGGCCCGCCCCGGTCACCCGCCGCAGATTCCTGGCAGGTGCCGGGGCCGCCGCGGTGATGACGTCGTTCGCCGGCCGGAGCGCCGACGCGGCTGTTCCCCGGACCGGCAGCGGCGGCGAGCTGAGGCTGGGTGCGGGTACCACGTTCGGGGCGCGGCTCTCTCCGGACGGCCGGTGGATCGCCATGGACCTGCTGGGCGTGCTGTGGGTGCTGCCGGCCTCGGGCGGACAGGCACGGCGGCTGACCAGTGACCTGTTTGACATCGCTCAGCCCGACTGGTCTCCGGACAGCAGCCAGTTGGTCTTCCAGTCCTACCGCGACGGCGTCTTCAACCTCTGGACCGTACGGCGCGACGGCAGCAGGCTGCGGCAGCTGACCACGGGCCCCTTCGACCACCGGGAGCCGCGCTGGTCGCCGGACGGGCGCACGATCCTGTTCTCGGGCGACGCGACGGGCAGCTACGCGATCCATGAGTACGACGTCGGCAGCGGACGCGTCGACGTGCTCGTCGACGGCCCGGGCGAGGAGTACGAGCCGACGTGGTCCCCAGACGGCAGCAAGGTGGCCTTCGTGGTGGGCAACACGCGCATCGACGTCGTGGACCGCGTGACCGGGGCGCGCAACACCCGCCTGACCGTGCCCGCCGGCCAGGTGATCCATCAGCCGGAGTGGACCCCCGACGGGGCCGACGTGGTCCACCACCTGACCCACGACGGCCGGTGCGACCTCATGATGTCGAAGGCCCCGGTCGTGGACGACGAGGAGACGTTCCCCTTCCGCGTCTCGTGGCTCGACGACGAGCGTTTTCTCTACACCGCAAATGGTGAGATCCACGTGCGGTCGCTCACCGCCCCAGGCACGAGGACCGTCGGCTTCTCGGCCGCCGTCACCACCAGGCCGGCGAAGTACACCAGACGCCGGACGGACTTCGAGAGCACGCGGCCCCAGCCGGTGCGCGGGATCGGAAGCCCCGTGCTGTCGCCCGACGGTGAGCGCGTCGCGTTCCGCGCGCTCAACGACATCTATGTCATGAGGATCGGCCGTGCGCCGCAGGCCCTGACCAAGGACCACTGGTGGAAGTGCGATCCCGCCTGGTCGCCCGACGGCCGGCGCCTGGCCTACTCGACCGACCGCGGCGGGACGCTCGACATCTGGATCAGGGACCTGGAATCGGGACAGGACCGGCAACTGACCGACCTCGCAGACAGGGCAGCGCTGTCCTCGGCCTGGTCGCCCAGCGGGAAGGAGATCGCCTTCCTGGACCAGGACGGCGCCCTGTGGACCGTCGACGTGGCGAGCGGCGCTGTACGGCAGATCTTCACCGCGACCTTCGAGCCGGGCAGGCCGACCTGGTCGGCCGACGGGGAAACGATCGCCCTGGCCGCGGTAAAGCCGTACTCGGCGAGATTCCGCGAAGGACTCAGCCAGATCCTCCTGGTCAACCGGACCACGGGGCAGGGCAGATACGTCGAGGCCGTGCCCGGCCGCTCGATCCAGACCCGGGGCGACGACGGACCGGTCTGGTCACCCGACGGGACTCGGATGGCCTTCGCCGTCGCGAGCGTCCTGTACACCGTGGACGTCACCGAGGACGGAACGCCCACCGGCGAACCCCGGCAGATCACCGACGAGGTGAGCGACGCCCCGTCATGGAGCGCAGACTCGCAGCAGCTCCTCTACCTCAACAACGGCCGGCTGCGCCTCGTGCCGGCGAACGGCGGACCTCCGCGCACCGTGGCCGTACCGCTCACCTGGACCAACGTCGTACCGCCCGCGCGCACCGTGATCCACGCGGGCCGGATGTGGGACGGCGTCCGCGAGGAGATCCGGCGCGACGTGGACATTGTCGTCGAGGGGCACAGGATCACGGCGGTCGAACCGCACGCCGCTGGCCGGGCGGGCCGACTCGTCGACGCGCGTGACCGGCTGGTGATGCCTGGCCTCATCGACATGCACCACCACCGGGAGATGCAGGGCTACGCCTACGGCGACCGGCAGGGCCGGCTCTGGCTCTCGCTCGGGGTGACGACCACGAGGTCTCCGGGAAGCCCCGCCTACCACATGGTCGAGGAGCGCGAGTCCACCCGGTCCGGCGCCCGGATCGCACCGAGGTACTTCGCGACGGGGGAGGCCGTCGACGGCCCGCGGATCTACTACAACTTCATGCGCCCCACCTTCACCGACGCACAGCTGAAGCTCGAGCTGGAGCGCGCGAAGAGCCTTGAGTACGACCTCGTGAAGTGCTACGTCCGCCTGCCGGTGGTGTGGCATAAACAGGTAGCCGCCTTCGCGCACGGCATCGGGATCCCGGTCACCTCGCACTACCACTATCCGGCCGCCGCCTTCGGCGGCGATGCGATGGAACACACGGGGGCCACGAACCGATTCGGCTACTCGCGCACCGTGACGCCGCTCGGCACGGCGTACGACGACGTCACGGACCTGTTCGTGGCCTCGGACATGGCCCGAACACCGACCCTCTTCGGCTCGACGACCCTGTACCGGGAGGACAGGACCCTCATCGAGGACCACCGCGTGCAGACACTCAATCCGCCGTGGCGGATGTCTGCCCTGCGGGCCGCCGCGGATGCCGCCAGTGGGACCGACCAGACGGCGCGTCGCGAGAACCTCCGGGCACAGGTCCGGCAGGCCGTGCAGATCTTCCGGAGAGGCGGCCGGATCGTCCTCGGCACCGACGCGCCGATCGACCACGCCGCGGTCAGTCTGCACATGAACCTGCGCGCAATGGTCGCCTACGGTTTCACCTCGCACGAAGCCCTGGTGACCGCGACCAGCCTGGCGGCCGCAACCCTGGGCGAGGACCTGGGCAGGATCGAACCCGGGATGTACGCCGACCTCGCCGTGATCAATGGGGATCCCTTCGCCGACATCAAGGACGCCGCCAACGTCGAACAGGTGCTGGTGTCGGGGGTCGCGCACACCGTCGACTCGCTGATGCGGCCGTTCGACCGCGCGTCTGATGCCGCCTTTGGGAAGCGGAGGGCCAACGCCGTGCTGGCTGCCGTCCCCGAACATCCCGCGAACCGCCCCTTCTGGTGGCACGGGCACAAGTACGTCGAGGAGGCACGGCACGCCTGCTGCAGCGGGTGAGATCTCGGCCCACCGGCCGGCGCCGGGCCCGGTGCCGGCCGCGCCGCCCGCAGGGCCGTCGCGATCCAGCGCTTCTGCGGTGGCTCCGGCGCAGCTTGCCGTGCCAACTCGCAGTGGTGTCCGGTCCGGTATGGGCGCGCAGGCGGTGTCGTGGCCGGAACCGTCGCGCACGATGACCGCGGCGGAGTGCCGCACGGGGCTGGGCACGAAGACGGCCGGCCGGGGACTGCCCGTTTCCCCGGCCGGTCATCGTGTCGGCCAGAACCGTGCCAGGTAGCGCTCCACCCCGTCCGGCACGCCGTGCGTGGCCTCCTCGGCCACGGCGGCGCGTCCGGAGACGAGCAGCCTCACCCGCCATACACCCGCGCCTGCCAGGACCACGGACTCCCCGGCCAGCCCCCCGGTCACGGCACACACGTCCAGCACGCCGGAGGGCGAGTCGACCTCCGCTTGCTCGTCCGCTTCCCACTCCCCTTCTACGTCCGCGGGTGGCTCGCTGTCCCACACCTCCACCTCGAGACGCGCGGTGTGGGTGTGTCCCGCGCTGTCGACGTCCAAGCGCCCCTGCTGCGACGTCAGGAATCCCGATGACGCTCCCGGGTCCCAGCCCTCCGGAAACAGCACCGGCACCGCGGCCTCATCACGCTCCTGCAGAGAGAACCCGAAGAACTCCACCTCTACCGCCAGAGTCTGCCTGCTCACGATCCCCACAGCCGCCCCATCCGCTTCTTCCCGCACACATCGACCAACGCCAAGTGTCGTACCAGCAACCGACCGGAAGCTCACCCATCGTGCACGCGACACGAAAACGGCCGAACACCGAAACAGCGGAACGTGGTTGTGCTGGGAGAGATGCGTCGCTTCATCGAGTCATATCCCCAGCCGGCCGCCATGTATCGAGCCGAACCCGCTCGCAGCGCCTTGACCCTCGAACGAGCGGGATAGCCACCGCACCCCGCAGTCCTGTACCGCACCCCAGCAGTCGCCCCGGTCCGCTACCCTCCCTCCGGCGCCGCGTAACGGCCGCAATGACCGCCGCTGACCGATCCGGCTAGCGCTGCGGATCAGACGGCTGTACGGACGCACGCCGGGAGACCTTCGACGGGCCGCTACCTTTGGCCCGTGAACGACAGAGGTAGATGGCTCGGCGCGGCAGCCTGGATTGTCGTCTGGTGGGGCCTGATAACAGTGGTCTTCCGCCTCATAAGCATGGTCATCGACGGCGACCCCAAGAGCTGGGCCATTTGTGGCGGCATGGCTGCTGCTTCCATCGCGACCGGCGAGCTGTCGGAGCGCTGGAACCGACGCCGACGAAGGACGAAGTCTCAAAATGCCCCCCGACACGGTGCCTGAGACAGGCCGCACCACAGGCGCACCCAAGGCGTTCCGTCGCAAGCCGTAGACGAGTTCGCCCCTCGGATCTCTGAGGACCCCCCCTTCACGCGCCGGTTCTGACATCCACACCTGAGATCAACGACCGTGGACTTCTGTCTGCGACTGCAACGGCCGCTTGGACCTTCGCGCTCTGGGTGTCGCCCACTGGTACGTTCCCCCTGCTCGACGGGAGCACATCCACCACCCCGCAGTATGCGCTGTGCAGCGATGCCGTTCTGCCCATCAACCGGCCGGTGTCCGCATCTCGATCGCGTCGATGACGCCGTCCGGGTTCGTCCCGCCATCGAACGGGCCGCCGACATATCGTGCCGCGCTCACCTGTGTCGTGGACGTCGCCGTCACGGACGGCTTCAGCCGGCCAGTTGTTTTCGTCAGGCAGGTGTCCCGAAGGCCCGCCATGTGCACCACGGCAAGAAGCTCGCCTGAGCGTCGTGTCAGCGCCGCCGCTGTGGAGTTGCGCCGGGTCCGGGGTAGTCGGCGTCGGCCTGCGCGGGCGGTAGGGGCCGGTGTCCCTCGGACCAGTGGTTGACCCAGCCGCACACCCCGCACGCGTACCGTCCGTCGATCCCTGAGACGCGGGTCCCGCATCGGTCGCAGTCGGTGCGGGTGATCTTCGGCCCGTCGTCTGCGGCGGCCGGCTGCGGTGCTTCTTGTGGCGCGCTCATTTCGACGAGGGTAGTGCGCTCGGGGCCGGTGCGGGCGTGCTGCCGCTGATCGGTCCGCAGTTCGGGCACGACCACGACCCGTTCGGGCCCTGCTGGGCTGTTCCTCCGCACCTCGGGCAGTTCATCAGGGATCCCCACGCCAGCCGTACGGTCACGGCCAGGATCCCCCGCGGCCAACCAGCCCTGGAACCCCAAGGACCGGCCGTTCTGCCGTCCGCGCAGGCCTTGCGTCCGCCGTCTGCTGCCACACTGGCCGCGACGAGCCCCCGGCCGGCAGCCCCAGAAAGCGAAGGAGACCGTCGACGGGGTTCGGCTGGTCTGGCAGTGCTTCGTCAACAAGCTGTCTCAATTGGCCGGGCCAGGAGGAGTGCGACGCCGCGCTTGATCGGGGACCTGCTCGCGGACAGACTGCTCTCCATGAGATCAGTAGGCATGGCCACCAGGGCGCAGATCGGGAACCGGTGATGAGTGCCGGCCTGCCCTTCTTTCGCTATCACCCAGACCCCCTCGCAAGCGGATCCATCCGCGCGGCCGCCGATACGTGTGCCTGCTGTAAACGCAACACGGGATGGATCTACACGGCCACCTTCTACACCGCACAAGAGGTCGGCGGACGTTTCTGTCCGTGGTGCATCGCAGACGGGAGCGCGGCTGATCGCTTCGCTGGTGAATTCACTGACTCTTACGGGCTCGCCGGTGTCAGCGAGGACGTCTTGCACGAGGTGACCCGCCGCACCCCGGGCTTCCATGCCTGGCAGGACCCGCACTGGCTCGTCCACTGCCAGGACGCGGCCGCCTTCGTGGGCGAGGTCGGGTACACCGAGTTGGCGGCGCGTCCCGAAGCCCTCGACCAGCTGCGGGCCGACATGCGCCTCGACGGCTGGCACGACGAAAACCAGCTTGAGCACTTCCTGGCCAACCTGGGCGAGGGGGCGAGCGCCATGCTTTTCCGCTGCACCGTCTGCGGCGCACATCTCTCCTACGCCGACGCGTCCTAAAAGTCTTCTGCTTGGGCGAGTCGTCGGTAGCAGACGAGGGTGCAGGCGATGCTCGCGAAGGCCACGAAGAGGCTCGCCTTGCGTTCGTAGCGCCGGTGCAGACGTCGGCATCCGGGCCATAGTGCGTTCGATAGTCCAGCGGTGCCGGCCCAGCCGCTGGCCGGAGTCTGTGCCCTTGCGTGCGATCCGGGGCGTGATCCCACGGTGCGTAACCATCGTCGCACGTGGTTGTGATCGTAGCCCTTGTCGCCATGGAGTTGCCGGGCCTGCGTCGACGTCGCCGCGCCGGGACCGGATCGGCGGTATTTCCTGCACCAGCGGGTTGAGGGCCTGGCTGTCGTGCGTGTTCGCGCCGGAGATGCCGACGGACAGGGGCGACCGGTCCGCTCGGTAACTCGCCTGTGGTGTTCGGGTGGTCGTCACAGCCGTTGATTCCGTCCGGACGGCCGGTGTTCTCGGGACGGAGATGGGTGCCGCCCTGCCGCTGTTCGGCATCGCCTTGCTGGTAGATGTCGGGGATACCGTCCGCGTTCTGGTCGGCGGTCTCCGCCTCGTACAGCCGCCGGTACTTGACGTTCCGCACCTTCAGCAGCAGGCACGCCACGACGGCGGACGTCAGGGAGCCGAGGAGGACGCCGGCTTTGATCGGCTCCAGCTCGGCCGGGTCGGGGTAGGCGAGTTCGCCGATCAGCAGGGAGACGGTGAAGCCGATGCCGGCCAGCATGGCCACGGCCACGACGTCGGCCCAGGCGAGCTCCGCGCTGAGTCGGGCTCGGGTGAAGCGGACGGCCAGGTACGAGCCACCGGCGACGCCCAGCACTTTCCCGACGGCCAGGCCGAGGGCCACGCCCAAGGGCTCGGGGCGTCCGACGACGTCGCCCCACGTGTCGCCGGAAATGCTCACTCCGGCCGCGAACAGCGCGAACAGCGGTACCGCGACCCCCGCGGACACGGGGCGGACCAAGTAGGCAATCCGCTCAGCCGGACGCCTGCCGCTCTCGCCGTCCTTTCCCACACGCAGCAGCAGGCCCATGGCGACTCCGGCCACGGTCGCGTGGACGCCGCTGGCATGCGTCAGTCCCCAGATGACCAGTGCCAAGGGCAGGTACCAGTACCAGCCGTGCACCCGCCTGCGGTCGTGCAGGTGGAAGAACAGCCCGAGGCCGAGCACCGCACCGATGAGGGCGGGAAAGTAGATGGTCGAGGTGTAGAAGACGGCGATGACGACGATGGCCCCGAGGTCGTCGACGACCGCGAGGGTCAGCAGGAAGGCACGCAGGGCGGACGGCAGATGCGTGCTGATCACTGCGAGCACCCCCAGCGCGAAGGCGATGTCCGTCGCCATGGGTACGGCCCAGCCGTTCCACGTACCTCCCATGGAGGTGGCAACAAGCCCGTAAACCAGTGCTGGTACGAGCATGCCGCTTGCTGCCGCGACCACCGGCAGGAGCGCGGTGCCCGGATGACTCAGTTCCCCGATCACCATCTCGCGCTTGAGTTCGGCGCCGGCGACGAAGAAGAAGATGGTCAACAACCCGTCCGCCGTCCAGTGGGCCACGGAGAGATTGAGCCCCAGTGCCTCGATGCCGAAGTGGAATTCCCGGACTGATTCGTATGCGCCGCTCAGGGGCGTGTTCGCCCACACCAGCGCGACGGCTGCCGCGGCAAGCAGGACCACGCCACCGGCCGTCTCCGTGCGCAGAGCGTCTGCCATGAACGTGTGTTCCGGCAGGGGGAGCCGCCCGAGGAAGGTGCGGGCCTTGCGGTTGCTCCGTGGCATACGGCTGGTCTCTCAGCGATCAGGGGCCTTTCGAGTCCGGGGTCCGGTCGTGCGCCGCGCTGATCGACGGTGCCGCGAGCAGGCAGGCCAAAGCGAGCAGGAGGAGGCGGGTAAGCCTCCGCAATGACGCCAGAGAGCGGGTCTGGGGCACGGCGCGGCACCCCCTTCGAGTCCGAGCGCGGACCTCGCCGGGTGCTGTGTATTCACGGGCTACCCGTGCCCTTCGGCCGGACGCCTGCCGACGATGTACAGCGACGGCCGTCTCGTACCCTCGCATATTGCCGAGGTCCGGCAAAATGGGACCATGGAGACGGGCAAGCGGGGCGGCTCGGCGCAGGCAGCCGGGGGAGCGGCCGCAGCGGAGAGGGGCCTGCCGGCGGCCGATGCGCTGGAGGGCTTCGAGGAGCAACTCGCCGTGGTCTCCCTCAACAGGCGACGGCTGGCTGAGGCAGACCTCGAGCCCTTCAGGGAACTCGCGGTCGCCGCGGCGGACGACGGCACTCCGCTGCGGGTGCTTGTCGGTGCTTGCCTGGACTCCGCTTGCCGGCACTGGGCGGATCTGCCCGGCGCGAAACAGGCACGGGACCGTGAAGCTCTGGAGCAGGTGGTCTTCGCCGTCCTGTGGGCCGTCGGGGATGCGACGGTGGCGCTGACCGAGGCGTACGAGACCGCTCACCGGGCGGCGATTCGCGGAGAGGAGGCGACACGGCGCGAGTTCGTCGACGACCTCCTGGAAGGCCGCACCCACCTGGGCCGGCTCGCCGAGCGGGCCGAGCGGTTCGGGTTCCGTCTGCTGGGCCCCCACGTCGTCGCTGTCGTCCGCGCAGCAGGCGCCTTCGGGGCTGGGGATGCCGCGACCCGTTACGTCGAGGAGGCGCTGGTGGCCCGGTTCAGCGCCCGCGGGGTACTGATCACTACCAAGGAGGGCCTGCTGGTGTGCGTGTCGCCCGGCGCGGCGACGGAGGTCCCCGCCTCCCTCGCCGAGGGTGTGCGCCACGCCGTGGGCGAGGAGTACCGGATCGCCGTCAGCCGGCCCCGGCCGGGACCCAGCGGCATCGTCCGCTCCTACCAGGAAGCCCGCAGCACCCTCGGCCTCGCCGCGACCCTGGGCCTGCGCACCCAGGTCGTGGACGCCGCCGACGTCCTGGTCTTCCAGGTGCTCGGCAGGGACCGAGCGGCCATCACCGACCTGGTCGCCACCGTGCTCGGTGGGCTTGAGGGGGCCCGCGGCGGCCCTCAGCCGCTCCTGGAAACCCTGAGCGCGTACTTCGCCAGCGGCTGCCTGAACACCACCACCGCGCGGCTGCTCGGCCTGAGCGTCCGAGCCGTCAGTTACCGGCTCGGCCGCATCCGGCAGCTCACCGGCCACGACCCCACCGATCCCGAGCAGCGATACGTCCTCCAGACCGCCGCGCTCGGCGCCCGTCTCCTCGACTGGCCCTCCAGCCCCCTCCAGCCCGCCGACTGACCCTTCTCCCCACCACTGGGGAGAGTCACCTGCGCGGTATCTCCGTCGCGGCGATGCTCGACGTGACCGATCGCCGACCACGGAATGCATCGCACCGCGTGTCCGCCCAGGACGGCCATGGGCACCAGCAGTGGCACAGGGCTTCGTTGCCTTCGCCGTGGGCCGACGCCCGCAGGACCAGGGAGTTCCTGGGCCCGGGCAAGAAGTCAGCTTTCCCGATGCGAGGACACATCTGCCCATCCCAGCGGGTGGAGGACACCCGCGTCAGTCTCCGCGGACGGTTCGCCGCCCGCCTCCGTGAACGCGGTGAGCGCGTCGATCAGTGCGGAGCGCTGCTCGGAGGTGAGTCGCTCCACGATCGTCGCGATCTCCCGCCGGCGCTTGGACGTGACGTCCGCCACGAGCCTGCGGCCCTCGTCCGTCAGCCGAAGTACGGTTTCTCGCCGGTTGTCGGGATTGATCTGCCGGTCCGTGAGTCCGGCGGCGATCAGCCGGTCGATCATACGCATCGCCGTCGACGGCTTGACCCCGAGCCGGTCGGCGAGCACCACCAGCTTGGCCGAGCCCTCGGTGGACAGGACAACGAGCAAGCGGAACTGAGGCAGCGTCACCCGATCCTCGGCAGCGGCCAGGGACCGCGCCGAGACGGCGACCAGGAGCCGGGACGCGGTCAGCACCGCCCGAGTCACCGCGTCGACGTCGTCGACGCTCTGCAGGGGCTGCGAGGGATCGGCCATACAGCAGTTCTACCGTGCCGTCACCCGGCGCGGACTCGCCCCGGCGACAAGCAGTCGGCACGTCGGGGCGCCGATCCGCTTCAGTGCCGCTGGTACCGCAGAAGCAGCATGGCCGCGTCGTCGTGCAAAGGACCCTCTACGTGCGCGACCAGGTCCGTTCGCAGCCCCTCGAGCGCTGCCTCGGGATCCGCGTCCCTGAGCAGGACGGCCCGCTCGACGAGCGGGTAGAAGCGATCCGTACGGTCCCTGGCCTCCGTGACGCCGTCCGTGTAGAGCAGCAACTGGTCGCCGTCGGCGAAGTCCGCCTCGTACGGCTCCGGCCCGGCCCCACCGTGTATGCCCAGCCCGAGGGGCAGGGCGTTGCGCGGCGGCTCGGCGAAGCGCACCGTGCCGTCGGGGGACACCACGACGGGCGGTGGATGACCGTAGTTGAGCAACGTGACGCGCTGGTCGTCGCCCACCTCGGCCAGTACCGCCGTCACGAACTTCTCTCCCCGCAGTTCCCGGTCCGCGGCCCGTTCGAGGCGGGCGCCGACGCTGCGCAGGTCCGGTTCGTCGTGGGCGGCCTCCCTGAAGGCACCCAGCACGAGGGCCGCGGTCTCCACCGCGTCCAAGCCCTTGCCCTGGACATCTCCCACGATCACCCGGACACCGGCCGGTGAGGCCACGACCTCGTACAGGTCTCCGCCGATACGAGCCTCTGCCACCGCAGACGTGTACGACACCGCCACCGTCAGATGCCCGGCGCGGCGCGGCACCGGACGCAGCAGCACACGCTGCGCGACCTCCGCGATGGACCGCACGCCGGCCAGCTCGGCCTCCCGCCGTTGTCGCATGACGGCGGCCAGCAGGCCGGCCGCCGTCACCCCGGCCACCGATGCCAGCGCGGTGAGGCCCCTGCGGCCGGGGAAGCGTCCGTCGTACCACCCGAGAGCCATGCAGAGGACCAGGGCGAGGCTGCCGACCAGTGCCGTACGGCGCCGGCCTCCGACGAGTCCGGCGAAGGCCGGGCCGAGGGAGACGAGCGGCAGGAACCCCACCGCGGGTCCTGCGACGACGTCGATCACGGCGACGAACGCCATGACGGCGTACGGCAGGTACGACAGCAGCGAGAAGGGCCGCGGCACCGCTTTGGTCACAGGGTCACCCCGCGATGGGACGTGCGGCGCGCATGACTTCCGGGCCGCCTGGCACCGCGTCGTGTGCGGCCCGAGAGCTTTAGCCTATGCAAAACTTTCCTTACTGAAGGACCTTTACCGCCTCCCGTTACCGAACCGCAGCCGACCATCGACCCACAGGCAGGGCCGTCATGACCTCTCCGCGAAGTGAGCCGAGCCGCCCCAGGATTCCTACCGGCTGGCGGCGTCTCGTAGCCCGGCTGCCCATCCACCTTTACCGAATCGGCCTCGGCCCCGTCCTCGGCAAGCGTCTCCTGCTTCTCCTCCACACAGGCCGCACCACCGGGGCGACTCACGAGGTGGTGCTCGAAGTTGTCACGTACGACCCTCGGGTGCCCGCGTGGACCGTGGCTTCCGGCTTCGGCCCCATGGCCGACTGGTACCGGAATCTGCGTGCCACGCCGAAGGTCACAATTCAGTACGGCAGGCGGTACCACACAGTGACCGCACACTTCCTCTCCGAGGAGGAGGGCGGCCGAGTGATGGCCGGATACGCCGCAGCACACCCCCGACTGGCCAGGCGCCTCTGTGCCTACATGGGCTTCCGCGTCGACGGATCCCCGGAGGGGTTCCGCAGGGCTGGGCGATCCATCCCGTTCGTACGGCTGGACGGCGGCACGAAGCAGGCCGGTTGAACACCTCAGCGGTCACGGCCGTATCTCCTGTTGCGCGCCGTGCCAGCCGCCGAACAGCTCCCGGACGACAGGAACGAAGAGTTCTCCATGCCGATCCAGGAGGCATCATGCGTCCGAACCGCCGGGCAGCACACACCAGGGCTTCGACACGAACGGTCGCGGTCGTCGTCACGGTCTGCGCCGTCGCTGCCACCTTGCTGATTCTTGTACGGGCTGGTGGCGGCGAAGCGTCCGCCGGCTCGCCGGCCGGGATCTCACAGCACGGCGGCGGCCACTCGGCCGGCACTCGCTCACAGGCGCCGGCGCAGGCAGGTCCCCAGCCCGTGACCGAAGTGGACAGGACCTTCCTCGTCAAGGTCCGCCAAGCGGGCCTGTGGGAGATTCCCGCCGGCCGACTGGCGCAGACCCACGCCCGCAGCGAAGCGGTGAAGCGTGCCGGGCTGCACCTGATCGACGGCCACAGCAAGCTCGACCAGCTCGTGCGCGAGGACGCCGGGATCCTGGGCGTCTCACTGCCGAACGAGGCCACAGAGGAGCAGCAGGACTTCGTCCGGCGCTTGGAGAGCGCTCGCGGAGCCGAGTTCGACCGCCTCTTCGCCAACCTTCTGCGCGCCTCGCACGGCAAGATCTTCGCCACCATCGGGGAGGTCAGGGCCGCAACCCAGAACGACCTCATCCGCCGTCACGCGCGCCAGGCCAACCAGACCGTGCTGGACCACATGGAAGTCCTGGAGGACACAGGGCTCGTCGACAGCGCGACCTTCCAGGAAGTGGAAGCAGCCGTCACTCCTGCATAGGGGCCACGGGGGAAGGGCTGATGGGCGCACTGCGAGGCCTCCACCCCTGGCATACACCTTTGCACTGTGCAATCCTTGCTCGGGAGGAGGGCCCGGCGCACGGCCGGCCCTTGCCCGGGAGCCCGGCACTGGCACGGTGACGCAGCTCGACACGGCACCCCGGCCCGTGGTCCGGAGCCCTCCTCGCCAGAACCGCGCCAGTCGGCCGACGCTGTCGCACTCCACGCGGCCGCGAGGGGCGGCGCGGAGACGAGGGGGCCCGTCAGTGACCGTGCCGTCTACATCTCCGACGGCACAGCTACGGCCCTGGAGACTCGCATGCGAGCGACCGCCGGGCGGGGGTCGCCGGTTGCAGGCAGCGCAGTCAGCAGCGGAAACAGAGCGGCCGGCTCGGCGAGTACGGAGAGGCCCACGACGTATGCGATGCCCCAGCCCGGGATGTAGAAGACGTCGCGCAGCACCTGGTCGCTCGTGCAGCGCCGCTCGGCGCGGGGGCGCGAATGGCGCTCGGCTCCGAGCACTCGTCGTTGGCTCACGGGTCCTGGACGGCCGTCCGTTCCTTGACGGCGGCGAGGGCCAGAGCGGTCGTCTGCTCGAGGGTGCCGTCGATGGGAATCGCCGCACCTGGCTCGTCGGCCCCAGGCGGTTCCAGAGTGGCGATCTGAGACTGCAGGAGACTCAGCGACATGAAGTGGTCCTCACGGGCCGCGAGCCGGCCCGCGATGAGCTCTGCCGAGCCGTCGAGGTGGAGGAAGAAGACGTCGGGTGACACGGCGGCCAGCCGGTCACGGTAACGGCGCTTGAGCGCCGAACAGCTGACCACACCACCGCCTTCGACGTGCTCGGCAAGCCATGCGGCGATCGCATCGAGCCACGGGCGTCGGTCCTCGTCGTCCAAGGGGTGGCCGGCCCACATCTTCGCGACATTCTGTGCCGAATGGAAGTCGTCGCCCTCGGCGTACGGCACGGCGAGACGCCGGGCGGGCCTCTGACCGATGGTGGTCTTACCGGATCCGGAGACCCCCGTGACCACGATCAGCGGTGGCCGAAGACCCCGCACCGAAGGCTCGCCGCTCACGTCGGGTCACCCACCGAGTCGAGCGTGAGGACCACCTTCATGTCGTCGTTCTGCGCTGTGAACGCCTCGCCGGCGCGGTCCAGTGGCACCCGGCGCGTGATGAGGCGGAGTTGCCTCGGTGTCGCCCTACGGGTTTCCCTTTCCGAGAAGGTGAAACAGCGCTACCCGGCCTGACCGGGCGTTCAGCGTGGCCGATGGTTCTCTCCCACCGCGCGATGCGTCAGGTTTCGTACCGTGCGACTCCTCGACAACAACCGTGAGCATCTGTGATCAGTGCTTGGCCGGCTGTTCGTCGCCCGGCCGCGACGCGTGTCTTCCGTTCGGGCGGGCCGGCAGATGGCGCCGATCCGTCACTCGCGTGATCGCCGCTTCGACGGCCCTGATGCGGTCGGCGAGCAGGCCGAGGGCGGCGACCGCGCGGCGCAGCGGGTCGTGCCCGGAATCACCGAACGTCCGGCTGCGTGTGTACGCGGCGGTGATCTCGGTCCAGCGCGTGGCCTGGGCGGCAGTGAGGTTGCCGCGGATCTGGGCGAGCTTGAGGAGATGCGCCTCGGCCTCCGAGGTGAGGGTCTGCGCCTCGGCGGTGTAGTGTTCGTCGACAAGAAGCCGCACGACGCGAGTTCATCGACGACCTCCTCTACGGACGAAGCGACCTGGGCCGGCTTGCCGAGCGGGCCGAACGCTTCGGGCTGCGCCTCTCCCACGCACACGCCGTCGCGGTCGCCGGCCACCCCGCCGCGTACGACGAGACCGGCGCCGTCCTGCGCAGGGTCGAGCAGGCAGTCTTCGCCCGCTACGGAGACCGCAACATCCTGCTCACCACCAAGGACGGCAGGCTCGTCTGCATCGCCCCAGGAGATCAGGCCGGGATACTGGCCTTCTTCGCCAAGCACGCCCACGCCGCCACCGACGGGGGCCAGGTCGCCATCGGACGCGCCCATCCGGGACCCGGCGGTGTCGTGCACTCGTACGAGGAGGCGCTCAACGCCCTCGACCTGGCGGAACGCATGCACATCGACGAACCGGTTCTGCGCGCCGAGGACCTGCTCGTCTACCCCGTCCTCACCCGCGACCGCGCCGCGATGGCCGACCTCGTCACCAACGTCCTCGGCCCCCTCAAGGATCAGCGCGGGGGCGCCGACCCGCTGCTGGACACCCTCACCGCGCATTTCGACTCGGGCTGCGTCTCGGCCGAGGCGGCCCGCCGACTCAGCCTCAGTGTCCGTGCCCTGACCTACCGGCTCGCACGCATCCACCGCCTCACCGGCGCCAACCCGGCCGACCCCACGCACCGCTACACCCTGCAGACGGCGGTCATCGGCGCACGGCTCCTGGACTGGCCGCGTTCCGAGGCTTGACCGACGTTCTGGCGGGGAGAGGTGCCGGCGCCGCTGCGGCCCGGCGCTCGTCGTTACCCTCTCGGCCGCGGCCTGCTGCTCCTCGACGCTGTGTGCCGAACGGCCGTTTCACACGGCTGATGGGTCGAAAGTTTTGCTGTTCCTGTCGCGCCTGGTGGTGTCAGATGCCGCGTTCGATCATGTCGATGACGTGTTGGCCGGCTTCGTGGGCCTGAGTGGGGTGGAGGCCGCGGAGGGGGCCGTCGATCAGGAGGACGGCGAGCCCGTGGACGGCCGACCAGGCGAGGAACTCGGCTCCGGGGCGCCGGTCCTCGGCGAGCAGCCCGGTGGCCACGAGGCCGTCCAGGGCGTCGCCGAGCAGTTCGAAGGGGGTCTTGCCGGTGCCGCCCGCAGCGGTGTCGGCGGCGGAGTGGGTCATGTCGCCCGGGACGTGGAAGGCCGTGCGGAACAGGCCGGGTTCCTCCTGGGCGAAGCGGAGGTATCCGGTGCCGACGGCACGGAAGCGGGCCCGGGCGGCGGCCACCGCGTCGGGTGCCGGCGGCAGGGCGGCCTGCTCGGCCTCCATGGTGCGGGCCACCTGAGCCATGGCCGTCTGGGAGACGGCGTGCAGCAGGGCGTCGCGGTCGGCGAAGTGGCGGTAGGCGGCGTTGGGGGCGACCCCGGCCTGCCTGGTGGCGGCGCGCAGCACGACGGCCTCCGGGCCGCCCTCGCGGGCGAGTTCGAGGGCGGCCTCGATCAGTGCGTTGCGGAGGTCGCCGTGGCGGTAGGTGTCCCGCTTCTGCTTTCCGTTCCCGGTCGCTGGCATGGCTGCCGCCTCCAATGTGGACAGCATCCACTTAGGTCGTCTAGGCTCCTGCGTGATCACTCGGGGGGTGCGGATCGCCGCACCCCCCGAATGTGGACATCGTACACAAGGGCGGTCAACAGCCGTCCGAACGCCTGTCGCCAAGGGGGACCCGGTACTCATGGGCAAGATCACGCACTTCGTGCACCAGTCGCTGGACGGCTTCATCGAGGGCCCGAACGGGGAGTTCGACTGGCCCCGCATGGACGGCGAGCTGTCCGCCTATGCGCAGGCCCTCACCGACAGCGCCGACATCTTCCTGTACGGCCGCGTGGTGTGGGACATGATGTCCGGGTTCTGGCCCCGCGCCGAGGAGTTCTCCACCCACGAGCACGACCTCGCGTTCGCGCCCGTCTGGCGGAAGGCGCCCAAGATCGTCGTCTCCTCGACGCTGACCGAGGCCGACTGGAACACCCGCGTCATCAACACCGACGTCATCGAGCAGCTGACCGCCCTCAAGGAGAGCGGTGCGCACCTGCTGCTGTTCGGCGGCTCCACGCTGGCCGGGTTCCTGACCGCGCATCAGCTGATCGACGAGTACCAGATCTTCGTCCACCCCGTCGTACTCGGCGGCGGCAAGCCCGTCTTCACCTCCCCCCAGCAGCGCCTCGACCTCACCCTTGCCGAGACCAGGACCTTCGACTCGCAGGTGGTCCTCCTCCGTCACGAGCGGACCAGCTAGGCCATTTCGTACAAGCCGCCCGGCGGGCGGGCGGCGACCGATGAATTTCTCCGTGCTCAGCAGTCGGAAAGCGCAGTTGGTACACCGCAGAAGCGGGTGGATCGAAGCACGTACCAGCCGCACCCGCACGCATCCAGTCACGAGATACCGAGGAACCTGAAAATGCGCACCCTCATCAGCACCGCATTCATCTCGCTCGACGGCGTCGTGGAGGCCCCCGGCGGGGAACCGGGCTACCGGAACTCCGGATGGACCTTCAAGGGCGTCGAGTTCGTCCCCGAGGCGTTCGACATCAAGGAACGGGAGCAGAGGGAATCCGCCGCCGTCCTGCTGGGCCGGGTCAGCTATGAGGCGTTCAGTCCGGTGTGGCCGGACATGGTGGACTTCGCCGACTACAAGATGATGCCGAAGTACGTTGTCTCCACCACGCTCACCGAAGACGCCCTGGTGTCGAACTGGGGCGAGACCACGATCCTGCGCTCGCTCGACGAGGTCGCTGCCCTGAAGGAGACCGAGGGCGGCCCGATCATCGTTCACGGCAGCGCCTCCCTCAACCGGGCCCTCTCGGACGCCGGCCTGATCGACCGCTATCACCTGCTCGTCTTCCCGCTCCTGCTCGGCGCCGGCAAGCGCCTGTTCAGCGCCACGGACAAGGACACCCAGAAGCTGAAGCTGGTCGAGCACGAGGTCTACGCCAACGGCCTGCAGAAGAACGTCTTCGACGTCGTCCGCTGACAAGGCTCCCGCACTCGAAGTACGTCACCGGCAGCACACGGACAGAAGGACAGAACCCCGACATGACCGCCGCAGTCAAAGGCCCTGTCAGCTACTTTCCCTCCATCGAGAAGAAGTACGGCCGCCCGATCGCCGAATGGAAGCACCTCATCCGCACCTCGCCCCTGACCAAGCACATGGAGCTCGTTGGCTGGCTCAAGACGGAACACGGCTTGGGCCACGGTCACGCCAATGCCCTGGTGGCTCACACCATCGCCGAGGGCGGTGGTGAATGAACCTCCCGGCGAAACCGGGAGGAGTCCGGTAGCCAAGCACCGCCCGAAGTCCGCGACCTCCCATGGACCGTCCGGCTACTCAGCCGCCGGACGGGTGCCACGGCGGTGAAGCCGGTGGGGGAGTGCGTGAGGACAAGCCCCTCAGACGCTCAGCCGCTCCAAGGCGCGCTTGACCGTGTCGTCGGGCTCAAAGGACGGGGTACCCAAGTCACCGATGGGCAGAACGGACCGCACGGTGGTGACCAGATCGACCAGGAGATCAGCGGTGGACGCCCAGAAGTGGACACTCCAGCCGCATCCGGGGGTGAACATGAGGAGGAGGCGCTGGTTGTCGCCGGGACCGGCGAACCGTCGCCACTCCTCGGTGCCCACCACCGTCACCGGACGTGCCTCGAGCAGGCGGGCCAGGGTCTCCAGGCCGGCTGCCGTGACCTCCTGAGCGCCGGCCTCCAGCGCGCTGGTGCTGCGCAACGGCGCGAAGTCCCACACGCGCGTGTAGACCCACTGGGAGCTGCTCCTCCACGTCTTCGGGCCACTCGTCGTCGGACGGCCAGTAGTACGTCTCCGGCTCGCCCAGTCTCTCGACTGGGTACACGAAGTCGCCATTGCGCTCCGGCTCCAGAATCGTGGTAGCGGCGGCAAGGGAGTACCACTCGCGCACCGTCGCAGGAAGGGAGCGCCCGTGCTCGGCTTCGAGCGCGTTCAGACGGGCAACGGCCGTGTCCGAGCGCTCGGCACGCGCACCCGCCACAGCCAGGGCGGTAGCAAGGTAGTCCATGTCCTCATTTCGTTCGTCAATTGGTGGTTCAGCGGCCGCGGACCGCGGCCGGCAGCAGATCCTCCTCGACACCGTGGTCGGGGAGTTCGGCAGGCAGCGGGAAGCGCCGGATGAACAGCCGGATTCCGGGCCGCTCGCGGCGAGACACCCCTCAGCGGGTGGCCCCGGTAGCCCGCACCCGGCGCTTCGCCTCCTCCAGCCACGACAGGTACCAGTCGGCGAAGGTCATGGGCGAACCGTCGGCGTTGCTCATCGGCTGCAAGTCGATGCCGTCGGCCCGGCGATCATCCCACATCCGCCCACGGTCCGGCCCGCTCACGACCAGCCACTGGCGCAGCGCGCACCCCAGGTGACACAGGCATATCGCACTCACCGTGAGGTCGTCGGACCACAGGGGATCGCGCTCGTCCCAGGCCTCATACGCGGCGTCGTACGCGTCGGGCTCGTCGAAGTCCTCCTCCTCGGGACACTCCGACTCATGGGCCACAAGGGCTTCCTCGGGACGGTCCATGGGGACAGCCGAGCGCCCCCGCCAAGTACGGCGCTGTGCGGCTGGTCGCCGCCGACGCCACCTCCGCCGGCGTGCCGGACGCCACGATCCGGCCGCCCTCGTCGCCGCCGCCGGGGCCGAGGTCGATCACCCAGTCGGCGCCGGCCACCACGTCCATGTCGTGCTCGACCACGACCACCGAGTGCCCGGCGTCCACCAGCCCGTTCAGCTGGCGCATCAGCACCTCCACATCGGCGGGATGCAGGCCCGTCGTCGGTTCGTCGAGCACGTAGAGCGTGTGACCGCGGCGCATCCGCTGCAGCTCGCTCGCCAGCTTGATGCGCTGGGCCTCGCCGCCGGACAGTTCCGTCGCCGGCTGGCCGAGCCGCAGATAGCCGAGTCCCACGTCCGTCAGCGCGCGCAGGCTCCGGGCCGCCGCCGGCACGTCCGCGAAGAAGGCGGACGCCGCCTCCACCGTGAGGTCCAGCACCTCGGCGATGTTCAGGCCCCGGTAGCCGACCTCCAGCGTCTGCGGGTTGTAGCGGGCGCCGCCGCAGTCCGGGCAGGGGGCGTACGTGCTGGGCAGGAACAGCAGCTCGACGGAGACGAACCCCTCGCCCTGGCAGGTCTCGCACCGCCCGCCCGCAACGTTGAACGAGAAGCGCCCGGCCCGGTAGCCGCGCTCACGCGCCGCGTCGGTGGCGGTGAACAGCTTGCGCACCACGTCGAACAGCCCCGTATAGGTGGCCAGGTTGGACCGGGGCGTGCGTCCGATCGGCTTCTGGTTTACCGTCACCAGACGCTGCACACCGGGCAGCTCCTCGGTGATCGAGCCGACCAGCGTCGACTTGCCCGAGCCCGACACGCCAGTGACCGCCGTCAGTACCCCGAGCGGGAGCCGGGTCGTCAGGCCGCGCAGGTTGTGGCGGGTCAGCGGGCCGAGCGCGAGGTGCCCCGACGGCTCCCTCGGCAACCGCGCCGGTGCCGGGCCCGCGCCGAACAGGAAACGGCCGGTCGCCGACTCGGCCACCCCGGCGAGCTCCCGGGGCGGACCGCTGTGCAGCACCCGCCCGCCGTGCTCGCCCGCGCGCGGACCGACGTCGACCAGCCAGTCGGCGCGGCGCACCACGTCGAGATGGTGCTCCACGACGAAGACCGTGTTGCCGCCGGCCTTCAGCCGGTCGAGTACGACCAGCAGCGCCTCGGTGTCCGCCGGGTGCAGCCCGGCCGACGGCTCGTCCAGCACGTAGACGACGCCGAACAGCCCCGACCGCAGCTGTGTCGCCAGCCGCAGCCGCTGCAGCTCCCCGCTGGAGAGCGTCGGGGTCGCCCGGTCCAGGCTCAGGTAGCCGAGGCCCAGCTCGGTCACCGTGCCGATCCGGGCCAGCAGATCCGCGGTCAGCACGCGGGCCGTCTCGTCGCCCTGCTCCTCCCGCATGACGGCCGCCAGCTCGGTCAGCGGCAGCGCGGCCAGTTCGGCGATCGTACGGTCCGCGAAGGTCACCGCCAGTGCCTCCGGGCGCAGCCGGCTGCCCCGGCACACCGGACACGGCTCACTGGTCAGGAACCGCTCGGCCCTCGCGCGCAGGGTCTGGCTCCTGGAGTCCGAGAAGGTGTGCAGCACATAGCGGCGGGCGCTCATGTACGTGCCCTGGTACGGGCGTTGGATGCGCCCCGCCTCCCGTACCGGGTGCACGGTGACGACCGGCTGCTCGTCCGTGAACAGGATCCACTCCCGGTCCCGGGCCGACAGCTCCCGCCACGGCCGGTCCACGTCGTAACCGAGCGTGTCCAGCACGTCCCGCAGGTTCTTGCCCTGCCAGGCCCCCGGCCAGGCCGCGATCGCGCCCTCGCAGATCGACAGCGACGGATCGGGGACCAGCAGCTCCTCCGTGGTGCTGTGGACCCGGCCGAGGCCGTGGCACTCGGGGCAGGCGCCGGCGGCGGTGTTCGGCGAGAAGGCGTCCGAATCGAGCCGCGGCGCTCCCTCGGGGTAGCGGCCGGCGCGGGAGAAGAGCATGCGCAGCGAGTTGGACAGGGTGGTGACCGTGCCCACCGAGGAGCGTGAGGTGGGGGCGGAGCGGCGCTGCTCCAGGGAGACGGCGGGCGGCAGCCCGGTGATCTCCCCGACCTTCGGCGCGCCGACCTGGTGGATCAGCCTGCGGGCGTACGGGGCGACGGACTCGAAGTAGCGCCGCTGCGCCTCGGCGTAGATCGTGCCGAACGCGAGCGAGGACTTGCCGGATCCCGAGACGCCGGTGAAGACGACGAGCGCGTCGCGCGGGATGTCGACGTCGACACCGCGCAGATTGTGCTCCCGCGCGCCGCGGACACGGACGAACGGGTCGTGGGGACTGCTGTGCATGAGGCACGAGTCTAGGCGTCCGCGCTGGTCAGGCCGCCCTTGGCCGGGCCGCGGCGGCCCCGGACAGATCCGCGAGGCGTGCGAGGCGCCGGAAGGAACCGAGCAGTGCGTCGCGGTCGTAGGTGCTCGTCGTCACCAGCACCTCGTCCGCGCCGGTGTCCTTGATCACCGCCTCCAAGGCGTCCGCGACCTGTTCCTCCGTGCCGGCGATGTGGCCTTCGAGACCCGCCAGGTAGAAGCCGCGCTCCTTGTCGGTCATGGTCAGCGCCTCGATCCGCTCCGGCGGCAGCAGGGGCGGAAAGACGCCGTGCGTACGCGCGTACGCCATCGACCACGCCTCCGGCACGAGGAGCCGGCGGGCGTCCTCCTCGGTCGCGGCGACCGCGACCGAGGAGGCGACGACCACGTACGGACGCTCGGACCACGCGGACGGCTCGAAGGCGCCGCGGTAGCCCTCGACCGCGGCCAGCAGCTTCTCCCTGCCCCGCAGATCACCGATGACCAGCGGAAGCCCGGCCCGGGCGGCGATCGCGGCCCCCTCGCCGGTGGCGAGCACGTACGGAGGGACCCTCAGGCCCTCTGCGGGCCGGGCGTGCACCTGCGGATGCGCCCGCTGCCCGCCCGTGAACCAGCCCAGCAGCTCGTCGAGCTGCGCCGCGAAGTCGTCCGCGTCCTTCTTGTCCCGGCCGAGCGCCCTGCGGATGCCGTCGGTGAAGCCCACCGAACGCCCGAGGCCCATGTCGATCCGGCCCGGGAACAGCGACTCCAGCACCCCGAACTGCTCGGCGACCATGAGCGGTCGGTGGTTGGGCAGCATGACGCCTCCCGTACCGACCCGAATGGTCGAGGTGGCCGCGGCGACCGCCGCGGCGAGCACGGTGGGCGCCGAGCCGGCCACACCGGGCACGCTGTGGTGCTCGGACACCCAGAACCGGTGGTAGCCCAGCGCCTCCAGCTCCTGGGCGAGGCGGACGGTGTCACGCAGCGCGGCGGGCCCGTCGTGTCCCTCTCGGGTACGGGAGCGGTCCAGCACGGACAGACGGGTGGCGGCGATCACGGAGCTCACGATCTGTTCAACACCGCTGGGCCGGGCAGATTCCCGCACCGCGCGGATCCGCCGTACCGGTGCCGTCTACTCTCGTGCCGTGACGCGAAAGACCGGGCCGCTGGCCGTATTCGACCTCGACGGGACGCTGTCGGACGCCGGGCACCGCCAGTACCTGCTGGAACGCACGCCGCGGGACTGGGACGCCTTCTTCGCCGCGGCACCGCCGCTGGCGGAGGGGGTCCAGTTGTGCAAGGAGGCGGCCGAGGAGTGCGAGGTCCTGTATCTCACGGGCCGGCCCGAGCGGTGCCGCGCGGACTCCCTCGACTGGATCGCCGCTCAGGGGCTGCCCGAAGGGCGCCTGTTCATGCGGCGCAACGACGACCGCCGCCCCGCCCGCCGGACCAAGCTGGAGATCCTGCGGCGGCTCGGCCGCGACCGGGAGATCCGCATGGTCGTCGACGACGACGAACTGGTGTGCCAGGACGCCGAACGCGCCGGATTCCGCGTGGTGCGGGCGAGGTGGGGTGCGCGCAGCACGAGTGAGGCGATGAAGGACGCGCAGGAGCGCGAGGGGCGTACCTGAGGCCCGGCTGCGGGCCCTCGGGCCGGGCTCAGGCGCCGTCCTCCAGGCGGAAGCCGACCTTCAGCCCGACCTGGTAGTGCTCGATCCGTCCCTCGACGATATGGCCCCTGACCTGCGTCACCTCGAACCAGTCGAGGCCCCGCAGCGTCTGGGACGCGCGTTCGATGCCGTTGCGAATGGCCTGGTCGACGCCGTCCGTGGAGGTGCCCACGATCTCGGTGACACGGTAGGTGTGGTTCGACATGTGCGTCGCACTCCTCTCGATGCGTTCCCTCCACGGTGCCCCACGGGAGGGTGTCCCGCGATCCGTCGCGACCGCGTGGCGGCCATGACGGCACTGGTTGGTGCACCCCCCGGGGGGGCGGTGGCCCGATTGGGGCCGACGGCCACCGAGGGCGCTGCCCGCCGAGCTCCTTCACGTGCCGCAGGCCGCGGCCCGGTCACGCCGCCTCGGCGGTCCGCGGGGGTGCCCGCGCCGTATCGGGTGCCGTGCGGCTGGACGGCCTTGAGCCGCCCGCTGCGGCGCGCCGACCGGGGCGGCGTCCTCGCCCGCCGCCGCCCCGCGCCGGGCCCCGCGCTTGTAGGCGCCGCATGGCCTTGAGGTGTCGGCCCCGTTGATGCGACACACCGACCGGACCGGCGTCTGGCCTGCCGCCCGCGTGCCGCCCCAGCTGCAGGCAGCCTCATGCCCCTGAGGCGTCGGCTCCTTGATGCGACACCGGTCGGGCCCGAGACGCCGTTGCCGGTTTGCGCCGCGGTGTCGGGCAGCCCGCGCGTCCGTCAGGCGGCCGCGGCACGTCCGGGCAGGCGTGCCGCGTACGCCTGTCGGGCCGCTCCGTCGGCGGACGGTCCGCGCCGCACGGACGCGCACGCCGCGCACGGCGTCCCCCGCACGGACGCGCACGCCGCGCACGGCACCCCGCACGCCCCCCACCTCACGCCGCCAGGAGCTCCGCGCGGAAGGCGGCGGCCGTTCGGCGGGCCTCGCGGAGGCCGATACGGTCGAACTCGCCCTCCAGCACGGCGAGTTCCGCCAGCGTCTCGTCCTGCGGGCGGCCGCCGCGGAAGCGGGAGCGGGCGAGGCCCAGGCGGGCCAGCGCCGCGCCTCGCGCCTCGTCCATCTCCTCGAACTCGCGCAGCGCCACCGCGTAGATCGCGCCGGCCTCCTCGTAACGCCCGGCGCGGAACAGGACGTTGCCGCGCATCTTGTGGTTGTACGCCAGCGCTCCCGCCAGTTCCATCTCCCGGCAGACGGCCTCGGCCCGCGTCAGCAGCGCCAGCGCCCGCTCCGTCTCGCCGCGCAGCGAGAGCACGTCCGCCATGCCGCGCAGCGACCAGGCGCGCCCGCGGGCGTCGTCCGCCTCGGACGCGATCCGTACGCACTCCGTGAACAGCTCCAGCGCCGTGGTGTGGTCGCCGGTGTTCCGGTGCATCTGGGCGATGCCGGACATCGCCCACACCATGTGCCGGGGCTCGCCGTGTGCCCGTGCCTGCCGCAGGAGTTGGTCGTGCAGGCCGGCCACGGCCGCGTAGTCGCCCTGTATGCGGCCGGTCTCGGCCAGGCCTGCAAGAGCGTAACCCTGGGCGATCCGGTCGCCGGAGGCCTCCGCGCACGAGACGGCGGCGGACAGCAGCCGGCGGGCGAGCCGCAGCCCGCCGCACTGGCGTGCCAGCGTCCCGCCGCTCCACAGCGCCCACGCCATCCCGGCCGGGTCGCCGGCCTCGCGCGCGCACCGGTAGCTGTCGTGCCACGCGGCCCTCGCGTCGGCGGACCGCCCCAGCCGCCGGTTGGCCTCGGCGAGCGCGAGTGCGGCCCGGGCCCGGTCGAGGGGCGATCCGGCCTCGCGCCGGGCGCGCCGCGCGGTGGCGAGGACCGCGTCGTACGAGGAGTTCACGCTGAGCGCCGAGCCCAGCTCGCCCTGGTACTCGGGAGCGAATGCCTTGCCGTACATATCGAAGGGGCCTCCTGACCGTGGGGGGTTCGATCACGAAGCTATGAGCGGCGGCGGGTAGCCCGGATCGGCCTGCTGATGTGTTCACGGGGTCGGCCCCCAGTGCTACGCGGCGGTGCCGGGTCATCAGTACGACGGACGCACGACGGACGCACGACGGACGGACCGAGGCGGCACGGACCCGCGCGGCCGAGGCCGCCGGGGGTTGACCGGTCCTTTGGTCCATACCAAAATCCAGCAACACCCGTGCGAGCGCGCGCGCTTCCCCCCATGTCGGGTACGTCCTCCGTGCTGCCCTCACGCTGAAGGTGACGCCCGTGAAGAACCGGCCGCTCGTCCTGACCACCGCTCTTGTGTGTGCCGTCACGCTCGGCGGCTGCGGGCTCGTGCCCGGTTCCGGCACCCGGACCGTACACATCTGGCTGATGAAGGACAGCGTCTCGCAGGACTTCCTCGACCGCTTCACCGCGTCCTTCGAGGACAAGCACCCCGGCATCGAGCTCGACGTCGCCTTCCAGGAATGGACCGGCATCGGGAAGAAGGTCACCGAGGCCCTGGCGGGCGACGACGCCCCCGAGATCATCGAGGTCGGCAACACCCAGGTCGCCCAGTACGCCGAGAGCGGCGCACTGCGCGACCTCACGCTCGAGTCCGTCCGCGACCTCGGCAACGAGGACTGGCTGCCCGGCCTCGCGGAACCGGGCAGCATCAACGGCTCGCAGTACGGCATCCCCTGGTACGCGGCCAACCGCGTCGTCATCTACCACAAGGACCTCTTCGCCGAGGCCGGCATCGAGGAGCCGCCGAAGACCCGCGCGGAGTGGCTGGAGGTCTCCGAACGGCTCAACACCGCGGGCACCGACGGCATCTACCTCTCCGGCCAGGACTGGTACACACTCGCCGGCTTCATCTGGGACGAGGGCGGCCAGCTCGCCGTGGAGAGGGCCGGCGAATGGCAGGGCGCGCTGCACACCCCGGCCGCCCTGCGCGGCATGGACTTCTACAAGCGGCTCCAGTCGCACGGCTCCGGCCCGAAGGACGCCGACGAGGAGACCCCGCCCCAGGCCCGGGTCTTCGCCGAGGGCAGGGTCGCCCAGATGATCGCGGTGCCCAGCGCGGCCACCGTCATCGAGCAGGCCAACCCCGCGCTCAAGGGCAAGCTGGGCTTCTTCCCGGTCCCCGGCAAGACCGCGGCCGCGCCGGGAGCGGTCTTCATCGGCGGCTCCGACCTCATCGTGCCCGAGAACTCCGCCGAGCGGGCCGCCGCCGTCGAGGTGGTCTCGGCCCTGGCGAGCGACGCATGGCAGCTCGACCTCGCGCGGACCATGAACTACGTGCCGAACAAGACCACACTCGCCGCCGAGCTGGAGGGCGAGGAGAGCACCGCCGCCATGGCGGCCGGCGCGGCACAGGGCCGGGCCACCCCGAACTCCCCGCAGTGGGCCGACGTCGAGGCGGACAACCCGATCAAGCCGTACATGACGGCCGTCCTGACGGGCCGGGACCCCCGGCGCGCCGCGCGGACCGCCTCCGACCGCATCACCGGGGCGCTGCGTCCCTGACGCCGAGGGCACCGGAGGGTGAACGGATCCGTACGCCCAATGCCCGGCATTCAGCGTTCGCACATCCACTCTCCGCCGGGCTGTCATGTCGAATCCAGCCGGCCACGGAAGAAGTAAGGAGCCGGGCCGCCGTACCCGCGGTCCGTCCCCTTCGTCCGGCACAGGAGACCGCCATGCCAGCATCGCCCGTCGTCGCCGCCCCAGCGCCCGCCCTCATCCCTGCCCCCGCCCCGGCGCCGGCCCAGGTCCCCGAGGCCGACAAGCCCCGCTACATCGTCTCGCTCGCCCGCGACCAAGAGGACGTGCGCGCCGCCCAGCGGCTGCGTCACCAGGTGTTCGCCGGTGAGATGGGCGCCCGCCTCGACGGTCCGGAGCCGGGGCTCGACATCGACGCCTTCGACGCGTACTGCGACCACCTCCTCGTCCGCGAGGCGGTGACCGGCGACGTCGTGGGCACCTACCGGCTGCTGCCCCCCGAGCGCGCCCGCGTCGCCGGCCGCCTCTACTCGGAGGGCGAATTCGACCTCGCCCGCCTGGAGCCCATCCGGGACGACCTCGTCGAGGTCGGCCGCTCCTGCGTGCACCCCCTGCACCGCAACGGCGCCGTCATCGCCCTGATCTGGGCCGGCCTCGCCCGCTACATGACCCGCACCGGGCACAACTGGCTGGCCGGCTGCTGCTCCCTGCCGCTCGCCGACGGGGGTACCCTCGCCGCCGCGACCTGGGACACCGTGCGCGCCAAGAACCTCGCCCCCGAGGAGTACTGGGTCACCCCGCACAAGCTGTGGAACGCGGACGGCGTCGCCCGCCCCGCGGGACGCGTCGAACTCCCGCCCCTGCTGCGCGGCTACCTGCGCCTCGGCGCCTGGGTGTGCGGCGCCCCCGCGCACGACCCCGACTTCAACGTCGCCGACATGTACGTCCTGCTGTCGCTGCGCCGCACCAACCCCCGCTACCTGCGCCACTTCCTCTCGCTCGCCCCGGTGCGATGAGCGTCTGGCTTCCCACGGCGCCGTGCACGCCCGACACGTGCGCCACCCACACGGGACGGACGGCGCCCGCGCCGCTCGCCGTGCTGCGCCTGCTCACCGGCGTGTCGGCCGTCCTCGCCGGGGTGGTGCTCTCCCCGTTCGCCGCGCTGCTCGGCCTGCTGTTCGGCGCGCGGGTGCGGCACGTGTTGACCCGGTACTGGGCACGGGCGGTGCTGCGGGCCTTCGGCGTACGCCTGCGCGTCACCGGCGTCCCGCACGGCGAACGCGCCTCGCTCGTCGTCGCCAACCACATATCGTGGCTGGACATCCCGCTGATCGCCGCCGTGATGCCGGGCCGGATGCTGGCCAAGACCGAGGTACGCCGATGGCCGGTCCTCGGCCCGCTGGCGGCCCGCGGCGGCACGCTGTTCCTGGAACGCGACCGGCTGCGCGCCCTGCCCGGCACCGTCGCCGCGATGGCCGACGCCCTGCGCGGCGGCGCCCGGGTCATCGTCTTCCCCGAGGGCTGCACCTGGTGCGGCCGGGGCCAGGGCCGATTCCGGCCCGCCGCGTTCCAGGCCGCCCTCGACGCGGGCGTCGCCGTCCAGCCCGTGCACATCGGCTACGGGCCCACCGGCGCGGCCGCGTTCGTGGGCGACGACCCGCTCGGGGCGTCCCTGTGGCGGGTCGTGACGGCCGGCGCGCTCACCGCGGAGATACGGCTGCTGCCGCCGATCCTCCCCGGCAGCCGCACCGACCGCCGCTCACTCGCCCTGTCGGCTCAGCTCGCCGTCGAGAGGCTCAGCGCGAACCGGCCCGCCCCGTCGGTCCACCAGTGCGTCAACTCCATGCCTGCCTCCGCCAGTTCACTGCGCACACCGGCCTGACGGAACTTCGCCGACACCTCGGTGCGCAGCTCCTCGCCCGCCTCGAACGGCACCACCAGATCCAGTGCCCGGATCTTCACGCTGAGCGCGGAACGGGCCCGCAGCCGCATCTCGATCCACTCGTTGTCGCGGTCCCAGACCGCCACATGGTCGAAGTCGGCCGGGTCCACGTCCGCGCCCAGCTCCCGTGCGATGACGGCGAGCACGTTCTTGTTGAACTGCGCCGTCACGCCGGCCGCGTCGTCGTACGCGCGCACCAGCACGTCCTCGTCCTTCACCAGGTCGGTGCCCAGCAGCAGCGAGTCGCCCGGCGACAGCAGAGCGCGCACCGACTTCAGGAACACCGCGCGCTCGGCCGGCAGCAGATTGCCGATCGTGCCGCCGAGGAACGCGACCAGCCTCGGTCCCGGCGTGCCGGGCAGTGCCAGGCCGCGGGTGAAGTCGGCGACCAGCGCGTGCACATCGAGCTCGGGCCGCTCCGCGAGCAACGCCTTCGCGGCTCCCGTCAGCGCGCTCTCACTCACGTCCACGGGCACGTAGGTGTGCAGATCCGCCAGCGCGTCCAGCAGGAATCGCGTCTTCTCCGACGAGCCCGACCCCAGCTCGACGAGCGTGCGCGCGCCGGTCGCCGCCGCGATCTCCCCGGCGCGCTCGGCCAGGATCTCCCGCTCGGCGCGGGTGGGGTAGTACTCGGGCAGCCGCGTGATCTCCTCGAACAGCTCGCTGCCGCGGGCGTCGTAGAACCACTTGGGCGGCAGTACCTTCGGCGTACGGGTCAGGCCGTGCAGCACGTCGGCACGCAGATCGGCCTCCGTCGCGTCCTCGGGCAGGGTGCGGGTCAGCAGGAACGGGCTCACTGGGTCGGCTCCTTGAGCTCGGTCAGCCGGACATCGGCGCGCGTCGCGGTCAGCAGGGTCCGGTCCCGCACCTCCTGCCAGCGGGGATCGTCGTCGTACGGCTCCGAGGCGACGACCAGCCGGCCGCCGGAACCTGCGAGGTACCAGAGGGTGTCGCCCCACGCGGTCGCGGCGACGGCGCGGCCGTCGGTGAGGAGGAGGTTGAGCCGGCAGTCGCCGGCCGCCGCGGCCGTGTCGCGCACCGTGTCGGCGAGGGCCTGCCCGAGGCTGTCGCCCGCGCGCAGCCGGTGCAGGACCAGCGCCCAGATCAGGGCCGAGTCGTTGCGGGCCTCCAGCGACAGCAGTTCCGTCGCGGGCAGTGACGCGGCCAGGCCCGCCAGGGAAGCGGGCCAGCCCTTCACCGCGCCGTTGTGGCTGAACAGCCAGCGGCCGGAGGCGAACGGCGCGGCCGCCGCCTCGTTGTCCGCCCCGGGTTCGGTGGCGTCACGCACCGCCGCGAGCAGCGCCTCGGTGCGCACCACCCGGGCGAGATCGGTGAAGGACAGGTCGGCCCAGATCGGCCCGGCGCGACGGTACCGGGCGGGCAGCGGATCGCCGTCCGCGTACCAGCCGACACCGAAACCGTCCGCGTTCACCGTGCCGTAGCGCTGCCGGCGAGGCGCCCAGGACTGGCGCAGCAGGGCGTGCTCCGGGGCGGTGAGCAGGGCGCCCAGCGGCTCCGGGGGCCCGAGGTAGGCGAGATGGCGGCACATCAGACAGCACCTCCCGTGCGCACCTCGGCATCCCGCGCGGTGCGGAATCCGGAGAAGATCTGCCGGCGCACCGGTAGGTCCCAGTTGCGGAAGGTGCCCCGGCAGGCCACCGGATCCACGGCGAACGAGCCGCCCCGCAGCACCTTGTGTGCGCTGCCGAAGAACACCTCGGAGTACTCGCGGTACGGGAACGCGGCGAACCCGGGATACGGCAGGAAGTCGCTCGCGGTCCACTCCCACACGTCGCCGATCAGCTGACGCACCCCGAGCGGAGACGCGCCCTCCGGGTAGCCGCCGGCCCGGGCGGGACGCAGATGGCGCTGCCCCAGGTTGGCGTGCTCCGGCTCCGGATCGGCGTCGCCCCACGGGTAGCGCCGGGAGCGTCCCGCGTGCGGATCGTGCCGGGCCGCCTTCTCCCACTCGGCCTCGGTCGGCAGCCGGCGGCCGGCCCAGCGGGCGTACGCGTCGGCCTCGTACCAGCTCACGTGCAGCACCGGCTCGTCCGCCGGCACCTCCTCGGTGACACCGAAGCGGCGGCGCAGCCACACACCGCCCTCGCGCCGCCAGAACAGCGGCGCGCCGATGTCATGGGCCCGGATCTGGTCCCAGCCCTCCTCGGCCCACCAGCGCCGCTCCGTGTAGCCGCCGTCGTCGATGAACGCCTGGTAGGCGCCGCACGTCACCGGCACCGTGTCGATCCAGAAGGCGGGCACGTCCCGCCGGTGCGCGGGCCGCTCGTTGTCCAGCGCCCACGGCTCCGTCGAGGTCCCCATGGTGAACGGGCCGCCGGGCACCAGGGTCTCGGCCGGAAGAGGCTCCACGGGATGGACGGGCGGCTCCGGCGCGGTGAGCGCCGCCGGAGCCCTGCGCAGCTGATGGGTGATCAGCATCGTCTCGTCGTGCTGCTGCTCGTGCTGCGCGATCATGCCGAACGCGAAGGCGGCGTCGACCAGCGGCGCGCCCTCCAGCGGGGTGCGCTCCAGGATGTCCAGTACCCGGCCGCGTACGTCGGCGGCGTACAGCCGCGCCTCGGCCGGGGCGAGCAGCGGCAGCGACGGGCGGGACGCCCGGGGGTGCTCGAAGGCGTCGTAGAGGGAGTCGATCTCCGGCCGCAGCGCCTCACGGCCGCCGACCGCGCGCACCAGCCACTGCTCCTCCTGGTTGCCGATGTGCGCCAGGTCCCACACCAGGGGGGACATCAACGGCGAGTGCTGGGCGGTCAGTTCGTCGTCGTCGACGCAGGACGTGAGGACGGCGGTACGGGAACGGGCACGGGTCAGCGCGTCGAGTGCGTCGCGCCGCAGTTCGTCGGTCATGAGACGGGCTCCCAGGCCACGGAGGGATCGATCTGGTCGTCGGCGGGGCACCGGCCGGGCAGGACGTGGCGCTCGTGGAACGCGGCGACGCCCGCGCGCACGGTCTCGGACGCGCCGACGCGGTCCAGGGCCTCCAGCGCGGCGGCGAAGCAGGTGAGGGCCACGGCGTGCAGTTCGGGGTCGGCGAGCCCGTGGCGGGCGGCGGCTGCCCACAGCGGATTGCGCGGCGCCGACAGCGAACCCGCGTACTCGGCGAGCGGTTTCACCGCGCGGTACACCGTCTCCGCCGCCTCCGGGTCGTCGAACAGCGCGGCGGTGACGGCGAGCGGCACCATCCAGCCGTCCTCGCCCGGCTGGGCGTCGATCATGCGCAGCTCCAGGTGGCCGCGCGGCCGGACCGGCGGGAAGAGCGTGGTCAGGTGGTAGTCGAGATCCGCTCTCGTCGGCGGTCGCGGCGCCCCTGAGCGCAGCCACTGCCGGAACGTGAGCCCGTCCGGGGAGTCCCAGTCGCCCTCCTCCCGGCGCACGCACATCACCGGCGCGTCCAGGGCATGCGCGGCCCAGGCCGCACGCGGCTCCCGCGACGGGTCCGGGGCCAGTGGACGCACCGGGTCGAGGGCGCCCCACACGGCCTGCCGGGCCGAACGCCATCCGGTGCGGCGTCCGGCGCGCACGGAGGAGTTCGCGAACGCGGCCACGAGGACCGCGCCCAGCAGATGCGCGAGCAGCCACCGCCTGGCGTGTCCGAGCGGGCCGGGTTCCTCCTCACCCGCGTCCAGGCAGACCTGCACGGAGGCGGAACTGCACATCATCGTGCGCCCGGCCGGACCCGAACGGTCCAGATGCCGTTCCATCGCGTCGTAGCGCGGATCACGGAGGAGGCGGCGGGGCGGGTGCCAGGGATCGAGACCGTATCCGCTCGTGGCCAGACCCGCGGTGCGAAGCACGGCCCGTACGGCGCGCAGGTCGGCGGCGGTGGAGTCGATGCACTCCATCAGGGTCGCGGCGGGGCGGGAGCTGAGCTCCAGCTGGCCGCCCGGCTCGAACGTCAGAGCCGAGTCCAGCGGCAGGGCACGTACCTCGTCGAACGCCGCCGCGAGGCGTTCGGACGGTACGGGTGTACGGGGTCGGTCGAGATCGTGGACCAGCCACTCGACCTCCACGCCCACGGCGCGGGGTGGGCCGGTCTTGAAGCAGATACATCGGAGCAGGTCCTCGGCTTCGTCCTCCGATATCGGATGGCCGAAGTCGCCGGTATCCGGTGGATGCATGAATCCACTCCTCCCGTCGCGGGCCCCGGGCAGGGCCTGGTGTTCAACCTAAGGCCACTGCCGTCGGTTCGCACAAGGGTGCGCGTCAGGAGCGGAAATCCGGTTGCCGGTGTCCTCACCGGTCACGGAGCATGCCGCCATGAGCGCACGACTGCGGGGAATCGCGAAGCAGAACGAGGAGATCGTCGCGACGGGGGGTTACCGCCTGCCGGACGGCCGTGAGATCCGGCTGGGCGAGGCCGTCGCGGCCGCCGCCGACGGCACGTGGCTGTACGGCCCCGAGCCCGTCGAGGTCACGCCCGACACCGATCGCGCGACCGTCGTCGAGGTCACCGGCGAGAGCAGCACCCAGGCGGCCCGCCGACTGACGGCCGCGGCGCCCGAACGTCCCCCCAGCCTTCGGCCGGGGGGACCCCCATATCTCGCTCCGCTCGCCGTGCTCAACTTCGCGTCCGCGCGCAACCCCGGCGGGGGCTATCTGAACGGCGCGCAGGCACAGGAAGAGGCGTTGTGCCGCGCCTCGGCGCTGTACACGACGCTGCTGCGCGCGCCCGCGTACTACGAGCACCACCGCGCCGACCGCAGCCCGTTCTACTCGGACCGCGTCATCCACTCGCCGGGCGTGCCCGTCTTCCGGGACGACCGGGGAGGGCTCCTCGACACCCCGTACCGGGTCGGATTCCTCACCTCGCCCGCCCCGAACGCCGGCGTGATCACCCGCCGCACACCGGAGGAGGCGCACCGCATCCCCGCGGCCCTCGCCGCCCGCGCGGAACGCGTCCTGGAGGTCGCCGCTGCCCACCACTACCGCCGCCTCGTGCTCGGCGCCTGGGGCTGCGGAGTCTTCCGCAACGACCCCGCCGAGGTCGCCGGTGCGTTCCAGGCTCTGCTGGGCCCCGGCGGGCGGTTCGCGGGCCACTTCGACGAGGTCGTGTTCGCCGTCCTGGACCGCACGGCGGGCGAGAGGACCCTCGGGGCGTTCCGCCGGGTCCTCGGCGGCGTGGCCGCGTAGCGCCGCGTTCGGCGGGCCGGCGCGGGATCCGGCCATCCGGCGTCGCCGGGCCGCGGCCGCGACCGTTCCGCGGCCACGCCACGGCGGGCGTCGCGAGCAGGCCCGCAGCACCCACGGAGCCTCATCGGGTGCCAACGGCCCCTGCTTTCAAGCGCTTTGAGGGCCGGAGTGTTTCCGCCATTCACCGGATCCGGCGCCTCACCGGTCTGGAAGGATGACGCGGGCGATGAGCCAGTCACCCGAACTGCCCGTGGAACGCTCCGTCCCGACCAGTGCCGACGTCGCCCGGCTGGCCGGAGTCTCCCGGGCCACCGTCTCGTACGTCCTCAACAACACCGCATCGGTCCGCATCAGTGAGGCCACCCGGCAAAGGGTCCGCGCCGCCGCCGAGGAACTGGGGTACGTGCCCCACGCCGCGGCCCGCAGCCTGCGCGCGGGACGCACCCGCACCGTGCTGCTGCCCACGGCCCACCTGCCGCTCGGACCGCTGCCCGGGCCCTTCTCCGACGAGTTCCAGCGGGCCCTGCGCCGCCTGGACTACACCGTCGTCCAGTACGGCAGCCTGGGCCTCGAAGGGGACGAAGCCGCCCGCGCCTGGGCCGAGTTGCGGCCGGTCGCCGTCGTGTGCCTCGGCGACGCCGAGCCCACGGCGCAGGGCGTGGAGGTGCTCAAACGGTCCGGTGCCCGGGCCGTCGTCACGCTCGGGCCGCACACCGTGGAGGGCGCGCACGCGCTCGTCATGGACCAGCGCGCGGTCGGCGGCTGCGCGGCCGGGCATCTGATCCGGCGCGGCAGGCGGGCCGTGGGCGTGGTGGTGCCCGAGGAGGCGGCACTGCGTCCGTCCGCCGGGGCGCGCCTCGCGGGCGCGCGTACCGCCGCCGACGGCACCGGCGCGCGCATCGTGCCGCTGGCCATGGCGTACGAGGAGGAGTCGGCGGCGGCGCTCGCCGCCCGCTGGCGCGCGCTCGGCCTGGACGGCGTCTACGCGTACGACGACGAGTACGCGATGCTGCTGATGCGCGCCCTGCAGGACGAGGGCGTCGACATCCCCGGCGAGACCGCCGTGATCGGCGCCGGGGACCTGCTGCTCGGCAGGCTGCTGAGGCCCCGGCTGAGCACGGTGAGCATCGATATTGTCAGCGGGCGCCGGCTCGCCGAGCTCGTGGACCGCGTGGTGCGCGAACCGGGTACGCGGCCCGAGCACCACGAGCTGATGGCGGTCAGGCCGGTGCCGCGCGAGTCGGGCTGAGCCCGAGGGGAGGCGGCCGGCGGTGACGACGTGCGAGGGCGGCGAGGGGTGTCTAGCGTCGCCTGCATGAGCACTCAACCGCAGCGCTTCGGGATCCTGATCCTGCCCGAGCACGTCGAGGGCGACGACCCGGTCACCGCGGCCGACAGCGCGATCCGCTCGGCCGTCGTCGACGCCACCGGCGAGCGGGGCGCCTCGGGCTACCCGCGCTACGTCGGCGACGGCATCGAGGCCGACATCGACCCGGTGACCCGCGCGGTGGAGGCGCTGCTGGTCGACGGGGCCGAGCTCGACTACGGGCTCACCGTGCGCGTGGTGGACGCCGCGGACGTCTGAGCGGCCACCGGCCGCGGGAGGCGGCCGTTGACAGGGGGCGGGGACCGGCAGAGACTCGGGCGACTCGATTGTGGACCATGGTTCATCAGGGGAACCTCGGTCCTGGCCCGGGAGAGAATCGATGAGCATCCGCGACGTCTACATCGTCGACGCCGTCCGCACTCCGATCGGAAAGTTCGGGGGCGCCCTCTCCTCCGTACGGCCCGACGACCTTGCCGCCCACGTCGTCAAGGCCCTCGTGGACCGTACTCCGGAGCTCGACCCTGCCCGCATCGACGACGTCGTCTTCGGCGACGCCAACGGCGCGGGCGAGGACAACCGCGACGTCGCCCGGATGGCGGTACTGCTGGCGGGCCTGCCCGTCTCCGTGCCGGGCGTGACCGTCAACCGCCTGTGCGGCTCGGGACTCGAGGCCGTCATCCACGCCGCCCGCGCCGTCGCGCTCGGCGACGCCTCGATCGCGATCGCGGGAGGCGTCGAGTCCATGTCCCGCGCCCCCTGGGTGCTGCAGAAGCCGGAGCGCGCCTTCCCCGCCGGCCACCAGCAGCTCCACTCGACCACCCTGGGCTGGCGCATGACCAACCCGCGCATGCCCGCCGAGTGGACCGTGCAGCTCGGCGAGGGCGCCGAGCTCGTCGCCGACAAGCACGGCATCGGCCGCGAGCAGCAGGACGCGTTCGCCCTCGCCAGCCACCGCAAGGCGGCCGAGGCGTGGGCCAAGGGGCTCTACGACGGGGAGGTCGTCGCGTACGAGGGCGTGGACCTGCCGCGCGACGAGTGCATCCGCGACACGACGTCGATGGAGGCGCTCGCCAAGCTGAAGCCCTCCTTCCGCCCCGACGGCACGGTGACCGCGGGCAACGCCTCACCCCTCAACGACGGCGCCGCCGCGCTGCTCCTCGTCGACGAGGAGGGACTACGGGCGACGGGCCGGGAGCCGCTCGCCCGCGTCCGCGCATCCGCCGTGACCGGCATCGAGCCGCAGCTGTTCGGCCTCGGGCCGGTGGAGGCGGTGCAGCGGGCGCTGGCGAAGGCGGACCGGTCGTTCGGCGATCTGACGACCTTCGAGCTCAACGAGGCCTTCGCCGCCCAGTCGCTGGGCTGCCTCGCCGAATGGCCGGAGCTAAACCCGGCCGTGGTGAACCCGCGCGGTGGCGCCATCGCCATCGGCCATCCGCTCGGCGCGTCCGGGGCCCGGCTGGCCGGTGCGGTCGCCCACCAGCTCGCGGCGGCCGGCTCGGGCACGGGCGTCGCGGCGCTCTGCATCGGCGTGGGCCAGGGACTCGCCCTGGTCCTGGAACGCTGACGTCGGCCGCCACGCGGACAGTGGGAGGCTCGCCCGGGGGGGGCGACGGGCCGCTCGGCGTGTGCGGGGCGTGGTGCGCTCGACGCGCACCGTACGCGGACGGCCAGGGTCCCGTGAGGGACCAGCCCTCGCGGGACCCCGGCCGCAACCGTGTGTGCGAAGCACCCCCGGCAGCAGGCCGGGCCCCGCCGGGTCAGCCGGCTTCCGGAGCGCCGCCGTTCTTCTGCGCCTCCTCGATCGACTTGCGCACCTTGTCCATGTCCAGCGCGCGAGCCTGCCCGATCACGTCCTCAAGCGCGGCCTCCGGCAGCGCACCGGGCTGCGCGAACACGGCCACGTTCTCGCGGACGATCATCAGCGTCGGGATGGAACGGATCTCGAAGGCCGCGGCCAGCTCCTGCTGTGCCTCCGTGTCGACCTTCGCGAAGACCAAGTCGGGGTGCCGCTCGGAGGCACCCTCGAAGACGGGAGCGAACTGACGGCAGGGTCCGCACCAGGAAGCCCAGAAGTCGATCAGAATGAAGTCGTTGTCGGTCACGACCTGATCGAAGTTTTCCTTGGTGAGCTCGAGTGTGCTCATCGACTGTCTACCTCTTCCTGGTGTCCGGTGGACTCGCCCCGCACAACGGCGCCCGGGGCCGTGCTATTCCTGCCCCTGCCCATGTGGCCAGGACACACACCCCGCAGGAGACTGACCCTATGACCCAAGCTGTGGAGTACGACGTCGTAGTGCTCGGTGCGGGCCCCGTGGGGGAGAACGTTGCCGACCGGACCAGAGCGGCGGGCCTGAGCACCGCGGTCGTGGAGAGCGAGCTGCTGGGGGGTGACTGTTCGTACTGGGCCTGTATCCCCAGCAAGGCGCTGCTGCGGCCGGTGATCGCCCGCGCGGACGCCCGACGGCTCCCCGGACTGAGCGGTTCGGTCCAGGGCCCCCTCGACACCCCGGCGATCCTGGCCCGCCGCGACGAGCAGGTCTCCCACTGGAAGGACGACGGCCAGGCCGGCTGGCTCGACTCGATCGGCGCCCGCGTCTACCGCGGTCGCGGCAGGCTGCGCGGCCCGAGAACCGTCGTCGTCGTCGGACCCGAGGGCGAGCACCACGTGCTGACCGCCCGGCACGCCGTCGCCGTCTGCACGGGCAGCCGCGCCGTCGTGCCCGACCTGCCCGGCCTCAGGGGCGCGCATCCGTGGACGAGTCGCGAAGCCACCAGCGCGCGCGAGGCGCCCGGACGCCTCGCGATCGTGGGCGGGGGAGTCGTCGGCGTCGAGATGGCCACCGCCTGGCAGGCACTGGGCTCCCAAGTGGTGCTGTTCGCACGGGGCGACGGGCTGCTGCCCCGCATGGAGCCGTTCGTCGGCGAACACGTCGCGGCGGCGCTCAAGGAGGCGGGCGCCGACGTGCGGCTCGGGACCTCCGTCGCGGCTGTCGACCGCCCCGGCGGTGGCACCGGGCCCGTGACCCTGGTCCTGGAGGACGGCAGCAGGGCGGAGGCGGACGAGATCCTGTTCGCCACCGGACGCGCCCCGCGCACCGACGGCATCGGACTGGAGTCGGTGGGCCTGGAGGACGGCGCCTGGCTGACCGTCGACGACAGCTGCCGGGTCGACGGAACCGACTGGCTCTACGCGGTCGGGGACGTCAACCGCCGCGCCCTGCTGACCCATCAGGGCAAGTACCAGGCCCGGATCGCCGGGGCGGCCATCGCGGCGAGGGCCCAGCACATACCTCTCATGGCGAGCGACCGCTGGGGCGCGCACTGCGCTTCCGCCGACCATTTCGCCGTTCCCCAGGTCGTCTTCAGCGATCCGGAGGCGGCGGCCGTCGGCCTCTCGCTCGCCGAGGCCGAGAAGGCGGGCCACCGCGTACGGGCCGTCGACTACGACCTCGGCTCCGTGTCGGGAGCCTCGCTCTACGCGGAGGGCTACCGCGGCCAGGCGCGTATGGTCGTCGACCTGGACCGCGAGGTGCTGCTCGGCGTCACCTTCGTCGGCCCGGGTGTGGGCGAGTTGCTGCACTCGGCGACGATCGCGGTCGCGGGCGAGGTGCCGATCGACCGTCTGTGGCACGCCGTTCCGGCGTTCCCGACGATCAGCGAGATCTGGCTGCGGCTGCTGGAGACATACCGGGGCTGATGCCGCGTCACGGTGCCCGGTCCGGTGCGTCCGGACCGGGCACCGTCGTGTCCGGGCCGGGAAATCGTTGTCCCGCACCTTGACGGACGGCTCGCCGGCCCCGAGTCTGAGAGCGCTCTCACGGAGATGGACGACCCCCCCCGACATCGACGCCGAGGAGATGGAACATGCCTGTTCCACGAAAACCGCTCGCACTCGCGGCCGCCGCCCTGCTGTGCGCCGCCGGCTTCACCGCCGCAGGGGCAACGGCCCCCGCCGACGCCACGATCCCCGCCGGCACCCGGGCCGGTGCCGCGGTCCCGGAGACCGTGCCGCTGACCCTCACCAACAACTCGGGCCGCAACGAACCCGTTTACGTCTACAACCTCGGCACCCAGCTCAGCAGCGGCCGTCAGGGCTGGGCCGACGCCTCCGGCACGTTCCACGCCTGGCCTGCCGGCGGCAACCCGCCCACTCCCGCGCCCGACGCCTCGATCGCCGGTCCGGCCAACGGCCGTACCCTCACCATCCGCGTCCCCAAGTTCTCCGGCCGGATCTACTTCTCCTTCGGCCAGAAGCTGGTCTTCAAGCTCACCACCGGCGGCCTCGTGCAGCCCGCTGTGCAGAACCCGTCCGACCCCAACCGGAACATCCTCTTCAACTGGTCGGAGTACACACTCAACGACGCCGGCCTCTGGCTCAACAGCACCCAGGTCGACATGTTCTCCACCCCGTACGCGGTCGGCGTGAAGGCGGCCGACGGCACGGTCAGGAACACCGGCCGGCTGAAGCCCGGCGGCTACCGGGGGTTCTACCACGCGCTGCGCGGCCAGCCCGGCGGCTGGGCGAACCTCATCCAGACCCGCGCCGACGGCACCGTCCTGCGCGCCCTCGCCCCCGGCCACGGCATGGCGGCCGGCGCCCTGCCCGCCGGCGTCATGGACGACTACATCAACCGCGTCTGGAACACGTACGCCGGCTCGACGCTCACGGTCACCCCGTTCGCCGACCGGCCCGGCACCAAGTACTACGGACGCGTCTCGGGCGGCGTCATGAACTTCACCGACGCCTCCGGCGCCGTCGTCACCTCGTTCCAGAAGCCCGACGCCGACAGCATCTTCGGCTGCTACAAGAAACTGGACGCGCCCAACGACCAGGTGCGCGGCCCGATTTCCCGCACGCTGTGCGCCGGATTCAACCGCTCCACGCTGCTGGTCAACCCGAACCAGCCCGACAGCAGCAACGCGAACTTCTACCGGGACGCGGTCACCAACCACTACGCGCGCAAGATCCACGCGCAGATGGCGGACGGCAAGGCGTACGCCTTCGCCTTCGACGACGTCGGCGCCCACGAGTCGCTGGTGCACGACGGCAACCCGCAGCACGCGTACATCACGCTGGACCCGTTCGACTGACGGGCCGCCCGCGCACCGGCCGCCCCCGGAACGTGGTCCCGGGGGCGGCCGCAGCCACGGTCAGACCGCCTGCTCACCCGCCATCGCCGCCGCCATCCGCAGATGCGGCGCCGCCTCGTCAGGCCTGCCCTGCCGTTCCAGCGTGCGGCCGAGCATCAGCCGCGCGTAGTGCTCGACCGGGTCGCGCTCCAGGACGGCACGCAGCTCCGTCTCGGCCTTGCCCAGCTGCGCCGAGTGGTAGTAGGCACGCGCCAGCAGCAGCCGGGGCGCGACCTGCCCGGGCACTTCCTCGACCAGACCGCGCAGGATGCGGACCGCCGTCATGTACTCCTTGGCGTCGAAGAACAGCTGGGCCCGGTTCCACCGCTCCGCGGCCGTCCCGAACTCGTAGTAGCTCTCGCTCACGTGCTCTCCTTCTTCCTGGTCACGCGCTTGCCGACCCGGTCAACAGCACGGCGGTTCGTTCCATTCCACTGCGGGAAGCCGGCCATCCCACTTCGGGAGGCCGGGCCGACTTCGGGAAGTCGGCGCTACGACCGGACCGGGACACCGAACAGGACCTAGGTTGGGCCCATGAGCAATCTCGATCGTCAGGCCGCCCCGTCCCTGTGCGGCGGCCGGGGCTTCGTCGTTGCCGAGCCCGTCCGCGAGCTCCTGAGCCCCCGCCGCGTCCAGCTCGGCGAGTCCACCGAGGTCCGCCGGCTGCTGCCCAACCTCGGCCGCCGCATGGTGGGCGCCTGGGCCTTCGTCGACCACTACGGCCCCGACGACATCGCCGACGAACCCGGCATGCAGGTCCCGCCGCATCCGCACATGGGGCTGCAGACCGTCAGCTGGCTGCACGAGGGCGAGGTGCTGCACCGCGACAGCACGGGCTCGCTGTCGACCATCCGCCCGAGGGAACTGGGACTCATGACCTCGGGGCGGGCGATCAGCCACTCGGAGGAGAGCCCCAAGCAGCACGCCCGCTTCCTGCACGGCGCCCAGCTGTGGGTGGCGCTGCCGGACGCCCACCGGACGGTCGAGCCGCACTTCCAGCACCACGCCGTGCTTCCGCAGGTCACCGCCTCGGGCCTGACCGCGACGGTCGTGCTCGGCACTCTCGACGGCGCGACCTCGCCGGGCACGACGTACACCCCGATCGTCGGCGCCGACCTGGCACTGGCCGGCGGCGCAGAGGCGATGCTCCCCCTCGACCCCGACTTCGAGTACGCGGTCCTGTCCATGTCGGGCGAGGCCCACGTGGACGGCGTCCCGGTGCTCCCGGGCTCGATGCTCTACCTCGGCTGCGGCCGCTCCGAACTCCCGCTGCGCGCCGAGTCCGACGCCGGTCTGATGCTGCTGGGCGGGGAGCCGTTCGAGGAGGAGATCGTGATGTGGTGGAACTTCATCGGCCGGTCGCACGAGGAGATCGAGGCGGCCCGCACGGACTGGATGGAGAGCTCCCGCTTCGGCGAGGTCCACGGCTACGACGGCGGCCGCCTCCCGGCCCCGACCCTGCCGCCGGTGGCCCTGAAGCCGCGGGGGAGGGTGCGCTGACCCGCGGGTGCGCCGGGGCCGGCCGGAGCGACGACTGCGGCCGGCATTCCGGCGCCGTCACGACATGGAGAAAGCCCGACAGCGGGAAGAGTCCTTCACCGCTGTCGGGCCTTTCCGTGCGTGCTACTCGGCGGGGGCGAGGCGGAATGTGTCGTCCAGGCGGTGCCAGGGGCCGTCGACGATGCGACCGTCGGGGGCGGGCCCCTTGTGCTCCGGGGAGTCGAGAACCAGCTCGTCCTTGACGCCGAAGACCGTGTCACCGATCTGCGGCATGCCGGTGCGGACGGCCAGGGCCCTGCCCAGGCCGGTGGTCGAACCTCCGCCGACTGCGATCAGGCAGTCGGCGTCCAGCTCCTCCACGATCCTCCGGGCCTGGTCGGTGACAACGACCGGGGTGTGCATCGCGGCACCGGTGAAGGCACCGGCACCCCCTGATATGAGGGCATCTGCACCGATTCCCTTCCGTTTGCGCCGGCAGTGAGCAGGAGCGGCGAAGGGGTCGCATGACAAGCCCCGCCGCTCGCATCCAACCCAACCAGGCCACTTCCATGGAGCATTGGTCGGCCTTGAAAGTGCTGCATTTCGGGACAGTCAAGAATCAAGCACCATTTCGAATCAACCAAATGATGGAGGGCCTACCAGCTGGTTCGCGGCCTAGTCTCTGCGCTGACCGCTTGAAGGGAACCGGAGGTGAGGCGCGAATAAACCTGAGGCAGATCCGATGGGCGGCATGTGCCATGCCGCGGTCGTTGCAGTGTGCCTTGACCGGCTTGTTCGCTGCCTCGCTTGTTCTGATTCTCGCCGTTGTGATGGGTTCGGGAGCGCTTGTGTCGGGCAGCGACGCGGCCATCGTGGCAGCCCTGTGCGTACTCCTCGCCGTCACGTACACAGTGGGCTTCGTCGGCCCGGCCAGACCTGCGGGCTCTGGCCGCCGCGAGCTTCCCGTCACACCCGTCGGCGCGGCCGGTGTGAAGCCGGGCCGCGCGTTGGGCCGGCTCGGCACGATCACCGTGGTGTGGAGCTGCCTCATGGCGTTCAGCGTGGGATCCAGCCGGCTGGGTTGAACAGGCCGATGTCGCCGTCGCGACGCCGAATGGTTCGCGCGCGGGCTCGTCTTCGGTGAGCCGGACGACGTCGTTGCCGCACGCGTCCGGACGCCGGCGAGGTTCTCGCCGCCGGCGGCGATGTCCCACAGTGGGAGCCGGACGTCGGCCTGGTTCGGGTCCCGGCGTGCGCCGGGCGGACCCCCTCGCGCCGCCCTCGGCAAGTCCCGGCGGAATTACGGTTTCTCCCTCTCCTCGGAACGACTCCATTCGTGCCAGACTCTGCGGCGATCGTTCCCCCAGGCGATCCTTCCCCTCGGCGCTGAGGGCCAGGGCGGACCCCATCCCTCGGCCCTGAGGGCCTGGGGAGACCCCGAGCACCCCACGGAACCACACGCGAGCCATGCGACACATGCATGCGAAAGGGATCGCAACGTGAAGAGATCTGTCGTGGGCATGACCCTAGGGCCGGCGCTCACCGCTCTCCTTGCCGCGGGGCTGCAGTCGGCCGCCGCGCAGGAGGCCGGGGACACGTCGCCGACAGCCTCGGAAGCCGCCACCGCGCACCGCTCCGACAATCGCCCCGGACCGCTCACGAAGCAGCGCACCGAGCTGCGCGAGCAGGCGATCGACAAGATTGCCAAGGGAAAGGCCAAGGCGAATGCCCGGGGCGTCGTCGAGGTGGCGCCCGGCAAGTTCGTGGAGACGCAGACCACCACGGCCGTACGTCAGGAGAAGATCTTCACCATCCTCTCCGAGTTCGGCGACCTGAGCGCCGGGCGGTACGGCTCCACTCCCGGCCCCCTGCACAACCAGATAGCCCAGCCGGACCGGAGTGTGGACAACTCCAACGCCTGGACGGCGGATTTCAACAAGGCGTACTACGAGAACCTCTTCAACGGCCCCGGCGAGTCGATGAAGACGTACTACGAGAACCTCTCGGGCGGCCGCTACTCGGTGACCAACGTCGTCGAGGACTGGGTCAAGGTCCCGTACAACGCCTCCTTCTACGGTGACAACGCCGTCGAGGACAACGGCGGTTCGTGGGCCTTCGTCCAGGACACCGGTGACGCCTGGTGGAACGCCCAGATCGCGGCCGGCAAGACCCCTGCCGAGATCGACGCCTACCTCGCCCAGTTCGACGTCTGGGACCGCAACGACTGGGACCACGACGGCAACTTCGACGAGGCCGACGGCTACATCGACCACTTCCAGGCCGTGCACGCCGGCATGGGCGAGGACGCGGGCGGCGGCGCGCAGGGCGAGGACGCCATCTGGTCGCACCGCTGGTACGTCAACGGCGACGACTACGGCCTGACCGGCCCGGACGTGGCCGGTACGCAGAACAAGGCCGGCGGCGCCCGTATCGGCCAGTCGAAGTACTGGCTCGGCGACTACACCACCGAGGGCGAGAACGGCGGACTCGGCGTGTTCTGCCACGAGTTCGGCCACGACCTCGGCCTGCCGGACTACTACGACACCAACGGCGGCGAGAACTCCACCGCCTTCTGGACCCTGATGAGCTCCGGCTCGTGGCTGAGCCACGGTGCCGCCGCGGGCGCCGGCATCGGCACCCACCCGGGCCTGATGGGCGCCGAGGAGAAACTCTTCCTCGGCTGGCTCGATTACGCCGACGCGCCCGTCGGAACCACCGGCTCGTACACCCTGAACCCGGCGCAGCTCCAGGTCACCGGCAAGGAGCAGGCCGTCCGTGTCGCGCTGCCCGACAAGACGAGCAGCACCACGTACACCACCCCCTCGTCGGGCACGCACGCCTGGTGGACCGGCTCGGCCGACGGCCTCAACCAGTCCCTCACCCGCTCCGTGCCGGCCGCCTCGCGAGTGACCGCCACGGCGAGCGCCTGGTACGAGATCGAGGCCGACTACGACTACCTCTTCGCCGAGTACTCCCTCGACGGCGGGGCGAACTGGCTCCGCGCGGGCGCTGCGGTCGACGGCTCCTCCGCCGGCAAGTGGACGACGCTGCGCTACGCGTACGACTCCCAGGGCAAGCCATCGCTGTTCCGCTTCCGCTACCAGACCGACGGCGGCGTGCACTTCGCCGGCGCGTTCCTGGACGACATCACGCTGTCCTCCGGCGGTACGACGCTGGCCACCGACGACGTCGAGCAGGGCGTCGGCGGGTGGACGGCGACCGGCAGGTGGAAGATCTCGACCGGAACCGAGACGGCCACGTACCCGCGCTACTACCTGGTCGAGAACCGCGAGTACGTCGGCAGCGACGCGCTCCTGGCTGAGGGCCCGTACCAGTTCAGCAAGGGCATCACGGCACCCGACTGGGTGGAGTTCTTCACGTACCAGAACGGCATGCTCGTCTGGTACGTCGACCGGTCGTACGACGACAACAACGTCAGCTCGCACCCCGGCGGCGGCGCGGCCATGGCCGTCGACGCCCGCCCGACGCCGTTCAGGTACGACGACGGCACCGCGCCGAGCAACCGGCGCCAGCCCTTCGACGCGACCTTCGGTCTGGAGGCCACCGACGCGACCTGCCTCCACAAGGAGGTCCTGTCGGGCAAGGGCCAGCAGCAGACGGTCGTGACGAAGGCGGCCTGCGCGCCCTCGGTCCCGGGCATCGCGGTCTTCGACGACACCGACCCGAACGCGTACTACGACACGTCGGCCCCGCAGGCCAGCGTCAAGGTCGCGGGCCACGGGGTGAAGGTCACGGTCACCGGCGACACCGGCGACGACCTGACGATCAGCGTGGTCAACCCGGCGGCGCACTGACGTCAGGGCGAGCACCGTGACGGCCGGGTCGCCCGAGAGGGGCGACCCGGCCGTACGCCGACCCGCGAACTGCGCCGCGACGCCGAGGCCGCCCTTGGCCGGGGCCTTGCCCTGTCCTGTGGTGCCCGCGGCGCGACCGGTCTCCGCACCGAAGGATGGCAGAGCCGTGAAGGAGGCCGCGGCGGCGGCGCCAGTGGCGGCGATCAGTCCGAGCGCTTTGCGACGTTCCATGGAGTGGACCTCATATTCGATCGGTGGAGGCAAAGACGCGACGGTCGGTGGGGTCGTGACCGAGGCGCGATTCCAGGCAACCGCTTCCGCGCCAGGCGTGGCAGGTCGGGTTTGTGGGGGGTACAAGCTCTACCCCCCACCCCGCGGGGTGTGCCTCGTAGCGTGGCAGGCATCGCACACCGACACCTCCCGGACACCCGCGCCGTGTCAATCTCCTGATTCTGTAGAGACGTTGGTCGTGGCCAGCCCAGCTCTGGTGACCGGTGCGGCCAGGCGCGTCTCGGATGGTGTTCTCGCACGTGACGGGCGGCAGCCCGCCGGCGGCGCTGTGGCGCCGTTTGGTGTTGTGGAAGTCGGTGATCCAGGTCGCCGCGGAGCCCTCGGTGGTGGGGACGAGAGTCGGGGGCGGGCCATGGGCTATTGCGCGTCGTGCGCGCGAGGGTGCGGCGGGTGGTGGTGCTCGGTGAGGACGGTGAGCAGGCTGGTGAGTTCGTCCCGCTGTCCGGGGGTGAGGGGGGCGAGGAGTTCGCGCTGGGCGTCGGCGATGAGCGCATCGAGGCGTTCCAGGCGGCGGAGGCCGGCGGGGGTGAGGGTGATGATGTTGCGCCGACGGTCGGCCGGGTCGGGTTCGCGGCGGATGCATTCGGCGTCAGCCAACTCGTTGAGGACGGCGACCATGTCGCTGCGATAGATGCCGGTACGGCGGCTGAGCTCGGCCTGACTGGCGGCGCCGGCTTCGGCGAGCGTGACCAGCACGGCGAAGTGCCACTTGTGAGCGCCTTCGGCGGCCAGGCGCTCACTGACGAGCCGGTCGGCGACCATCGCGGCCCCGGCGAGCAGGCGGCTGGGGATGGCGCGCAGTCGAGCCGGGGTGGGTTCGGGGGTCGGGCTCATGGTTGGTCCTCCGCCTCTTGTGTTAGTGCCACTAACAGTCTAGCTTCGTTAGTGTCACGAACGTTTGGGCGTCAAACGAATCTGGAGTGAGGACCGTGATCAAGCCGTTCCGCATCGACATCCCCCAGGCCGACCTCGACGACCTGACCGACCGCCTCTCCCGTACTCGTTGGCCCAATGAGGTCGCCGACGCCGGGTGGGACTACGGCTTCCCGCTTGCACGGCTGAGGGAACTTGCCGAGTACTGGCGCACCGGCTACGACTGGCGTGCGCATGAGGCCGAGCTCAACGAGCTTCCGCACTTCACCACCGAGATCGACGGCCAGAACATCCACTTCGTCCACGTGCGGTCTGCGAAGCCGGACGCGCTCGCACTGATCCTCACCCATGGCTGGCCCGGTTCGTTCCTGGAGTTCCTCGACGTGATCGAGCCGCTGTCGCGTGACTTCCACCTGGTGATTCCGTCCATCCCGGGTTACGGCTTCTCGGGGCCGACCCACCAGCGCGGCTGGGACCTCGTCCGCGTCGCGCGGGCCTGGGCCGAGCTGATGCGCCGTCTCGGCTACGAGCGCTACGGCGCACAGGGCGGAGACTTCGGCTCGGGTATCTCCATGGCGCTCGGCGCGGTGGCACCCGAGCGGGTCGTCGGAGTGCACGTCAACTACCTGCCGACCAGGCCGGACCCGGATGCCGGCATCGAACTGTCGGAAACGGACCAGGCCCGGTTGGACAAGGTCCGGCAGCTGATGGCCAATCGTCCGCCGTACCAGGCACTGCAGGCCACCACCCCGCAGACCATCGGCTACGCGCTCATCGACTCGCCTGTCGGCCAGCTGGTCTGGATCGCCGAGCGCTTCGCACAGTGGACCGACCCGCGCTCGACGGTCAGTGACGAGCGGATGCTCACGGACGTCTCTCTGTACTGGCTGACCGCCACCGCGGCTTCCTCGGCACGGCTGCACCGCGAGACACCGCGGCGGATCGAGCCATGCCCGGTGCCGGTGGGTGTGGCGGTGTTCGCGCACGACATCACGCAGTCGGTGCGACCGCTGGCCGAGCGGCTGTACGACGTCAGGCACTGGTCGGAGTTCGATCGCGGCGGCCACTTCGCTGCGATGGAAGTGCCGGAGCTGCTCGCACAGGACGTCCGGGACTTCTTTCTCACCCACATCGATCACGACTGGCGACAGACGTCCAACTGCGCTGGAACTGCACGCTGACCCGCGGCTCGGCCCTTGGCGTTGTTTCCTCGGCGAGCACCGTCGGTCGGCGGGGCCTGCCGCGTTCGCCTCGCGGTGACATCTGGCCGCGGAGGACGACGACGCTCCACACGACGCCTGGTGCCGACCGGTGGCTGATTTGGCCCCGGAAAGGTCCTTCCAGCCCTGGTGGCGGCCCGCTCAGTGTGCTTTTCTCGAAAGTGACGGAGAGGGTCCTCAAGGACGCGGGGAAACGGACGTACGAGCCGTGCACCGTGCGATCAGGATCCGCGAGAAGTGGATGGGGCCCTCTCCGCCCGATACGCCTCCGCCCGATACGCCTCTGTGCCCGCGACGCACGCTGCTCCGCCCGAGACGCGCCGAGACACGCCGAGACGCGAAGACCGGCCTGACGCGTCAGTGCTGCTGCTCATCGTGTTCGTTCTCACCAAAGCCGCACCTGAGGCGGCGACGGGCGAACGATGCGCCGGTCAAGCCGGGACCCGGCAGAAGATCCGGTCCCGCCGTCGGCGTCTTCCGCGCCGCCGCGGGCCGACGCTCAAGCGATCACCTTCGAGGCCCCGGCGCTGCACACCGCGCTCCGAGGCGTGGGCCGCGGTCGGTCCTCAGCTCCGGGCTGTGACCCCGCGGCCCTGCGACGGCCACGCGCCGCGCCGTCCCCCGCATGGGGTCCTCACGCATGCCGGGGCCGCGCCGCCGCTCGATGCTGGGGAGGTGGATGTCACCGAGGTACTCCTTCCTGGTGTGGGCCTGCGCTACGAGTTCACCAATCACCGGGGTGACCGGGTGGGTGTGGTGGCCCGGCGCTCGGGCGACTTCGAGCTGGTCGTCTACGGGGCCACGGACCCGGATGAAGGACGGCCGGTGCTCCAGCTCAACGACGAGGAGGCCGACACGGTCGCGGAGATCCTGGGGGCGCCGCGGATCGCGGAGAGGTTCGCCGACCTGACGAAGGAAGTGCCGGGGCTGCTGTCCGCGCAGGTCGCGGTGGGAACCGGCAGCGCGTACGACGGCAGACCGCTGGGAGCGACGCGGGCCAGGACCCGGACCGGCGCGTCGGTCGTCGCGATCGTGCGGGGCGAGGAAGTGATCGTCTCACCGATCCCGCAGGAGAATCTGCACGCCGGGGATGTGCTGGTGGTGATCGGGACCCACGAGGGCATCGCGGGCGTGGAACAGATCATCCGGGGCTGAGCCCGTGGGGACACCGGTCGCGCTGCTGCTGGAACTGGGTGTGATTCTCGCCGTCCTGAGCGTGCTCGGGACAGTGGCGCGGCGCTTCACCCTCTCGCCGATCCCGCTCTATCTGCTCGCCGGCCTCGCGGTGGGAGAGGGCGGCATCGCGCCTGTTCCGGCCGCCGGCGAGTTCGTCGACACCGGCGCCGCCATCGGGGTCGTTCTGCTGCTGCTCGCCCTCGGCCTGGAGTTCTCGCTGCCCGAGTTCGCGGTCAGTGTGCGACGGCATGTGCCGTCCGCCCTGGTCGACCTCTGCCTGAACGCCGCCCCCGGAGCGGTGGCCGGGTGGCTGCTGGGCATGGACGGCGTCGGGATCCTCGCCCTGGCCGGGGCCACCTACATCTCCTCCTCCGGGATCGTCGCCCGCCTGTTGGAGGACCTGCGGCGGCTGGGCAACCGGGAGACCCCTGCCGTCCTGTCGGTCCTGGTCATGGAGGACTGCGCCATGGCCCTGTACCTGCCGGTGCTCGCCGTCCTCGCGTCGGGCGGCGAGTGGTGGCAGGCGGTGCTGGGCGTGCTCGCAGCCGTGGGCGCGGTCGCCGCGGCCTTCACCGTCTCCTACCGGTGGGGCCACCACGTCGGCAGGCTCGTCGCCCACCCGGATGCCGAGCAGTTGCTGCTGCGCGTCCTGGGCCTCACCCTGATCGTCGCCGCTCTGGCCGAAGCCGTTCACGCCTCGGCCGCTGTCGGGGCCTTCCTCGTCGGCCTCACCCTCACGGGCTCGACGGCGACCCGGACCCGGGCGGTGCTCAGCCCGCTGCGGGACCTCTTCGCCGCGGTGTTCTTCTTGGCCATCGGACTGTCCGTGGACCCCAGCGACCTCCTGCCCGTGCTCCCCGCCGCACTCGCGCTCGCCGCGGTGACCGTCGCCACCAAGGTGGCCACCGGGCGGTTCGCCGCGGCGCGCGACAACGTGGGCCGCCGCGGACAGCTGCGCGCGGGAACGGTGCTCATTGCGCGCGGCGAGTTCTCGCTGGTCATCGTCGGCCTCGTGGGGACGACGCAGGACACGCTCGGCCCGCTCGTCACCGCGTACGTCTTCCTCCTCGCCCTCGCGGGCCCCCTACTCACCCGGTTCAGCGGCACCCTTCCCGTACGCCGGCCCCCGCAGCCCGCCGGACCGGAGGGCGTCGAAGGGTAGTCCGTCCGTCTCGCCGCTCCAGCGCCATCCCGCCGGGCTGCTCCACGCCGGCCGCGTCCCCCGCACGAGCCGCAATTCCCACACGAGCCGCAATTCCCCGCGCCAGCAAGAAGACCCTGCACGAGCACAGTCCTCGCACGTCCAGATTCCTTGCCGAGAGGAGTTCCCCCGATGAGGAACCCCAGCGCCCCGACGGCACTGGCCGCCGTCGTCCTCGCCATGGCGGCGAACATCGCCGCTCCCGCCTCCAGCACCGCCGCGCCCCCGGCCGACGGGCCGGCGGTGTTCACCGTGGACACCACGCCCGACGCGGTGGACGCCGACCCGTCGGACGGCCGGTGCCGCACCGCGTCGGGCGCGTGCAGCTTGCGTGCCGCGGTGATGGCCGCCAACGCCCGCCCGGGCAGCACCATCACGCTGCCGCCGGGCCGCTACCGGCTGACCATTCCGCCCGACCCCCGGCTGATCAACGGCGACCATCCCGACCCGACCACGGGCGACCTGAACGTCGATGCGCCCACCACGATCCAGGGCTCCGGCGCGCGGGGCACCGTCATCGACGCCAACCGACTGGACCGTGCCTTCCGCATGCGGGCGGACACCCGGCTGTCCGATCTGACCATCACCGGAGGCTTGGCCAAGCAGCGCGAACTGCCCTTCACCGACACCGGTGGCGGCGCCATCGCCAACGCACACCACATGACATTGCGACGAGTCACCGTGACCGGGAACTCCGCCGGTTACGGCGGCGGCATCTTCAACGTCCCCGACTCCCACCTGGATCTGATCGACAGCACCATCAGCGGGAACGTCGCGGGAGAGGCCGGCGGCATCAGGTTCGACAGCAGCGGCACCGTGATCAACTCGACGATCGCCGACAACCGGGTGACGGATCCCGGTGACCGTCCGGGCAGCCTCGGCGGCTACGGCGGCGGCATCGACATCCGCGGCCTGGAGCCGGTGGAGATCCTCAACTCGACCATCACCGGCAACCGTTCCAGCGACGGCGGTGGCGGGATCAACATGGCGCCCCCACCGCCGCCGCGGCCCTGCTGCTGCCACTCACCGCACCCCCGCCACCGGCGTGGGCCGACACCGGCCGGGACCCCCTGGCCGTGCGCACCTCCCACGGCTGGGTACGCGGCGCGGCCGGCCACGACGGCGGCCGGGTCTTCCAGGGCATCCCGTTCGCCGCCCCGCCGACCGGCGAGCGGCGCTGGCGTCCGCCCCAGCCGGTGGCGCGGTGGTCCGGCGTACGGGACACCACCGCACCGACCCATCCCTGCCCCCAACTCCCCCTGACTCCTGCCCGACGGCGGCCCCGTACTGCCCGGCGAGTCCAACCGGACCGGCAGCACCACGGAGGACTAAGCGGGCCACGGCGGTTCCGCTCGCCACCCTGAGCGTGGAGCGCGCCAGTTCGTCCGCCACCTCCGGGCGGTCGTGCAGGCCGAAGACGGCGCTCACCGAATCCTTGGTCCAGGCCAGCAGCGCGTCGCGGTAGTGGTGCACCTCCGCCACGGCCGCCGCACTGGCATCCTGCTGCACCATGCCCAGCCCGAGCAGCAGCTTCAGCCCGTGCGGATGGCGCTGAAACGCGTCCCCGACCTCGTCGAGGAAGGTGTCCAGACGCTGCGCGACGTCGGCACCCGGCACCTCGACCGGGGGCAGGGCCGCCAACAGAGCGGTCCTGGCGCGCTGCAGCACCGCGACGTAGATCCCGTCCTTGCTGCCGAAGTGCCAGTAGAGGGAACTGACCGGCAGGCCGCACGCGGCGGAGATCATCGAGATGGACGTGGCGGCGTAGCCGTGCCGCGACATCAGGTCGCCGGCGGTGTCGAGAATCGCGTCACGGGACCGTGTGCCGCGGTGCTGGGCCGGTGCCTGCGTCATACTGCCGACTCTAAAGGAGCAGCGGCCCCCGGCGTCCTGGAAAGGGGACGCCGGGGCAGCGGCGGTCATCCCAAGGCCCCTTCTTCCCGGGGCGGTTCGACTATGTGGTGCACAGCATGAGGGCGTGGCGAGTGCGATCGCCGTAGACACCGGTCTCGTCGCCGCGGATGCCGTACCACTCCTGGAACCTGGCCACGGCCGCCCGGACCTCCGTGCCGTAGCGGCCATCGATCGCGCCGCCGTCGTAGACGTTCGGAACCTGGAGCAGGCGTACCTGCAACTCGTACACCCCATGGCCGCTGTCGCCCTCGCGCAGCACACCCGTGCCGGGGATCTCGGGAAGCGAGGCGGTGTCGGGACGCGAGGGAGCCGGGGTGTCGGGCAGTGGCCGGTCCGGTTGCGCCGATGGCGGAGAGGGAACCGCCGGTGGGGGACTGTCGTCGGCCAACAGCCAAGAGGCGAACATCAGTCCGCTCACAGCGCCCACTGAGAAGGCGCCGGCGACCCGAGTGGAACGCAGAGCGGTGAAACGCCGCCAACCGCGACGTCTGTCTTCCCCGGGTACGGGGGCACGTGGTGTCGGCGCCTCGCGGCACGGGTCGAGGAGTCGGTCCGAGGGCGGGACCCGGTGCTGGAGGGGCACCGGCAGGGTGTTCTCCGGGGGCGGGACGGTCCTGCGGTACGCGTTTTCCTGCACAGCGGCCGGGGGCGGGAAGTCCAACGGCGGCGTGGCATGCGCCGGACCTGCGCCACTGGCCGTCCGCGGCTGTGCCGGCGACGGGGGCGGAACAGGTTCCGGACGGACGCCGCGCGACCACAGTGGCTCCACCGCGACATGCTGCGGGGTACCGGCCCCGCGTACGCCGCCGGTCAGCGGCGGCTCCTCGGCAGCGGGTGGTACCACAGGCGGGCGACGAACCACATCCATGCAGGACGGTGGCGCGCTCTCGGCCCACCCGTCGTTCTCGTCGGACGCGTAGAGGTCGGCGCGTGCGGCGTCCAAGGCGTCCAGCACGGCTTGAAAGGAGTCTCGTATCTCCTGCGCGAGGTCCTGAGCCGGACCGGGCGCTCGCTGCGGCTCGGTGTCGTTGAGTCCCACCGGCTGTCCTCCTCGACCGACGGCTGGACGACCTGCGCAGACAGGCCGGCGACGCGTCTTTCGTGAGCGGTTGGGCACCGGCATCCTGAGTGGTGATCGGAGGTCGGCACCCTTGCGGGGGCCGGCCGCACGGGCCGGGCTTCACTGTTTCGTTGTGAGGCGATACGCATACCGAGCGGCCTTGTCTCATTCCCGTTGCGCGAGGCAACCCACATCTCTTCGTCAGATGCCGAGCGCGGAGCCGTCCTCGGGGCGGGACCCGGGGAGCCGGGGGCGGGCTCCGACGAGCGCGGGGGTGACGTCGCTTGCGGCCGTCCGGGTGCGGTTCCGGTCATCGCTGCGGGGACCGGAACCGCGAACCACCAGGATCTTAGCCCTCGACGCACTGGATTCTGGTCAAGTGTGCGGCTGTTGGTGGTTCCCGTGCGGCTGAGACCGGCGTCGAGAGCTAAGATCACGGCATGGTCACGGCTTCACCCTCCCGTATCGCGCGGGCCCGCTCGTCGGCGGGACCGTTGCGGCTGTTGTGGGTGGCTGTGACGGTGTTCGCCTTTGTGTACGCCCACGGCGTGAGCCTGGAGGGCGTCAGCGGTCATCTGGACGCGACCGCAGGCGTGTCCCTGGCTGGTGAGAACCATCGACCGGCGGCGGGGGCCGCGCCGGGACAGCACCACGGTGGTGGGCACGTCCCTGACCACGCCGTACAGGAGTGCGTGCCCGGCCAGCCGCAGCAGGCTCCTGTGCTGGACGCGCCGATGGCCTCCGCTCTCCGTGCGGAGGCGGCGCCCCGTGTCAGCCGCCCTCCTTCGTGCGGTTTCGGTGACACCGCGTCGGCCCGGCCGCTGCCGAGCGCGACGATAAGAGCCACGATCCTGCAGATCTAGAGTTCCGGCGGTTCCGCGCCGACCCGGTCCTTCCCCCTGCCGATGGGCAGCCCGCCCACCGGCGCGGGCGGGACGAGGTCCCCCGCCGGACGCAACAGCGCGCCCGTGCGCGGCTTGCTCCTGCCGTGATGCCTCAACCGGCCACCCCACCTGTCGGTTCGTCCCGATCAGCGGACGATTCTCCGGCGTGGCAACCGTGGCAACCGTTGTCAGGCACCTGGGCAGTCGACCCGCCGCGTCGCAGCGCCGATCCACCTGATGTCACGTCCCTGCGCCGTTCGCGCCTGTCGGGTTGCCGGACTCCCTGCCGGCCGGCCGCAGCTCCTGTGGCCTCCCGCCCCGTGCACCCCGACGCGCCATCAACGAAAGACGAGAGCAGAGCGATGCACTCTCCCGATACGACCCACCTGACCACGCCCGGCCGAGCAACCCTGTCCGGCCTGGTCGGCAACACTCCCTTGCTGCGTGTGGGAGAACCCTTCGCCCACGCGGGCCGCGGCTTCTGGGCGAAGCTGGAAGGCTTCAACCCCGGTGGCATCAAGGACCGCCCTGCCCTGCACATGGTCGAACGTGCCCGCGCCCGGGGCGACCTGCTGCCAGGAGCGCGCATCATCGAGTCGACCAGCGGAACGCTCGGGCTCGGACTGGCCCTCGCCGGCATGGTGCACGGCCACCCGGTCACCCTGGTCACCGACCCCGGTCTGGAAAGGTCGATGACCCGGCTCCTGACGGCCTACGGGGCGCAGGTCAATGTCGTCTCCGAACCGCATCCGACCGGGGGCTGGCAGCAGGCCCGCCGGGACCGGGTCGCCCAACTGACGGCTCAGGAGCCGGGTTCCTGGTGCCCGGACCAGTACAACAACCCCGACAACATCTCCGCCTACACCCCGCTCGCGCTCGAACTCGCCACTGAGCTCGGCCACATCGACGTACTGGTGTGCAGCGTCGGCACCGGCGGCCACTCGGCCGGTGTCTCCCGCGTACTTCAGCAGCTCTACCCCGAGCTGCGGCTGGTAGGGGTCGACACGATCGGATCCACGATCTTCGGGCAGCCCGCCCGGCCCCGCCTGATGCGCGGGCTCGGCTCCAGCATCTACCCGCGCAACGTCGCCTACGAGAACTTCTCCGAAGTCCACTGGGTGGCTCCCTCAGAAGCCGTGTGGGCATGCCGGCAGCTGGCCGCCTCGCACTACGCCACGGGTGGCTGGAGCGTCGGCGCGGTCGCGCTCGTCGCAGGGTGGCTCGCGCGTTCGTTGCCGGCGGACACCCGCATCGCGGCTGTCTTCCCCGACGGGCCGCAGCGGTACCTCGGCACGGTGTACGACGACGACTACTGCGCGGCCCACGGCCTCCTTGCCTCCGGCCCCGCTGCCGAACCGGAGGTGATCGGGCGTCTCGGCGAGAAGGAGGTCACCCGCTGGACCCGGTGCACCACGGTGACGGACCCGCTGGCCGGTGTGGGGAGCGAGCACCCCACCGACGAGCCGGCCGGCGCGAAGGAGGCCCGGTGAAGAGCACGGTCGCGCAGGTCCGCACGTACGAACGCAGCGTCCAGCTGTTGATGGTGAACCAGTTCGCCATCAACCTCGGCTTCTACATGCTGATGCCGTACCTGGCCGCTCATCTGGCCGGGCCGCTCGGTCTGGCCGGCTGGCTCGTGGGGCTGATCCTCGGGGTGCGGAACTTCAGCCAGCAGGGGATGTTCCTCGTCGGCGGCACGCTCGCGGACCGCTTCGGCTACAAGCCCATGATCATCGCCGGTCTCGGGCTGCGCATCGCCGGATTCGCGACGCTCGGGCTGGTCGACAGCGTGCCGGCGCTGATCGCCGCGTCGGCCGCAGTGGGCCTGGCGGGAGCGCTGTTCAATCCGGCTTCTCGCGCGTACCTCGCCGCGGACGCGGGGGAGCGCCGGGTCGAGGCGTTCGCTCTCTTCAACGTCTTCTACCAGGCAGGCATCCTGCTCGGACCGCTGGTGGGCATGGTGCTGACCGGTGTCGGCTTCCGTGTCACGTGCCTGACAGCGGCCGGTGTGTTCGCCGTTCTGAGCATTGTGCAGATGCGCGCCCTGCCCGCGCGCCGGGCCGCGGACCGCGAGGAACCGGCGGGGCAGCGGGAGAGCGTCCTGGCGCAGTGGCGGAGCATCGTGGCGAACCGGCCGTTCCTGCTGTTCTCGCTCGCCATGGTCGGCTCGTACGTGATGTCCTTCCAGGTCTACCTCGCCCTGCCGCTGGAGGTGCAACGTCTCGGTGGTGACGGGGAGTTCGGGACGACAGCGGTCGCGATGCTGTTCGCCGTCTCCGGGCTCGCCACGATCATCGGCCAGACGAGGGTGACCGCCTGGTGCAAGGCGCGCATGGAACCGGGCCGGGCCCTCGCCTGGGGCCTGCTGGTCATGGGCGTCGCCTTCGTGCCCCTGCTCCTGGCGACGGCGGTACCCGTGCCGGCGGCCGGCCCCGGCCGGTGGCTGCTCGCGGCAGTGCCTCCCGCGCTGTCCGCGCTGCTGCTCGCCGTCGGGACGATGATCGCCTACCCCTTCGAGATGGACACCATCGTCCGGCTGTCCGGTGAACGCCTCGTGGCGACCCACTACGGCCTCTACAACACCATCTGCGGAATCGGGATCACCCTGGGGAACCTGTTGACCGGAGCCGTTCTGGACACTGCCCGCTCGGCAGGCATGGCCGCACTGCCCTGGGCCGCCCTCGCCGTACTCGGCCTCGCCTGCGCCGGAGCGTTGTACGCGCTTCATCGCACCGGCCGCCTCGAAGCTCCCTCGCGCCCTGCACGACCGACGCCGGCCACCGCCTGATGCAACACCTGGTTCGTCTGTACCTCGGGGACGAGCTCCCCGAGGTACAGACGGACCCGCTGGCTGCCGCGCAGCCGGGGGAGTGGAACCGGCCGGCACAGATCAACCGTGTCTCGGGCAGATACGGGAGCGTGCCGACCGGTGGCCTCCAGCGCGGCGGCTACCCGGTTTCGTCGCGCAGTCGGGCCGGGTCCAGGACGGTGATGCGGCCGCGGGCCAGGCGGAGCAGGTCGCGGTCGGCGAACTCGCGCAAAACCTTGGTCGTGGTTTCGCGGGAGGTGCCGGCCAGGGCGGCGAGCTGTTCGTGGGTGAGCGCGATCTGGGGGTGGCGGGTGCCGGGCCGGAGTTTGCCGGCGGCGGTTTCGGTGCGGGTGGCGAGGGTGAGCAGGGTGGTGGCGATGCGCTGCGGGACGGACTTGAAGACGCTGTCGGACAGGCGCTGTTCGAGGTCGGCGAGGCGGCGGCCGAGGATCTCCGTGATGCGGGCGGCGATCCGGGCGTCGGAGAGCAGGAACTTGTGTACGTCGGCGCGGCTCATCACGCAGACGGTGACGTCGTCGAGGGCTTCGGCGAAGTTGTCGTACATCCGCTGTCCCAGGAGGGCCATCTCGCCGAAGATGGTGCCGGGGCTGATGATCGCGCAGGTCAGGGCCCGGCCGTCGGCGGAGACGCGGAAGATGCGGACCCGGCCGCGTTTGAGGATGAACAGCACCTCGGACGGCTGGGCCGGGGAGTGCAGGATCTCGCCGGCGGCGTAGGTCTTCATGGGTGCTGCGGCAGCGATGGCATCCATCTCCGCCTCCGACAGGTCGCAGAAGATGTCGACCTCGGAGATGCACCAGGTGCGGTCCGGATCGCCGGGCTCGCCGTCGTGGTTGTCGATCATGCGGTGGGTCTCCTCGCGTCGCCCCGGGGCCCAGGGCGGGGGTGCGGCGCCCCAGGCGGGGGCGGCGAGCGCGCCGGTGTTCTCGGCCAGACAGTAGGGCACCGAGCCGCCGCTGGGGGTGCTGCCGCGCGGCAGGGCGCCCACGAGCGGGGTGGTGCCGGGATTGCGGGCGTGTGCGTCCGGTATCGCCGTCATCGCCGTGAGGAGCCCGTCGTGCGCTTTCCCGTCACCTGGGCGATGCAGGAGTAGGCCGGGCCGGCGAGCAGCCCGGCCCCCGCGCCGTAGAGGGCGGGGAGGGGGAGGGCAGCGGTGCTCGGTGAGACGTGCACGGTGGTGGCCATGACGGTGAAGTCCTCTCCTTGCCGTGTGCTCTGCTGTCGTCTGTGACGCTAGGGCGGGCGACCGGCGCGGGTATGTGACCGCGCTTACGTATGGGCGGGTAGCGGTGTCGGCGTCGGACCGCCTTCCCGGCGCAGGTGCAGCCGGGGCGTAGCGAGCGTTTCGTCGACGACGGCCGTACGGGCTGCTGCGAGGACGGCGGGGGCGGCGTCCGGATTCATTCCGGCCTCGGGAGCTGCCCGGCGGCGGTCAGGCGCAGCAGGTGCAGCCGGGCTCCGGGCGCGAGGCCGAGGCCTGTCGGGGAGTACGCGGCGGCGTCGCAGCGGGCACGTGGGCGTCAGGGGCGGGCGGTTGCGGTGTTCTGCTCCAGGCGGGCGCCCAGCGTGGCGGCGAAGTCCTCGGCGCGGGCGAGCTGGACCCGCAGCTTCGCGACCTGCTCGACGGCGGCCTGCTGGTAGGTGCGTACGCGTTCAAGCAGGGCTGCCCGCTCGTCGGCGTCCAGACCGGTGTCGTGGTCGAGGCGGTCCGTGGCGTCCAGGAGGTCGCGCATCTGGTCCAAGGTGAAGCCGAGCGGCTTCATCCGGCGGATCACCATCAGGCGGGCGACATCGGCCTCGGTGTAGAGGCGGAAGCCGCCCTGGGAGCGGGCGGAGGGAATGACCAGGCCGGTCTCCTCGTAGTGCCGGATGGTGCGCAGGGACAGCTCCGTACGCGCGGCGACCTCGCCGATCTGCATGTGCTTGCCGTCCACGCCCCTGGCCTGGCCCTTTCCCTACGTGGCGGGTTGCGCCCTGTGCAGCCCCACCGACCTCTACTCTAACGTTAGGGTAGAGTTGCTGGTGGCGAGGGTGGCCCGGCCGCCCCCGCCAGTGCCGTTCCGGGGCCGATGGCGCCCCCGGCGAAGTCCCGATTCCCGCAGGAGAGAAGCGTGCGCGAGCCCATGACGCCCGGCGCCGCCGCCTGTCCGCCGTGATGCTTCGCCCCCGGATCTGAGCCCGGCCGCGTTGCCGCGTCGGCCCTGCTCCGTCCCTCTTTCGACTTCCGGCTCCGCGCTCGTGGAGCCGTTCGCGGGGTGCCGGCCGGCCTCCGCGTCCTCCCGCACGCCCCGTGCCTGCCGAACGGGGTGTGCCCGAGCACGACAGGTTCCGACTTCCTTGTCTTCTGCTGCCACTGCTGTGTCCCCGGCCGCCCGCCTGCGCGGCCTGAAGCCCGACTGGATCTCCGACCCGAAGGTCTGGCGCACCGAGGTGCTGGCCGGCCTGGTGGTCGCGCTCGCGCTGATCCCGGAGGCGATCTCGTTCTCGATCATCGCCGGCGTCGATCCGGCGCTCGGCCTGTTCGCCTCCTTCACCATGGCCGTCGTCATCTCCGTCGTCGGCGGCCGGCGGGCGATGATCTCCGCGGCCACCGGCGCCGTCGCGCTCGTGATCGCGCCGCTGAACCGCGAGCACGGCCTGGGCCATCTCATTGCCGCGGTCATCTTCGCCGGTGTCTTCCAGGTGATCCTCGGCGCGGTCGGCGTCGCCAAGCTGATGCGGTTCATCCCCCGCTCTGTGATGGTCGGATTCGTCAACTCCCTCGCCGTCCTGATCTTCATGGCCCAGGTCCCGGAGATGCGGAACGTCCCCTGGGCCGTGTACCCGCTGATCGTCGGCGGCCTGGCGCTGATGGTCTTCTTCCCCAAGATCACCACCGTGATTCCGGCCCCGCTCGTCTCCATCGTGATCCTCACGGTGATCACGGTCGCGGCCGGCATCGCGGTGCCGACCGTCGGCGGCAAGGGCGAACTGCCGTCCTCCCTGCCCGTCCCGGGCCTGCCGGACGTGCCGTTCACCCTGGACACGCTGACGACGATCGCCCCGTACGCCTTCGCCATGGCTCTGGTCGGCCTGATGGAGTCGCTGATGACCGCGAAGCTGGTCGACGACATCACCGACACCCACTCGAACAAGACCCGCGAGTCGCTGGGTCAGGGCATCGCCAACATCGTGACCGGCTTCTTCGGCGGCATGGGCGGCTGCGCCATGATCGGCCAGACCATGATCAACGTGAAGGTCTCCGGCGCCCGCACCCGCCTGTCCACCTTCCTCGCGGGCGCGTTCCTGATCGTGCTGTGCATCGTCTTCGGTCCGGTGGTCTCCGACATTCCCATGGCCGCCCTCGTCGCCGTCATGATCATGGTGTCGTTCGCCACGTTCGACTGGCACTCCATCGCGCCCAAGACGCTCAAGCGGATGCCCGCCGGGGAGATCACGGTCATGGTGGTCACGGTCGTGGCCGTGGTCGCCACGCACAACCTCGCCATCGGCGTCGTCGTCGGCTCGATCACCGCCATGGTGATCTTCGCCAAGCGCGTCGCCCACCTCGCCGAGGTCACCGCCGTCACCGACCCCGACGGCACGAGTGTCGTCTACCGGGTCACCGGCGAACTGTTCTTCGCCTCCTCCAACGACCTCGTCGGCCAGTTCGACTACGCAGGCGACCCGAACAAGGTCATCGTCGACCTGAGCTCGGCGCACATCTGGGACGCCTCCTCCGTCGCCGCCCTCGACGCGATCGAGACCAAGTACGCCCAGCGCGGCAAGACCGTCGAGATCACCGGCCTCAACACGCCCAGCGCCGACCTCCACGGCAAGCTCAGCGGCGCACTCGCAGCGGGCCACTGACCCACCCGCACCTCCTCCGGGACGAAGGGCCTCGGTCACGTCCGGCACCGGGCCGCCCACCCGGCGGGCAGGGTGGCGCGGGGCCGCGACCGGCGTATCGCCCGCCTGGTTCGACATGTGTCAACATAGGCACATGTCGAATGCCAAGGTGTTGCCGCTGCTCGAGCCCGAAGGACAAGTGGTGCCGTGCTGTCCGCCGCTGGCCGAGCGCCCCATGACCGCCGAGGAGGCCGAGACGGCCGCGCGCATGTTCAAGGCGCTCGGCGACCCGGTGCGCCTGCGGCTGTTCTCCGCCGTGGCCTCCCACGAGGGCGGCGAAGCCTGCGTCTGCGACATCTCCGACGTCGGCGTCTCCCAGCCGACCGTCTCCCACCACCTGAAGAAGCTCAAGGAGGCCGGGCTGCTCACCTCCGAGCGCCGCGGCACCTGGGTGTACTACCGGGTCGAGCCGTCTGTGCTCGCCGCGATGGGCAAGCTGCTGGCGCTGCCGGCCGCGGCCTGATGGACGTACGAGGGGACCAAGCGGTGGCGGAGACGGTGGGCGCGGTGATCGTGCCGCTGGAGGCGGAACACGCCGAGCAGGTGCTGGCGATCTACCAGGCCGGGATCGAGGAGGGCAACGCCACCTTCGAGACCAGCGCGCCGAGCTGGGAGGCGTTCGACGCCGCGAAGCTGCCCCAACACCGCTTCACGGCGCTCGACGAGGCAGGGAAGGTGCTGGGCTGGATCGCCGCGAGTGCCGTCTCGGACCGGTGCGCATACGCGGGCGTGGTCGAGCACTCCGTCTACGTCCACCCGGCCGCCCGGGGCCGTAAAGTCGCGTCCGCCCTGCTCCAGGCACTCATCGACGCCACCGAGCGGGACGGGATCTGGACCATCCAGTCGGGGATCTTCCCGGAGAACACCGCCAGCCTCGCCCTGCACGCGCGGGCGGGATTCCGGATCATCGGCACCCGCGAGCGCATCGGCCGGCACCACGGCACCTGGCGGGACGTCGTACTGCTGGAACGCCGCAGTCCCCTGATCGCCTGAGACGGGGGCGGAGGGGCTATGCGCGGAGCAGGGCGGCGATGTCGCGGGCCGCTTCCCGTGCCGGGCGCCCGACACCGATCAGCGTGGCCGAGGCAGGACCGGTCCAGTCGCCGTAGCCGAGGAGATGCAGGCGCGGCTCGTCCACGGCGCGGGTGCCCTCAGTGGCAATGCGCCCCCGGGTGCCGCGCAGCCGCAGGGAGGCGAAGTGGGCGAGGGCCGGCCGGAATCCGGTGCACCAGATGACCGCGTCGACCTCGCCCCGGGTGCCGTCGGCCCATTCCACCCCGGTCGCTGTCAGGCGGGTGAACATCGGCCTGGCGCCCAGGAGTCCGGCGTCGCGTGCGGTGCGTACGGGTGGCACGGCGACGATGTCCCCGAGGGAGGCGACGCCACCCGTGTCGGTGCGGCCGGCGTCCAGCGCCCGGCGGCGGGCGGTCGCCGCGTCGAAGAGCACACGGCCGTCGACGTCGTCGGCGAGATAGCGGGGCGGGCGCCGGGTGACCCAGGTCGGGTCGACGCCGGCGTGGGCGAGATCGGCGGCGATCTGAGCACCGGAGTTGCCGCCGCCCACGACGACGACCCGCTGCCCCGTGAAGTCGGCGGGGCCCGCGTACTGGACGGTGTGCAGTTGACGGCCGGTGAACTGACGGCGGCCGGGGACAGTGGGCAGGAAGGGGCGGGTCCAGGTGCCGGTGGCGCTGACGACCGCACGGGCCCGCCAGTCACCGCAGTCCGTCCGGACGCGCAGGAAGGCCCCGTCGCGGTGAACGGCCTCGACCCACACCTCGCGCCGGACCGGCAACTCGTACCGCTTCTCGTAGTCGGCGAGGTACGACACGACGTGCGCCGCGTCGGGGTACGTCTGCCCGCGCTGGACAGGCATGAGCCGGCCCGGCAGCGAGGAGTACTCCGCCGGGGAAAAGAGGCGGAGGGAGTCCCACGTGTGCTGCCAGGCCCCGCCGGGCGCGGCCTGGGCATCGAGGATGACGTGCTCGACACCGAGGCGGCGCAGGTGGTAGCCGGCGGCGAGCCCGGCCTGGCCTCCGCCGATCACCACCACCTCCGTGCGCTGCGTCATGCTTCGGAGGACCCGTTGGTCTCCTCGGCCTTCATGAAGATCAGCGCGACCAGCGCCAGCCCGACCACGGTGCCGACCAGCTGCATACCGATGAACCCGGCCACGGAGGACGGTGCGATGCCGGCGAACGTGTCGGTGAAGGCGCGGCCGATGGTGACAGCGGGGTTGGCGAAGGAGGTGGAGGAGGTGAACCAGTACGCGGCCCCGATGTACGAGGCCACCGCGACCGGCGCGAAGCGCAGGCGGTCGGTCCTGGCCAGGCCGAAGATCAGCAGGATCAGGCCGGCCGTGGCGACGACCTCACCGAGCAGGAGATTGCCCGCCGAGCGGTCGTGAGTGGACCACCTCACCAGCGGCTGCCCGAACATGGCGTCCGCGAGGACCGCGCCCGCGACGGCCCCGACGATCTGCGACGGTACGTACGCGCCGAGCTCGCGCCCGGTCACCCCGGCGCCGCCGCGGCGGGCCGTCCACCACTCGGCCAGGCTGACCGCCGGATTGAAGTGGGCCCCCGACACCGGGCCGAGGAGGGCGATCAGCACGCCGAGGCCGAAGACGGTCGCGGTGGAGTTGGCCAGCAGCTGCAGTGCGACGTCGTCGGTCAGCTCGGTGGCCTGGATGCCGGAGCCGACCACGACAGCGACGAGGGCCGCGGTGCCGATCAGCTCGGCGGCCGCCCGTGCGACCAGGGGCGTGCGGGGCGGGGTCGCACCGGGTGCGGGCTGGGGAGCGTCGGCCGGTATCGGGGCAGCCGTGGACTCGGTGGCGGTCAAGGCGGGGACTCCTCGGGGCAGGGCAGGGCACCGCTGGGTGCGGGTCAGGGGCAGGACCGCTTGAGGTTCGCTTCGGCGGTGGTGCGCGCGGTCCGAGCGAGGTCGGCGAACTGACCGGCGAGCGATTCGATGACCTCCGGGCGCAGGCGGTAGTAGATGAACCTCCCGCACGGCTCGGTCTCGACGACCCCGGCCTCGCGCAGCACCTTCAGGTGGTTGGAGAGGTTCGTCTGCTTGGCTCGCGTCTCCTCCACGAGGTGGGTGGTGCAGAGCGTCTCCTTGGCGAGGAGGGTCACGATCCGGAGCCTGAGCGGGTCGGCCAGAACCCGGATCAGATCAGTGTCGACTGACGTCATCATGGACTGATACTGTCACATCAGCAGTGGCTGACACCAGTCCGCGCTGATCTTTGTTGGCCTCTCGGAACGGGGTGCCCATGCCCAGCCCGCCCTCGGCCGCACCTCCGGACGACCGCCTGCCAGGCTGAGCCCCAGGCCGCCCACGCGCCACCACCTTCGCAGGGAAAGAAGAGAAGTAGATGTCTTCAGCCAAGCCCTCCGTGCTGTTCGTCTGCGTCCACAACGCCGGGCGCTCCCAGATGGCCGCTGCCTGGCTCACCCACCTCGCAGGAGACCGCGTCGAGGTCCGCTCCGCCGGCTCCGCCCCCGCCGACCAGGTCAACCCTGCCGCCGTCGAGGCGATGCGAGAGGTCGGCATCGACATGTCCGCCGAGACCCCGAAGATCCTCACCATCGACGCGGTGAAGGCGTCCGACGTGTGCATCACCATGGGCTGCGGGGACACCTGCCCTGTCTTCCCCGGCAAGCGCTACCTCGACTGGAAGCTCGACGACCCGGCCGGCCAGGGCGTCGAGGCCGTCCGCCCGATCCGCGACGAGATCAAGAAGCTCGTCGAGGGCCTGATCGCGGAGATCGCTCCGGAGCCGGCCGCGTGAGCCAGACGTCTCCGGCGTCCGCCCTGCGCGACGTCATAGGCTCCGGCTCCGCCGGATAGACCGCCGCGCTCTGCACCGGCCGCGCCCAGCGCAAGCCGCTGCCGTTCGGCAGCTCGATCCCCGTGGGCGGCGGTAGCCGGTGGCGTGCGAGATCCCGGCGTCCCGGGCCAGGCGACGTGAGGCCTCTGGTTCGAGCGGACATGACCTCGGCAGGCCAGTCCTGGCACGGGGGCCACCGAAGTCGCCACCCGTGCGCGAGTGGCCGGCAGCGCGGCACGAGGACATGGGCGACCGTCAACGGCCGCCCCGGCGTCATCTCCTGGAGCGAGGACGGCACCCCGCTTTCCCTCCTGGCCTTCACTGTCGTCGACGGCCGCATCACCGAGATCACCGCCGTGGTCGACCCGGCCGAACTCGCGCGCATGGACCTACCGGACCCGGTGTGACTCCCTGCCGGCCAAGGCCGCGCACACTCGAAGTGGTATGGCGACATCGGCCACATGCTCGCCCGGCTCGGCGGTCGCCCAGTTCGGGTACACCTCCCGGTTGGAGGCGCTGACGGCGTATCCGTGCTCGGCGAGCCATGCACCGACGGCGTCATGGGCAGCAGCCATCGTCGAGTAGCCCGCGTGCCGCTTTGTCACAGCGGTGTACGCCTCGCGGTGCGCGGGTTCGATGCGTACACCGATCCGGCCGGCCGGTTCGTCGGTTCCTGTGCGCTGTGGCCGGCCGGCCTTCTTTGATCCTTTGCATGCTGGATACCTGAACCGCTGGAAAGCGTTGTTGTGTGCGGACGGGACGTGAGGGGACCAGTGGACCTGACATTGGTGGCCGAGCACCGGCGCGGAGCCGGGCCGGCCCACGGCCCGGGCACCCAGTAGGGAGCCCAGGCCGCTCGCTGTTGTCGGCGGCCGGCCGCTGCAAGATGGCCTGACGTACGCGGTTCAGCGCTCGAGGTCACGCCGCGCGTCGTGCCCGCCGCCGGGGCGCGGCTCCAGCACGAGCGCGCCGTCCCTGGCCTGGTCGCCGGTCAGACGGACGTAGCCGGAGTAGGGGCGGAACGGGTAGTGCGCGACGTTCGAGCGGATCTTGAGGTTGCCGGACGGGACGACGAGCCGCTCGCGCGGGAAGAAGGTCGACAGGGCGGCGCGATGCCGCCCGGCCAAGGGCGCTCGCTCATGAGGGAGGCCGCCGGAAGGCCCCGCGTCCGGATCGGCGCGAGAGGTATTCGTTGAATATAGAATCATTCTTGAGCGAGAGGGGCATGCCATGAGCAACGCCGAGACGGAACCCGCCGAGCTGCTCTGCGAGACAGTGGTCCGGCCCGAGAGCGAGCCGAAGGTCGACGTCCTCGCGGCGCGGGACGTCCCGCTGGGCGGCCCCAGGGCGATGACGGTGCGGCGCACGCTGCCCCAGCGCGCCCGCACGCTCATCGGGGCGTGGTGCTTCGTCGACCACTACGGCCCCGACGACGTCGCCGACACCGGCGGCATGAACGTCCCGCCCCACCCGCACACCGGTCTGCAGACGGTGAGCTGGCTGTTCAGCGGGGAGATCGAGCACCGCGACAGCCTCGGCGTCCACGCCTTCGTACGGCCCGGCGAGCTGAATCTCATGACGGGCGGGTACGGCATCAGCCACTCGGAGGTCTCCACCGCCCGCACCACGATCCTGCACGGCGTCCAGCTGTGGGTGGCGCTTCCCGAAGAACACCGGCACACCGGCCGGGACTTCCAGCACTACGTCCCGGACCCGGTCCGGGTGGACGGCGCCGAGGTCAGAGTGTTCCTGGGTGCGCTCGCCGGTGCCACCTCTCCGGTGCGGACCTTCACGCCGTTGCTCGGCGCCGAGATCGTCCTCGAGCCGCGCTCGACGATCACCCTCGGGACGGACGCCGGCTTCGAGCACGGCCTCCTCGTCGACCAGGGGAGCATCGGCGTGGCCGGCGCCCTGCTGCAGCCGGCGGACCTGGGCTACCTCGGCACGGGCAACGACACGCTGTCGCTGACGAACGAAGGCGACACCGCCGCACGGGCGGTCCTGCTGGGCGGGGCGCCGTTCGAGGAGCAGATTCTCATGTGGTGGAACTTCATCGGCCGCAGCCACGACGACATCGTCGAAGCGAGGGAGGCGTGGGAGAACGCGTCCGACCGCTTCGGCAGGGTCGACGGATACGTCGGCGACCGCCTGCCCGCCCCCGCCCTTCCCCGCACCCCCATCACCCTGCGCAGGAACCCGCCGCGGCACTGAAGGCGTACGGGGCCCGATGTGAACCGGTATCCCGCGGTGAAGCCGGCCGGGAGCGGGTTCCTCGGCTCCTGGCAACTCCCGTGCCGCGTAGTACGTATGCAGCCGCTGTCTCACTGCCCGAACCCAGTGCGGTCATGATCCGCTGACAGCGGGCGGAGCGGAGATCGCCGGCAACCATGATGCGGGGGTGCTGGTCGGTCGGCGGACAGTAGCCGTCCGCAGCCTCGAGCGACCGACTTGTTCCCACGGGGCCGCTCTGGGAAGTCCTGGCGCAGCTTCGGCCGGAGCCGACATCGCACGCCGCCCTGCCGAGGGCCGGAACCAGTACAGGCCCGGCGGCACGGTCCGGTTCACCCCAGGGTCAGTGCCGCCTCGAACTCGGCCGACACGTCACCGAACTCCACGCACGACAGCGTCTCCATCACCCTGAACACCGGTATTCGCCTGACCGCTCCGTATGCCGTCGTCGCCACCGGTGTCGGTCCTCTGCACAGTCCAGCAGGGCGGTCTTGCCCATGCCGGCCTCACCCCGCAACAGTGTCGCCGAGCCGCTGACCCGCACGACGAAGATCATCGGCAGCGGGCGGCCGTGGCCCCCCGGGCCTGGTCGGCGCGGCAGCGCGGGGCGGGACCACGGCCTGCCGTCCACCACCGCGACAGCTGTCGATTGTGACGCACAACACAGTAGTCGTTCCCGCATTCCTCAGGTCATCATATGACCTGATCTCCGCAGGGATCACGAGCCGGGCCCGGCCCGGCCGGCACAGCGAGACGAGGATGGGCATGAATCAGCAGGACAGGCCGGCACGGCCGAGCGTGGGCGTGGTGGGACTCGGGGCCATGGGCCTCGGCATGGCCCGCAGCCTGCGCGACGCCGGGTACGACGTGGGCGTCCACGATCTGCGGCCGGAGGTGGCCACGGCCTTCGCCCGCGACGGCGGGACGGCGTTCGCGTCGCCCGGCGAGCTGGCGGCCGCGGTGGACGTCCTGGTCGGCGTGGTGGTCAACGCGGCGCAGGTCGAGTCGGTGCTGTTCGGTGCCGAGGGGGCCGCGGCCCGGCTCCGCCGGGGCGCCGTCTTCGTGATGTGCTCCACGGTCGACCCCGGCTGGTCCGCCGGGCTCGAGAAGCGCTTGGCCGAGCAGGGCGCGCTCTACCTGGACGCTCCCATCTCCGGCGGTGCCGCACGTGCCGCGGCCGGTGAGCTCACCATGATGACGTCGGGCTCCGCCGCGGCCTACGCGGTCGCCGACCCGGTGCTCGAAGCCATGAGCAGCACCGTCTACCGCCTGGGGGACAGTGCCGGACTCGGCTCGAAGGTCAAGATCGTGAACCAGTTGCTCGCGGGCGTGCACATCGCCGCGGCGGCCGAGGCGATGGCGCTGGGCATCAAGGCCGGTGTCCCGGCCGAGGCGCTCTACGAGGTCATCACGCACAGTGCCGGCAACTCGTGGATGTTCGAGAACCGCATGGCCCACGTGCTCGCCGGTGACTACACGCCCCTGTCCGCGGTCGACATCTTCGTCAAGGACCTGGGCCTGGTGCTCGACTCGGCCCGGCCCGAGAAGTTCCCGCTCCCGCTCGCCTCCACCGCCCACCAGATGTTCCTCCAGGCATCGGCGTCCGGTCTGGGGGCCGAGGACGACAGCGCCGTCATCAAGATCTTCCCGGGGATCGACCTGCCCGAGAAGGCGGGGGAGTGACATGGGAATCCGACTCGGCTGCATCGCCGACGACTTCACCGGCGCCACGGATCTGGCCAACAACCTGGTGCGCGCGGGCATGCGCGTGGTCCAGCTGATCGACGTGCCGCCGCCCGGCGCCGTCCCGGCCGTGGACGCGGACGCCGTGGTCGTCGCGCTCAAGTCCCGGACCGTCCCGCCGCACGACGCCGTCGAGGCGTCGCTGCGGGCGCTGGCCTGGCTGCGGTCCGCCGGGGCCGAGCAGATCTACTTCAAGTACTGCTCCACCTTCGACTCGACCCCGGCCGGCAACATCGGGCCGGTCACCGAGGCGCTGATGGACGCACTGGACACCGACTTCTCGATCGCGACGCCGGCGTTCCCCGACAACGGCCGCACCGTCTTCAAGGGGCACCTCTTCGTCGGCGACGTCCTGCTGAGCGAGAGCGGCATGCGCCACCACCCGCTCACCCCGATGACCGACTCCAACCTGGTCTCCGTCCTCGGTGCGCAGACCACGTGCGCGGTCGGTCTCATCGACCACACGGTCGTCGCGGCGGGCGCCGAGGCGATCCGGGCGCGCATCGAGGACCTGCGCAAGGAGGGCGTCGGCATCGCCGTGGCCGACGCCGTCTCCAACGACGACCTCCTGCGCCTGGGCGCGGCGGCCTCGGGGCTGCCCCTGGTGACCGCCGGCTCGGGCCTGGCGATCGGCCTGCCCGCGAACTGGGGGTTCGAGCCGTCCCGCGCCGCGGCCCAGCTGCCGCCGGCCGGCGGTCACGCGGCCGTCGTCTCCGGCTCGGTCTCGGTCGCCACGAACGGCCAGGTCCTGGAGTTCCTGCGCGGCGGCCGGCCCGCGTTCAGCGTGGACCCGTTGCGCATCGCGGCCGGCGAGGACGTGGCCGGCCAGGCGCTGGCCTTCGCCGACGCGCACCTGGCCGACGGACCGGTGCTGGTGTACTCCACCGAGACGCCGGACGCGGTCCGCAGCGTCCAGGGCCGGCTCGGCGCCGCCGAGGCCGGTGAGCTCGTCGAGCGGACCCTGGCCCGCGTCGCACAGGGGCTCGTGGAGCGCGGCGTCCGCCGGCTCGTCGTCGCGGGCGGCGAGACCTCGGGAGCGGTCGTCCAGGCGCTCGGCCTCACCGGGCTCCGCATCGGACCGCAGATCGATCCCGGCGTGCCGTGGTGCGCGGCCGACCTGCCCGGCGGGGACACGCTTCACCTCACGCTCAAGTCCGGCAACTTCGGCGGCCCCGGCTTCTTCACCGACGCGTTCGGCCTGCTGGACCGGGAGGCGTCGTGACCGCTCCCGTGAGCGCCGCCGTCGACGAGGCGCGCGCCGAGATCGTACGGATCGGAAGCAGCCTGTTCGCCAGGGGCTACGTCCACGCCAGCGCCGGCAACATCAGCGCCAGGATCGACGGCGGCCACCTCATCACCCCCACCGACGCCGCCCTCGGCTTCCTCGAACCCCAGCGCCTCGCGCTGGTCGACGCCCGTGGCGAGCAGATCGCGGGCGACCGCGCCAGCAAGACCCTGGCACTCCACCGGCGCATTCACGAGGCCGACCCCACGGCCCGGTTCGTCGTCCACACCCACTCCACGCACCTGGTCGCGCTCACCCTGGCCGGCGTGTGGAGCCCGGACGACGTGCTTCCGCCCATCACCCCGTACTACGTGATGAAGGTCGGCCACGTCCCGCTCGTCCCCTACCACCGGCCCGGCGACCCGCGCGTGGCCGACCTGGTGACCGCCCGCATCGCCGACCGCGCCGCGAACGGCACACCGATCAGGGCCGTCCTGCTCGACCGGCTGGGCCCCGTGGTCTGGGGCCCCGACGCGGCCACCGCTCTCGCCGTCCTCGAAGAACTCGAGGAGACGGCACGCCTCTGGCTCATGACCGACCCCCGTCCCGAGCCACTCCCCGCCCACGCACTCGACGAACTGAGGACTGTGTTCGACGCCGCGTGGTGATCACCTCCTCCCCTGTCAGAGAATCCCCTGAGCCGCACGAAGGATTCGCCATGTCCCTCCCCATGACGGCGGCCGAGGCCCCCGACCTCGCCCGCGAGAACGCCGTCTTCCGCAAGGTCGTACTGCGCATCGTCCCCTTCCTCGTCCTGTGCTACGTCTTCTCCTACCTGGACCGGGTCAACGTCGGCTTCGCCAAGCTGCAGATGTCCGCCGACCTCGGGTTCAGTGAGGCGGCGTACGGCCTCGGCGCCGGCCTGTTCTTCATCGGCTACTTCCTCTTCGAGGTCCCCTCGAACCTGATGCTGCAGCGCATCGGAGCCCGTACCTGGATCGCCCGGATCATGATCACTTGGGGCCTGGTCTCGGCGTCGTTCATGTTCGTCACCAACGAGGCGATGTTCTACGTGCTCCGGTTCCTCCTCGGAGCCGCGGAGGCCGGGTTCTACCCGGGCGTGATCCTCTACTGCACCTACTGGTTCCCCTCGCACCGCCGCGCCCGGGTGATCGCGATGTTCATGTCGGCCATCCCCGTGGCCGGCATCTTCGGCAACCCTCTCTCCGGCTGGATCATGGACCGGTTCGACGGCGCGAACGGCTGGAACGGCTGGCAGTGGATGTTCCTGCTCGAGGCGATCCCCGCGATCCTCATCGGCGTGGCCACGCTGTTCTACCTCGACAACGGCGTGCGCAGCGCGAAGTGGCTCACCGACGAGGAGAAGGACATCGTCGAGCGGGCGATCGCCGAGGACACCGTGCACCAGACGGTGCACGGCCGGGTGCTGGACGCCTTCCGCGAGCCCAAGGTGTGGCTGATGTGCCTCATCTACTTCTGCTTCGTGATGGGCCAGTACGCCCTGACCTTCTGGATGCCCACGTTCGTCCAGTCCACCGGCATCAAGGGCAACCTGGCGATCGGGGTGCTCAGCGCCGTTCCGTTCCTCGCCGCACTCGTCGCGATGAACCTCTTCGGCCGGTCGGCGGACAAGCGCCGCGAGCGCCGCTGGCACCTGGTCGTCCCCTCCCTCATGGGCGCCGTCGGCTTCTCGCTGGCCGCTTCCTGGTCCGGGTCGACCGCGCTGTCCCTCCTTGCCCTGTCCTTCGCCGCGGCCGGCGTGCTGACCTGCGCGCCCCTGTTCTGGTCGCTCCCCACCGCGTTCCTCGGCGGCACCGCCGCCGCGGCCGGCCTCGCCGCGATCAACTCGGTGGGCAACCTCGCCGGCTTCGTCAGCCCGTACATGATCGGCGCCATCAAGGACGCCACCGGCTCGACGTCGCTCCCGATGTACATCCTGGCGCTCAGCCTCGTCATCGGCGCCGGCGCGGTGCTCACCACCAAGAAGCAGGTCGTCAACCGCTGACCCCGGTCCCGGTGCCGGGCCCTCACCGGGCCCGGCACCGGGCCGAACACAGGAGCAAGCATGCCGAGGTTCGCCGCGAACCTGTCCATGATGTACACCGAACACGACTTCCTCGACCGCTTCGCCGCCGCGGCCGCGGACGGCTTCGAGGCCGTCGAGTACCTCTTCCCCTACGCGTACGACGCCGAAGAGCTGCGCCGCCGGCTCGACGACCACGGCCTGAAGCAGGTGCTCTTCAACGCGCCTCCCGGTGCGTGGGAGTCCGGAGAGCGCGGCATCGCGGCGCTGCCCGGCCGCGAGGCCGAGGCCCTCTCCGGGATCGGCCGGGCCCTCGAGTACGCCGCCGCGCTGGACTGCCCCCGCGTGCACGTGATGGCCGGGCTCGTGCCGGCCGACGCGCAGCCGGCGGAGCTCGCCCGGCACCGCGCCACCTACCTGGCCAACCTGGCCCCGGCCGCCGAGCAGGCCGCCGCGGCGGGCGTCGACATCCTGATCGAGCCCATCAACCGCCGCGACATGCCGGGCTACTTCCTGACCACCCAGGCCGAGGCCCACGCCGTGGTGCGGGACGTGGGCGCACCGAACCTCAAGGTGCAACTCGACCTCTACCACTGCCAGATCGTCGAGGGCGACCTCACCACCACCCTGCGCCGCGACCTGCCGCCCGGCCGGGTCGGCCATCTGCAGATCGCGGGCGTGCCCGACCGGAACGAACCCGACCGGGGCGAGGTCGACTTCGGCCACCTGTTCGCCGTCGTCGACGACCTCGGCTTCGAGGGATGGATCGGCTGCGAGTACCGCCCCCGCGCCGGCACGAGCGAAGGTCTCGGCTGGCTGAAGGACTACCGAGGAGACAGCGCATGAGGATCGTCATCACCGGTGGCTTCGGCTTCCTCGGACGGCAGGTCGCCGGCGCCCTGCTCAGGACGCGGACGTTCCGCGGCGCGCCGATCGGCCGGCTGGTGCTCGCCGACCGGTTCGTGCCGCACGACTCGCCGGAGGCGGCCGACCCGCTGGTCGACGTCGTGCAGGGAGACCTGGCCGACCGTCTCGACGAGGTGTTCGCCGAGCCGGTGGACGTGCTGATCCACCTCGCCTCCGCGGTCTCGGCCGAGTGCGAGGCCGACTTCGACCTCGGCATGAGCGCCAACGTGGACACGACCCGGGCGCTGCTCGAAGCCGCCCGGGCCCAGTCGGCCACGGGCGGGCCGATCCCGCTGGTGGTGTTCTCCAGCAGTGTCGCGGTCTACGGTTCCGACCCGGCGCTGCCCCTGCCGCCGGTCGTCAGCGAGTCGACCCTGCCCACGCCCCGGTCGAGCTACGGCATCCAGAAGCTGGTCTGCGAGCAGTTGGTCGCGGAGTACACCCGCCGCGGCTTCGTCGACGGACGCGTCACCCGCCTGATGACCGTGTCGGTGCGGCCGGGCAAGCCCAACGCGGCCGCCTCCGGCTTCCTGTCGGGCATCATCCGCGAACCCCTCGCGGGCCTTGCCGCGACCTGCCCGGTGCGTCCCGACCTGCGGGTCGCCCTCGCCTCGCCGCGCCGCACGGTCGAGGGCATCCTCCGCGTCGCCGAGGCCGAGCGTGCGAGCGAAGCGAGATGGGGGGACCCCCTGGCCGAAGGCTCAGGGGGAGGGCCGGGCCGGCTCGACGGCGGGCTGCCGGTCAACCTGCCGGCCATGACCGTCACGGTCGCCGAGATGCTGACCACGTTGCGGGAGGTGGCCGGCGACGCCGTCGCCGACCTGGTGACCGTCGCACCCGATCCTCGCGTCGAGGCGATCGTGGGCTCGTGGCCCGCCACCTTCGACAACGCGCGCGCGGCCTCCCTCGGGCTGGAGCCCGACCCGAGCTTCGCATCGGTGGTGCGGGACTACCTCGACGACCACGCGGACGCGGTCGCCGGCGTACTTCTCGAATCCCGGCCGACCGGACACCGCCGATAGACTGACCACCATGTTTCCGAAGGTGAGCGGTCCTGTCCGGCTCGCGGATCAGGTCGCCGCGATGCTCTCGGAGGAGATCGAGTCCGGGCGGCTGGCGGAGGGCGACAAGCTGCCGACCGAGGTCGAGCTGGTCAGGCAGCTGGGTGTCAGCCGCACGGTGGTGCGCGAGGCCGTGTCGAGGCTCCGCAACGCGGGGCTGGTCGAACCGCGGCAGGGCCTCGGCGTGTTCGTCATGCCGCGCCGCACCCGGCCGCTCGACCTGGAGGCCGAGGCCGCCGACACCAAGTCCAAGGTGCTGCAGATCGTGGAGGTGCGCCGCGCCATGGAGGGCGAGGCGGCCCACCTCGCGGCCGCCCGGGCCACGCCGGGAGATCTGGCCCGGATGCGTCAGGCCCTGGACGCGATCGACGCGGCGGTCGCCTCCGGGCGTGACGGCGTGGACGAGGACCTCGCCTTCCACCAGTCGATCGCGGAGTCCACCGGGAACACGGTGATGGTCTCGACCGTGCGGTACCTCGGCGAGGTGCTGCGCAGCGGCATACGCGTCACGCGCGCGAACGAGGCGCGCCGCGGCGACTTCATCGAAGCGGTCCGGCAGGAGCACCACGCCATCCTGGCCGCCATCGAGGCCGGTGACGGCACCGCGGCACGCACCGCCGCCCGCCGCCACATGAAGCACGCCGCCGCCCGGCTCCAGGACGCGGACGACGGTTTCTGGACGCAGACCGAGGACGTCGACGTGGACCTCGACACGGCGCCCTGACGTACACCGAGGGGCGGGGCGGGTGGCGGCCGTCATCCGCAGGTTCACGTGTCTCCGGCACGTCGCCGCCCGTCACGGCCTGCCACCGAACCGCTCCTACCTCTACGACCTCCGGACTCTCGACCGCGAAGCATGATCCGTCGGACAGTTCCCGGGCTGGCGGATAGGCTCCCGGTCATGACTGACTTCGTGCAGGTGTCCACGGCGACGGAAACCCGGGAGCAGGCAATCGTGTTGGCGAAGTCCGCCGTCCGCGAGCGGCTTGCGGCAGGGGCTCAGGTCATCGGCCCCGTGACGTCCGTCTTCTGGCATCTCGGGGAGTTCGGCACCGGCGAGGAGTGGCAGCTGCTCCTGACCACGCGTACCGAGCGCTACCCGGAGCTGGAGGCGCATCTTCTGGAGAACCACCCATGGGAGACGCCTCAGGTGCAGGCCATACCCGTCGTCGCCGGGTCCGAAGGATGTCTGAACTGGGTGGCGAAGAACACCACTCCCGAAAGCGGGCAGTAGGTCAGAGCACAGCCGCTCGCTCGAGCGCTTCGTCGACCGCTGTGTTGCCGCGATGGGGTGCGAGCCGCTTGAGTTACCGGCTGAAGCCGTTTCCTCGGCCGCACGGACGCCACGCCGTTCGTCAGGTCGAGGGCTCGACTTGTGACCGCCGCGGCGTGGTCGACCTCACCGGCGGTCATGTAGGCCTCCGCCAGCCACGACAGGTACAGGGTCTTGTCCCGTGCATGGCTGTCGTCGTAACGGGCGAGAGCCTGCTCGAGTATCGGGACGGCTCGCAGAGGGCGGCGCAGTTCGGTCCAGCAGCGCCCGCACATGATCTGGAGTTCTCGCTGGTCGACCCACGAGACCCAGTCGGGCTGGGGGGAGCCGTCGGCCGAGCGGAGGGCTTCCTCGGCCGCCACCAGTGCGGCCTCTGTGTCAGCGGCGAGGCCGGCCATCGCGCAGGCCCAGGCGCGCCGCTCATGAAGGAGCGCGCGGACGCCGGCTGGGGCGTCGGGCCCCAGCGTTACGCAGGAGCGGGCGGCGATCCCCAGAGCCGAGGCGCGGTCGCCGTTGACGGCCTGGTAGGCGAGGAAGGCGAGCGCGTTTGCGGCGAGATCGGTGTCGCCGGCCTCGACCGCGGCCGCGTGGCTCTCCTTGTAGAGGCCGGCGGCATCGGCTTCGCGACCGCCGTCGAACGCGGCCCATCCGGCTTGCTGGGCCTGTTCGGCGAGTACGGACAGCAGCCCGCGCCCGGTGGCCTCCGTGTAGCTGCAATCACGCAGAAGAGCCTTCGTGGACTGGACCTCGCCGAGGTACACGCGGTACGTGTCGCCGCCGCCGAGGACATCGTCGAGGCGACGCAAGCGCGCGGTGCGCTGCCGCAGCATGTCGGGGAAGTCCTTGCCGATCCGCTGCCCGGCGACCGGCTTGACCAGGTCCTGCATGGCAACCGCCAGGCCGGTTCCGGTCGCCGCCTGCAGGAACTGCGCCGCACGTGTGATCCGTCCTACTGCGTGTGGGCACCTGTGCAGGTGCCGCGGCCGGATTGCTCACCTCCCAGGGCCGGTCGGCTAAGCCGAGCATCTGCCGGGGATGCGCAGCGCGTCGGCGATCCGGACGACCTTGTCGAAACTCGTCACGCGGCCTCGTCCGCGGGCGAGTGCGCCGACGCGCTCAGGCTTGATGTCGCACTCCGCCGCGATCTTCGAGTAGCTGATGCCCGCTTTGCGTGCCAGCCGGAAGACGGTGAAGGTGGAGCCGTGACCGCGCAGCAACGGGGGACCGGTCGGAGCCGGCTGCGCTCGTCCGGCGCCTCCATCAGCCGCTCCCCTGCCTGTGGTCCGGCCGCTCGGCGGGCACTACGACGTGGCGATCACCGCCGCCGGTGATACCGGGGCGCGGCTCACCGCTTCGGCGACGGTGATCAGGGAGCTGGGCGCAGGCCGGTCAGCGTGACTCCGACGAGTCGACGGGTGGCGGCTTGGGAGGTCAGCCTCGCGGCTGCGGTCAGTGCGTGCAGGCAGTAGTGGGCGAGTTCGGAGGATGGGATGTCGTCGCGTACGTCGCCGGCCTGTGCGCTCTCGCTGATGAGCGTCTGGACGAGGTGCGCGAGGTGGCGCTCGGCGTGGGTGACGTGCTCGCCTTGGCGGAGGAGGCTGGCCAGTTCGCCGCCGTGGCGCTGACGGGAGATGTCCGCGTACGCCTCCAGGACGGCCTTCAGACGCTGGATCGCAGGGCCGCCGTGGTGTGCCGCTTCGGTCAGCTGGTGCAGGTGGGTGGCCACTTGACGCTCGTGCCAGGCAACGAGGACGGCTTCGATGTCGGAGAAGTACTTGTAGAGCGTCGCCCGCCCAATGCCGGTCCGTTCGGCGATCTGGGACATGGTCACCGACCGCAGGCCGCCTTCGGCCACCAGCTTCCCAGTGGTGTCCAGGATCGCCTCACGCACGGCGACGCGGTGCGCGTCGATCGTCTCGTTCCACAGCTTCGGCACGCACCAAGGATACGGGCGTCCAGAGGCGATACACTCGGTTTCAAGTCGAGACAGCGTGTCTCAAAAAAGGTGGAGGCGTCATGCCAGGCTCACCGGACCGTCACGATGACGACCGTGAGGGGGCGCCGCGCTGGGTGAAGGTCTCCGCGGCGATTGCTGTCGCCCTGGTCGTGGTGTTCGTGATCGTGCACCTGGCCGGCGGGGGCATGCCGGGGCACGCATCGTGACTCTGTTCCCACCGCGGTCGCGCAAGCCGGCCCTCACGCTGCACGTCACCTCCTCGGTAGGCTGGCTGGGCGCGGTCGCGGCCTTCCTCGCTCTTGCCGTCGCCGGACTCACCAGCAGTGCGCCCCAGACCGTGCGAAAGGCGCCTACCTGGCCATGGACGTGATCGGCTGGTACGTGATCGTCCCGTTCAGCGTCGCCTCCCTGCTGACCGGCCTGGTGCAGTCGTTCGGCACGGCGTGGGGACTGCTGCGGCACTACTGGGTCATCGCGAAACTTCTGATCACCGTGGTGGCGACCCTTCTGCTGCTGGTCCACATGCAGCCGGTCGGACACCTCGCGGACGCGGCCGCTCGGTCCGCCTTCGCGGGTGGCGAGCTTCGGGGCATGCGCATCCAGCTGATCGCGGACGCGGGCGCCGCCCTGCTGGTGCTGCGGCGGCCGCCCTGTCGGTGTTCAAGCCGTGCGGGGTCACCCCCTATGGGCGCCGCCGCCGGCGCGAGCAGATCCCGCAGCCACGCTGACCCCGCCGCCGGGGCCGGCGTGGCAGGCAGTGCGGGCGCCCACGGGGCCGCATCAGTTCTGGCAGCGGATCGGTCCGGTCACCGACTGGTCGGACAGGTGGCCGTGCTGTCTCGGACCGCCGGGTTTCGCACTGCCTGTCTTGTGACGGCGGGGAGCAGGTCGGCTCAGTGCTGGTGGCCGTCGTCGTGCGCGGGCTCCTCGCTGGGGCGGGTGTCGTCCGGGGGTGTGGCGGGCTGGGAGGGTGGACTGGTGGTGCCGCTGCCGTGGTCGCCCTCCTGGCCTTCGTCGCTCCCCTTCTCGGGCACGACGTCGCTGTGGCTGTGTCCGCCTCCGGACTGGGCCATGGTGGGGGCGATGTGGCGCAGGCCGAGGAACGTGAGGGCCGTCACGACGAGGATGGCCAGGCCCATGAGGCCGAAGATGCGCCGCCAGGGCCGCTCGGCCTCCTTCAGGAAGAAGGCGACGAAGGACAGGACGATGCCCAGCGGTATCAGCACGGCACAGCGTTCCGGGAGGTCTGCGAAGTGCTGCATACCGCCGCTGAGCATGCCGAGGCCGAATGAGAGCATCGTCGAGGTGCCGAGCACTCGCAATATGCGTGACAGCGGCTGCCTCTCGATCGCGAGGACGATGTCGTTGAGGACGGTCGCCAGCAGGAAGACCAGTACGCCGGACGCGGCGATCAACGAATAGCGGGCGGGGGCCATGGGGTGGTGGACCACCGCGCCGCTGATGAGGCCCGCACCTACGTAGTAGCCGACATAGCCGAGATAGCGCCACGGCAGCATGGCGCCTTCCCGTCTGCTGCTGAAGCGGCGTTGGCTGCGGGTCGGCTGCGACGGAGTCGGGAGCGGGGGCGGTGTGGCGAGAGTGGGCGAGGAGGACAAAGCGGACCTTTCGGGGGAAGTTCAGTGGGACCTGGGGCTCTCAACGAGACAGGCGGGCAGGGCGGGCCGAGGGCGCGACTCGCCGGGCACTGCGCAACGTGAGCCGGCCATGCGGCGCAGCACCCCGGCGCGTGGCAGCCAAGGCGAAGCGCAAGGCATGGGCGAGCCACCGCTGGTGCACTGGCGGAGACGGCTCAGTGGTGTTGTCCGACAGGTACGTCGACCGGTTGGCCGGCGGGAAGGCCTAGATCCGCAGGACCGCTGAGTCCGGCACGGGAGCAGAGCCCAAGAGGGCCGTGGCGCGTCGAACGGCACTGGTTGCATACGCGTACGGAGGCCCATGAATGGCCTGGGTCTCGCACGGGCCCGGCATCGCAGCGCCCTGCTGGGGCTGGCCGGACACACACTGGTGAGCCGCGTGATCGGGCTCCGGGGCGTCCTGGTGGTCGGTTGGCCACTGGCCGGAGTGCGGGTCGGGCGCCTCGTGGCTGTGCCCGGCGGAACCTGGGGCCTGGGCGTTCAGGGCTACCACGTTGGTCGGCGCCCCGAGGTGCGCGTGACCTACGGCGCTCTCCGCGCTGACACCGTGGGTGTACATCAGGGTGAGGAGAAGCGCGGCCAGCACCCACGTGCGCCACGGCCCCGCTGCACGAGAGCGGGACCGCGGCGCGCTACGGGTCGCCCGGGCCACAACCATGCCGCGGAGCATAGCGGCACGCGGTCCGTGGCCCTCCTGTGGGGCGTGTGTTCCCCGGACGAGTGGGTCCGTGGCTTTCCGACCCGCCGTCCGGGGCTTCGGCTTCCGGCGGGGACGGAGGACGGGGCGAGCGTCAGCCGAGTGCGCCCAAAAGCTCGTTGCACGCCTGCTCGCAGGAGCGACAGGCCTCGGCGCAGACGCGGCAGTGCTCCATGTCCGCGTGCCTTTCGCATTCATCGCCGCACGCCTTGCAGGCCATGGCGCACGCCTGAAGGATCGCGCGGGTGATGTTCGCGTCGTAGCCGGTGTGCCGCGAGAGGACCGCGGCCGTGGCGGTGCAGATGTCGGCGCAGTCCATGTCGGTACGGATGCACTTGGCCAGGTCCCCCACCATGCCCTCGGAAAGACAGGCGTCCGCACACGCCGTACACGCCTGCGCACAGGCGATGCACTCTTCGATGCAGCGGGTGAGCTTGGCCTGGTCGATGTCGCCGAGGTCGGCCGGGTAGGTGGCGAGCATGTCCTTGACGGTGCTGGACATCGTGCCTCCTTCTCCGCGGGGCCGGCGGAACCGGGACGGCCGCCTGGGAGCCCCGGGTACATCTCAAGCTAACGCCCCTGGCAGCGAACGCGCCCGGCCGCACCGTAAAGGTGCGGCCCGGCGTGGCGTCGAGCGGGCTGTGGTCAGTGGTAGGCGTGGACGACGGCGTGGCCCTTGCCGCGGCCGATCATCCACTTGTTGACCGGCGTGGTGATCAGGAAGGCGACGACGAAGCCGCCCAGCAGGGCCGACCAGAACAGCCCGTCGGACAGGTGCGCGTCCATCGCGCCCGGCGTGAGAGCGATGATCGCGTTGTCGACGAACTCCATGACCGCGATCGACACGGTGTCCGCGGCGAGGGCGACCTTGATCGCGCTCTTGAAGCCCAGGCCGGCCCGGCGGACCGCGAACAGCGTGAACGAGTAGCCGAAGATGAACGCCAGGGTGATCGCAAGGATCATGGTGGGCACGTTGCCCCACAGCAGGGCCGTGCCGATGACCATGCCGAGGATCTCGCCGATGGCGCAGCCGGTCAGGCAGTGCAGGGTCGCCTTGACCGCGGTCGACCACGACGCCCCTCCATGCCTGTGCTCATGGCCGCCGCCGTGGTGGGTGGCGTGGCCGGCCTGAGTGCGGTCGGCCTGGTGAGCGGCGTGGTCATGCGTGGCGGATGTGCGGTGAGTGCTGTGGTCCATGACCTTCATCCCCATTCCCGTCCAGTGTCCCGCTGCCGAGCTCCACACCGACAACTGTATACCCCGTGGGGGTATTCCGCCAGGGAGGGTGTTGTGTCTTCTGGGACGACTGGACGGTCCAGCCGCTGCCGGCCTCCTGGCCGGCGGCGGCTGGGTACGCCAGGGGCGGGGCGGGCGCACTCGGGCGCCCGTCCCCTTCCGGCTGGGCTGGGTCAGTTCTTGCCGAGCAGCTTGTTCATCTGCTCGATCTCCGCACTCTGCGAAGTGATGATCTGCCCGGCCATCTCCTTGGCCGGCGCGTAGGCGCCGTCGGCCTGCTCGGTCCTGGCCATCGCGACCGCGCCTTCGTGATGCTTGATCATCATCTCCATGAAGGCGGTGTCGAACGCCTTGCCCGAGGAGTCCTTGAGCTGCTGCATCTCCTCGGCGGTCATCATCCCGCCCCCGCCGTGCATGGAGTGGTCCATGGCGCCCTCGGCGGGCACTTCCTCGCCCCAGGACGTCAGCCAGCCGGACAGTGTCCGGATCTCCGGGTCCTGGGCCTTCTTGATGTCCGCGGCGAGCTTCTTCACCTCGGCCGACTCCGCCCGCGACGGGGCGAGGTCGGCCATCTCGATCGCCTGGCGGTGGTGGGGAATCATCCCCTTGGCGAAGGTGACGTCGGCCGCGTTGCCCTGCCCCTGCGAGGCCGACGCGGAGGCGGAGGGGGACTTCGTGTTGTGGCCGTCGTGCCCGGCCGAGCTGTCGCCGCCTCCGCCACAGGCGGCCAGGACGAGCGCGGCCGCACCGGCGGCGGCCACAGCGGCGGTACGGCGGACGAGGGAATGCTTGCTGTTCATCGTGGTGCAACTCCTTCACGCCGCCCCGCACCGGGGCGCGCGCAAGCTGGTGGAAATGAGGGCGCGGGCGCGGCACCGCTCACCGAAGACGTGGGGCAGGGGTGCCGTGGGGCCGCTCTATATCCGCAGGAGTTGCAGCTCGGACAGGTCGGGCGGGGCTCGCCCGCTCGCGGCCGGCACCGGTGCCGTCCCCATCAGGCCGTAACCGGCGGGGGAGTCCATGAGAGCCGCGGGCAGCGCCGGGGGCGCGTAGGGGGAGCCGACACCAGCGGCCGCACATGTGCCGTCCGCATGATCCAAGTGATCGGAGCCGCCCGCGGTGTGCGAGCAGGGTTCGGTCGCGTGGTGCCCGACGGTGTGGGCCATCGCCATGGTGTGCCCGGCATCGGCGTGCGCCGCAGGCGCTCCACCGGGAGGCAGGGCGTGCATGCCCAGCACGCCGGTGAGCACAGCCAACACCAGCAGCACGAGCAGGCGCCCCGCGGGGCGCCTGTCCGTGAAGATCTGCGTGTCGGCCATGCCGCAATCGTACGGGCCGCACATGCTGCCACCGGCTGACCCCCACCTGTCCGGGCAGCCTGGCGGTGCGTTCGGGCTGGGCGGCGGTGACGCAACGCATGGCAGCGCCGTCGCTGAGCCGTGCCGGCACTGTCCATGCGGCGTCGTCGGTCGCGCCGTCCGCCCCGGCGAGTACGTGCTCGCCGGGGCGGACGGCTTCGGGGGCGGCCTCACGTGCCGGACACCGCCGCCGGTGCCGGTGCGGCGACCGGAGCCGTTGGGGGTGGCGGAAGCGGCAGCTTCCGCGGCTCCAAGCGGCTCACGGCCGGCGATGTGACCGCCGTCGTGATCAGCGCCATCAGGACCAGCATCGTGAACAATTCCGGTCCGATGACGCCGAGTTCCAGGCCGATGTTCAGTACCACCAGCTCCGTCAGGCCCCGGCAGTTCATCAGGGCGCCCACCGACAGGGCCTCCCGCCAGGAGCGGCCGCAGGCCCGGGCCGCACCCGCCGCACCGCCCCACTTGCCGAGCACCGCGACCGCGAGCACCGACCCCGCCCACAGCCACTGCACCGGATCGGCGGCCAGCGCGCCGATCTCGGTGCGCAGCCCGGTGTGCACGAAGAACAGCGGCAGCAGCACCGGGACCGCCACGGCGCGCAGCCGAGCCGCCGACGCCTCGATGCTGCGATGCCCGCGCGGGGTGACCACGCCGAACAGGAAGGCACCGAACAGCGTGTGCACCCCGACGAGGTCCGTCACGAGCGCCGACAGGCTCAGCCCGCTGAACAACAGGACCAGGACCACCCCGTCGTTCGTCCGGTCCGCCCGTGCTGCCGCCCACCGTGCGAGCAGCGGGCGGACCACCACGACCATGGCGGCGGCGAAGGCCACCGCGAGGCCGGCCGTCGTCACCGCGTCGAGCGGGGACCCTGCCGAGGCCAGCGCCACCACCAGAGCCAGCAGGGACCACGCGGCCACGTCGTCGGCCGCCGCGCAGGCCATCGCGAGCGCGCCGACCGGCGTTCCGTACAGGCCGCGGTCCACCAGGATCCGGGCCAGCACCGGGAAGGCCGTCACACTCATGGCGACCGCCACGAACAACGCGAACGGCGTCAACCCCACTCCGTCGGGAGCCAGTTGACCGTACATGCCGACCGCCAGCAGCGCGCCGAGCCCCAGCGGCAGCAGCATGCCCGCGCTGCTGACGGCCACCGCGACCCGGGAGTGGCCGCGCAGCGTGCCCAGATCCAGTTCGAGGCCGACCAGGAACATGAAGGCCAGCAGGCCGAGCTGCCCCAGGACCGAGGTGTACGGCAGGACCGACTCCGGGAGCAGCCAGTGCTGCGCCTCGGGCCACAGCCAGCCGACCAGCGACGGGCCGAGCAGGATGCCCATCGCGATCTCGCCGATCACGGGCGGCTGGCCGAGACGTCTGAGGAGGACCGCCCCCGCCTGGCAGGCGAGTATCACCACGGGAACGGCGACGAGCAGTGCGGGCAAGGGGTCAGCGGCGGGCACCGGCGGCTCCTTCGGACGGCAGCACGGGAGGTACGGGCGGCGCGGGCGTGACCGCCGCCGGCTGCGGCACCGAGGCGGCGTCGGACCAACCCGCGTAGCGGCGCAGCCCGTACAGCAGCGGCTGCGCGCCGGGGCGGACCGTCACCCGGCCCGCCTCCGCGAAGACGGCCGTATGGTCGCCGAACGCCATCGTCTTCACGACCGTGCAGTCGGCGATGGCGTGGGCGGCCGCGGTCAGGTGGGGGCCGCTCGCGCCCAGCGGCAGCCGCCATTCCGTGCGCTCGAAGCGGTCGGGCGCGCCGGAGGCGAACAGGTCCGAGGTCGCGCGGGCCCGCTCGTGCAGCAGGTTGAGCGCGAACTGCCGCTGGTCGACCAGGGCTTCGAGGGTCGGGCTCGCGGTTCGTATGCAGACCACCAGGGTGGGCGGGGCGAGCGCGACGCTCGCCAGCGAGCTGCAGGTCAGGCCGCGTGGCCGGTCGTCGGCGTCGAGTGTGGTGACCACCGAGACCCCCGAGGGGAAGGCGGCCATGAAGGGGCGGAGGTCGGTCTGCCGGAGGACGGCGGAGCCTTCGGCCCCGGGCATCCCCTCGTTGTCGTCGCCTGCCGGTACGTCCCGGTGCGGCGCGGAGTTGGGCATGTCTGACTCCCTGTGGGTGACGAGCAGTGCGGCCCGGCACCCGGCGGGTCGCGCCGGGTACCGGGCCGTGGGCACGGCGGCAGGGCCGGGGCCCGGGGGCGGCACCGGATCTGCGCCGGGATGCGGAGGTGTGGGACCGGGCCGGGGGAGGCGACGCGGGGTCCGGTCCCGGCCGCGTCCTACGCGTGCAGTCGCTTCAGGTACTCGTAGGCGCTGGGCAGGGTCTCCAGCAGGTTCCGCTGCTGGCGCTTGACCGTCTCGAACAGCGGCTCCGCACCCGCCACGGACTCCGGCTTGTGTGCCAGCGCCGGCAGCGGGGCGTCCGGCTCCAGGCCCATGCCGGCGAAGATGCAGTAGTAGCTGCCGTTCGTCCAGAAGTTGCGGAACTCGGCCTCGAAGTTGCCGTAGTACGTCGACTCGTCCGTAATCGGCGAGTTGATGGGCAGCCCGGCCCGGTAGGCGGAGATCTTCTTCTGGATGTTGTCGGGGAGCGTCAGTTCCTTGTTGGCCCGCCAGAACGGCGTGTCGTTGCGCGGCGCGTAGAAGAAGTGCGCCTGGATGAAGTCGCGGGTGTCGTCGAACATCACCTCGATCTCGGTGTTGAAGCTGTCGATCAGACCCTGGTTGAAGGTCTTGTCCGGGAAGTGCTTGGCCAGCTGGTAGATCGCCGCCGTGATGAAGTAGATCCCGGTCGACTCCAGCGGCTCCAGGAAGCAGGACGACAGGCCGATGCTGACCACGTTCTTCACCCACGCCCGGCGGTTGCGGCCGACGCGGAAGCGGATGTGGTTGAACTTCGTCTTCTCCGGGTCCAGCCCCCACATCGCGGCGAACTCGGCCGTGGCCTCGTCCTGTTCGGTGAACTTGCTGGAGTAGACGTACCCGGTGCCGAAGCGGCCCAGCATCGGGATCTTCCACGCCCAGCCGGACGACATCGCGATCGCGGAGGTGTACGGCTCCACGCCGCCCTCCTCGTCGTCGTGGGGCACGGCGGTGGCGACCGCGCTGTCGCACAGCAGGTGGTCGCTCATGTCGATGAACGGCTCCGCCATCGCCTGGTTGATCAGCAGCCCGCGGAAGCCGGAGCAGTCCACGAAGAGGTCGGCGTCCAGGACCCGGCCGCCCTTGGTGTGCAGCTCCGTGACGTAGCCGCGGCTGTCCTGGCGCACCTCCGTCATCTCGTCCTGGACGTGGTTGACGCCCTGCTTCTCGATGGCGAAGCGGCGCAGGAAGTCCGCGACGAGCTGGGCGTCGAAGTGCCAGGCGTAGCGGGTGGCGGACCGGCCGTCCAGCCAGCGGGGCGACTTCATCGCGTCCATCACCGGGGGCTCGCGGAAGCAGGCGTAGTCGAACGGCTCCGTGGTGCGGCCCTCGTACTTGCGCTTGAACCAGTAGTGGGACAGCGGCGTCTGGTCGTAGTCGGGCAGCAGCCCGAACGGGTGGTAGAAGTGGTCGGGCGAGCCGTCGGGCAGCTCCCGGGCCGTGGCCTCGCCCTGGCCCTCGGTGCGCCAGTTCACGAACCGCACCGCCATCTTGAAGCTGGCGTTGCACTCCCGCATCCACTCGTCCTCGGCGATGCCGAGGTAGTCGAAGAACGCGCGCTGCAGGTTGGGCACGGTCGCCTCGCCGACCCCGATCCGCGGGATCGCCGGCGCTTCCAGGACCGTGATGTCGACCGTGCCCTGGAGAGCCTTGCCGAGATACGCGGCGGTCATCCAGCCGGCCGTGCCGCCGCCCAGGATGACGACCTTCTTCAGTCGGGTGTCGGTGCTGGTCATGGAGCAGCCCTCATTTCGGAGTCGGGATTCGCGGCCGGAAGCCGAGGAGCTGAAGGAGAGGCGGATGCCGCTACGGGGCCGGGCGGGGCCGGCCGCATCCGACGGCCGGGGTCCGGACGCGTCCTGCGACGTCGGTCCCGGGACCGTCGAGCCTCATCGTGGTCCGCCGCCCTATGACGGAGCTACAGAGGCCGGATCCGGCCGGTATAGGGCGTTCGTAGAGCCCCGGAACACACTCGGCCGCAGGCAGAACGGAGAGACGACGTACCCCGGGAGGAAGCGATGACCACCGCGGTGACCGGAATTGCGCGGCAGGCGGTACGCATCCGCTTCCTGGGCGACTTCGAACTGACCGTCAACGGCGCGCCGGTGCGGCGCTGGCGGGCCGGCAAGGCCCGCGGACTCTTCCAGTACCTCGTGATCCACCGCGGCCAGACACTCACCCGCGACCGGCTGTACGAGGTGCTCTGGCCCGGTAGCGACCGGTCGGCGGGCGGCAGTTCGCTGAAGGTCGCCGCGCACGCGCTGCGCCGGGTCCTCGACGCGCACCCCGACAGCAGCGACGAGTCGGGAATCCGGCTGCACTACCGTGACTTCGGCTACGTCCTCGACATCGCCGAACTCTGGTCCGACGTGGACCGCTTCCAGGAGCTGGTGCACGGCGGTCTGCGGGCGGCCGGCGCCGGTGACCGCGGTGCTGCCCGGGAGCGGCTGCGGTCGGCGGTGGCGCTGTACGCGGGGGAGTTCCTGCGCGGGGAGGACGCGGACTGGGTCGTCGAACAGCGCGAGTACCTGCGGTCGTTGGCGCTCCGGGCCCTGGACGTGCTGCGGGCGGACGCCGTCGAGCGCGACGACTTCCCGGACCTCATCGAGATCTGCCGGCGCACGCTCGGCATCGACCGGCACCACGAGGAGACCTACCGGGCGCTGATGGCGGCGCACGGGCGGCGCGGCGAACTCGCGTGCGTGCGCAACTGGTACGAGCTGTGTGCGCGGCGGCTGCGGGACGACCTCGACGTCGTCCCCTCGCCGGAGACCGAGCGGCTGCTCGCCGCGCTGGTGGCTCCCGCCGGGCCGCGCGTCGCGGGCCTGCGCCCCCGCCCGGCCCGCCGGGCCCGCGCGGATACGCGCGCCCCGCGAAACATGCCCGCCCCGTGGCCCACGACTCTGTCCCCGCTCCGGCCCGCCTCGCGGCCTGCCGCGGGGGTGGGCCCCGGGCCCGGCGTCCGCCCCGCGTCGTGGGCTGCCGCCCAGTCCGTCGCACCGGCCGGCGTCCGGACCGTGGGCCGGGTTGACGGCGGTCGGGAGGCGTCCCGGCCTGCGCCGGGGGCCACCACCGGCCCCGTCGTCCGGCCCGCATCCCGGCCCGCCGGCGCACCGGCCGTGGGCCGGTCCGATGCCGGCACCCCGGCCGGTGCGTGGCTCGGGGGGCCGGGGCTGGCCCGGGCCGTACCCGGCGTGCGAAATCAGTGACCGAGCGACTCAGTGAGGAACCCACCGTGACCGTGCTGACCGTGCCGCAGGGCTCCGCCGCGCCGACGGGCGAACCGTCCGCGGACCTCCTGCCGACCCGCCACGACGACCAGTGGATCGGCGGCCGCTGGACGCCGTCCGACGCCGACAGCCGGCTGGTCGTCACCGATCCGAGCACCGAGGCGCCGCTGGCCACCGTGCCCGCGGGCACCGCCCGGGACGCCGACCTCGCCGTGCGCGCCGCCGCCGCGGCCTTCCCCGCCTGGTCCGCCACACCCGTACGCGAGCGGGCCGCCATGCTGCGCCGCGTCGTCGACGGACTGGAGCGCAACGCCGAGCGGTTCGCCGACGTCATCACCGCCGAGGTGGGCGCGCCCTCCCGGGTGTCGCTGCATACCCACGTGGGGCTGTCCGTCGGCATGGCGGCGCACTGCGTGGAGACCGCCGCCTCCTACGCGTTCGAGGAGCGCGTGGGCCACTCCCTGGTGGTACGGGAGGCCGCCGGCGTCGCCGCCTGCATCACCCCCTGGAACACCCCGCTGCTCCTCACCGTGCAGAAGTTGCTGCCCGCGCTCGCGGCCGGCTGCACCGTCGTCCACAAGCCCAGTGAGCTGACGCCGCTGCACGCCCGCCTCCTCGCCGAGGTGTTCGCCGAGGCCGACCTGCCGACCGGCGTCGTCAACATGACCGTCGGCACCGGCGACACCCTCGGCACCGCCCTCGTCACCCACCCGCTCGTCGACGTCGTGTCGCTCACCGGGTCCACCCGCGCCGGCCGCCAGGTGTCGGCCCTCGGCGCCGACGGCATCAAGCGCATCCACCTGGAGCTCGGCGGCAAGAACGCCAGTCTCGTCCTGGACGACGCCGACCTCGGCGCGGCCGTCGGCGCCACCGTCGACCAGGTGCTCTTCAACACCGGCCAGACATGCCTGCAATGGAGCCGGCTGCTGGTGCCCCGCGACCGCCAGGACGAGGCCGTGGAGCTCGCCGGAGCGGCCATGGACGGCTACGTCACCGGCGACCCGCGCGACCCCGCGACCGACCTCGGCCCGCTCGTGACCGCCGCCGCGCACACCCGGGTGAACGACTACATCCGGCGCGGCATCTCGGAGGGCGCCCGCCTGGTGCGCGGCGGACCCGGCCGTCCCGAGGGCCTGGACACCGGCTTCTACGTCCGGCCCACGATCTTCGCCGACGTCGACCCGATGTCCACCCTCGGCCAGGAGGAGATCTTCGGGCCGGTGCTGTGCGTCATCCCGTACGACGACGAGGACCAGGCCGTACGGATCGTCAACGGCACCCGCTACGGACTGCACGGCGCGGTCTGGTCCGGCGACGACGCCCGCGCCGAGCGTGTCGCCCGGCGGTTCCGCACCGGCCTCGTCGACGTCAACGGCGGCGCCTTCAACCCCGCCGCGCCCTTCGGCGGCTTCAAGCAGTCCGGGATCGGCCGGGAGTGCGGCACCGCCGGAGTTGAGGCGTTCCTGGAGACGAAGTCGATGCAGCTGCCCCAGGGGCCCGAGGGCCGGCTCGTCGGCCCCCGCCTGCGCGCCACCGCGCCGGCGACCGCCCAGACCCCGGAGAGGAACGACGGATGACCGCCCAGCACGCCGGCCGGCAGCCCGCAGACACGCTGCCCCCGCTGTTCGCCGCCCTGGAGCGCTGGACCCGCGAGCGGCCCGGCGAACGCGCCGTCGGCGCCGAGGACGGCACCCTCACCTATGCGGCGCTCACCGCCCGTACCGCCGCCACCGCGTCCGCGCTCGCCTCCGCCGGCGTAGGACCCGGGACCGCCGTCGGGCTGCTCCTCGGCCGCTCCCGGGAGAGTGTGCCCGCACTCCTCGCCGTGTGGAGCCTCGGCGCCACGGCCGTACCGCTCGACGCCGGGCACCCGGTCGAACGGCTCGGGACCGTCCTGCGCGACGCCGAGGTCTCCGTCCTGGTCGCCTCGGACACCCCCGAAGGACTCGACGTCGCCGGTGTCCGCACCATCGACCCGGCACAACTGCACGGCACGGAGCCCGTACCGCTGGACGTGGCACGCCCCGCGCCCGACACCTGCGCGTACATCATCTACACCTCGGGAACCACGGGCCGGCCCAAGGGAGTCGAGGTCACCTACCGCGGCCTGGACACCTTCGTCGACGCCCTCGCGACCCTGGGCCTGCCGCCCGGCGGCCTCGGCCTCAACGCCGTCTCGCCCGCCTTCGACGGCTGGCTCTGGTGCACGCTGCTCTACCTCGTGCACGGCCAGGGCGTGTCCCTGGTGGATCTGTCCCTGGACGGGCTGCGCCGCGCCGAGGCCGACGGCCGCGAACCGCTGCCCGCCGGGCTGCGCACCGCGTCGCTGACCCCCTCCCTGCTGGCCGCCCACGGCGGCGGGCTTGACGAGGCGGAGGTCGTCGTCGTCGCGGGCGAGGCGTGCCCGGCGGCGCTCGCCGAACGCTTCGCCCGGGGACGGCGGTTGCTGAACGTGTACGGACCGACGGAGACCACCATCGCGGCGACCTGGGCCGACAGTGAGCGGGGTGACGACGTGACCACCATCGGACGACCGCTGCCCGGTTACCGGGCGTACGTCCTGGACGACGACCTCGTCCCGGTCGCCGCCGGCACGGAGGGGGAGCTTTACCTCGGCGGCCCCGCCGTGGCCCGCGGCTACCGGAACCGGCCGGGTCTGACCGCGGCCCGGTTCCTGCCCGACCCCTTCCAGGGCGGCGGCGCCCGGATGTACCGCACCGGCGACCTGGTGGTCCGCCGCCCCGGCGGCGAACTGGAGTACCGCGGCCGCCGCGACGACCAGGTGAAGATCCGCGGCCACCGCATCGAACTGGGCGAGGTGGAGCGGATCGCCGCCGAACTCCCCGCGGTCGTCGCCGCCGCCTGCTGCACCCTCGTCTCCGGCCAGTCGCTGGGACTGGCGGTCGTCGCCGCACCCGGTACCGGCGCGCCCGAGAGCCTGACGGCCGCGGTCGCCGAACACTGCGGCAAGCTCCTGCCGCAGGCCGCCGTCCCCGCCACCGTCCGCGTCGTCGACCGCATCCCCACCCTCAGCACCGGCAAGGCCGACCGCGACGCGCTCGCCCGCCTGCTCGCGGCACCCGCGGGGGAGGCGGAGCCGGCGGCCGCCGCCACGGCACGCGAGTGCGAGGTGATGGCCGTCTGGGCGGAGATCCTCGAACGCGAGGTCCCGGGACCGGACGCGGACTTCTTCGAGCTGGGCGGCCACTCGCTCGCCGCCGCACGCGTCGTCGCCGACCTGCGCCAGAGCACCGGACTGCGCATTACGCTCGGGAAGCTGCTCACCCGGCCCACCGTCGCGGACGTCGCCGCCGAACTCGACCGCCTCGCCGCCGAGGCCGACGCGGCCGAAGCGCACGTCCTCACCGCCGAGGGGGCCTGACACGATGGGCACCTGGATCTCCACCTGGCCGTCCGGGCCGGGCGACGCGGACCTTCCGGCCCTGCTCTGCCTGCCGCCGGCCGGCGCGGGCTGTCAGCAGTTCCGCGCCTGGACCCCGGCGCTGGCCGGCACAGCGCAGGTTTACGGCGTCCAGTTGCCGGGCCGCGAGAACCGCTGGCGCGAGCCCATGCCGGAGACGTTCGGCGAGGCCGTCGAGGCGATCGCCGCCGAACTGCGGCCGATCGCCGCCGGCCGCCGGCTGGTCGTCTTCGGCCACAGCTTCGGCGGGCTGCTCGGCTACGAGGTCGCCCGTCGCGTGACTCCCGCCGCCCTCGTGGTCAGCGCCTGCCGGGCGCCCGGTCACTGGGACGGTGCGGGCCGCGGCATCGTCGACGACGACGAGGAACTGGACAAGCTCTTCGACACCGCCGGAATGGACCCCGCGTTCCTCGACGAGGACACGCGCTCGCTGATGGTCGAGATGTTGCGCAAGGACGCGCAGTTGTCGCTGAGTTACACCCACGTGCCCGGCGACCGGCTCCCTGTCCCCGTGCACGCCTGGGGCGCCGACGGCGACGAGACCGTCACCGCGCAGGAGCTGGCCGGCTGGGCCGCGATCACCACGGCCGGCTTCCACGTCCACCGCGTCACGGGCGGGCACCACGCCGTGCTGCGCCGCCCCGAGACCGTACTCGAGCACCTGGCCGCACTGCTGCGGGAGGACGTGGCCGCGCCGGCCTATGCCGCGGGTCCGGCCCCCGGCCCGGCCACGTCGGCCCCCTGACCGCCCGACCCCTGGCCGGGCGCGGCCCGCGGGATCCGGCCAGGGGTCGGGCCCTGCGCTCGGCGGGCCGCCCGCCCGCCGAGCGAGCCCCGTCCGACCGGCCGCCCGTCCCGGAGGCCCTGACCCGCCCGTCCCGGAGGCCCTGACCCGCCCGACCCCAGCCACCCGGCCGCCCGCCCAACCCCGGTCCGCCCACCGGCCGAACGGCCCGCCCACCCGATTCCGGAGGACGTCGTGCCCACCACCTACCAAGTCCTCGTCAACCACGAGGACCAGTACGCGCTGTACCCCGCGGCGCGCGAGCTGCCCGACGGCTGGACGCCGGCCGGGTTCAGCGGCACCGAGGACGAGTGCGCCGCCCATGTGGACGCGCACTGGACCGACATGCGTCCCCGCAGCGTGCGCACGGCGGCAACCGCCCCCGCGACGACGGGCGAAGGAGCCTGAGATGCACATCGACCTGCTCGACCCGGCTCCCTTCGGCCGCAACGACTTCTGGTCCGCGTTCACCTGGCTGCGCGCCAACTCGCCCGTCCACTGGCACCCCGAGCCCGGCGGCGACGACGGCTTCTGGGTGCTCAGCAAGCACCGCGACATCATGAGCGTCTACGCCGACAGCGACACGTTCAGCTCCGCGCAGGGCATGCGGCTCGGCAGCGACCCGGCCGCCGTCGCCGCCGTCACCCAGCGCATGCTGATCGTCTCCGACGCCCCCCACCACACGCGTCTCAAGCGGGCCCTGTACCAGGCGTTCGGCCCCCAGCAGATGCCCAAGATGGAGGCCCTCGTCGAGACGGTCGTCGGCGAGCTGGTGGCCGAGGCCGCCGAGCAGCACGAACTGGACTTCATCGACCTCGCCAAGCAGCTCCCCAACCGGGTGGTCTGCGCCATGATGGGCATCCCGCGGGCCGACTGGTCCTGGATCGGGGCGCTCACCACCGACGCCTTCGACTCCCCGGACGAGAGCGTGCGCAGCAGCGCGCACTCGGAGATCTTCCTCTACTTCATCGAACTCCTCGGCGAGCGCCGGGCCCGCCCCGGCGACGACCTGGTCAGCCAGATCGCCCACGACACCCTCGTCGACGAGGGCGACGGCACCGAACGGCCGCTCAGCGACGAGGAGATCGTCTTCAACTGCAACGGCGTGCTGTCCGGCGCCAACGAGACCACCCGCTACTCCGCCGCCGGCGCGGTGCACATGTTCGCGCAGCTCCCCGAACAGTGGGACCTGCTGCGCGGCCTCGGCCCCGCCGGCATCGCCCCGGCCGTCGAGGAGATCCTGCGCTGGACCACGCCCGGGGTGCACGCCCTGCGTACCGCGGTCCGCGACACCGAGATCAACGGGACGCCCGTCGCCGCCGGCGACCGGGTCACGCTGTGGAACGTCTCCGCCAACCGCGACGAGGACGTCTTCGACGACCCGCACAGCTTCCGGGTCGACCGGCGCCCCAACCGGCACGTCGCCTTCGGCCACGGCCGCCACCTGTGCCTCGGCGCCCGGCTGGCCCGCTTCGAACTCGGCGCCCTGCTCACCGAGATGCTGGACCGCTTCGAGGGATTCGAACTGACCGGTCCCGCACTGTTCAACTCGTCCAACTTCACCTGGGGGATCAGGAGTCTCCCGGTACGGCTGCTGCGCAGCCGAGCCTTCGCACAGGCAGAAAGGGCCGCGCTGTGACCACCGCACTGATCGACTTCAACCGGACCGAAACCGACTTCCCCGCCACCGGCTACCCCGAGCTGCTGGCCGAGCAGGCCGCCCGCACCCCGAGCGCCCCCGCCCTCGTCCAGGGTGAGCGCTCCTGGACGTACGCCGAGCTGGAGGCCGAGACCAACCGGCTGGCCCACGCGCTGATCGCGCACGGAGCCGCACCCGGCGAACGGATCGGCCTGTGCTACCCGCGCAGCGCCGACTACGTCATCGGCTCCCTCGCCATCCTCAAGTCGGGCGCCGCGATCGTCGCCCTCGACCCGGTCAACCCCGACGACCGGCTCGCCGCGATGATCGCCGACGCCGCACCGCTGCTCGTCCTCGCCCCGGCGGACGCCGCCCCCCGACTGCCGGAGGGCATGGCACGGGCCGAGGTCGCCACCGAGGGCCGGGGCCGGCCCGAGACGCCGACCGGAGTGGCCACCGGCCCCGACACGGTCAGCCACCTCATCTACACCTCCGGGTCCACCGGCACCCCGAAGGCCGTCCGGGAACGGCACAGCGCCCTGACCAACCTCGTCCACTGGACCGCCCGCGCCTACGGAGTGCGCCCCGGCGACCGCGCCTCCTGGATGTCCACGTCCGGCTTCGCCGTACAGATCATGGAGTGGCTGCCGTACCTGCCGACGGGCGCGGCAATCCACATCCCCGAGGCCGGTCAGGCCCAGACCCCGGAGCAGATCCGCGACTGGCTCGCCGCCGAGCGGATCACGCACACCATGCTCGTGGCCGCACTCGCCGAACCCGTCTGGGCCCTCGACTGGCCGGCGGACACCGCGCTGCGCATCCTCGTCACCACGGCCGAGCGGGTGCACAGCTGGCCGCCCGTCGACACCCCCTTCCGGGTTGTCATGACCTACGGCACCACCGAGACCACCAACGTCCTCACCTGCCTCGACCTCGGCGCCGGCGTCGACTTCACCAGCCAGGCCACTCCCGAGGAGATCCGGGCCACCCGGCAGGTCCCCGTCGGTGTGCCGATCGCCAACATGCGCGTGCATCTGCTGGACGAGCAGGACCGCCCGGTCGCCGACGGCGAGGTCGGCCGGCTCCACGTCTCGGGCGCCGGAGTCGCCGCCGGGTACCACGGCCGCCCCGAGCTCACCGGGGCCAAGTTCCGTACCGGCGTCGTCCCCGGCGACCCCCACCCGGTGCTCTACGACACCGGCGACCTCGCCCGCCGCCGCGAGGACGGGGCCGTCGAGCTCCTCGGCCGCTCCGACGCCCAGGTCAAGATCCGCGGCTTCCGCGTCGAACTCGGCGAGGTCGAGACCCACGTCGCCCGCCTCGACGGCGTCGCCGAGGCCGTCGTCGTCACCCACGAGCGCGCAGCGAACGACAAGCGGCTCGTCGCCTACGTCTCCGCCGACGGCGACGCGGCCCCGGAGCCGGCCGGGATCCGGGCCGCCGTGGCCCGCACCCTGCCCTACTACATGGTCCCCGCCACCGTCGTCGTCCTGCCCGCGCTGCCCCGCCTCGCCAACGGCAAGGTCGACCGCCGCAGCCTGCCCGAGCCGCCCGACTCCCGCGAGACCGTCAGCGCCGGCTACGAGCCCCCGCGCAACGAGATCGAGGACGGCCTGGTGCGCCTGTGGGCCGAGGCGTTCCGCACCGACGGCGTCGGCATCCACGACAACTTCTTCGAACTGGGCGGCCACTCGCTGCTGGCGTTCCAGCTGATCGACGAGATCCGCCGCCGCTACGGCGTCGAACTCAGCCTCTCCGACCTGTCGTCCTGCCCGACCGTCGCCGAGCTCGGCGCGCTCATCGTCACCGAACGCACTGCGGGCCGGGGCGAGTTCGGCGGCCTGGCCGCGATCGTCCCCGACCCGGACGCCCGCTTCGAGCCCTTCCCACTCACCGAGAGCCAGCAGGCCCTGTGGATCGGCCGGGGCGGCCTGGTCGAACTCGGCAACGTCGGCTGCCACGGCTACTTCGAGTGGGAGAGCGAGAACCTCGACATCGCCCGCTTCGAGCACGCCTGGCGACGGCTCGTCGAGCGCCACGACGCGCTGCGCACCCGCATCCTGCCCAACGGCACCCAGCAGGTGTACGCGGAGATCCCCGACTACGACATCCCGGTCACCGACCTCCGCGCCCTGGACGAGGCCGCGCGCGAGCAGGAACTGCTGGCCCTGCGGGAGCAGTTGTCGCACCAGGTGCTCGACGCCGACGGCTGGCCCCTGTTCGACGTGCGGATCAGCCTGCTCGGCGGCGGGCGCGCCCGCATCCACCTCTGCCTCGACTTCCTCGTGGCCGACGCCTGGAGCTACTTCCAGGTCCTCATCCCGGACCTGGTCGCCTACTACACCGAGCCCGGCACCGAGCCCGTGGAAACCACCCACCGGACAGCAAACGGCCCCCGCCCAGGCAAGCCACGGCCCCGTTCAGGCACCGAGCTCGCGCCGCTGGAGTTGACGTTCCGCGACTACGTGCTGGCCGTCGGCAACTCGCTGCGCGACAGCGAGCTCTACCGCCGCTCCGAGTGGTACTGGCGCGACCGCCTCGCCACCCTGCCGCCGGCCCCGCAGCTCCCCGAGCGCCCGGCGGACGCCCCCGAGCTGCCTGTCCGCTTCGAACGGCTCAGCCACGTGCTGCCCGCCGAGCTGTGGAGCCGTATTCAGGAGCGGGCCGGCGACCGCAAGGTCACCGCCTCCGGTGTGCTCGCCGCCGCCTACGCCGAGGTCCTGGGCAATGCCAGCGGTAAGGCCCGCTTCACCATCAACTTCCCCCTCTTCAACCGGCTTCCGCTGCACCCGCAGGTCAACTCGCTGCTCGCGGACACCACGACCACCTTGCTGCTCGCCGTCGAACAGCAGGACACCACCTTCACGGGACGCGCCCAGGCCGTGCAGCGCCGCCTGTGGGCCGACCTGGAGCACCGCTACTTCAGCGGCGTCCAGGTGCTGCGCGAGCTGACCAAACTGCGCGGCTCCCTCGCGCCCGCCATGCCCGTGGTGATGACGAGCCTCGCCGGCCACCCGCCGCAGTACGAGGAGACCGAACTGGGCGTGCCGGTGTACGGGATCTCCCAGACCCCGCAGGTCTCGCTGGACTTCCAGGTCTTCGAGAAGGCCGGCGGCCTCACCTTCAACTGGGACCACCTGCCCGCGGTCTACCCCGACGGGCTGATCGAGTCGATGTTCCAGGAATTCGTCGCGTTGCTGGAGGCCCTCGGCGAGGACGAGATCTGGGAGCGCTTCTCGCCGCCGCCCGGCGAGGAGAGCGCGGCCGCCGAGCCCGTCGAGGAGCGCGACACCGGCGACGCGTGGGAGCGGTACTGGGCCGGCATCGAACGCACCGGCCGCGGCGGCGACGTCATCTGGGACGCCGACAGCGGCGAGGAGTTCCAGTGGCTGCTCGGCCAGGCCCGTAAGCACTTCGGCAGCGACCTGCCGGTCATCGACCTCGGCTGCGGCAACGGCCGCTACAGCCGCGAACTCGCGCCGCACTACCCGCGCGTGGTCGGTGTGGACGTCTCCGCCAGCGCCATCGAGCACGCCGTCCGCGAGGCGCGTGCGGAGGGCGTGACGAACGTCGAGTACCTCGCCGTCGACATGACCGACACCGAGCAGGCCGCCGCCCTGGGCGAGGGCCCGTACAACATCTTCGTCCGCGGTGTCTTCCACGTCCTCGACAGCGCCGCCCGGGCACGCCTCGCGACGGTCGCCGGCCGGCTGCTGGGCCCCGACGGGGTGCTGATCATCCACGAGCCCGACTACTCCAGCAACTCCTTCGGATACCTCGGCTTCGTCGGCGGCAAACGCGGCCGGGCCGAGGACCTGGTCGGGCCGCTGGAGGCGGCCGGCGTACGCCACTCGAACCGCTTCACCCGGCCCGAACTCACCGCCGCCTTCCCGGCGGACGACTGGGAGATCCTGGACGACGAGGCGATCCAGCTGCACGCCATCGACCCGCAGTCGGACGCGGACGCGCTCCTGCTGCCCGGGTACTACGCGGTCCTGCGCCGCAGGCGCTGACGGCGGCGGTCGCGCCGGCCGGGCGGGCCGGGACGTCCTGGCCGCCGCCGGTGACGTACGGGGGCTGCTACCCGTACGGAGCCGGACCGGGCCGGCGCCCTGCGCTCCGCCACCGGACGCCCTGCCCGCGCACTCGTCAGGCTCTGCGCCGCCCGCCTGCTCCGGCGGCCGGCGCGGAGCCTGACCTTCGTGCGGGGCGGCGGCCGGTGGACGCCGCAGGGCCGGTCGCGTCCGGCCCAGGCGCCCGGCCCGGTCGGGCTGGCGTCGCCGGCGGTACGGCCGCCCGCGAACACGTGCCGCTGCGGGCGGTGTCCGACGATCCGACTCGGTGAAAGACTTGGGGACTGTGGAACGACGTACTGCCGACCGGCTGCTCCGAGCACACGCACAGGCGATCGGGGGGCGGGTCCGTGAGACGACGGTCGCCGACGCCCTGGACCGGGTCGTCGCCGTCCAGGCGCAGGACCTCGCGGCGGCCGGCCTCGGCCTGCGCGCCCGCGTCCAGGGCCTGACCGCCGACGACGTCAGGCGCGCCACCGACACCGAACGCAGCGCCGTACGCGGCTGGTTCATGCGCGGCACGCTGCACCTGGTGCCGGCGGCCGACGCCCGCTGGCTGCTCGGCCTCTTCGGACCCGTCTACCTGGCACTCGCCGCCCGCCGCCTGCGCGAACTCGGCCTGGACGAGGGCCTGTGCGAACGGGCGGCGAAGCTGATCGTGAGCGCCGTCGACGGCGAGGGCCCGCTCACCCGGGCCGAACTCACCGAACGCCTGGGCACCCTGGGCGTCGAGTCCAAGGGCCAGTCCGCCTTCCACCTGATCCGCCGGACCGCGCTGTCCGGGCTGATCTGCCACGGACCCCAGCGCGCCGGCGAGGCCACCTTCGTCCTGCTCGACGACTGGCTGCCGGCCTCCGGCCCGTCGCCCTTCACCGGGTCCGCCGCCGTGGCCGAACTCGCCCGGCGCTACCGTGTCGCCCACGGGCCCAGTGACGTGGAGGATTTCGTCCACTGGTCGGGGCTGCGGACGACCGTCTGCAAGAGCGCCTGGGCCGCCGCCGGTGAGCCCGCGCGGAAGGACGCCGCGGAAATCCCGCAAGGAGACGTACGGTTGCTTCCGGCGTACGACAACTATCTTGTCGGATACCGGCGCAGGGACCTGTCCGTGCCCGCCGAGCACGAGCGCCGGGTGTGGCCGGGCGGCGGCGTCATCCGCGCCACCGTCGTCGTCGACGGCTGGGCGGTCGGCACCTGGTCGGGCGGCCGGCGCGGCGCGGAGCCCGTGGTCGAGCCCTTCGCCGGGAACGAGCCGCTCGACGCGGCCGTCTCGGCGGAGATCGCCCGGGAGAGCGCCGACATCGCACGCTTCTACAACGCTTCTCATACGTAGTCCATCACCGGTCTTCAATCGCCCGGATCCGTAACCGGTCGCTAACCACCCCTCCATAGCGTCAGTGCCGTCCGACAATTCCGTCCCCAACCAGAAAAGGGCGTCGACATGGCACTCGGTCGGCATTCCGATTTCAATCGTCTGTGGTTCGGGCAGACCGTCAGCAACTTCGGCGACAAGATCTCACTGCTCGCACTACCGACCCTCGCGGTCGTCTTTCTCGACGGAGGAGCGTTCGAGGTCGGCGTCCTCGGCGCACTGCGCTTCCTCCCGTTCCTGCTGCTCGCCCCGGTCGCCGGACTGGTCGCGGACAGGGTCTCGCGCCGTACGGTCATGATCGTGGCCGACCTCGGCCGCTTCGCGGCACTGGGCTCGATCCCGCTGGCCTTCGCGTTCGACTCGGTCACCATGACCCACGTCTACATCGCGGCCGGCATCACCGGTGTCCTGACCACCTTCTTCGAGGTCTCCTACCAGTCGTGGCTGCCGCAGCTCATCGGCACCGAGAACCTGGTCGAGGGCAACACCAAGCTCCAGATCAGCCGCAGCGTCGCCGAGGCCGTCGGCGCCGGCGCCGGTGGCGCGCTGATCCAGCTGCTCGGCGCGGCCCGCGCCATCACCGCGGACGCGTTCACCTTCCTCGTGTCCCTCGTGGCCCTGCTGCTCATCCGGCACCGGGACAGCCGGGCGCGGCTGGAGGAGACGAAGGCGTCCGCCAAGGCCGAGATGAAGGAGGGCCTGAAGACCCTCTTCGGCAACCCCGTTCTGCGCGGCCTGTTCACCGCCAACGTCGTGGTCAACCTCGGCGCCGCCATGGGCGACGCCCTGCTGATCGTGTACGCGTACAAGGTGCTCGACCTGAGCCCCGGCCAGGTCGGTGCGGCCTTCGCCGTGATGTCGGTCTTCGTCATCGTCGGTGCGGTCCTGTCCGAGCAGGTCACCAAGGTGCTCACGGTCGGCCGCACCCTGATCCTGACCGCGGTCGTGCTGGGCGCCGGGTACATCCTGGTGCCGACGGGAGGCGCGGTCGCCGGATTCGTCGGTCTGATCGTGGTCCAGGCCGTCATCGGCTTCGTGTCCCCGATGTTCGACATCCACGTCCTCAGCCTGGTCCAGGGCATCACGCCGAACGAGCAGATGGGCCGCGTCAGCGGTGCCGCTCTGTCGGCCGTGTACGGCGCCCTGTCCCTCGGCTACTTCGCCGGCGGCGCGCTGGGCGAGGCGTTCGGCCTCACCGCGGCGCTGGCCGTCGCCGGAGCGATCACCATCGTCGGCGGCCTGACGCTGCTGGGCGGCCCGGTCGCCGCGATCAAGGAGATGCCGGGGGCCGACGCACCCGCCGAGGGCGCCGAGCCCGTGGCGGACGACGCCAAGGTCGGCGCCTAGGCCGCCCCGGGGCCGGCCCGGAGCGGGTGCCGCCCCAACCGGCATCCGCTCCGCCCCTCCCCGGGCCGACCGCCCCGCGGGGTACTGCCCACCGGGCGCGGGGATAGTGGGCCGCCGCCCGCACCTCAGCGGCCGTGAGCCGCGGGAAACCGCGGGCTGTCGCCCGCACGGGAACGACCCGCACCCTGCGGGGGCGGCCCGTACAGCGGGCGGACCGACCGGCGCACCGCGCCGCCAGGGTGCGGCCTGCAGGACGGGTAGCTGCCCGCACGAGACGAGCGGATGCCGTCCCGCCCGAGGGGGTCGGCTTCCGCACCGGGGCGGTCCGCGATGGACCGCCGTACGACCGGGCAGCCGCTCGCAGCCCGTAGCCGCGCGGGCAGCGCAGGCAGTCGCCCGCACCGGAACGAACCGCACCGCGGGTGCGGCCCGCACGGCGGGCGGACCGACCGACGCACCGCGCCGGCAGGTGCGGCCCGCACGAACGGGGCGCTGCGCGCCCCCACTCGCCGTATTCCTCTTCCTCAGACCGCACGGAGGCACAAGGTGAGCGAGTCCCTCGCCGAACGCATAGCCGCACTGCCGAAGCACCGCAGGGCACTGTTCCAGGCCCTCGCGGGCCGGGGCGGAGGGCGCGGCGCCGTACGGGAGGACCCCGAGCCGGCACCACGGGATCCCTCCGAGGCGCCGGTGCTCTCCTTCGCCCAGCGGCGCCTGTGGTTCATCGACCAGCTCCAGCCCGGCAGCCCCGCCTACAACGTCCCCGTCGCCACCCGCATCCGCGGCCCCCTCGACGTGCCGGCCCTGCACGGCGCGCTCCAGGACGTGGTGGACCGCCACGAGGTGCTGCGCACCGTCTACCGGGACGTGCCCGGCGCCACCGAGGCCGAGCCCCACGTGCTGCACGGCTTCCGGCTGCCGCTGCCGGTGAGCGACCTGCCGGACGAGGCCGCCGTCCGGGCGTTCTACGACGCGGACGCCGCCGCGCCGTTCGACCTCGCCGGCGCCGTGCCGCTGCGCGCCTCACTCGCCCGCATCGGCGCCGACGACCACGTCCTCGTCCTCAACCTGCACCACATCGTCACCGACGGCTGGTCGATGCGGCTGCTCTACACCGAGCTCGAGCGCGCGTACGCGGCGCGCGTCGGAGCGGCCGCCGAGCCGCTGACCCATCTCGCCCTCCAGTACGCCGACTTCGCCGCCTGGCAGCGCCGCCGCATCAGCGGCGAACGCCTGGAGAAGCTCACCGGTTTCTGGCGCGAGGAGCTGAGCGGCGCCACCCCCGTGGACCTCCCCACCGACCGGCCCCGGCCGCCCGTCTTCGGCCACGCCGGAGCCTCCCGCTACATCGACCTGCCGCCGCGCCTCATCGCGCGCCTGCGGGAGTTCGGCAAGTCGGAGGGCGCCACCCTCTACATGACGATGCTCGCCGGCTTCGCCGCCACCCTGCGCCGCTGGACCGGCCAGGAGGACATCGTCGTCGGCACCTCCGTCTCCGGCCGCGACCACCCCGCCTTCAGCGACCTCGTCGGGTTCTTCGTCAACACGCTGCCGCTGCGCATCAGAACGGGCGGCGACCCGGGCTTCGCGGAACTCGTCCGCTCCACCCGGCACACCACGCTCCAGGCGTACGCGCACCAGGAGCTGCCCTTCGACCTGATCGTCGACGCGCTCGGGCTGCCGCGCGACCCCAGCCGCCCGCCGCTGACCTCCGTGATGTTCCTGCTGGACGAGACCCCGGACACCGCGCCCGGTCTCGCCGGACTCGACACCGAGCCCATCGACTTCTCCTCCCGCGCCACCAAGTACGACCTGATGATCAGCGTCCACGACACCGGCAGCGCCGTCCGCGCCCTCGTGGAGTACCCCACCGCACTCTTCGACGCCCCGACCGTCGACCGGCTGCTCGGCCACTTCCTGACCACCCTGGAAGCCGCCGTCGCCGTGCCCGACGTGCCGATCTCCACCCTGCCGCTGCTCACCGGCGCCGAGCGCCGCACGGCCATCGACGACTGGAACGCCACCCGCGCGCCGTTCCCGCAGGACGCCTGCCTGCACCACCTGTTCGAGGAGCACGCGGACCGGCGCCCCGACTCCGCGGCCGTCGTCTGCGGCGGACTCGGCGGCTGGACCGTCACCTACCGGGAGCTGGAGGAGCGGGCCAACCGCCTCGCCCACCACCTGGCCGAGGCGGGCGCCGGACCGGACCGGACCGTCGCCCTGTGCCTGCGCCGCGGACCGGGGCTCGTCACCGCGATCCTCGCCGTCCTCAAGGCCGGCGCCGCCTACGTCCCCCTCGACCCCGAGTACCCGGCCGAACGCCTGGGCCTCCTGCTGCGCGACGCCGCTCCGCCGATCGTCGTGTCCGACTCGGAGCTCATCGGCCGGCTCCCGCTCGGCCCCGACACCGTCCGCGTCCTGCTCGACACCGACCGGCCGGTGCTCGAGACGCTGCCCGCGACCCGGCCGGCGGTCCCCGTCACCTCCCGCGACCTGGCGTACATCATCTTCACCTCCGGTTCCACCGGCACCCCCAAGGGCATCGCGCTGGAACACCGCGGCGTGGTCAACAACCTGCTCGACCTCAACCGCTCCTACGGCATCGGGCCCACGGACGCGGTCCTCGCCCTGTCCTCGCCCAGCTTCGACATGAGCGTGTACGAGACCCTCGGCATGCTCGCCGCGGGCGGCACCCTCGTCCTGCCCGACCCGGCCGCCGCCAAGGACCCCGCCCACTGGGCCGACCTGATGGAGCGGCACGGCGTCACCGTGTGGAACTCCGCGCCCGCGCTGCTGGGCCTGCTCCTGGACCAGCTCGAACACGCGGGCGGCCCCGCCCTGCCGGGGCTGCGCACCGCTTTCCTCGGCGGCGACTGGATCCCCGTCACCCAGCCCGACCGGCTCCGCGCCTTCGCCCCCGGGCTCTCCTTCGCCGCACTCGGCGGCGCGACCGAGGCGTCGATCCACTCCGTGGAGTACCGGGTCGGCCGGGTGGACCCCGGCTGGACGAAACTCCCGTACGGCCGGCCCATGGCCAACCAGCGCCTCTACATCCTCGACCCGGCCGACCGGCTGGTGCCCGTGGGCGTACCCGGCGAACTGCACCTCGGGGGAGTCGGACTGGCCCGCGGCTATCTGAACCGGCCGGAGCTGACGGCGGAGAAGTTCGTCCACGTCGAACTCGAACCCGGCCGCACCGAACGGCTCTACCGCACCGGCGACCTGGCCCGCTACCGGCCCGACGGCACCGTCGAACTCCTCGGCCGCACCGACTTCCGCATCAAGCTCAACGGACTGCGCATCGAACCGGGCGAGGTGGAGAGCGCCCTGCGCGACCGGCCCGGTGTCCGTGAGGCCGTCGTCGTCGCCCGACAGGGCGCCGGCTCGGCCCGCCTGATCGGCTACGTGGTCCCCGAGGACGGGGCCGCCCTCGACCCGGCCGCCCTGCGCGGCGCGCTGGGAACCGTACTGCCGCCGCACTGCGTGCCCGCCGAACTCGTCGTCCTGGACCGGCTGCCGCTCAGCCCCAACGGCAAGGTCGACCGCAAGGCCCTGCCCGAGCCGCCGAGCGGCCGGCGCGCGGCCGCGGCACCCACGACCACGCCCGCCACCGCGCCCGCCACGGCCGAGTCGCCCACCGACGCCGCGGCAGCCCCCCACGCCACGCCGCCCACCGACGTCGACCCCGGCGCACAGCGCGTCGCCGACGTGTGGGCCGAGGTCCTGGGCCTGGAATCCGTCGGGCCCGACGACGACTTCTTCGCCCTCGGCGGCGACTCCTTCGCCGCCGTCCGCGCGGTACGCGCCGTCGCCGAGGCGATACCGCGGGCGCACGCCCTGCGCGTCGTCGACCTGTTCAGCAACCCCACCCCGGCCGGCCTCGCGGCCCGCGCCGCGGAGCTCGGCGGGGACACCACCGACGGACCGGCCCCGCACCGGCTCCTGCACCGGCTCTCCCCGCGGCCCGCCGAAGGCCCCGCCGCGCTCACCCTCGTCTGCTTCCCGCACGGCGGCGGCGACGCCATCGCCTACCAGCCACTGGCCGCCGCGCTCCCGCCCCACATCGAACTGCTGGCCGTCTCCCCGCCGGGACACGACCCGCTCAACCCCGGCCCGATGCTGCCCGTCGGCGAGTTCGCCGAACTCGCCGCCCGCGAGATCGCCCGGACCGTCACCGGACCGTTCGCCGTCTACGGCCACTGCGCCGGTGTGGTCTCCGCCCTGGAGACCACCCGCGTCCTGGAGCGCGACGGCCTGCGGCCGGTCGCCCTCCACCTCGCCGCCGCGCTCCCGGAGGAGGACCCCGAGTACGCCCTGGAGATGGAACGCGTCTCCAGCGACGACGACCTCGTCGGCTACCTCACCGCCATGGACGGCTTCGACGGCGTCCTCGACGACAGCGATCTGACGGCCGTGCTGCGGATGGTCCGGCACGACATGACCGAGGCCGCCCGCTTCTTCGCCCGCACGCCCGACGGCTACGAACCCCCGCTCGTCACCCCGCTCACCTGCATCGTCGGCGACGCCGACGACGCGACCGAGGGCTACGAGCAGGGCCACCGCGCCTGGGGCCGCTACGCCCGCGACCTGCGGCTCGCCGTCATCCCCGGCGGCCGCCACTACTTCGCCAAGCACCTGCCCGACCGGCTCGCCGCACTGCTGGCCGACCTGCACCGCAACGGAGGAACCCATGTCTGACCTCGCCGAACGGCTCGGCCGGCTGCCCCAGGGACAGCGCTCCCGGTTGCTGGGCCGGATGCGCAACCAGATGACCGCCGCCGTCGGTCACCGCAACGAACTCACGCGCATCGACCACGGCCCCCGGTCCCGTGCCTCCTTCCAGCAGGAGCAGATGTGGTTCGTCGACCGGCTGGGCGCGGGCAGGGCCCGCAACAACATCGCCCTGGCGATACGCCTCGACGGCCCGCTCGACCGCGCCGCCCTCCACGAGGCGCTGGGCGCGGTCGTCGCCCGCCACCAGGTGCTGCACAGCAAGCTCGTCGAGGTCGACGGCGTGCCCTGGCAGGAGCCCGTGCCCGGCTTCGTCCTCGGCGTGCAGACCAGCGACTTCAGCGACAGCGACGACCCCGATCGCGACCTCGCCGAACTCACCGCCTCCTGCGCGGCCGCTCCCTTCGACCTCGCCGAGGCGCCGCCCGTCCGCGCCCACCTCGTACGCCTCGCCGACGAACGGCACATCCTGCTGTGGGTCGTCCACCACGTCGTCTGGGATCCGGGCTCCACCCGCATCTTCACCGAGGAACTCACCGCCGGCTACGCCGAAGCCGCCCGGGGCAAGCGCCCCGAACCCGGTGAACTCGCCGTCCAGTACGCCGACTTCGCGGTCTGGCAGCGCGCCAAGCTGGAACACCCCGACCACCGGCAGGCGCTGGCCGACAAGTGGCGGCAGCTTCTCGCGGGCGCCGAGGCGACCGAGGTCATGCCCGACCACCCGCGCACGCCCGAGACGCGCGGCGACGGCCGCGGCCTGTCGCTCACCCTGGAACAGGAACTGCTCGACCGGCTGAACGCGGTGGCCGAGAGCTCCGACACCACCGTCTTCACCACGCTCCTCGCCGCCTTCAACGCGCTGCTGCGGCACTGGACGCACACCGAGGACGTCGTCGTCGGCACCGCGAGCGCCTCGCGCCCGCACCCCGACCTGGAGCGGGTCATCGGCTGCTTCGTCCAGATGATCACCCTGCGCACGGAGGTCGCCGACACCCTCACCTTCCGCGAGCTGGTCGCCCGCACGGCAGGCACCGTGATGGACGCCTTCACCAACAGCGAGCTCCCGTTCGAGCAGGTCGTCGACGCCGTCCGCCCCGTCCGCGACCCGCTGCGGCACCCGCTGTTCCAGATCGAGTTCACCTCGCTCGGCCGGTGGGGCACCCAGACGGCCGAGGCCGCCGGGGTGGAGCTCGCCGTCGAGCAACTGCACGACGGGGCCGCCAAGTTCGACATGAGCTTCCTCGTCGGCGAGAACAACGGCCTGGAGCTGTCCCTGGAGTACAACACCTCCCTCTACCGGCACGGCACCGCCTCCGCCCTGCTGACCGCCTTCCGGCGCGTCATCGAGCAGGTGGCCGACAACCCGGACATTCACATCGGCGAGCTCAGCCTCGTCGAGGAGCCGGCCGCCTCCCGGCACGCCCGCGAGCTGTCCCGCGGCGGACCGCTCGACGAGGCCGCCTGGACCACCACCCTCGACCGTGCCTTCCGCGAGCGCGCCACCGTCCGGCCCGACGCCGTCGCCGTCCGCCACGGTGACACGACACTCGACTACGCGGCCCTGGACCGCTGGTCGGAGGCCATCGCCCACCGCCTGCGCGACCGCGGCGTACGGCACGGCGACCCGGTCGCCGTCTGCCTCGGCCGGGGCCCCGCCGCCGTCGCGGGACTCCTCGGCATCCTCAAGGCCGGCGCCCACTACGTGCCCGTCGACCCCACCGCGCCCGCCGACCGGACCAGGACCGTCCTCACCGACGCCGGCGTGCGCCACGCCCTCGTCGACGACGCCACCGAACTGCCCGTACCGCTGGAACGCGTCACGGCGGGCGACACCGCCCCCGTGCGCGACGTGCCGTCCCTGCCGCCCACGTCGGCCCCGTCCGACCTCGCCTACGTCCTCTACACCTCGGGCAGCAGCGGCACCCCCAAGGGCGTGATGATCGAGCACCGTTCGGTTACCCACTTCTCCCGCACCATCGCCCGGGCGTACGAGATGGGCGCCGCCGACCGCGTGCTCCACTTCGCCCCGCTCACCTTCGACGTCTCCGTCTTCGAGGTCTTCACCACCCTGCTCGCCGGCGGGGAGCTCGTCATCGCCACCGACGACGAGCGCCGCGACCCGGCCCTGCTCCAGACCCGCATGCGCGAGGACGGGGTGACCGTCGCCGAGTTGCCGCCCGCCCTGCTGCCCCTCCTGGACCAGGCCGGGCTGCCCGCCCTGCGTCTGGTGTCCGTCGGCGGCGAGGCGTTCCCCGGCAGGCTGGTCGCCGAATGGACCGCGGGGGACCGCCGGTTCGTCAACGGCTACGGGCCCACCGAGGCGACCGTCGCCGTCACCCTCATGGACTGCACCGGCAGCTACGACCGCAACCCGCCCATCGGCCGGCCCATGCCGGGCCACCAGGCGTTCGTCCTCGACGACCGGCTGCGCCCGGTGCCGCCCGGGGTGCCCGCGGAACTGTGCGTCGCGGGCCCCGGCGTCGCCCGCGGCTATCTGGGCCTGCCCGAGACGACCGCCGAGCGCTTCGTCCCCAACCCCTACGCCGACGGCCCGGAGACCGAGCGCCTCTACCGCACCGGCGACCTGGTGCGCTGGCTGCCGGGCGGCAACCTGGAGTTCCTCGGCCGCACCGACCGCCAGGTGAAGCTGCGCGGACACCGCATCGAACCGGGCGAGGTCGAGGCCGTGCTCATGAGCCATCCGCGCGTCCAGCAGGCCGTCGCCCTCGCCCAGCCCGCCGCCGGCGGCGACAAGATGCTCGCCGCGTACGTCACCGTCGAACAGGTCGGCGCGTACGCCTCCGAGGTCGTCGACGCCGAAACGCTGCGCGCCTACGCCGCCTCCCGGCTCCCCGGCTACATGGTCCCCGTGGTCGTCGTGCTGGACGAGCTGCCGCTCACCCGGCACGGCAAGGTCGACGTGTCCGCGCTGCCGCTGCCCGTCGACCACGCCACCGCCGGCGGCACCCCGCCCCGCGACGCGATCGAGGAGCAGATCTGCCGAGACATCATCGCCCCGCTGCTGGAGTGGTCCAGCCCCGACGTCGAAGGCGACTTCTTCGCGCTCGGCGGCAGTTCGCTCCAGGCGACCATCGTCGTCTCGCGGGTCCGCGCCGTCTTCGGGATCGACATCGCGCTCGCCGACTTCTTCGGCCGCCCGACCGTCGCCGGCCTGGCCGACCTCGTCCGCGCCGCGCAGGCCGAGGCGGCCGGTGAACAGGACCGGCTGCTGGCGGTCTTCGACCAGATCGAGAACATGTCCGACGAAGAGGCCGCCGCCCTGCTCAGGACCCTGCAGCACCCGGACGGCGCGTGATGACCGCTCCGTCGGACGCCGGGGTCGACCAGGCGCTCGCCGCCCTCCCCGAGTCCAGACGCGAACTGGCCCGCATGCTGTTGGCCGCCCGGCGCCCCGTCCCCGCCCGGCCGGCCCCGCGCTCCGGCGCGGGGCCGGTCCCGGCCACCGCCCTGCAGGCCCGGCTGCGGCGGCGCGAGCACGCCCGGCCGGGCGCCGGCACCGGATCGCACGCCATGCGCCTCACCGGACGCCTCGACCCCCGACGGCTGCGCGACGCGCTCACCGGCGTACTCGCCCGCCACGAGGCGCTGCGCTGCCGCATCACGGACAGCCCGGACGGCGGCCGCCCCCAGCTGACCGTGGACGACGAGCCCACGCTGCGGCTGACACGGACGGATTTGACGGACCGCACACCCGCCGAACGGGAGGAGGCCGTACGACGGGCGGTCTCCGAGGGCGCCGGGACCACCCTGTCCCTGGAGACCGGCGAGACCAGCGCCTTCAGGCTGCTGACCGTCGGCCCCGAGGAGCACGTACTCATCCTCACCTCGCACCTCGCGGTGTTCGACGGCTGGTCGTCCGGGGTATTCCTCACCGACCTCGCGGCCGGCTACCGGGACGGTGCGCCCGGCCTCGCCCCGCCGGAACTGCAGTTCCCCGACTACGCGGACTGGCAGCGGCGCTGGCTCGCGTCCCCGGACGGCGCCGCCGAACTGGAGCGCCGGCGGGCCGCGTTCGCCGGCCTCACGGCGGCACCCCGCGCCGAGGGCGGCTTCGAGCGCGGACACCTGCCGGTGCACCTGGACCGCGGACCCGGCAGCGCGATCGACGCCGGACTCGCCCTCGGCGCGGCCGAGGGCGCCACCCCCTTCATGACGCTGCTCGCGGCCCTCGCGGTGGTCCTCGCCCGCCGCGACGGGAGCACCGACATCTTCGTCGGCACCCCGGCCGCGGGCCGCTTCGCCACCCAGCTCGAAGGCGCGGTGGGACAGTTCACCACCGTGGTCCCCATCAGGATCGACCTGTCGGGGGATCCGTCCTTCGCGCAGCTGCTGCACCGCACCCGCGCCTCGGTCGCCGACGCGCTCGCCCACCAGCGGCTCCCCGTCGACGAGCTCTTCACCGACGGGACCCAGCCCTACAGCGTTCTGTTCGCCCTCCACAACTACCCGGCCGTGCCCCTCGGCCTCCCCGGAATCGAGGTGAGCCAGCTGCCCGGACCCCCCGCACGCCACCTGGAGCTCTACAGCCCCGACCCCGCCGCCACCCTGGCCTGCATCGGCCTGGTCGAACGCGACGGCGAGATCGGCGGCACAGCCGAGTTCAACCACCGGGCCGCCGCACCCGAGGACGTGACCGCGCTCCTCACCGGCCTCGAGGACGTCCTGAGGCACGCCGCCGCATCGCCCGCCGCCCCCGTGATCACCACCCGCTGAAGGCCGGGAGACAGGCCCAACCCCTGGGAGTATCCGTTGCTCACCACCGAGTTCTACCGGGCACCCGCCGACTGCGGGCTCGTCCGTTCCGGCGACGGCGTGCCCCGTACGCCCATGCGCGCCCTCCGCGAGGAGATCCACGACGTCCTGGTGTCCGCACCGGTCGCCGCCGCCCGGCGCACCCGCGACCCGCGCCCCGTCCACCGGGCGCTCGGCGAAGCCGGCCTGCTCGCCCCGCAGTGGCCCGAGGAGTACGGCGGCCGCGGCGTCAGCCAGGTCGCCGCCGCCGTGCTCGTCGAGGAACTGGCGATGCACGACGTGCCCGACCTGCTGCACACCCTGACCGTGCAGATCGTCGGCTCCACCCTGCTCAATGTCGCGAGCCCCGCGATGAAGGCCCGGCACCTGCCGGGCTTCGCCGCCGGGACCGCCTTCGGGTGCGTACTCTTCAGTGAGCCGCAGGCCGGATCCGACCTCAACATCCTGTCCACCCGCGCCGTTTCCGACGGGAACGGCGGCTACAAGCTGTACGGCACCAAGGTCCACTCGCTGTTCGCGGGACTCGCCGACTACGGACTGTGCCTGGCCCGCGGCGACGACGACGCCTTCAGTCTGTTCCTGGTCCCGCTCGCCCAGAAGGGCGTCACGATCAGAGCCGTCCCCGGCATCGGGGACGACGCCTTCCACGAGGTCACCCTCGACGGCGTGGCCGTCACCGCCGACGACGTGGTCGGCTCGATCGGCCAGGGCTGGGCCATCGTCGTCAAGACCCTCGCCTTCGAACGCACCGGACTCGACTACTACGTCAAGGCCCTGCGTTGGTACCGCGCCGCCGTCGAACGGCTGGAGGCGCACACCGACCGGCTGCAGGCCGGCCAGCACGACCAGATCGGCCTGGCCAAGCTCAACGCCCGGCTGCTCGCCGCCGGCACGCTCGTACGGCGCGTCCTGACCCGGCTCGACCGCGGGGAGCTCAACGAGGACGAGGCCGCGGCGGCCAAGTGGTACACCACCGAGCTCGCCGCCGAGGTCGCCTGGTGGGCGGCCGAACTCGACGGCGACCGGAGCATGACCCTCGACGACCCGGAGGTCGACGGGGTGGCACACCCACTGGACTCGGCGCTGCGCGACGCCCCCGGGATGCGGATATCCGGCGGCACCGCCGAAATGATGCTGGAGACGCTGGCCCGGCTGCGTCTCGACTCAGGGGCGGAGGTACGGCCGTGACGCGCGACGCGGTGACACAACTGGAGGCCGGCGGACGGGTGCCCGCCGAGCGGTGGCGGGAGCGCGAGGAGGAGGAACCCCTCTTCCGGCAGCTGCGCCTCACCGTCCGTCAGGGTCTGGAGACCGAGGGGGACACCGCGCAGTGCAGCTGGGTGGCGCTGACCCAGGTCGGTGCCTGGGAGTTCCCCCTGCCCATCGCCCTGGAGGGACTGGACCTGGGCCAGGCCGTCGTCGGGATGGTCTGCGAGGAGGCCGGCAACGCGATGCACGCGGTCCCGCTCACGGACACCCTGCTCGCCCTCGACCTGCTGTCCGGGCTCTGCCCGCTCGCCCCGGACGGCACCGACGCGCTGCTGGACCGGATCCGGGCCGGCGAACTTCCCGTCGCCGTACCGGGCCGGCTGCCCGACCCGCGCGGCACCGTGCAGTCCGGCATCACCTGGAAGCCCGACGGGGAGAGCGGCGGGATCGTACTGACCGGCACCGGCGGGCCGTTCTCCGCCGGGGTCGACACGGGGGCGCTGCTCGTCCTCGCCACCGGGCCGGACGGGCCGTGCGCCGCGCTCGTCCACCTGCCCGCCGACGGGGTCGAACTGCGCCCGCTGCGCTCCCACGGCGGCGGGGCGGTCGCGAGCGCGGTGTTCGACGAGGCGCGGGTGCCCGCGGAGGCCGTCCTGCTGCGCGGCATCGCCGCGGAACAGGCGCTGACCCGGGCGGGTCTGCGGGCGGCCGTGCACCAGGCGTCGCTGCTCGCCGGCATCACCGCCGCGGCGCTGACCGCCGTGGTGGCCCGGATCAGGAGTCGCCGGCAGTTCGGCCAGGCCCTGGTCAAGCACCAGGGACCGCGCCTGCGGGTGGCCGGGCTCCTGGCCCGTCTCGACGCGGTCCGCTGGGCGGTCGGGGACGCGGCCAAGGACCTCGACGAGGACCGCCTCACGGCGGGGGAGGCGGCGGGCCTCATCGCCCTGACGGCCGAGACGGCCCTGGACGTGACCCGCGACGCGGTCCACCTCCACGGCGCCTCGGGCCTGGTCCGCGACAGCCTGGTCGCCGCCTGTTACCGCCGCGCAGCCTGGGAGGCCCTGCGCTGCGGCCGCCCGACACAACTGTGGGACACGGCGGCGCACATGATCTGACGGGGGGCCGGTCGCCCCTGCCCACGGGCGGTACGGGCGGGGCGGCCGAACGCGACGTGTTCGCGGCACGCTACGGGGGCCGGAGTCCAACGTGAGCCTTGGTCCTTTGGCTTCGCGAGCCGGCAGCATGAATGCGCCTCAGCGGCCGCGTGGCTGAACGGCGAGCGCGGTTGGGGGGATCCCCAGCGCGTCCAGTCGGGACGGAGTTCTGCTTCCTGTTCCTGTGTCACGGCAATCCACAGAGAGGTTCCCGAGTCACTGGCGCTGAAGACCAGCCGGTCCCCTCGCCGGCCTTCGGCATTGATCGTGTGGGGAGCCAAGTCCATCATCAGCTCGAACTGCCTGTCGTTCGGACGTCGATGTCGATCCCCATCCCGGGATCGGCGCGCCGGGAGCGATGGCCATCCGCCACCGCCTCCCGTGCCAGGGACAGCGCGCGTTCATACGAGTGCAGCACGGCGGCTGGCCAGGCATCGTCGCTATAGGCGTCGAGGTGGGCTGCGTCGATGCCGGAACGCAGCACGCGAAGCGCCTCGCGGTGAACAAGCACGACGTCCGCAGGGCTCATTTCGCCCACGAGTACGAGTTCGCGGCGGCCTGAGCCGCCATCCTGGTTGATCACACGCACGACCTTCCCACACGCAGTCCCACCACGTGTCTGGAGGAAGACCGCCACCACGTCATGATCTTTGTCGGACATGGCCCAGCCAATGGCTGTCCCGGCGGCGCCGCATCGTGGCCTGCGAGATCAACCCGCAGTGGCCCTTGATGGACATCTCGGACGGACCACACATGCGCCCTCACAGCAAGGGATCGGCAGTGTGAGATGCACCGGCTCCGAGAGCCTTGACGACCAGTGACCGGGAAGTAACTATTCCGCTTACGGTTCGGCAATGCCGACCCAGGTTCGGGCCACGGCCCGGTGTCAGGAAAGGTTGCACCACCCATGCGTCTGCGCTCTCCGATCAGGGCTCTGGCCGCCGCTGCCGCCGTGGCGGCCCTTGGCCTGGTGGGCCCCGCCACCTCCGCACAGGCCGACGTCACGGACATCCCGCCGGCCGGCGCGAACGACTGGTCCTGCAAGCCGAACTCGGCGCACCCCGATCCGGTCGTCCTGGTCAACGGCACCTTCAAGACCATGGCCGAGAACTGGGCCACCCTCTCGCCGCAGCTCGCCGACGCCGGCTACTGCGTCTACGCCTTCAACTACGGCAATGCGGCCACCGACCCCATCGCGGACTCGGCGGCCGAGCTGCGCGACTTCGTGAACGCCGTGCGCGGCTCGACGGGGGCGCGCAAGGTGGACATCGTCGGTCACAGCCAGGGCGGAATGATGCCGCGCTACTACGTCAAGTTCCTCGGCGGCGCCAAGCAGGTCGACGACCTGGTGGGCATCGTGCCCTCGAACCACGGCACCTCGAACCCGCTCGCCCTCGCGGCCGGAGCCACCGTCTGCCCGTCCTGTGTGGACCAGACCACCGACTCCGACCTGCTCCAGAAGCTCAACGCGGACCCCGAGGCCCCCGCGGGCCCCGACTACACGCAGATCGCCACCAAGTACGACGAAGTCGTGGTGCCCTACACCAGCTCGTTCCTGAGCGGCCGGGCGGCCTACGTCACCAACGTGCTGCTGCAGGACAAGTGCCCGCTCAACCCGAGCGAGCACGACCAGGCGCCCAAGGACACGGTCGTCGCCCAGTGGGTGCGCAACGCCCTGGACCGCGAGGGGCCCGCCGACCCCGGTTTCCAGCCCCGCTGCGTGGGATGAGCCCAACGGGTGCCGTGACGTGAGGACCTGACCCCTCGCGTCACGGCGTCCGACCACCATGCCGACCTCCGTGATACGGGGACCGACTCACCTCCGCCGGCAGCGGCGTGGCCGCCCACCGGAGCAGGCTGTGGCTGCGGGACCGGCTCTGGAGTGGTACCAAAGAGACCGTCGGAAGCGCGGGGGCACCCTGCGGTCGTAGGTCGGAGGTGCCGGTCCGTGGAAGTCATCGACTGGCTGCTGACGGCCAGGGAGCGCGACAACCCAGCCACCCGCTTGGATCGTCGGCGCCCCGGCGGGATGGCATGGTCGGTCGGCAACGAAGTGCGCCCCCTGGTCCACGGCGCGACGTACTTCGCCGAGCTGCTCGCCGCCGTCCGCGCTCTGCGGGCCGGAGACCTGCTGCTGTTCACCGACTGGCGCGGCGATCCCGACGAGCGGCTCGCGGGCCCGGGGACCGAGATCGGCACCGTGCTGCGTGCGGCGGCCGAGCGCAACGTGGTCGTCAAGGGGCTGGTGTGGCGCTCCCACCTGGACAGTCTCCAGTTCAGCGAGCAGGAGAACCGCCACCTCGGCGAGGAGGTCCGGGCGGGAGGCGGCGAGTATCTGCTGGACATGCGAGTCCGTCCCGGCGGCACACACCACCAGAAGCTGGTCGTGCTGCGCCATCCCGGGCGTCCGGAACTCGACGTCGCGTACGTCGGTGGCATCGACCTGTCGCACAACCGCAACGACGACATCGACCACGGCGGCGACGCCCGCTCCCAGCCCATCGCCGCAGCGTACGGACCGCATCCGCCCTGGCACGACATCCAGCTCGCGATCCGGGGCCCCGCGGTCGGCGACATCGAGACCGTCTTCCGGGAGCGCTGGACGGATCCCGCGCCCCTCAGCCGCAGCCCGCTGTCCCGGCTGCGTGAATTGCTGCACGGGGAGGACGTCCATGCGAACCCGCTGCCCCCTCAGTTGCCCGATCCCGCGCCCTGCGGCACGCACAGGGTGCAGGTGCTGCGCACGTATCCCAACCGGCTGCTGCGCGGCTACGACTTCGCCCCCGACGGCGAGCGCAGCGTCGCGCGTGCCTACCTGAAGGCACTGCGCCGGGCCCGGGCACTCATCTATCTGGAGGACCAGTACCTGTGGTCCCCGCAGGTGGTGGAGCACTTCGCCCGGGCGCTCCAAGCGAATCCGGAACTGCGCCTCATCGCCGTCATCCCTTCCGTCCCCGAACAGGACGGCCCGCTCACACTGCCGATGAACCTGATCGGCCGCATCACCGCTCTGGAGACACTGCGACGTGCGGGGGGCGGGCGGGTCGCGGTCTACGGGCTGGAGAACCATGCCGCGACACCGGTGTACGTGCACGCCAAGGTATGCGTGATCGACGACGTGTGGGCCGCAGTGGGCTCCGACAACATCAACCTGCGCTCCTGGACGCACGACTCCGAACTCAGCTGCGCCGTTCTGGACGAGACGACGGACCCCCGGGAACCGCAGGACCCCGCCGGCCTCGGCGACGGCGCGCGCCCCTTCGCCAGGAACCTCCGGCTGACGCTCGCGCGCGAGCACCTGGACCAAGAGGCGCCAGGAGACCCACAGGACCCCGACGTCCTGTGCGACCCGATGGGCGCCTTCGACGCCTTCGCGTCGTCGGCCGCCGCGCTGGACTCCTGGCACGAAGGGGGCCGGTCCGGTCCGAGGCCGCCCGGACGTCTGCGCACCTACCGGCCACCGGAACTGTCACGAGCGCAGCGGCTTCTCGCGATGCCGCTGTACCGCGTGATCATCGACCCGGACGGCCGCCCGCTGCGGCTGCGGCGGCGCAACGCATTCTGAGAAGCCGGCGGCGCCAGTCCCTCCTGGAGTACAGGATTCCCCGCATCAGCGGGCAGAGGCGATGTCGAAGGTCTCGCGGACCGCCGCCCCGCCGGCTCCCTGCGCGAGCCGGGCGTGCAGCGGGAGCCGCGCCCGCAGTTGCCGTCCCATAGGTCGAGCAGGGTGCCGTCGTCGAGGCAGCCGGGATCCTTGAGCCCTGGATCGGCGGCGGCCAGGACGGCGGCGTGGAGGTTGGGCGGGCCGTCGGCGCCGGGAAGAGCCGGGTTGCGCATGGCGCCGGTGACGACGACCGGCTGATCGTGGCCGTGGCAGAGGTCGAGCCCCGGGCGCGCAGGCCGCGTAGTCAGCGGTTCAGCGACGCAGCGGAGCTGCCGGGCAGGGCCGCGACAGCCATGTCGCCGCCCCGCGGTGTCACGCCGCCGGTGCGCGACCTCCGACCCACACCGCGCCGCGGGGGCGACCCGGCACACGGTGCAGGGGCCCCGCCGGGCCTGGCTCCTGCACCACGTGCCACGCGCCCCGTCAGTCCAGGTCGCGCCGCATCACCCACCGGTAGCGCTTGTCGCTCTTCGCCTCCGTCCGCTTCACCCGGCGGAAGCCCGCCCGTTCGAACATTTCCATCGTGCCGACGTACGCCAGCGTCGGGTTCACCTTGCCGCCCTCCGGGTCCACCGGGTAACCCTCCACCGCAGGCGCGCCGTTGGCCCGGGCGTGGGCGACCGCGCCTTCCAGGAGGCCCGTGGCCACGCCCTTGCCGCGGAAGTCCTTGCGTACGACGAAGCAGGTCACCGACCACACCGGCGCGTCGTCGACCGGCGTGATCGTCTTCGACGACGTGAGGCGGTCCAGGTGCTTGCGCGGTGCCACGTTGCACCAGCCCGCCACCTCGCCGTCGAGGTAGCCCAGCACCCCCGGCGGCGGATCGGCCGCCTCGACGAGGGAGCGCATGTGCTCGCCCCGTTCGTCGGCGGTCATCCGCCCGTAGTCGCCGGTGGACAGCCGCCAGGCCATGCACCAGCACGTGTGCGCGCTCTTCCTGGGCTGCAGAACCGCCCGCAGGTCGTTCCAGCGCTCGGCGGTCGCCGGCAGAACTTCCAGACTCATGCTGCTACTTCGCTCTCTTTCCATTGCTGTGTGTGCTCCGCGGCCGCGGTCCCGCTCGTTCCGCGACGACCCCGACGGCCTTCCTCCCTAACGGCCGTCAGGACCTTCACGGCACGACGGCACGCCTGTCGCCCGGCATCCAGATGGGTGACCAGCCGGACCACACCCGGGCCCGGCGCCGTCACCAGCACTCCTTCCCGCGCCGCCCTCGCCACGACGTCCTCGGCGCCGGGCGTGTCGACGAGGACGATGTTGGTCTCCCGGGGCCGTACCGAGAACCCCGCCTCCCGCAGCCCGTCCGCGAGCAGCGCCGCGTTCTCGTGGTCCTCGGCGATACGCTCCAGATGATGGTCGAGGGCGTGCAGCCCGGCGGCCGCCAGGATGCCCGACTGCCGCATGCCGCCCCCCAGACCATGCCGCAACGACCGGGCCCGCGACAGCAGTTCGGCGGATGTCAGGAGTACGGATCCCACCGGTGCGCCCAGGCCCTTCGACAGGCACACCGCGAGGGTGTCCGCGACCGGCGCCCCGTACTCGGCGAGCGGCGTGCCCGTCGCGGCGTGCGCGTTCCAGATCCGCGCCCCGTCGATGTGCACCGCGATCCCGGACCGCGTGGTGAGCCCGCGCACCGCGCGCAGTGTGTCCAGCGGGTACACGGTCCCGCCCGCACGGGTGTGGGTCTGTTCCAGCGCCACCGCCCGAGTGCCGACGGTGTACGCGTTGCCCGGCCGCAGGATCCCCGCCAGCGCCTCGACGCCCACCAGGCCCCGCTCGCCGGACACCGTACGCGTCTGGATTCCGCCGTACCGCGCGGGTGAACCCTCCTCGTGGGCCAGGATGTGCGCCTCGGCGTCGCACACGACCTCCTGTCCGGGCGCGGCCAGCAGCCGCAGCGCGATCTGGTTGGCCATCACGCCCGACGGGACGAACAGCGCGCCGGGGAAACCGAACAGGCCGGCGACCCGTTCCTCCAGCGCGCGGACGGTCGGGTCCTCGCCGAACAGGTCGTCGCCGACCTCCGCGGTCGCCATCGCCCTGCGCATGGCGGGCGTGGGCCGCGTGACGGTGTCGCTGCGCAGGTCAACGGTCTCGGCACTCATGACAGTACGTCAGCTCCCTCGGTCACCGGCGTCCGGGGCCGTGGTGTCAGCCCCCGGGCCGCCGCCCAGTCCAGCAGCGGCCGCACCAGCTGCCAGGTCTCCCGGACGAAGTCCGCGGCCCGGTCCGAGGACAGGTCGGGCCCCGGGCCCAGACGCCGGCCGGCGTCGATCTTGCGGTGCCGCAGCAGGTCCAGACGGGGATGGCCGGCCGGCACGCCGCGCGGCCGGGACTTCAGCCGGTCGCCGCCGATCGTGAAGCCCTCCCGCCGCAAACCCGCCGCGATCGCCGCCAGTTCCGTGCCGCCCTCCTCGTCCTCGACGGCGGCACGGTAACGGGCGACCTCGTCGCCGCCGTACGGGTAGTAGCGCCCGGAGGCGTAGAGCCCGTCGCGGTCCAGATGGACCCAGAAGCCCAGACAGGGCAGCACATCGAGGTAGCCGCCCTGGTACGTCTTGTACGGGGACTTGTCGTGGGACATCCGGGTGTCGCGGACGGGGCCGAGCACGCGCACCCCGTCCGCACCGCCGCACTCCGCGAAATCGGCGGACAACTCCGCGGCCAGCTCCTCCATCGGCGCACGCACGTCACGCTCGTACACCGCGCGGTGCCGCAGCCGCCACGCCTCCGTGGAGTTGTCGTCCGCCAGGTCCTCGTACATGCGCAGCGCCGACGGAGGGAAACCGCTGAAGGTCACGACAGGTACCCCGGCAGGGGGTAGCGGGCGCACAGCTCGGTGACGCGGGCCCGCGCGGCGGCGCGCACCGCCGGGGGCAGCGCCCCGGAGCCGGCCCGCAGGGCGTCGAGCACGTCGGCCACCAGGTCTGCGCAGGCGGCGGCTGCGGACCGGTCCATGCCGCGGGCGGCCAGCGTGTTGCTGCCCAGCCGCAGGCCGCCGGTGGTGCGCACGGGCGTCGTGTCGCCGGGGACGCGATTGCGGTTGACGACGATCCCGCAGGACTCCAGCGCCTCTTCGGCGACGTCGCCGGTCAGCCCGGTGCCGCGCAGGTCGATGAGCACCATGTGGGTGTCGGTGCCGCCGGTGACCAGCCGCATACCCCGCTCCAGGAGCCGTTCGGCGATGGCCTGGGCGCCGTCCGCGAGCCGTTTGGCCAGCTCGGCGAAGTCGGGCCCCGCCACGAAGTCCAGTGCCCGCGCCTTCGCGGCCACCGACGCCAGGTCCGGGGTGCCCTGGGTGAAGGGGAACACGGCCCGGCGCATGGTCGCCGCGAGTGTGCCGCGCTCCGGCCCGGCCTTGCGGGCGTCGCGGCCGAGCAGGATCAGCCCGCCGCGCGGCCCGTACAGCTGCTTGTACGTGCTGGTGGTGGTGATGTGGGCGTGGTCGATGGGGCTGGGGTGCAGTCCGGCCGCCACCAGGCCCGCGATGTGGGAGATGTCGGCGAGCAGGTAGGCGTTGGCCTCGTCCGCGATCTCGCGGAAGCGGGCGAAGTCGATGCTGCGCGGGTAGGCGCTGGCACCGCACACGATCAGCTTGGGCCGGTAGGTGAGGGCCAGTTCGCGGATCTGGTCGTAGTCCAGCAGCCCCTCCGGCGTGACCCGGTAGCCAACGGCCCGGTAGTAGCGGCCGCTGACCGATGCGGGGGAGCCGTGCGTGAGGTGGCCGCCGCAGTCGAGGTCCAGACCGAGCAGTGTGTCGCCGGGGCTGAGCAGCGCGGTGAGCACCGCGAGGTTCGCGGACGACCCGGAATGCGGCTGGACGATCGCGTCCCGGGCCCCGAAGGCCACGCAGGCGCGCTCGATCGCCAGGTGCTCGATCTCGTCGGCGACGCCGCAGCCCGCGTGGTACCGGCCGCCGGGATAGCCCTCGGCGGTGAGGTTCCCGAGGGCGCTGCCGCCGCAGGCGAGGACCGACGGGTCGGCGACGCTGGAGGCGGCCACCATCATCAGGGTGTCGTTCTGGCGGGCCGACTCCCGGTTCAGCAGGTCGTACAGGGCCGGGTCGGTCCGCCGGAGCCGGGCGGCGGCCCGCCCGGCGAAGTCGGCGAGGTCGGTTCCGTGGGGCGCGGGCTGGGCGGCCGGCCGGGTGCGGTCCCCGGCCGGCGCGTCGAGCGGTGCGGGCAGGGTGAAGGTCATGACTGTCCCTTCCTGGTCGTCCCGGAGCCGTCCGTCGGGTCCGCGGCGGCGGCGCCGGCCGGCCCCCCCCGCCCCGTGGTGCCGTCCGGGCCGTCCGGGCTGTCGGTGTCGTCCGGTGACATGGCGGCCAGCGCCTCCGCGGCCGCCACCGCCCCGGCGCCGTACTCCTCGTCGGCGGCGATCTTCCCGGCGAGCTCGGCGACGACGGGGGTCTGGAACACGGTCTTGACCGGCACGGGCACGCCCAGCAGTTCCTGGAGCAGCCCGGCGAGCCGGGTGCCGCTGAGGGAGTCCCCGCCCAGCTTGAAGAAGTTGTCGGCCGGGCCCACGTGGTCGAGGCCGAGGATGTCGCCGACGGCCGCGCAGAGCACCAGCGACAGCGCGTCCTCGGGCTCCGCGCCGCTGTCGGCGGCCGCGTCCCCGGCGGGCTGCTGCGCTCCCGCGGTCTGCGCGAGATGCAGCCGGTCCACCTTGCCGTTGCGGGTGAGCGGCAGCTCGTCGAGGACCGTGAGCGCGGCGGGGACCATGTAGGACGGCAGCTGCTCGGTGAGCTGGGCGAGGATCTGCTCGCCGCTGCCGCCGCCCGAGGCGACGACGTAGGCGTGCAGCCGACGCACACCGTGGGAGCTCGCCGGTGCGACCACCACGGCCGCGTCGACCCGTTCGTCCTGGCGCAGCGCGGCCTCGATCTCGCCCAGCTCGATCCGGTGGCCCTGGACCTTCACCTGGAAGTCGTCGCGGCCCAGGATCTCGATGCTGCCGTCGGGCAGGTAGCGGCCGAGGTCACCCGTCAGATAGGCGCGTTCACCGGTCTCCGGCAGGCGGATGAAGCGGCTGCGGGTGCGCTCGTCGTCGCCCCAGTAGCCGAGCGCCAGACCCACGTCGCTGGCCACGGCCATCTCGCCGACCACGCCGAGCGGGCGCTCGTGGGCCGTGCCGTCGACGATGTAGTAGCGCTGGTTGGTGATGGGCGTGCCGTACGGGATGCTCGTCCACGCCGGGTCGATCTCGCCGATGGGCTGGAACAGCGACCAGCAGATGGTCTCCGTCGGACCGCCCGAGCCGACGACCTGGATCCGCGGGCTCTGCGCGCGCAGCCGGTCCGGCAGCGTCAGCGGGATCCAGTCGCCGGACAGCACGGACAGGCGCAGGGACTCCAGCGGACGTCCGCCGCCCCGCCGTTCGCGCACCTCCGCCTCGCCGACGAGGAGTTCCATCAGCACGGGCACCGAGTTCCACAGGGTGACCCGCTCGGCGGCCACGAGGTCGGCCCACACGTCCGGCTGCGCGTGCTCGAACGGCGGCGGGATCACGACCGTCCCGCCCTGCGTCAGCACGCCGAACACGTCGTAGATCGAGGCGTCGAAGTGCAGCCCCGAGACGGCCAGCAGCCGGTCGGACGCGTCGACGGCGAAGCGCTCGGCGACGTCGCGGATCAGGTTGACCACGCCGATGTGGTCCACCATGACGCCCTTGGGCTCCCCGGTCGACCCCGAGGTGAAGATCGTGTACGCGAGGTCCGCGGGAGTCTGCGCGGTGTCGGGCCTGGTCGCGTCGCCGACCTCGAAGTCCTGGTCCACGCGGTAGCGCTGGGCGTTCGGCGGCCAGGCGATCCGGGTCTCCAGCGAGGACTGGGTGAGGATCGTGTCGACACCGGCGTCCGACAGCAGCCGGCGCAGCCGCTCGGGGGGCACGGAGGCGTCGAGCGGGAGGTAGGCGGCGCCGGACGCGAGGATGCCGTAGACCGCCGCGTACTGCTCCCAGCCCTTCTCCATCACGACGGCGACCAGCTCGCCGGGTTTCACGCCGTGCTGCCGCAGCCGGTGGCCGATGCGCCAGGCATACGCGGCGAGTTCGGCGTACGACAGCCGGCGCGTGGCGTCGACGACGGCCTCGGCGTCGGGGGTGCGTGCGGCCTGCTCGGCGAACAGCTCGTGCAGGGTGGTGTACGGGATCTGGCCCGCCGTGTCGTTGATCCGGCGGCGCAGCTCGCGCTCGGCGGGCGGGATCAGGTCGAACCGTTCGGTGCGCAGCGCGTCCGGATCGTCGAGGAGGCGCTGGAGCAGCGCGACGTACACGCCGAACGCGGCCTCGGTGAAGCCGGGGGCGAAGGCCCCGTCGACGTAGTCCCAGATGATCCGCAGCTCGCCGCCGAGTTCGCGCAGCTGGACGTCCAGCGACACCTGCGGGGTCTGCGAGATCGAGTAGACCTCCCGCCCCAGGTCGGTGACCGGACGGCGGACGGGGTAGTCGAGCAGGCTGGTGACGACGATCGGCATGCCGGCCTGGTCGCCCACGCCGTGCAGCCTGGTCAGCTCGCGCAGCACCCGCACGCCGTTGAAGGCGCCGTGCTCCGTGTCGCGGTCCAGCTGGTCGCGCAGGGCGTGCGCGCGGTCCAGGAAGGTCCGGCCGGAGCTGTCCGCGGCGAGCAGGACGGCGTTGGTGAAGTCGCCGAGGACCTGCCCGATGTCCTCGTGCACCCGGGGCCTTTGGAAGACCGGGTAGTTGAGGGTGAAGTCGGCTTCCTGGGCCCAGCACCGCACCACCTCGGCGAACGCGGCCGTCAGCAGCACGGACGGGGTCAGGTCCGCCGCGTCGGCCACGCGCCGCAGCCGCTGCCAGTCGGCGGGGGAGAGCCGGTGCTCGTGCCGCTCGAAACGGACCGCGCCGCCGTCCCGTGCGCCTCCCGTCGGCAGCGAGGGGGCGGGCGGCAGCTCGGGCACCCGCTCCAGCCAGTAGTCCCTGGCCGCGCGGAACGTCTCGGTGTGGGGCATGTCGTCGGCGCGCCAGCGCGCGTACTCGGCGAAGGTGATGCCGGGCTCGGGCAGTTCGGCGCCCGGGTTCTCGTACAGGTCGATCAGATCGGGGAAGAGCACCTGGAAGGCGCTGGACGCGTCCAGCACCTGGAGGTCGATGCCGAGATGGATACGGCTGAGGTTCCCCTCGCCGGGCAGCAGGACGATCCGCAGGTCGAACAGCGGCCAGCTGCCCACCGGGAACACCTGGTGGCTCATCTCCGCCCGCAGCGCCGCAAGGCGCCGCTCCGCGTCCGCCGCGTCGAGACCGCGCAGGTCCACCACCGGTATGTCGTACGGCGGCGGGTCCGTGAGCACCTGCTGGGTGCCGTCGGCCCGGCCGACCGCGCGGAGCATGTCATGGCGGGCGACCACGCGGCGCCAGGCCGTCGCCAGCCGCTCGGGGTCCAGATCGGCGCGCTCCCACTCGAAATAGCCGTAGCAGCCGATGCTGCCCAGCTCGACCCCTTCGCCCCGCCCGATCATCAGCGCCTGCTGCGTCTCGGTCATGGGGAAGGGGGCGGCGCTGTCGGCGCGGCCGTGCAAGAGCTCGGTCATGGTCCAACTCCACTCGCAGATGACGGAATTCATAAGGCCGGGGGGCCACACAGGGGGGCCGCGCGCTGCTGGGCACGGCGAGGCTAGGGCCGGCCGGTTAGTCACCGGTTACGTGCCACGGGAACCTCCTCCCGCTCCGCGCTGTCGTGCCGCGGAGGCAGGGACAGGGCGAAGAGGCGTACCAAGGGGTGGAACAGGTAGCAGGGCCGGCCCCACGCGTCGGCTCCGCTGACCTCCAGCAGCGCTGCGTCGGCCATCTCCTCCAGCAGCAGCTCGGCGTCCTGCTCGGGCAGGTCGAGCAGCACCGCGGCCTCCGGCGCGGAGAACGGTTCGGCGCCGACGCCGGCCAGCGCGGGCAGCGCCCCGCGCGCGGGGGGCTCCAGCGCCCGCCAGGACGGCAGCAGCGCGCCGTGCACGTCCAGGTCACCCGAGTGCAGTTCGCGCAGCCGGGTGGCGGGATCGGCGAGCCGGCGGGCGAGCCGGTCCGGCGCGAAGTGCGGCCGGGCGGCGATCCGGGTGCCCACGATCCGCAGCGCCAGCGGCAGGCCGGCGCAGTGCTCGACGATGACGGCCGCCGCACCGGGGGCCGCGGCGATCCGGTCGGGCCCCGCGGCGGCGGCCAGCAGCTCCAGTGCCGGGCCGTCCTCCAGCGGGTCCAGGGCGACGGTGTGCGCCCCGGCCACGGTGGGCAGGGCGGTGCGTCCGGTCACGAGGACGGCGGGCTCAGGGGTGTTGGGCAGCAGCGGGCCGAGCTGGGCGGCGCTCTCGGCGTTGTCCAGCAGGATGAGCATGCGTCTGCCGCCGGTTCTCTCGCGGTAGAGGCGGACCAGCTCGTCCGGGTCGCCGACCGCGGCGGCGTCCACCGGGCGGCCGAGGGAACGCAGCAGGTGCAGCAGCACCTGCCCGGCGGGCCGCGGGGCGCCGTCCGGGTCCCGCAGGTCGGCGTACAACTGGCCGTCGGGGAAGTGCTGCTTGCAGCGGTGTGCCGCGTGCACGGCCAGCGTGGTCTTGCCGACCCCGGCCATACCGGTCACCAGGACGCGGCGCGGGCGGTCGGGCGCGGCGGTGTCCGGCGCGAGCGCCCGGTGGAGCACGGCCAGTTCACGCTGCCGGCCGGTGAAGTCGACGGTGTCCGGGGGCAGGGTGGCCGGGGCGGCGGGGGGCTCGTCCTCGGCCCCCTCCGGCGGACGCGGCACGGCGCGTGCCGGGGTCCGCGGCTGCGGCAGGCGCACGAGCGAGCCGTCGAGCAGGGACTGGTAGGTGGCCTGCAGCTCCTCGCCGGGGTCCACGCCGAGCTCCTCGGCCAGTACCTCGCGGCCGTGGTGGTACAGGTGGATCGCGTCGGCCTGCCGGCCGCTGCGGCACAGGGCGGTCATCAGTTGACTGCGGAAGCGCTCGCGCAGGGGGAACTCCGCCACCAGACCGGTGAGTTCGACGGTGATCTGCTCGTGCCGGCCGAGTGCCAGGTCCGCCGCGATCCGGTGTTCCAGCGTCGCGGCGCGGGCCTCGGCCAGGCAGGGCGCCTCGGCGTCGAAGAGGTGCTCCGTGGTGTTCGCGAGCGGGCGGCCGTTCCAGCGTGCCAGCGCCTCCCTCAGGAAATCGCCCGCCTTGTCGAAGTCTCCCGCGTACAGAGCGTCCCGGCCTTGGCAATCAAATTCTTCGAATTCTGTCAGGTCGAGGCTGGAATTCCCGATGGACATGACATAGCCGGGCGGCCTGCGGTCGATGAGGACGCCGGCGCCGAGTATTTTCCGCAGCCGCGAAATGTAGGTGTACAGCTGCGCGTTCGCGGTGGTCGGCGGAGCCCACCCCCACAGCAGACGGCTGAGCCGTTCGTCGGACACGACCTCCTCGCGGGCCAGCAGGAGAGCGGCCAGCACCGTGTGCAGCTTGGTGCCGGACAGCGGCGCCCTGCGTCCCTGGTCGCGCACCTCGACCGGCCCGAGAACCCGGAATTCCATGAGCGCCCCCCGTTCGTGATCCATGTGACGAATCCACGGACGAAGATATTGGCTCCCGCTGTCACCCCGTTATCGTTTTGATTTCACGAGGCCCGGCGCGGAAAACCGTGGGGACAGGCCGGGGAAAGGGTGCCTCCCTACTGTCCGTCGAACCGCAGCAAGCGGCAATGAAGGCCGACGGACGAGGGGGAATCGATATGCGCATCACGATGACGGGAAAGCGGGCGACGATGGCCGGTCTGATCGTACTGGCGGGACTGATCACGGGCTCCGGTGCCGTCGGCCCGGGCTCCACGACGCACACGGACACGGTGGCGGGCGAAGACGACATGCCCTGGGGACTCGTCGAACCGGTCGGGCCGCGGGCCGCCTCCGACGACGACATGCCCTGGGGCTGATCCCGCGCGCCGGCGAGGAACGGGGCCCGGGGGTTCATCCCGCGCCCCCGACGGCGCGGATGCCCCCGCCTCCACGAGGAACAGGGAGGGCATCGAGCCGGTGACGTCGTGCCATGGGCGTCCGCTTCGGGCCCCGGCGGCAGGTCAGTCCGTACGGTCCGCCAGCAGGAGTTGCAGTGCCTGCGGCGTGAGGGATCGTTCCCTCCCGCCGTCGGCAGGATCGCCGCCGTCGCCGCGTACCCGGGCGAGCAGCCGCGTCACCCGCGCCCGCCAGGGCTGGGCCCCCACCTCGCCCAGTGCCGCGTGGGCCCGCTCGAACCGCTCCGCGGCCGCCGCGTGGTGGCCGCCGATCGCCTCGACGCAGCCGAGGTCGGTCTCCACCCGCGCGTACAGGAAGCGGTCGGCCAGCTCCTCGGTGATCTCCAGGGCCTCGTTCAGGGTGCGCTCGGCCGCCGGGAGCAGGCCCTTCGCCCACTGCGTCTCGCCGAGCCCGCGCAGCGCATGGGCCTCACCGACCCGGTCGCCCTCCCTGCGGGACAGCTGCAGCACCTCGTGGAAGGACTCGGCGGCCAGGTCCAGATCGCCCGCCCGCAACCGCACTTCGGCAAGACGGTAGATGCTCTGCGTCTCCGCTCGCACCGACCCGGTCCGCCGGCTCAGCGCCAGTGCCTCGACGGCCAGCGGCAGCGCCCGCTCCACCTCGCCGCGGTCCAGCTCGATCTGGGCCAGGTAGCCGAGCAGATGGGCCTCGTTGCCGGTGTCGCCGGCCTCGTGGAAGCCCTGGAGCGCCGCCCTGCAGTACTCGAGCGCCCGGTCCCAGGCGCCCTGGAAACGGGCGCACATGGCCAGGTTCCGCTGGGCGAGCGCCGCTCCGGGCACGTCGTCGCTCTCCGCCAGCAGCCGCAGCGCGGCCAGGTTCCAGCCCTCGGCCTGCTCGTAGCGCCGTTGGTAGATGGCGAGCGACCCCAGCACCCGCAGCATGGTGGCCTCACCCGTCCGGTCGCCGGTGCGCCGGGCCGACGACAGCGCCGCCTCGGCGCAACGCTGCCAGTCCTCCAGGTAGTTCCTGGTCTCCCAGTGGGGCACGGCGCTCTCCGTCAGCGCCCAGGCGTACCGCGCCCGGTCGGTCTCGGCCGCGTGCACCACCATGTCCGTGACGGTGGCGCGCTCGGAGTCGAACCACTCCAGCGGTGCGGCCAGCAGCTCGTCCGCCGGGCCCCGCAGGAAGCGTGGCGCCGGCTCCGGCGGATGGCCGACGGGGAACGTGCGCCCGTCCAGCCGCCGATGGGCCTCCTGCGCCAGCCACAGCCACGCGGCGAAAATCCGGTCCAGTGCCGCGTCGCACTCCGCCTCCGTCTCGTCCGCCTCGGCGCGCTCGCGGGCGAACAGCTGGAGCAGATCCTGGAACCGGTAGCGGGCCGCACGCCCCGGCACCGGTTCCACCGTCTCCAGCAGCTGGGCGTCCACGAGCTGGTCGAGCAGCCGCTCCGCGTGCCACACGTCGGTCCCCAGCGCGGCCGCCCCGACCCAGGCCGCGAAGTCCGCGGTGCGCAGCAGCCCGAGCCTGCGGTACATCCGGGCCGCCTCCGGGGACAGGTCGCGGTACGTCAGCCGGAAACCGGCCCGCACCCCGCCCTCCGACGGGCTCAGCTCGTCCAGCCGCCGCCGCTGGTCGCTCAGCCGCTCCACCAGCCCGCGCACGGTCAGGCCGGGCTTGGTGGCGAGCCGCGCCCCGGCGATCCGCAGCGCGAGCGGCAGACAGTCGCACAGCGCGCTCAACTGCTCCAGCGCCACCGGGTCGCTGCCGAACCGGTCGGCGCCGGCGATCCTCGTGAGCAGCGTCGTGGCCTCGGCCGGCGGGAGGACGCGCAGCCTGATGCGCAGGGCCGTGTAATCGCCGGTGACGTCGTCCAGGGCCTCGCGTCCGGTGGCCAGCACGACACTGCGGCCGCCGCCCGGCAGCAGGGGTCTCAGCTGGGCGAAGGACCGCACGTTGTCGAGGACGACGAGTGCCTTCCGGGTGCTGAGCAGGCTGCGGAACAGCGCCGCGCGCTCGTCCGGTTCCGCGGGGATCTGCGGTCCCGGCGTCCCGAGGGCGCGCAGGAAGCGGTCCAGCACCACCGTGGGCGAGACCGGCGGGTTGTCCTCGTCGTAGCCGCGCAGGTCGGCGAAGAGCTGGCCGTCGGGGAAGCGGTCGGCGGCCTGGCTCGCCCAGTGCACGGCGAGGGCGGTCTTGCCCACCCCGCCGACGCCGACGATCGTCGCAAGGGCCGGTGCGTGCGGCTGGTACGGCTCCTTCAACAGCCGGTCCAGCTGAGCCAGTTCCTCCTGGCGGCCGGTGAACCGCAGGACGTCGGCGGGCAGCTGGGCGGGGGTGGTCTGGACGGTGGCGGGAGCGGCGGGGGCGGCGGCGACCGGCCGGGTCAGCTCCGGCGAGTCCTGCAGGATCAGTTCGTGCAGGTGCTGCAGCGCGGGGCCGGGCTCGATGCCCAGCTCCTCGTTCATCAGCGAGCGGCCCTGCCGGAACACCTCCAGGGCCTCGGCGCGCTGCCCCGAACGGTAGAGCGCCAGCATCAGGTGCTCGCGCGACTGCTCGCGCAGCGGGTGCCGGGCCACCAGTTCGCCCAGCTCCCCGGTCAGCAGCCGGTGCCGCCCCAGCTCCAGCATCAGCCCGGCCCGCTCCTCGATCAGGTCGAGCCGCAGGTGCTCGAGCCGGGCCGCCTCCGCCTCGATGCGCTCCCCGGACAGTTCGTCGAGGGCCGCGCCGCGCCACTTGCTGAGCGCCTCCTCCAGCAGCGCGCACGCCTCCTCGGCCCGGCCGTGCCGTGCGGCGTCCCGCCCGCGCTCGGCCGCGTGCAGGAATTCGACGACGTCGATGCGGTGCGCGCCCCGGGCGAGGACGTAACCCGGCGGAGAGGTGAGCAGGATATCGCTCCCGCCCGCCTCCTTGAACGTCTTGCGCAGCGTCGCCACGCATATCGCTATCTGGTTGCGGGCGGTCGCCGGAGGGGCCTCGGGCCACACGGCGTCGACGAGCGTGTCGACGGACACGATCCGGTCCGCCGAGAGCAACAGCATCGCGAGGACGGTGGACTGCCGCCTGCCCTTGATGCGCAGGGACTGCCCGTCGGCCTGTACGAGCAGTGGCCCCAGCATTCTGAAGACGAACTGATTCACTGGTCCCCCCGGCCTGTGACCTCTAGGCAGGTCGGTAACGGTACAACAAGGAAGTGGCCCCGATCAGCGGGGAGTCGCCGCCTGAGCGGGGCGAACGCCACGCCGTGCGCGGGCCGGCCGGGGGTCTTCCGGACCCTGTTCGGGCTGCCTCAGGACCGCGCCTGGGGGACGACGGCGCCGAGGGCGAGCGACAGCTCGCGCAACACGTCGGTGGTCCTGCCGAACTCCTTCTCCCCGCCCAGCTCCCGGCACAACCGGCGGGCCAGTTCGGCATGGCCGGCGTCGACCTCGCGGAGCACCGCCTCGCCCCGCTCGGTGGCCGCCAGCAGCCGGGCGCGCCGGTGGGCGGGGTTGGCACGGTAGTCGGCGAGCCCCTGCTCCACCAGCAGGTCGGCGATGCGCTGCACGCTCTGCCGCGTGACACCCAGCAGGCGCGCTGTGCCCGAGACGGACCGCGGTTCGTCCCCGACCGCGCCGAGGACCTGCCACTGCGCCGCGCTGAGGCCGGACGGCACCGTCAACTGGTCGAGCATAGCCCCGAATCGGCCGTTCAGATGGAAGACGGCCAGCGCGGTACGGCTGAACGCGTCGACGGAACTCATGCCGTCGCCGATGTGCTCACCGGATGTCGCGACACGCACTACGGCCCCCTCCGCCGGCAGTCGACCTCCGTGGCCGGTGACGACCCCGGCCATGCGTTGCTGCACCGTACAACCGTGCGACACGGCTGTCCATAAAGGGCAACCCGGGCGCCCGGCCGGGCCGCGGCTCACGTGCCGGGGTCCGTGTCGGCCGCTTCGGCACCAGCCGGTTCGAGCCGGCTCTCGACACGACGGGGACGGCATGGCTACGGTTCCGGGGCGGCGGAAGGATCCGCGGTACTCGGGGGAGTGAAGTGACGGCTGTGAGTGGGCGGTTCCGCTGCCTTGCGTCGGCGTACGCCGTCTCCTCCTACGGCAACTACCTCAGCCTCATCGCCCTCAGCCTGTTCACCTACGAGGTGACGGGCAGCGCCTACGGCATCGGCGCGCTCATGGCGCTGCGCCTGTTCTCCGGCATGCTCGCAGGTCTCGCCGCCGGAGCACTGGCCGACGCGGTGGGCCGCAGGGCCCTGATGCTCTCGGCCGACGTCGCCCAGGCGTCGGCCATGGCTGTGCTCGCGCTGACCGCCCCGGGCACCGGGGTGCCGCTGCTCGCCTGTGCGGTCGTGGTGCTCGGCGCGGGGAACACCCTGTTCACCGTCGCCCTGCGCAGCGCGGTGCCGGTGATGGTCGGCCACGAGGGGCGCGTACGGGCGAACGGCCTGCTCGTCACAGTGCGGTCCTTCGCCACCGTGCTCGGTTTCGCGTCGGCCGCGCCCGTCATCGGACACGGCGGCTACGCCGCCGCGTTCGCGATCAACGGCGCCAGTTTCCTCGTGTCCGCGGCGGCGCTGCTCGTGCTGCGGCCCCGCACCGACGGCGCCCGGACGGACGCGCCCGCCGCACCTGGCGGGGACGCCGGTGCACGGCGCGGGCTGCGGGGCCTGTCCGCGCTGCTGATCGGGATGATCCTCCTCAGGGGCGCCGACGCCCTGGCCTCGTCCTCGCACAACGTGGCCCTGCCGGTCGCCGCCGGGGCCGCGTCGCCGGAGCACCCGGCCCTGTTCATGACCCAGTTCTGGGCCGCCTGGGCCGTCGGCACCCTGCTCGCCCACCAGGTGGTCAAGCGCCGTATGAGCGGCGGCCGGGCGGCGGGCGACCGCGCCTTCGCGCTCGGCACCTGCGCCATGTCCCTGTTCTTCGTCCTGGCGTTCACCGGGCTGCCCGCCCCCGCGCTGGTCGCCGTCGCCCTCGGCGCGGGCCTGGCGGACGGCTGCACCGAGATCGTCTACACCTCCCGGCTGCAGGCCGTCCCCGACCGGCAGCGCAGCCGGCTGTTCGGCCTGTCCGCCACGGCGGAGACCTCCGGATTCACCCTCGGGACCGTCGCCGCCGCCGCGGCGCTCGAAGCCCTGCCCGCCCTCGCCGTCGTGGGGGCGTTCCACGGAACAGCCGTATGCGGGGCACTGGCCCTGCTGGTCCTGACGGCGCGGGGCGGTACGGCCCCGCGGCGGAAGCGACCCACACCAGTTGCGACACGAGGAGGAGAGACCACGCATGGAGCGCGGACGGGGACAGGCGATACGCCGGGGGCCTGAGCCGGAGTTCACCGACGACGATCCGAAGGACGCGGTCCGGGCGCTGCTGCGCGCCGCGGACAGCGCTCCCGGCGCGGCCGTCGTCACCGTCGGACAGGACGGTGCCACGACCCGGCAGACCTACCCCGAACTCCTGTCCCGCGCCCGCCGCCTGCTCACCGGCCTGCGCCGCGACGGCCTTCGCCCCGGAGACGCGCTGGTCCTGTGCGGACTGCCCCTCGACCAGTTCTTCCCCGCCTTCTGGGCCGCCGTCCTCGGCGGCGCCCGGCCCGTGGCCGTCGCGGAACCCCCCGGCGAGGGCGCCACGGCCCTCGAACGCCTCCGGCACACCTGCGACCTGCTGGACGGGCCGCTCGTGCTCACCGACGCCGCCGGAGCCGCGACACTCGCCCGGACCGCCCCCGGCCTGCGGGTCGCGGTCGCGGAGGACTGCCTGCGCGCCGCTCCCGCGTACGACCACGCGGAACCGGCGGGGACCGACGTCGCCCTGCTCATGCTCTCGTCCGGCAGCACGGGCGTGCCCAAGGCGGCACAGCTCACCCACCGCGGACTCGCGGACTTCGCCGCCAGCAGCCGGCGCGTCCTCGACGTGCGCCCCGGTCACACGATGCTCAACTGGCTGCCCGTGGACCACAGCGGGGCCCTCCTGCTGTACCACCTGCTGGCGGTGTTCACCGGCTGCACCAATGTGCACGCCCCCACCGCCCACGTCGTCGCGGAGCCGCTGCGCTGGCTGGACCTCATCGAGGAACACCGTGCCCAGCACAGCTGGGCGCCCACCTTCGCCTACCAGCTGGTCGCCGACGCGCTGGCCGAGCGGAAGGGCGACGGCCGACGCCTCGACCACCTCAGAACCCTGCTCTGCGGAGGCGAGCAGATCGCACTGCCGGTGCTCCGCCGCTTCCTCACGGCCACGGCCCCGTACGGCGTCCGGGAGGAGCACATCGTGCCGGCGTGGGGGATGGCCGAGACGGTCACCGCCATCACGTACGGCAGGCTCGACCGGCCCGGAACCGTACAGCGCATCCTGAGGAGCAGTCTCGGCGGTCCGCTGGTGGCAGCCGAACAGGACACGCCCGACGAGGACTTCGTCACCTTCGTCGCGGTCGGCCGGCCCGCGCACGGCACCGCCCTGCGCCTCGTCGACGATGCCGGCGAGCCGGTCGCCGACGACAGGATCGGCAGGCTGCAGGTGCGGTCGGAGGCGCGCGTCACACCGGGCTACGTCCGCAACCCGGAGGCCGACGCGGCCGCCTTCCCGGGGGAACCCGGCTGGCTCGACACCGGCGACCTGGCCTTCTTCGCGGAAGACCAGCTGGTGATCACCGGCAGACGCAAGGACCTCATCATCCTCAACGGTCACAACATCTCCTGCCACGAGGTCGAGGACGCCGCCACCGCCGTCACCGGCGTCCGCACGGGCGACGTGGCCGCGTGCGGCGTCCCCGACCCGGACAGCGGGACCGAGACCCTGGCGGTGTTCTTCGTGAGCCGCGGAGCCCACGAGGACGCGCGCATCGTGAAAGAGCTCGCGTCGGTGCTGTACGCCCGGCTCCGGCTCACCGTGTCGCACGTCCTGCCGGTCCCGGCGGACGCGTTCCCGAGGACTCCGGCCGGCAAGGTGCGCCGAGGCGACCTGCGCGACCGGCTGGCCGCCGGCGGGTTCACGGCCCCGGCTCCCGCCGTACCCCTCCCGCGGCCGGGTGAGGTGTCCTCGGCCGTGCGGGAGGAGCTCACGGCCGTGCTCGGCCGGCCGGCTCCCGCGCACGTGCCGTTCTACGAACTGGGCCTGAACTCCGTGAAGCTGGTACGGCTGCGCGTCCGTTTGGAGGAGCGCCTCGGCAGGGAGATCGCGCAGACGGTGCTGTTCGAGCACCCCACGGCCGCCGAACTGGCGGCGCACCTGGCCGCGGCGGTCACCGGCCGGCCGGCAGGAACGGCCACCGACGCCGCTGCCGCCGACGCCGCGCCGCAGGCGGGTGTGGGTGTGGGTTCAGGTACGCGCACGGCGGGACAACGGACGACCGGCGGGCACGGGGGCACACAACGGACGCCGGGCGCGGGTGCGGGCACACAACGGACGCCGGGCGCGGGCGCGGACACGCAACGGACGCCCGGCGCGGACGCGCATACCGAGCCCGATGCGGGCGCGGACGCGCATCGAACGCCGGGTGCGGGCGCGCGTACCGAGCCCGGTGCGGGGGCGGACCGGCGCATCGCCGTCGTCGGCATGTCCGCCCGCTTCCCCGGGGCGCGTTCGACGGCACAGTTCTGGGCGAATCTGCGCGACGGCGTGGACAGCGTCCGCCGCTTCACGCCCGACGAACTGCTGTCCGCCGGGCTGTCCACCGAGGAGGCGCCCGCCGCGCACCGGGTACCGGTCGCCGGTGTCCTCGACGGCGTCGAGGAGTTCGACCCGGACTTCTTCGGGATGAGCCCCAAGGAGGCCGGACTCACGCACCCGGCCCACCGGTTGTTCCTCGAATGCTGCCACGAGGCACTGGAGGACGGCGGCTACGCGGCGACCGGACCGGGGACCCGCGTCGGCGTGTTCGCCGGCTCCGGGATGAACCTCTACGGCCACCAGCGGCCGCCCGCGTCGTCCCCTGACGACGGCGATCCCGCCACCGGCATGCAGACGGCCATCGGACAGCAGCCGGACTTCCTCGCCTCCCGCGTCGCCTACCGACTCGGCCTCACCGGCCCCGCCATCGGCGTCCAGACCGCCTGCTCCACCTCCCTGGTCGCCGTCCACCTCGCGGTCCAGGCCCTGCTGAACGGCGACACGGACCTGGCGCTCGCGGGCGCGGCGGCCGTGCACACCCCCCAGGAGACGGGCTACCTCAGCCACCCGGGGTCGATCCTCTCGCCCACCGGACGCTGCCGCGCCTTCGACGCGGACGCCGACGGCACCGTGGGCGGCAACGGCGTGGCCGCCGTCCTCCTCAAGCGGCTCGACCGGGCCCTTGCCGACGGGGACACCGTGCACGCCGTGATCCTCGGCTCGGCGGTCAACAACGACGGGGCCGGCAAAGTCGGGTTCAGCGCGCCCGGCGTCGCGGGACAGGTCGAGGTCGTACGCCAGGCACTGCGCCGGGCGGCGGTCCCCGCGGACACCGTCTCGTACGTCGAGGCGCACGGCACGGGCACACGGCTCGGCGACCCGGTGGAGTTCGAGGCACTGGCCCGCGCCCTCGGCGAGGACACCGAGCGAACGGGCTTCTGCACCGTGGGCTCGGTGAAACCGGCCATCGGACACCTCGACAGCTGCGCCGGCATGGCCGGTCTCGTCAAGACCGTGCTCATGCTCCAGCACCGCACCCTGGTGCCGACGCTCAACCTCGACCGGCCCAACCCCGAACTGCGCCTGGCCGACGGCCCCTTGGTGCTCGGGACAAAGACCGGCCCCTGGCGGACGCGTGTCGGCGTGCCGCGCAGGGCGGGCGTCAGCGCGCTCGGGGTCGGCGGCACCAACGCCCATGTGATCCTGCAAGAGGCCCCCGAGCGCCGGGAACCCGCCGGACGCGGTTCCTCCGACGAGCCCGTCCTCGTCCCACTGTCCGCCCGCGATCCGGAGGCACTGGACGCGTACGCCACCCGACTGCGCGACCACCTGCTCGCACACCCCGGGCTCGCGGCCGCCGACGTGGCCGCGACGCTCGCGCTCGGCCGCCCGCACCGCGCGACGCGCACAGCCGTCGTCGGCAGGACGGCCCACGACCTCGCCCGCATGCTGGAGAGCCCGCCGGGCCGGCTGACGCCCCTCGGCCCCGTCGCGTTCGCCTGCAGCGGCCAGGGCAGCGCCCGGCGCGGCATGGCATGCGGCATCTGGGACGCGTACCCCGAGGCCCGCCGGATTCTCGAACGCTGTGAGCGCGTGTACGCCGACGAGTTCGGCGGCACCCTGCTGCCCCTGCTCCTCGACGGCGACCGGGGGTACGACGGGGACGTGGAGGGCGTCTGGCCCACCGACACCGCCCAACCAGCTTTGTTCGCCCACCACATGGCGCTCATCGAGGTCTGGCGCACCTTCGGTGTCCGCCCCGCCCTGCTGCTCGGACACAGTCTCGGGGAGTACGCAGCCCTGTGCGCGGGCGGCGCCCTCTCCCTGGAGGACGGCCTGCGGCTCACCGCACAGCGCGGCACACTGATGCGCGAGGCAGCCGCCCCGGGCGGGATGCTCGCGGTGCGTACCGACCCCGCGACCGCCGAGCGGATCGCTGACGCGGCCGGTGCCGAGCCGGCGGCCTGCAACGGCCCACGGGCCCAGGTGATATCCGGGTCCGAGCGGGCCCTGGAGCAGGCGGCGCGCCTGCTCGCCGACGAGGACATACCGTGGCGTGCGCTGCCGGTGGACCGGGCGTTCCACTCGGCCGCGCTGGACGAGGCGCTCCGCGCGTTCCGCGCGTACGCCGAGAAGACGACGTACGCTCCGCTGCACACCCCGCTCGCCTCCGGACTCGACGGCGCGCTGCGCCCCGCCGGCTGGACCGTCGACGCCGAGTACCTCTGCCGGCAGGCCAGGCAGCCCGTCCGGTTCGACCGGGCGGTGGCGGCCGCGTCGGCGCACGGGTGCGCGGACTTCCTGGAGATCGGGGCGGGCAGCACGCTCGCGGGTCTGGGCAGGCACTGCGCTCCCGAGAGCCGCTGGTACAGCGGCCAGGGAGAATGCGCCGAGCAGCTGACCGGGATCATGGAGACACTCGGTGAGCTCTACCGCGCGGGGGCGGCACTCGACTGGCGGGCCGTCACCCGGAGCGGGGGCAGGATTCCGCTGCCCGGGCATCCGCTGCGGCGCCGCAGGATCGCCGCCGCCACCACCGCCGTGCCCCCGCGTGCGGCGGCCGGTCCTGTCACGGGTGCCGGGCCGGTCGCTGTGCCGCAACCGGCGCGCGTACCCGTGCCCGAACCCGCGCGCGAGGCTGGTGGCCCCCTACCGGCAGATGAACTGCTCGACGACATCGTGCGGTTGACCGCGCTGAAGCTCGGGACCGACATCGCCGACACCTCACCCGACGCCTCGTTCTTCGCCCTGGGCGCCGACTCGCTCGCCCTGATGGGCATGGTGGCCGAACTGGAGAGCCGCCACGGGGTGCGCGTCCGGGTCCGCGATCTGTTCGCGGACGCGGACACCCCGCGGAAGCTGGCGGCGCACGTGGCGGCCCTGCGCGGCGACCGGACCGCAGCGGAGCCTTCGGCACACCCTGCCGCTGCGTCCTCCGCACCGCCGGTCGCACCGGCGACCGCGCCGGCCACGCCCGCGCCCGCCGCGCAGCCCGCGGCGGTATCGCCCGTGGCCGAACCCGCGCCCGCCGCGCAGCCCGTGGCTGTTCCGCCCGCGGCCGGGCCCGATGGGCGAGGCGTTGCGCCTCCGGTCGCCGACGAGAGCCTGCATCAGCTGTTCGCCCAGCAGATCCGGCTCGCCGAGAACCTCGTGGAGCAGGTGACCGGCCTGCTCACCCGCCAACTGGACGCCCTTCCCGCCGCCCGGCCGACCCCGCCGCCTGCCCCGGCCCCCCTCGCGCAGTCCGCCGCCGTGGTGCCGCAGCCCGACGCCGAGGAGCCGCGGGCCGCACGCCCGGAGGCGTCGCCGCGCCCGGAGCCGCGCCAGCCGGCCCCGGCGCGGCCGTCCGCCGGCGCGCTTACCGGCCCGGCGCACTGCGACATGAGCCTGTACTTCTTCGGCGACTACCCGCAGGAGGCCGACGGCGACAAGTACGCGCTGATCATGGAAGCGGCCGAATTCGCCGACCGGCACGGCTTCCACGCGCTGTGGTTCCCCGAACGGCACTTCAACTCCTTCGGCGCGCTGTTCCCCAACCCCTCGGTGCTCGCCGCCGCCCTGGCCGCCCGCACCGAGCGGATCCGGCTGCACGCGGGCTCGGTGGTCCTGCCGCTGCACCACCCGGTCCGCGTCGCCGAGGAGTGGTCGGTCGTCGACAACCTCTCGGGCGGACGCGCGGGTCTGTGCTTCGCCAGCGGCTGGCACGCCACCGACTTCGCCCTCGCCCCGGAGAACTTCGGCCGCCACCGCGACGTCATGTACGAGCGCCTGGAGGACGTCCGGCGCCTCTGGTCCGGGCAGCCCCTCCCGGCGACCGCGGGGGACGGCACGCACACCGAGGTCCGGCTGCATCCGCGACCCGTTCAGGCCGAACCGCCCCTGTACGTAGCCGTCGTGGGCAACCCGGACAGCTACCGCCAGGCGGCAGCGCGCGACCTCGGTGTGGTCACCAACCTGATGGCGCAGACGGTCGGGCAACTCGCCGGGAACATCGCCCTGTACCGCCGTGCCCGTGCCGAGCACGGGCTCGACCCGGACGCGGGCCGTGTGGTCGTGCTCGTACACACGTACCTCGGCGAGGACGCGGAAGGGGCGCGCGCCGAGGCCTACGGTCCCTTCGTGTCGTACCTGCGGTCCTCGCTGTCCCTCTTCGACCAGGTCACCAACAGCCTCGGGTTCGAGGTGGACCTGGAGGACACACCCGAGGACGACGTGGAGTTCCTGCTCGGACGTGCCTACGAGCGGTACTGCGACTCCCGCGCTCTGATCGGCGACGAGGACACGGCGGCCGCGACGGTCCGCCGCCTCGTGGACGCGGGCGCCGACGAGATCGCCTGCTTCGTCGACTTCGGTGTCCCGGCCGAGCGTGTGCTGGCCGCCCTGCCGGTGCTCGACCGGCTCCGACAGCGGCAGACCGGAGCCGCCGGCGCAGGAAAACAGGGCGGGGGGATGAACCCGGTACGACGCGAAGGGCGCCGCACACCGCTGACGCCGGCACAGCGACGCATCTGGTTCCTCGAACAGCTGCATCCGGGCACCAGCATGTACCACGAGCCCAAGGCCGTACGCCTGGACGGACCACTGAACACCGAGGCACTGCGCTGGGCGCTCCAGCAGGTCTGCGACCGCCACCCCGCGCTGCGCACCGTCTTCCGGGAGGCCGACGGCGTCCCCTACCAGGAGGTCCTCCCGCACATGCGGCTCGACTGCCCGGTGGCCGACCACACCGGGGAGACCGAGGAAGCCGCGCTGCGCGCCGCCATGGAGAGCGAGGGCCGGCGGATCTTCGACCTGAGCGAGGGGCCCCTGGTCTCGGCCCGGCTGCTGCGCCTGGCGCACGACCGGCACGTGCTGTTCCTGCTCGCCCACCACATCGTCTTCGACTCGTCCTCCACCACCGTCCTCACCCGTGACCTCGGCGCCTTCTACCGGGCCTGGCCGCACCACGACGACACCGCCGCCCCGCCCGTGCTGCCGCCCCTGTCCGCACTGCCCGACACCCGGCCGGACCCCGTCCGGACGGCGGAGGCCCTCGCCCACTGGCGGCGCGAACTGAGCGGCGCCCCGGAACTGACCCTGCCCACCGACCGCCCCCGGACGGCGGCCAGGTCGGGCGAGGGAGCGAGTCTCACGTACGCACTCGACGCCGAACTCACCGAGGGCCTGCGCCAGTTGGCGGCCGAGCACCGCGCCACCCTGTTCATGGTGCTGACGAGCGCGATCGGTGCCGTGCTCGGCCGGTTCGGCGGACAGCAGGACGTCGTGCTCGGCACCGCCGTTGCCGCCAGGCCCGCCGGCGCCGAGCACCACATCGGCCTCTTCCTCGACACCGTGCCGCTGCGCCTGGACCTGTCCGGCGACCCGGACTTCGGCGAACTGCTGCGCCGGGTACGGGAGAGCAGCACCGCGGCGTTCGAGCACCGCGACGTGCCCTTCGACGAACTCGTCGGCGCGCTCAACCCCCATCGCGACGCCGGCCGCAACCCCCTCTTCCAGGTGCTGGTCGAGTACGAGAACGAGGGCCGGGCGGAGTTCGACCCGCCCAGGCTGACCGCCACCCTGCTCGACATGCCCAGCGAGCGTGCGCCGTTCGACCTCACCCTGTATCTGACCCACCACCGCGAGGGGGTACGGTGCGCGGTCGAGTACGACACCGCCCTCTTCGACGCGTCCACGGTGAGACGACTCCTCGCCTACGTGGAGAGCGTGCTGCGCCGGGCACGGGAGACGGCGACCGCCACCCTGGCCGAGCTGACGGCGCTCACCGACACCGACTGCGCGGAGCTGTCCCGCCTCGGCCGCCTGAACGAGCCTCGACCGGCGTACGACGACACGCTGCACGGGCTGTTCGAGGCACAGGCGCGGCGGACGCCGGACGCGACGGCGCTCGTCCACGGCGACGAGCGGGTCGGCTACGCGGAGCTCGACCGGCGGGCCGACCGGCTGGCCCGGCGGCTGCGGGCCCGGGGAGCGGGACGCGGCGAGCGGGTCGCGGTGCTGCTGGCCCGCGGGCCCGAGCTGATCACGGCGCTGCTCGGGGTGCTCAAGAGCGGCGCCGCCTACCTGCCGCTCGACGTCTCGCTGCCCACGGCCCGGCTGGAACTGCTCCTCGACGACGGCACCCCGGCTCTGCTGCTCACCACGCCCGCCCTGCTCGACCGCCACCCGTCCCTCGCGGCCCGTCCCGTGCACCTGATGAGTGGACCGGAAGCGGCGGCCGAGGCAGGGGACGAGGTCGGCGCACTGGAAACGGTGGCCGGGGAAGGGGAGGATGCCGTGAGCGGCGCCGCCGCCTGCGGCCCGCTCGACGGGCCGCGGCCGCAGGACCCCGCGTACTGCATCTACACCTCCGGCTCCACCGGCCGCCCGAAGGGCGTCGTCGTGCCGCACCGCGGCCCGGCCGGCCTCGTGCGCGGCCACCTGGAACGGCACCCCGCGCTGCGCACCCTGCAGTGGACCTCGCCCGCCTTCGACGTCAGCGTGCAGGAGATCTTCACCACGCTGGCGGCCGGGGCGGAGCTCGTCCTCGTCGACGACGACGTGCGGCTCGACCCGGCAGCCGTCGCCGAGGCTGTGCGCCGCCATGCGGTCGAGCGGGTCTTCATGCCCTGCACCCCGCTCCGGTACCTGATGGAGACCGGCCCCGAACTGCCCTCCCTGCGCGAGCTGTTCTCCGCCGGCGAGGCACTGGAGCTCACCGCGGGATTCCGCCGGTTCCTCGCCGCGCATCCCCGCTGCACGCTGTACAACCAGTACGGCCCCACCGAGACCTCCGTCATCGTCACCTCGCACCGGGTCGACGCGACGGAGGACCGGCCGCCCATCGGCACCCCGGTCCCGGGAGCGGCCATCCGGCTCCTGGACACGGCGGGCCGCCCGGTGCCGCTGGGCGCGGTCGGCGAGATCCACGTGAGCGGGACGCCGGTCGCGTACGGATACCACGCACGCCCCGAGGAGACGGCCGCGGCGTTCGCCACCGACGACACCGGCGCGCCCCTGTACCGGACCGGCGATCTCGCCCGCTGGCGCTCCGACGGCACCCTCGCCTACCTCGGCCGCGCCGACGACCAGGTCAAGATCCGGGGCCACCGGGTGGAGCCGGGCGAGATCCAGGTCGTGCTGAACGCCCGGCCGGAGGTCGCCGAGGCCGCCGTCGTCGTCCGGCGCGACCGGGCCGGAGAAGCCGAACTCGTCGCCTACGTGGTCCCCGTGGGACCGGACACCGACCTCGGCCCCCTGAGGAGCGCCCTCGCAGAGGAGCTCCCCGATCACCTGGTGCCGCGCCACTGGGTCCGCATGGACCGGCTCCCCGTCAACGCGTCCGGCAAGCTGGACCGGGAACGGCTGCCCGCACCGGAGGGGGGAGTGCCACAGCACGGCGGCGCCGAACCGGCCACCCCCCTGGAGAAGGACCTGCACGAACTGTGGTGCGGCGAACTCGGCTTGCCGCACGCGTCCGTGATGCGGTCGTTCTTCGAACTGGGCGGGCACTCCCTGAGCGCGATCCGGCTGCTGAACCGGATGTCCGCGCTGCTCGGCGCCGAACTCCGCATGGCCGACTTCTTCCGCGCCCCCACCATCCGGGCGGTCGCGGCACGCTTCGCGGAAAGCCGCTCGCCGGTGCCCGCGGAGGTGGAACGCCGCTCGCCGGTGCCGGCCGAAGTGGAACACCGCTCGCTGCTGCCCGGGGCCGAGGCGGACGACGCCGTACCGGCCGCCGGGGTCGTGGCCCGGGTGCCCATGACGTCCACCCTGCGACGGCTGTGGCGGCGGCACCACGAACGCACCGATCCCGGTGTCTACAACGTCGCCCACCGCATCGACCTGCACGGCGCCCTCGATCCGGACGCACTGACCCGCGCGCTGCGGGACCTGGTGGCACGCCACGAGGCGCTGCGCAGCAGGGCCGTGCAGTGCGACGGCGACCTTCTCGTCGAGGTACTCGCCGACGTCCCTGTGGAGGTCGAGGCCGACGACCTGACGGCGTATGCCGACGACGAGTCCCACATCGAGCGCTGGTGTCAGGACCACGCGGGCGAGCCCTTCGCGCTGGACCGGGCACCGCTGTTCCGTTTCCGGCTCGGCCGGCTCGGCGCGGACCGCTGGCTGCTGGTGACCGTCCTGCACCACGCCGTCTGCGACGGCTGGTCGATGGGCATCCTCTGGCACGACCTGCAAGCGCTCTACAACGCCCGCAGCGAGGGAGCGTCCCCCGCTCTCGCGGCGCAGTTCGCTCAGTTCACGGACGTCGCCCGGGCGGAACTCCGGCTCACCGGCAGCCGCCGGGCCGAACTCGAACGGTTCTGGCGCACCGAACTCGACGGCGTGGAGCTCGAGCCCGCCCTGCCCTGCGACCACCCGCGGCCTGACGTGCCCTCAGGCCGGGGCGCCCTGCACACCTGGGTCATCGGCGGGGACGTGCCCGCCCGCGTCGCCCGGGCCGCCGAGCGTCTCGGGGTCACTCCCTACGCGGTCCTCGCCGCGGCCTTCGCCACCTGGACGGCCCGGCTGTGCGGGCGCACCGACGACGTCGTCCTCGCCGCCTCCAGCGCCAACCGCGCCCGCCCCGAACGGGAGGGCGTGGTCGGACTGCTGGGCGACGCCGTGCTGCTGCGCGCCCGCCTGTCGGAGGCACCGGCGTTCGCGGACCTGGTGACGCGGCTCGGCTCGACGCTGTTCACCGCCATCGACCACCAGGACCTGCCGCTGACCGAGGTCGTCCGGCTCGTCTCGCACGAGACGGCCGACGGACTGTTCCCCACCGTGCTGTTCACGGTGGTCACGACACCGCCGCCGGTGCTGGACCTGCGAGCGGTCTCCACCACGGTCCGCGGCCTGCCCACCCGCGGGGTGGCCCGCAACGAGCTCTACGCGGTGTTCGTCCCCCGAGGCGACACCATCGACGTCACCTTCGAGTACGCCACCGACCTCTTCGAGGCGGCGACGGTCCAGAAGTGGAGCGAGGACTTCACCGCGGTGCTGGCGCAGGTCACGGCGGAGCCGTCGACCCGGCTCGCCGACCTGCTGCACCCGCAGGGGGAGGCGGAGAACGGCCTTGGTACTGGTGGGCTCGCGTATTCAACTGTCACCAGTTCTCCGCGTGGTCCAGCCGGGCGGTGAAGAGGAGAGCCCACCAGTATCAGACCCCGCTTTCGTGTTGAGCGGCCCGGCCCGCGCCACGTTCCGTGGCGCGGGCCGGGCCGTTGGATCGCCAGCCGGGACAACAAGCAGGCCGGTCCCGGACAGCACACTCCGGCGGATGCGACACGCCGTGCATGCGGAGGGCGCATGGGTGCAGCCGACGACGTCGGCGAACAGTTCGGTCCCGCGCTGCGCCGTGGGCCGGACCAGGGCGCCGGTCATGAGGGCGACGAAGCGGGTCGTGTCCCCGGACCGCTACGACGTGTGTGGATCCTGGCGCTCACGGGCCTGTGGCGGAATTGCTGTCATTGACGGCCCGGTACGTGATGTGCTCCGAGACCGAGACCACTCCGTCGACGCTCCGGCACAGCCGTTCGATGATGGGGATCAGGCTCTTGAGCTCGACGGATCCGCCGAGGGTGACCTGACCCTCGCGTACCTCGGCCGTCACCTCTGACGGAGCGAGGCCCAACGTCTTCTGCAGCACGTCCTCGGTGATCTCCTCGCGAATGGCGTCGTCGCGGCGCAGGAAGACTCGCAGGAGGTCGCTGCGGCTGACGATGCCCTGGAGCCTGTCCGTCTCGTCCACCACAGGCAGCCGCTTGACGCCATGGACCTCCATGAGGCGGGCCGCCTCCACCACGGTCCACTCCGGACGTGCGCACACGGCGGGAGCCGACATCAGCTCCTCGGCCCGGGCCCCTGCGGCCTTGGCCCGCTCCCAGGCCTCCAGGTGCGGAATCGGCGTCCGCCCGGACGGGTCGGCCTGGTCTGCGGACTTGCGCAGCAGGTCTGCCTCGGACACCACCCCCATGGGGCGGTCCAGTTCGTCCACCACGGGTACGGCGGTGACGTCTTTCTCCGCCAGCAGCTTGACGATTTCCTTGAACGGCAGGTCACGCCGCGCCCGGACGACGTGCCGTGTCATGAGCTCTGCGACCGTTCGGTGGTGCATGTCGGCGCTCCTGTCGGGTCGTGACACCCGTCGTGGTCACGCATCCACCGTGTCGGGAACTGCCGCCTCCATGCCCGTTCCGGAAGCCGGTGGCTTGTGAGACCGGCTGGTCGGCCACCATCGCGGATACGGGGCTGTCCGTGCGGCGGTATGTCACGCGAGGCACGTTGGACACAGCAACATTCTGAGGAAGGGGCGGCGATCGTGCGAGCTCACCTCGGCGATCAACTCGTCGTCGAAAGCCCGGCGACCGGCACCACCAGGCGCGACGGCGAGATTGTGGGACTCCACCACGAGGACGGAACATCTCCCTACGACGTGCGCTGGTCGGACACGCACGAGGTCACGCTGGTGTTCCCCGGGCCCGACGCGCACATCCGTCACCTGGAGCACGGGCCCGAGAGCACCGACGAGCCTGCCCCGCCGCCGAGCGCGGATGAGGCGCCTGCCGTGTCCGGCTCGGCCCCACTCCCTGCAGCTCCCAACCCTGGCGACATAGGCCGACGCGTGGCCGTCGAACGCAAGCGACAGGGCCTGACACGGGCAGAGACGGCCCGCCGCGCCCGAATGGCGCCGGACTACCTCGCGTACCTCGAAGAACACCCGGCTGATCCGGGCCTGGCGAGTCTCATCCGCCTGGCCGCGGCCCTGGGCACCAGCGCCGCAGCTCTGCGCGAGGCGGGTGTGGGTGTCGATCCAGCTCAGTCGCCGCCGCACAGCGGAACGCCAGTGCCCACCGGCCCCCTCGCCCTGGGCCGCTCGGCCCTCTGTGCCCACACGGTGGCTGGCTAGCCCCTTCGCCGGTCGCGGGGTCGAGGCCGGAGGCGGCGGTCTGGTGAGCCGTATCCGGCTGGGCCGTCGTGACCTTGGGGCACCACCTTTTCGCCGGCATGCATACGGCATGCGGAGAATCCACACTGGGTCTGAAGGGGTTCCGGTCGGGGTGGGCCTGGATCCATGGGTTCTCCCGACGCAGACTCGAAGGGTCGAAGGAGACGCCATGACCACTGCACGGGAGATCATGCACGCGGGCGCCACCTGCATTCAGGAGAGCGAGACGCTGGAGGCCGCGGCGCGCCGGATGAGTGAGCTGGGCATCGGAGCCCTCCCGATCTGCGGGCCGGATGACCGGCTCCATGGGATCATCACCGACCGTGACATCGTGGTGAAGTGCCTCGCCAAGGGCAAGGACCCGAGGACCATGACTGCGGGCATGCTCGAGCAGGGCAAGCCGGTCACGATCGACGCCGGGGCCGACACGGACCAGGTTCTGCGGGCCATGGAGGAGCACAAGATCCGGCGGCTTCCGGTCATCGAGAACCACCGCCTGGTCGGCATGATCAGCGAGGCAGACCTTGCCCGTTGCCTGCCGGAGGAGCAGGTGGGCCACTTCGTCGAGGTTGTCTGCGCGGCGAAGTGACCATGCGACTGGAGGTGACCGCCGAACTGTGAGTCGTGGGCCCCCGACCGGGCCCGCGGCCGTCACAGGAAGGCGGCGTTGCCTGGGCGGTCAGTCATGAGCGACGACGGCGACGGGCGCGGCGCAGTGGTGTATCGCGGCGTGGGCGACGGACCCGATGTGCGCTCCGAGGGGTGACCTGCGGATGCGCCGACCGACCGCCACCAGTTCCGCGCCGGCGGCAGCGTGAACCAGCTGCTGAGAGGGCCCGCCGATGGGCGCTCTCTCCTCGACCTCCACCGAGGGGTACCTCTCCCGCCAGGGCGCCAGGACGGCCGTGAGGCGCCGCGCGACATTCGGGCTCATCTCCCGCTCGGCCCGTGCGAGTGCGGAGGCGTCGCGTGCGAACGGCGGAAGCGACCAGCCGTACACCGCCCGCAGGCGGCCGCCGCGCAGCGCGGCCTCGTCGAACGCGAAGTCCAGGAGCGAGCCGCAGGAGTGGTGGATGTCCACGCCGACGACCACATCGCCGGAGGGAGGGCCGGGAGGGGGCTCGGCAGGCCCCCCCGGGTTTCCCGGCACCCGTACGAGTACGACGGGCCGCTCGGTGGCGCAGATCGTCGCCATGCCGACGGATCCGAGGAGGAAGCCCGTGACGCCGCTCGGGCCACGGGAACCGAGCGCCAGCAGATCGGCCTCCGCCGCCTCGATCGACAGAGCGGCGGCCGGCCGCCCCGACAGCCGCCGGGTACTGACTTCCAGGGAGGGATACGACTGCCGCAGCTCGCCCGCCGCAGCGTCGAGGAGTTCGTCGGCCCACTCGCGCTGGGCGCCGGGACGGTCGACGGGCATGGCCGCCGATACCGGCCACTCGTCCGCGTACACGAGGCACAGGGGCACCTCGCGCAGCAGCGCCTCTCGTGCCGCCCATCGGGCGGCGGCGCTGCTTTCGAGGGATCCGTCCAGGCCGACGGTCACTTTGTGGGGCATACGGCAAGACCTCCTTCGGGCCGTGTGCGTGGCCTCGCTGCCCGCCTCCTGGCGTAACGGCCACAGCGGTACGGTGGGCGTGGCCTGAGCCGGAGCTCTCGGCGGGCCGCCGCCGGAAGGCGATGTGGGCCCAAACGTTCTAGCGAGCGTCGGCGGGCCCGGAGCGGCGGGAGTTCGACAACAGGGCTAGCCCGCCCGCTCGGCGGCGAGGTGGGCGTCCACTGCGACGACACCGTCGACGCCCTGGCAAAGGCCCACGACCACCGCGACGAGACGCGGTTCCGGGACGTGACCTCGCAGGGTGACCACTCCCTCCCGGACCTCGACAGCGACGGTGCCCTCGTCGAGGCCGAGGATGCGCCCCAGGACGTCCTGCTCGACCTCGCCGCGGATCTCGACGTCGGAGCGGATGAAGGCGTCGAGGAGATCGCTGCGGCTGACGATGCCGGTGAGGAGCCCGTCGTCGCCGACCACCGGCAGTTGCTTGACGTGCCGCCTGCGGAGTTCCCGCGCGGCCCGGGGAATCGTCCAGTCGGCGCGGGCGGTGAAGACGGGGCTGCTCATGAGCGTGCCCGCGGTCCGGGCCCGGGCCTTGCCCCAGGCGCGCTCGTCGTTCCCGTCCTGCCCCTGCGGATCGGGTATGCCGGTCTCGTGCCGCAGCACGTCGGACGCGGACACAACGCCGACGGGGACGCCGTCGTCGTCGACGACCGGGGCCGCAACTATGTCGTTCGCGTCCAGCAGGGCGGCGACTTCCTGGAGGGGCATGTCGGCGCGCAGGGTGACGACCTCCTCGGTCATCACGTCACCGACCGTGCGGCGGTCCAGCATGGCATCGGCCTCCTCCGCGTTGCGACAAGGCGGCCGCCGTCGGTCCGCCCGGAGGACGACGCACGGCGCGCCGGCCTCCGGGGTCGGTGGCATGTTCGTCCATGCCGCATCCACTACCCATGAGAGCACCGCGGCTGCTCCAGTGACCAGTGACGTCCGGCCTGGCGGGGCGGGCCGGCCGTACCACGGTCAGGGGCGTCACGACGCCTCTTCCCGGCGGTGACGTCGAGATCGATGCCGACGCCGCGCGGTTACCGCGCAGGTCCCGTCCACCGTACAAGGTGCAAGATCGCAGGGGCCGCAGAGGCATCATCGAAGTCCGGAGGTCCCCAGGGAATGCCGCCTCACGGACGATCGGCTTCCATGAAGGGGGGCCACTTGGTCCTGCCGCGTCGCCTGCCCCCCTGCCTGCGGTGCAGGCACGAACCGGCCGCAGCCGACGGCTGCCGCCGCGCGGGATTGCAGGCAGGTGGAGGGCCGGGGGCACCCGGTCGAGGCACTGGCTGAAGCCGCCGAGCATGCCATCGCTGTCGTCGTCGGCCGCGGCGGACGGGAGGGCTTCACCGGTATGCGACTCGGTTCCGTTCCCCACGGTCTGTTGCACGGGGCAGTCTGCCCCGTGGTCACCGTGCCCTCGTCGGCCCACGAGGACCGCTGAGACATGCAGCGGAAGACTGAGAAGGAAGGGGCGACCCGGCCGGAGTGAGGAGCCGACCATGACTGGACGTGAGAAGTTCTCGGCAGGAGCCGAAGCCCGCCGCGCCGCACCCGGCGGGACGCCGAGGCCTGACAAGCCTCGGCGGGAGGATCTGCTGCTGCGATACCTCGGCGCGGTGGCCACGGTGTCCGCGGAACAGTCCGCCGCGCGCCGGCCCACGGCCGCCGGGCCGGCGCGGTCCGAGCACGCGGAAGAGGCCGCGGCGACGGGCGGCGAGCCCGAGCCTCGGCTGGTCCGTGAGGTCATGGACGTACCGGCCGCATCGGTGCGCGGAGACGTGCCGTTCCTGGACATCGCGCGGTGCCTGGCCCGTGAGCACGTCGGGGCGCTGCCGGTCGTCGACGCCGACGACCGTGTGCTGGGCGTGGTGTCGGAGTCCGATCTGCTGGCCAAGGCCGCCGTGGAGGCGTCGGGACACCGTCCGGGCGCGCTCGGCCGGCTGAGGGAACGGCGGGTGCACGACAAGGCACGCGGCGACACCGCGGAGGAGCTGATGACCACCCCGGCCGTCACGGTGTACCCGGGCCAGACGGTTGCCGAAGCGGCCTGGCTGGTGGCCCTGTCCCGTCTCAAGCGCCTGCCGGTGACGGATCACGATGGGCGTCTCGTCGGCGTGGTGCACAGGAATACCCTGCTCAATGCCCTGATTCGTGATGACGCCGAAAATCCGTGAGGAGATCGCGGGGTCTGGCCGGAGGCCGGCCTCTTGCCGTCCTCGTCGTGGATGACGGTCTCCTCTTCGGACGCAGCAGCCGCACCCCCACAGCTCACCTCTGATGACGTGCAGATCACGTCTTAGACTGAGCGCATCGGCGTGCTTGCGACAGACCGGATCCGACCGTGTGCCATCAGCGGTTGTTCACTGCGGTGCTCGTCCTGTTCCTCACGGCCCTGCCCGCGGCCGGCAGCGCGGCCGCGGACGGCGCACAGGGCGAGGAGACGCTGCGCGGTCCCGGATTCGGGGCGCGGGCCCTGCAAGCACTGATCGACGGCATCCAGTTCGGTGTCGTCATCGCGATCACCGCCGTCGGGCTGTCCCTGATCTTCGGGACCGTCCACCTGATCAACTTCGCGCACGGCGAGCTGGTCACCATCGGCGCCGTGTCCGCCTACTTCCTGAACGTGTCCGCGTCGGGCCCCGGCTGGCACCTGGTCCCCGCCGCCCTCGCCGCCGTCGTGTTCGGGGCCCTGCTGGGCGCGGCCATCGACCGCGGCGTGTGGCGCCCGCTGCGCGCCCGCGGCACCGGGCTGATCAACATGTTCATCGTCACGATCGGCCTGTCCCTGCTGCTGCGGCACATCGTGCTCGTGCTGTACGGGGCCCGCCCCGGCTCGTACGCCCAGTACGACATCCAGCGGGCCATCGACCTCGGCCCGGCCGGCATCACCCCGAGGGACCTCACGGTCACCCTGCTGTCCGTGCTGACGCTGCTCGGTGTGGCGGTACTGCTGCAACGGACCAGGACCGGCACCGCGATCCGCGCGGTCTCCGACAACCGCGACCTCGCCGAGGCGTCGGGCATCGACGTGCAGCGGGTCGTGCTCGTCGTCTGGATGCTCGGCGGCGCGCTCGCCGCCCTGGGCGGAGTGTTCCTCGGACTCGTGGAGGTCGTCACCTGGGACATGGGGTTCAAGCTGCTGCTGCTGATGTTCGCCGGAGTGATCCTCGGCGGTCTCGGCTCCGCGTACGGCGCGATGGCCGGCAGCCTCGTCATCGGCGTCGTGGCCCAGATGTCCACCCTGTGGTTCCCCGTCGACCTGCAGTACGCCTGGGCGCTGCTCGCCCTGATCGTCGTCCTGCTGGTGCGGCCGCAGGGCATCCTCGGCCGGGCCGAACGCGTCGGATGAGGGGTGCGCCGTGGACTTCTCCGTCGTCCTCTCCGACGCCATCCGCTCCGGCATCGGCCCCATCGCCGCCATCTACGCGATCGCCGCCCTGGGCCTCAACCTGCACTTCGGCTACACGGGGCTGCTCAACTTCGGCCAGGTCGGCTTCATGCTCGTCGGCGGCTACGGGCTCGCCGTCACCGTGGTGACGTGGGGTGGTTCGATGTGGTTCGGCATCCTGGCCGGGCTCGCCTCCGCGGTCGTCCTGGCCCTGCTCCTCGGCCTGCCCACCCTGCGACTGCGCGCCGACTACCTCGCCATCACCACGATCGCCGCCGGGGAGGCACTGCGGCTGTTCTACCGCTCCAGCTGGGCCGAGCCCACCACGGGCGGCGTGTTCGGCCTCCAGCGCTTCGCCGGCGACTTCTACGACCTGAACCCCATTCCGCCGGGCCGCTACGGCGTGTGGCAGGTGGAGTTCACCTCCCGGGACCTGTGGGTGCTGATCGTCGCCTGGTCGCTGGTCGTCCTCATCGCGGCCCTGCTCGCCCTCCTCGTGCACAGCCCCTGGGGCCGTGTCGTCCGCTCCATCCGGGAGGACGAGACGGCCGTGCGCAGCCTGGGCAGGAATGTCTACGCGTACAAGATGCAGAGCCTCGCCATCGGCGGCGTGATCGGTGCGGCCGCCGGGATCATGCAGGCGATCCAGGTGCAGTCGGTGAACCCGGACAGCTACGACCCGGCCGTCACCTTCTTCCTGTACACGCTGCTCGTGCTGGGCGGTGCCGGACGCATCCTCGGGCCGGTCGTCGGCTCGGTCCTGTTCTGGTTCGTCCTCACATTCCTCGACAGCGCCCTGCGTCAGGCCATCGGCACCGGAGCCGTCCCGTCCGAGGTGATCAGCACGTCGGAGGTCGGCGCCGTGCGCTTCGCCCTGGTCGGCCTCGCCCTCATCCTGCTCGTGGCCTTTCGCCCGCAGGGCATCCTCGGGAGCCGGAAGGAGATGCTGCTCAGTGGCCGGTGACCACCACCGATCCGCCACGCACGGCCGCGCCGACGGGCAGGCCGTCGCGGCCGAGCCGGGTGTGCGCAAACCCGACGCGCTGCTCGTCCTGGACGGCGTTCGCCGCAGTTTCGGCGGCCTCACCGCCGTGCACGTCGACCACCTGGAGGTGCAGCGGGGCACCATCACCGCGCTCATCGGGCCCAACGGCGCGGGCAAGACCACGCTGTTCAACGTGGTGAGCGGCTTCGACCGGGCCGACAGCGGCCGGTGGTCCTTCGACGGGCAGCCCCTCGCCGGCCGCCCCGCCCACCGGATCGCCCGCGGCGGGCTGGTGCGCACCTTCCAGCTCACCCGCACCCTCGCCCGGCTCACCGTGCTGGAGAACCTGCTGCTCGCCGCGGTCCCGCAGCGCGGCGAGCGACTGCTGCCCGCGCTGCTGCCCCCGTTGTGGCGCGGGCAGGAAAGGGAGCACGAGGTTAGGGCCGGTGAGCTGCTGGACCGGTTCCGTCTCGCCCCGCTGCGCGACGATTTCGCGGGCACGCTCTCCGGAGGGCAGCGCAAACTGCTCGAACTCGCCCGCGCGCTGATGGTCCGCCCGCGGATGGTGCTGCTCGACGAACCCATGGCCGGGGTGAACCCCGCCCTGACGCAGTCCCTGCTCGGCCACATCACCCGACTGCGGGACGAGGGACTGACGGTGTGCTTCGTCGAGCACGACATGGACGTGGTGATGGGAATCAGCGACTGGGTGGCGGTCATGGCGGGCGGACGCCTGGTGGCCGAGGGCCCGCCGCAGGCCATCGGCAGGAATCCGGCCGTGGTCGACGCCTACCTCGGCACACGCCACGACGAACCCGGAGCCACCGGTGAGGAGGCCGAGCCCCGTGACACCTGACCGCACGACCGACCCGCCCGTGGCCGGCACACCTCCGGTGCTCGTGGCCGACGACGTCGTCGCGGGGTACCTGCCGGGCGTCGACGTGCTGCGCGGCTGCAGCGTCGAGGTCCGGCCCGGTGAACTGGTCGGCGTGATCGGCCCCAACGGCGCCGGGAAGTCGACCCTGGCCAAGGCCGTCTTCGGACTGCTGCGCATCCGCCGTGGATCCGTGCGGCTGTACGGCGAGGACCTCACCAACCGGCCCGCGCACGAACTGGTCCGCAGGGGCGTCGGATACGTACCGCAGCTGCAGAACGTCTTCCCCGCGCTCACCGTCGAGGAGAACCTGCGCATGGGCACGTATCTGCGCCCCGCGAGCTTCGCCGCGCGGGCCCGGGCGGTCGAGGAGATCTTCCCGGTCCTGGCCGACCGCCGGAAGCAGAAGGCGGGTTCCCTGTCCGGCGGCGAACGGCAGATGCTCGCGATGGCCCGCGCGCTGATGACCGAGCCGCAGGTACTGCTGCTCGACGAGCCGTCGGCCGGGCTGTCACCGCGCTACCAGGACCAGGTGTTCGACCGCGTCAAGGAGATCAACGGCGCGGGCGTCGCGGTGCTCATGGTCGAACAGAACGCCCGCAGGTGTCTGCAGGTCTGCGCCCGTGGCTACGTCCTCGACCAGGGCCGCAACGCGCACACCGGCACCGGAGCGGATCTGCTCCACGACGAGAAGGTGATCGAGTGCTACCTGGGCACCCTCGCCCGGGCCCGCTGACAAAGCCGTCGCCCTCACTCCTCCCCCCGGCTCACCTCCGTGCGCACGGTCTGCAGCTTCCCCTTGTCGTCGTACGCGTAGACCTCGATGGTCGCCTGGCCGGGCTCTCCGGCGTCGGTGAACTCGAGCGGGCCGCTGACACCGTCGTAGTCGATGTCCTTCCCGTCGGCCAGCAGCTCCTTGCAGGCGGCGAACGCCGTGCACTTGTCGCCGTCCTTGGTGATGCCGACCATCTCCTTGGCGAAGGCGCCGGGGTCGTCGGACTTCGCCTTCTCGGCGGCCAGCGCGATCGTCGTCACGCAGTCGAAGACCTGCGGCGCGAACTGCAGCTCCTTCAGCTCCGGCGCGAACGCCTTGAGCTGCTTCACGTACTCGGCGTTGGACGCCGACGCCGGCGCCGTACCCTTCATGCCGGCCAGCCGCTCGGGGTTCTTCGGCGCGACCAGGGAGGGCAGCTCCGCGCTGCGCAGGCCGTCGGCCCCGTATACGCCGATCTGCTGCGGACCGACTCCGGCCTCGATGAGCCCTTGCAGGATCTGCGCGCCCTCCTCGAACGAGATGACCACGACGCCGTCCGGGTCCGCGTTCCTGACCTGCTGCACGAGCTGGTCGTAGGTGGTCGCCCTCGGGTCGTACGTCTCGGCGACCACGACCTGGGTGCCGCCCTGCTCCAAGGCGTCCCTGGTGGCTTCGAGCAGCCCGCGCCCGTAGTCGTCGGCCCGCGCGACGAGTGCCACCCGCTCGTGTCCGTCGGCGCGGACGACGTCCGCCAGCACCGGCCCCTGCAGTACGTCGCTGGGCGCGGTGCGGAAATAGAAGCCGCCGTCGTCGTAGTCGGTGAACGTCGGTGCCGTGTTGGACCCGGAGCACTGGACGACGCCCGCTCCGGTCACGCGGTCGATGAACGACAGCGACATCCCGGACGCCGCCGCGCCGATGATCGCGTCCACCCCGCCCGCCAGCACGCGGTCGGCCGACTGCGCCGCCACGGCCTCCTGCCCTGCCTCGTCACCCGAGACCACCGCGGGGATCGGCCTGCCGAGAACGCCGCCCGCGTCATTGATCGTCTTGATCGCGAACTTCATCGACTGGATCTGCGGAGGCCCGAGAAAGGCCAGCTGACCGGTCTCCGGCAGGACGTACCCGAGTTTCAGTTCGCCGTCCTCGTCCCGGCCCGCCGCCGCCGAGGCGCCCCCACCGCCGCTCGGGCCGCAGACGGCCAGGGTGAGTGCGACCGCGCCCAGGAAGATCGCGGACCGCCGTATCGACGTGTGCATGTCCGCCTCCTCGGAAGAGGCTCTGTGCTGTTCTGTAACGAGCGTAATCCGCGCACATGGCGTTGTCGGTGCCCGAGGGAGATACCTGGCGCGCCTGCGGCCGGGCACTGGCCTGGGCCCCCGTCGCCGCCGCGCGATGCGTGACGCCCTCGCGGAGTACGAGACCGGCTGTGGCCGTGGTGTGCGGCATGGGCGGCAACACGGCGGTCGCTGTTCGACCCCGATGCCCTGGACCGCCGGTTGAGGAGGCGGTCGACCGGATACTCGCGCGGAGCGATACGTGGCCCGCCGGCGCGCAGTGGCGGGCGGTCGCCCGGCTGAGGCGGAGCCGTATGCGCAGCCGCGCGACACCCGCCGCCGGCGCACTCATCGTGCTGCTGCTCATTCGCCGCTCCAGGAGGCACCGATGAAAGCCTCGAAGATCGCTTACAAGCCCCTTGGCATAGCCATGGGCGCTGTCAGCGGCGTCCTGGCCGGCGCGGTGTTCAAGCAGGTCTGGAAACAGCTCGGGCATGAGGAAGACGCTCCCGATGCCACCGACGAGAACCGCACCTGGCGCGAGGTCCTGTCGGCAGCCGCCCTGCAGGGCGCGATCTTCGCCGGAGTCAAAGCCGCCGTCGACCGCGGAGGCGCCACCGCCACCCGCCACCTGACAGGCACCTGGCCGGGCTGACCCTTCTGTCGACTGTCCGACATCCCGGACTGTTCACACCGCCTGTATCAGCGCGTCGCCGTATGTCCGGCGACCTGCGCGCGGCGTCCGCTCGGCTCCGAGGCGGGTCAGCAGCGGCGGGGCGGCACAACGATGCCGAGACGGACGAAAGCCGGCCGGCGGAGGGCGTCTCGCTCCGCCGGCCGGCCGTACAGCGCCCCCCCGCGGCTAGGGGGCGACCGCCATGTCGAACAGGTGGACGTTGGCGTTCGCCGGCAGGACGACCACCTCGACCGTCTTCGCCGGGTCGAGCGGGACCGAGTGGGCGAACACCCGGTAGGCGATGCCCGCGTTGCCGTAACCGTCGGGCCGGTTGCGGCCGTCCGTCGACTTGACCAGCGTCGCGCCGTGCGCCGTGGCGTCCTGGAAGGACCAGTTGGGGAAGCCCACCGCACCACGGGTGCTGGTCCCGTCGGTGTAGATCACCGTCGCGGTGCCGACGGCCCCGGTGGTGACGCCCGAGCCGAGGAAGACCAGGCGGCTTCCCTTGCCGTCGAGCCGCACGGCCTGCCCCGTGCTCGCCACGTTGTTCTTCGTTCCCGGCGCGGCGGACGGCCAGGTCAGCCGCGCGCCCAGGGCGGTCACGGGCGCACCCGGCGTGAGCCCGACGGCCGCCAGCTTCTGCGCGGAGAAGCTGTTGCCCTCACCGTCGTAGTCACCGGGCGCGGTGTTGCTCTCGTCGGTGATGCCGACGTTGTTGTACGCGTCCGAGAGGCGGTCCAGGACCGGACCGGAACGCTGCACGCGCGTGCCGGTGGCCGTGCCCTGGCCGTCGCCGCCCTTGTAGGTGGCGGTGGCCGTGAACGTGCGCATCGTGAATCCGGGGCGCGGCTCCGGCACCTGGATCATGAACTCCGCCGTCGCGGCCGCGCCCGGCGCGTACGAACCGTCGACGCTGCGCTCGGCGGGCTGCACCGCCCACCCCGCGGGGCCCGCGAAGGTGACCGTGAGGCGGCGCATGCGCTCCGGCCCCGCGTTGGTGACGGTGACCTTCACCGCCGATATCGCCGGGCCGTCCAGGTCGACGGGGGAGATGGCCACCTCGGTGCGTGCCGCGGGCGCGGGCTCGTCGGCGGCCTGCGCGGCGGCCGCGGGGGCGGAGGTGAACGCGAGGGCCGCCACCGCGAGGGCCGCCACGGCTCTTCGCGGCGCGGTCAGAAGAACGGACATCGCTGCTCGCTCCTTGTCTCAGGGGGACGGGGGAGAGGAGAGGGCCGGCGTCACACCGGCGGCATCTCGGTCATGCGGGAATCGAGCCCGCCCCGCAGGTTCACCCACGCGCCCCGCGTGAAGTCGGGCACCGCCACGGGCTTCCCCTTGCGGTCCAGGGACATGACGCTCAGCGGAACCGGGGAGCACCAGGCGGCCGAGTCGTACACGTCGATGTCCGGCACCAGACCGGCCCGCATCTGCTGCACCGTGCGCCACTGCAGGACGTAGTCCATGCCGCCGTGCCCGCCGTTGTTCGCCGCGTCGTCGCCGATCTTCTTCCAGAGCCAGTGGTCGAACTCCTTGCGGTACGGCTCGAAGTCCCGCCAGGAGTGGCCGCCGTGGTCCGGCTCGAAGTAGATGCGGCCGCCGGTCCGGGACGTGCCCGCGTAGTCCTCGAAGATGCCCCGGCTGCCGGCGAGGGAGTTGATGCGGCTGTACGGACGCGGCGAACTCACCTCGTGCTCGGCCCGGATGACGCGCCCCTTCGCCGTGTCGATCAGGCAGGTGACGAGGTCGCCGTTGATGTACGTCTCGTTCCAGGACGGGTGGCCCTTGGGGACGAATCGCTCGCGGTAGTCGGCCAGTCCCCTGGGGGCGGTGGCGGTGGCGCGCAGCGTGGTCATCCGGTCGCCGCGGTTGATGTCCATCGCCGCGGCGACGGGGGCGAGGCCGTGCATCGCGTAGAAGGACGCCGTGCTGCGGGTGTGCCACAGGCGGCGCCAGGAGTCCGTGTAGTACGTGTTCGAGAACAGCAGCGCGCGCAGGTCGTGCAGGTAGCCGCCGTGCCCGTTGGTGATGTCGCCGAACACGCCCTCGTGCGCCATCTTGAGCATCGCCAGCTCGTTGCGCCCGTACGAGCAGTTTTCGGCGAGCATCAGGTGGCGGCGGGTTTGCTCGCAGGTGTTGACCAGGTCCCACAGCTCGTCGAGCTCGGTGGCGATGGGGAGTTCGACGATGACGTGCTTCCCGGCGAGCAGGGAGGCCCTGCCCTGCTCGTAGTGGAACTCCCACGGCGTCGCGATGTACACGAGGTCGATGTCGTCGCGCTTCAGCATCTCGGCGTACGACTCGTCGGAGCCGCCGTACTCGGCGGGGCGCGGCTTGCCCGCCTTGACCAGGTCGTCCGCCACGCGCTTGGCGCGGTCGGCGCGGATGTCGCAGACGGCGGTCACCTGGCAGCCGGGGACGACGGACCAGCCCTTGCTCATCCCGTTGCCACGGTTGCCGAGTCCGATGACGGCGACGCGGACGATCCGGTGTGCCTCGTACGGCACGTTGATCATGGAGGTCTGACCGGGCCGGCGACTCGGCGTGGCCGCCCCGGCCGGGTCGGCGTCGGGCGTGGCGGACGCCGGAGAGGCGGCGCCGGCCCCCAGACCGACGGCGAGCGCGCCGGCAGCGGCGCCTCCGAGCACCGAACGCCGTGAGACTTCGGGGACTTCAGGCATGACGAGCTCCAGACATGGGGTCGGCATCACTGGCGGGACGACTCTGACGGGACGGCGCGGGTGTGTCAATAGATGCTTACAGGAACCGACTTCCAAACAGAAACACGCAAGTGGCGTGCGGTGGCGACCTGCGCGGTCGCCCTGCCCGGATGATGCCGTGGGCGACGCGCGTAGTGGGGGAACCGGACGGTCATGTGGCGAGGGCGCGTCGCCCGTCCGCGCCGGGATGCGGGTGCGTGCGGTTTCACCGGGCTGCACGGAAAGCCGGCCCGGGCCCGGCCCCGCCACGTGCCCGGCACGCGTGTGCGCGTGGTGATGGTGTTTCACCGGCCCGCGCGGAAAATCGGCTGTGTGCCCGGCGCGCACGGACCCCGGCCCGTACGCCGCCCGCGGGCGGGCCCCTGCGCGGTGGCGGCGCGCGGGCTCGGCCGAGGACTGCGCCGGCGACTGCGGGCGGCTCTTGCGCCGTGGCGGTGCGAGAGGGCCCGGCGTGGGAGCCGCGCCGGCCACTGCGGCAATGGGCCGGTCTTGGCCCGCAGGCCGCGTGAGCGGGCCCCTGCGCGGCGGCGGCGCGCAGGCCGCGTCCCGGGGAACCACGCCGGCGACTGCGGGCAATGGGCCGGAAATTGGCCCGTGGGCCGAGTGCGGCCGGGCCCCTGCGCTGTGGCGTCGTGCAGGCCCCGTCCGGTGAGCTGCGCCAGCGATGCAGGCAGTGGGCCGGGACTTGGCTTGTGGGCGGGCCCCGGTGGCGTGCGCGCGAGGGCTCGGCGTGGGAGCCGCGCTGGTCGCGCCGCTTGCGGGCGGGCCCTGCGCGGTGGCGTGCGCGCGGGGGCTCGGCCGGGGAGCTGTGCCGGCGGCTGCGGGCAGTGGGCCGGTCTTGGCCCGTGGGCCGCTCGAGGGCGGGCTCTTGCGCCGTGGCGGTGCGCGCGGGCTCGGCGTGGGAGCTGCCTCGGTCAGTGGCGCGACATTGGGCCGGGCCTTGGCCCGGTAGGCCGCCGCGGGCGTGCGCTCGCAGGCCGCGGGACGGGCCGCCCCCGTGGGTGGCGTCAGGGCGTCGTGCCGCGGGCGTAGGTCGTGCTCGTACGGACGATCAGTTTCGGCTCCACCGACGCCGGTTCGCGCGCCGCCTCCGGGTCGTCGATCTGCCGCAGCAGATGGCCGACCGCCAGCGCGCCCATCTCCGCGAACGGCTGCGCCACCGTCGTCAGCGACGGCGAGCAGTACTCGGCCAGGGCGATGTCGTCGACCCCGACGACCGAGATCTCCTCCGGCACGCGCCGGCCCAGCTCGTGCAGGGCCCGGATCACGCCGAACGCCATCTCGTCGCTCGCGACGAAGACCGCCGTCACCTCCGGGATGCGGCCCAGGATCAGGCCGTTGCGGTACCCCGACGAAGGCGACCAGTCGCCCTTGAGTGCCGGCGGCACGGTCCTGCCCTCCGCCTCCAACGTCTCCCGCCAGCCCCGGAGGCGGCTCGCCGCGTCGAGCCATTCGCCCGGCCCCGCGATGTGCCAGATGGTCTCGTGTCCCAGGTCGAGCAGGTGGCGCGTCGCCAGTCGCGCTGCCTGTGACTGGTCCACCGCCACGACCTCGGACGCCTCGGTGCGCGATCCGTCGATGGTGACGCTGGGCAGCGAACCGGTGAGCTGCTCGATGCGCGGGCTCACATGGATGAGCGGGATCGCGAGGATGATCCCCTCGACGCGCTGGTCCGCGAGTCGCGAGAGCGCACCCTCCACGGCGGAGGTGTCGAGCGACGCGGTCGACGCGGTGGACACCGCGTACCCGGCCGCCCGCGCCGCGCTCTCGATGCCGAAGGTCAGGGTCAGCCGGGAGTAGAACGTCGTCTGCAGCGTCACCACGCCGATCGTCCGGCTCCGCCCGGACGAGAGGATCTGCGCCGCGCTGTTCATGCGGTAGCCGAGCTGGTCGACGGCGGCGAGCACCTTCGCGCGGGTCCGCTCCCGGACGTTCGGGTGCCCGGACAGCACGCGCGAGACGGTCTGGGCGGACACCCCCGCGAGGCGGGCCACGTCGGCCATGCCGGGCGGCCGCCCGGTGCCCTCGCCACCGTTCACTGTCTGCATGCGGCCCTCTCTCCGTTCTCCAGACCGGATGATATCGGCCACATGGTCGTCACGGTAGGTGATGCCTGCCTCCGAGTCAGCTATTGGCATCGATAACATTCTCTGCCATAGTTCCGGCCATCGCAGGCGGAGCCGAACGTGTCCGGGTCTGATCCCTGCCCACGCTCACCAGGAGGGCCGTGAAGAGGACTCGTACGCGCGCGGCGTCCTTCGTCGCTCTGCAGCGCTGTTGGCGCGGGGGCATGACCGCTGGAGCCGTCACGTGAGCCGCCCGGCCGCAACCCCCCTGCTGACCCACCCCGACGGCGAACTGCTACGGGCCGGCCGCCCCCACCGCGTCCTCGCCGGAACGCTGCACTACTTCCGGGTCCACCCCGACCAGTGGCGCGACCGGCTGGAACGCCTGGCCGCCATGGGCCTCAATACCGTGGACACGTACGTCGCCTGGAACTTCCACGAACGGCGCCCCGGCGAGCACCGGTTCGACGGCTGGCACGATGTCGAACGCTTCGTCCGCACCGCCCAGGACACCGGTCTCGACGTGATCGTCCGGCCCGGCCCGTACATCTGCGCCGAGTGGGACAACGGCGGACTGCCCGCGTGGCTGACCGACCGGCCCGGCATGCGGCTGCGCTCCTCGCACGGCCCCTACCTGGAGGAGGTCGCCCGCTGGTTCGACGTCGTCGTGCCCAGGATCGCCGCGCTCCAGGCCGCACACGGCGGGCCCGTCGTCGCCGTCCAGGTGGAGAACGAGTACGGCAGCTACGGGGACGACCACGCCTACGTGCGCTGGGTGCGCGACGCCCTGGTGGAGCGCGGCATCACCGAACTCCTCTACACCGCCGACGGCCCCACCGAGCTGATGCTCGACGGCGGCACCCTGCCCGGCGTCCTCGCCACCGCCACCCTCGGCTCCCGGGCCGGCCAGGCCGCACAGCTGCTGCGTTCACGGCGGGAGGGGGAGCCGTTCGTATGCGCCGAGTTCTGGAACGGGTGGTTCGACCACTGGGGCGAGAAGCACCACACCCGCGCCGCCGGCAGCGCCGTCGCCACGCTGGACGAGATCCTCGGCGCCGGCGGTTCGGTCAGCCTCTATTCCGCGCACGGCGGCACCAACTTCGGGCTGGGGGCCGGCGCCAACCACGACGGCGTCCTCCAGCCCACCGTCACCAGCTACGACTCCGACGCGCCGGTCGCCGAACACGGCGTCCTCACCCCGAAGTTCCACGCCATGCGGGACCGGCTGCTCGCGGTCACCGGGGCCGCGGCACGCCCCCTGCCCGAAGCACCGCGCCTGCTCCCGCCGCGCACGCTGCCCCTCACGCGGCGGGCCGGACTGCTCGGCGCGCTGGAGGCCGTGTCCGACGCCGTCGCCTCGCCCGATCCGCTGAGCTTCGGGCAGCTCGGGCAGGCATCCGGACTCGTCCTGTACCGCGCCCACCCCATGCTGCCGCCCGGCACCGTCGAACTGACCGTGACCGGCCTGCATGACCGCGCGCAGGTCTTCCTCGACGGCACCGCCGTCGGCGTCCTGGAACGCGAGACGGCCTCCCTCACCCTGGGCGGCGGGCGCGGCCGCGCCGTCCGCCTGGAACTGCTCGTGGAGAACCAGGGACGCATCAACTACGGCCCGCTGCTGGGCCAGGGCAAGGGCATCCTCGGCGGAGTACGCATCGGGCGCCGCATCGTCCACAACTGGACGATGCACCCGCTGCCGCTCGACGAGTGGACGACCGGCCTCCTCGACCGGGCGGTGCGGGCCGCACCGGCGGACGGGACGACGGGCTTCGCCACGGCCGCCTTCACGGCGGACGGGACCGCGGACACCTTCGTCGCGTTCCCCGGCTCCGGCAAGGGCTTCGTCTGGGTCAACGGCTTCCTGCTGGGCCGCTACTGGAAGATCGGCCCGCAGGTCACGCTCTACCTGCCGGCCCCGCTGACCGTCGCGGGCGAGAACACCCTCACCGTGCTCGAACTGGAGCACCTCGGCGACACGGTGGAACTGCGCGACACCCCCGAACTCGGCCCGCCGGAGGAGTACATCGAGACGTTCTCCTGACCGGCCCGCGACCGCCCGCCGTCGTGCTCACCAGGGGAGGGACACGGACGGCGGGCCCTTGCGCGTCCGCGGGCCGCGCCGGCCCGGACTCGTGGCGGGAGCTGCCCGCACCCGCGGCCCCGGTACACGACGGGAGCGGCCCGCGCCCGGCGGCCCGCTCCCGTCGCCCTCCTCCCGCCTCGCGGGTCTCAGACCCCCGCGAGGACGCCCAGCAGCCTCGCCACCTCCGACGCCACCGCGTCACGGGCCGGGCCGAGGTACTTGCGGGGGTCGGCGACGTCGGGGGACGCCTCCAGACGCTCCCGCACGGTGCGAGTGAACAGCTTGTTGAGGTGGGTGGAGATGTTCACCTTCGTCATCCCCGCCGTGACCGCCTTCGCCAGATCCGTGTCACCCACACCCGACGAACCGTGCAGCACCAGCGGCACGGGCACCGCCTCGCGCAGCCGCGCGATGAGCTCGAAGTCGAGGACCGCGTCCCGGGTGAGCATGGCGTGCGAACTGCCCACGGCGACGGCCAGCGCGTCGACGGCCGTCGACGCGGCGAACGCCCGGGCCTCGTCCGGATCGGTCCGGACGCCGGGCGCGTGCGCGCCGTCCTTGCCGCCGACCTCGCCCAGCTCGGCCTCGACCCACACGCCGGCGCGGTGGCAGTGGTCGGTGATCTCCCGCGTGGCGGCCACGTTCTCGTCGTAGGGGAGTTTGGAGGCGTCGAACATGACGGAGGTGAAGCCGAGGCCGACGGCCTCACGGACCAGGTCGGGGGACTCGGCGTGGTCGAGGTGCACCGCCACCGGGACAGCGGCCGCCCGCGCGACGGCGAGGGAGGCGAGCCCGACCGGGGCGAGCCCGCCGTGGTAGCGGACGGTGTTCTCGCTGATCTGCAGGACGACCGGCAGCTGGGCGAGCTCGGCGCCGGCGACGATCGCCTCGGCGTGTTCGAGCTGCACGACGTTGAACGCGCCGACACCCGAGGTGTTCGCGCGGGCCGGACCGACGATGTCGTCAGTGGACGTGAGAGGCATGGGTGTTCTCCACGGAAGCGGTGGTACGGAACTGGCCGTAGATGTCCCCGTCGACATCGCCGGCCATGGGGCAGGGGACCGCGGCAGCCGAGAGCGCCACGGCCTCGCGCAGGCGGACCGGCCACGGATCGCCGTTCGCGAGCGCGGCGACACAGGCGTCGCCCGCGCCCGTCGGGTTGCCGAACAGCCGGCGCGGGGGAGTGGCCCGCCACGTGCCCTGCAAGTCCCGTCACCGTCGCCGGTGTGCCGAGGGCCGACAGGACGCGCGCGACGTTGACGCCCTTGCCGCCGGCCCGTTCGTGGGCGGCGCGCACACGGTGCGAACCGCGCGGCACAAGGGACCTCGTAGTTGACGTCGAGCGCCTCGTTCAGGGTCACGGTGAGGATCACGACGCCCCGGTTCCCGCCACCCGCTGGCACCCGGACACGGCGGTTCCCGCCGTCCCTCGGCCGCGCCGAGCAGCCTCGGCTTCCGCCGTACCCCCCGACTCGCGCGCAGCCGCGGCCGCTTCCGTCGGCGCGGGGCCGCGGAGAGCCGTCGGCTCGCGGGTACCCCACTCATGGTGACCGGGCCCGACCCCCGCCGCCTGCCACGCCAGGATCCCGGCGCCCAGGCAGCCGGCCCCGTCGCCCAGTTCCGCACGGACCAGTTCGGGCCGGCGCTGGAAGGTGAGCCGTTCGCCGAGACGCGCCCGCAGCGGATCGAGCAGCAGGCCGCCCGCTTCCGCGAGGCCGCCGCCGATCACGATCAGACCCGGGGCGAGGAGCGTCGTGAACGTCGCCAGCGCCGCCGCCAGCGCCTCGACCGCGCGGTCCCACACGGCCACGGCCACGGGGTCGCCCTGCGCCACCAGGCGCGCCACCCCGGCGGCGCCGTCGACGGCGCGCCCGGAACGTGCCGTGTACGCCGCCTCGATCGCCGCCGCGGACGCCACGGTCTCCAGGCAGCCGCGGCCGCCGCAGGCGCACGGATCACCGTCCGGCTCCACCACGGCGTGGCCGAGCTCCCCGGCGTACCCGCCGCCGCGCACCACCCGGCCCTCGCACACGACAGCCGCCGAGACGCCGGTGCCCACGGGCACGAAGAGCACGTCCCGCACACCGCGCGCGGCACCGGCACGGCACTCGGCGAGCCCGCCGGCGCGCACGTCGTGCCCGAGCGCGACGGGCAGGCCCGACGCGTCCCGCAGCAGCGCCGCGAGCGGCAGGTCCGACCAGCCGATGTTGGCGGAGTGCACCGCCCGCCCGGCCTCCTCGTCGACGATCCCGGGCACCACCGTGCCCGCATGGCGGACCGTCAGGTGCCGGTCGGCGGCCTGCGCCGCGAGATCGCGCAGCGCGCCGGTGATCGCGGCCACCACCGCGTCGGGGCCGTCCCGGCGGGGCGTCGGCCTGCGCAGTACGGCCAGGGGTGTCAGCGCCGGGTCGAGCACCGCCCCCTTCATGCCCGTGCCGCCGACGTCCAGCGCCACGACGCAGTCGCGGGCGCCGTGCGGATCAGGCATGGCTGTTCTCGAGGATCACGGACCGGGTGAGGTTGCGGGGGCGGTCGGGGTCGTACCCGCGCGCCTCGGCGAGCGCGACGGCCAGCCGCTGCACCCGGATCAGGTCCGCCAGCGGGTCGAGCGCACCGGCCGCGTCCCCCGACCCGGCGACGAACGTGCCGCCGACCCGCGCGACGTCGTCGGCCAGTCCGGCGGGCGCCGGACCGAAGAGCCATGCCACACGGCCGGGTCCGGTGATGCTGATCGGCCCGTGCCGGTACTCCATGGCCGGGTACGACTCGGTCCACGCGCCCGCGGCCTCCCGCATCTTGAGCCCTGCCTCCAGGGCGAGGCCGTAGGTCCAGCCCGTGCCGAGGAACGTGAACTGCTCGGCCGCGCGCACCTGGGCGCTGAGCGGCTCCGCGAGGGCACGTCCGGCGTCCTCGACGGCCCGTGCCAGCGGACGCACCCCGGCCGGCAGCGCGTCCTCGGCCTCCAGGTGCGCGCGCAGCAGGGCGAGGGCCGTGGTGGCGAAGCGGGTCTGGACGACCGACTGCTCGTCGGCGTAGTCCAGGACGGCGACGGCGTCGGCGGCGTCCATGACGGGGGTCGCGGGGTCGGCGGTGAGCGCCGCTGTCGCGACGGTGCCCTTCACCTCGGCCAGCAGGTCGAGGACCTCGGTGGTGGTGCCGGACCGAGTGATGGCGAGGATGCGGTCGTAGCCGCGGCCGGTGGGGAACTCGGAGGCGGCGAAGGCGTCGGTCTCGCCGTGGCCGCCCGCCTCGCGGAGCTGGGCGTACGCGAGGGCCATGAACCAGGAGGTGCCGCAGCCGACGACGGCGACACGCTCGTCGCGGCGCGGCAGGACGCCCGCGAGCGATCCGACGGACTCGGCCGCTCGCCTCCAGGTGTCCGGTTGGGAGGCGATCTCGACCGAGGTGCGGGAGGCGTCCGGGGCGGTCATGGGCTGAACTCCTTGCTCAGAAGGGTCGGTTGACGAACGAGGGGCGCGGGCCCGCTACTTGATGGATCCGGCGGTCAGACCGGACACCACCTTGCGCTCGATGAAAGCGAACAGCACGACGACGGGCACGATGGCGATGACCGAGCCGGCGAAGAGATAGTTCCACTGCACGGTGTAATTGCCGATGAAGCTGTTGATGCCGACGGTCAGCGGCTGGCTCTCGGGGATCGTCGACAGGGTCAGGCCCATGACGAACTCGTTCCACGCGGCGATGAAGGTGAAGATCGTCGCGGTGACGACGCCGGGCAGTGCCAGCGGCAGGGTGACCCGCAGCAGTGCCCCCATGCGCCCGAGGCCGTCGATCATCGCGGACTCCTCCAGGGCCACGGGGATCGAGCCGATGTACGCGGTGAGGATCCAGATGGCGAAGGCCAGGTTGAACGCGGCGTTGCACAGGATCAGCGTCCACACCGAGTTGAGCATGTCCAGCTGGTAGAACTCGCGGTAGAGGCCCACCAGGAGCGACGTCGGCTGGAACATCTGGGTGACGAGCACGAGCAGCAGGAACAGCTTGCGGCCCCGGTACGTCGTGCGCGCCGTGCAGTAGGCGGCGGGCAGGGCGACCAGCAGGACGAGCAACGTGGATCCGCCGGCCACCAGGAGGGTGACCCGCAGGTTGGCGCCGAGGTTCGATTCGCGCCACACGTCGACGAAGTTGGACCAGGCGAACTCGCCCGGCAGATACGTCGCGTCGCGCAGTTCACCGGCCGGCCGCAGCGCGGTGATCACCATCTCCGCGTACGGCAGGAGGAAGACCACAGCGATCATCCAGGCCGCCGCGGCGGCGACGACCGTGCGCGGCCGCAGGGCGCCGCCCGGCCGCCGGACGGTGTCCGTACGCGGCCCGGCAGGGGACCGGGCGACGGCCGGGGAGAGCGTCTGCTGGGCCATCAGGACTCCTCCTGGTTCCACCGGCTGGCCTTGAGGAAGACGGCGACCATGACCACGACCAGGGCGAAGTTGACGACGGACATGGCGGCGGACTCGCCGATGTCGGAGTTCTTGAGCTGGTACATGAAGACGGTGGTGGTGGCCGTGTCGCTGTCCGGGCCGCCGTGCGTCATGCTCCAGATGATCGGGAACGAGTTGAAGACGTTGATCAGGTTGATGACGACGCCGACCAGGAAGGCCGGCCGCAGCAGGGGCAGAGTGATCCGCCAGTACGTCTGCCAGGGACCGCTGCCGTCGACCCGCGCCGCCTCGTACACCTCGCCCGGCACGGTCTGCAGACCGGCGAGCAGCGTGTAGGCGGTGAACGGCAGGGAGACGAAGACCGCGACGAACATCATCCACGGCCAGGCGGTGGACGGCGTGCCGAGCCAGTCCTTCGGACCGTCGATCAGACCCAGGTCGGTCATCAGCGTGTTGAGGACGCCCGCGGTCTGGTTCAGCATCCACTTGAAGCCGATGGCGGTCATCACCACCGACGCGGCCCAGGGCGCGATGAGCGCCCAGCGGGTCACGCGCCGGCCGGGAAACCTCTGGTTGAACAGCTGCGCGAGCGCCAGCGAGATCACCATCGTGGCGGTGACCACGACCACGGTCCACACGACGGTGGCGAGGAGGACCGACGGCAGCGAGGGCTCGTCGAACAGCTGCCGGTACTTGTCGAATCCCGCCGAACCGCGGACGAAACCGCTGCTGCTGATCTTGAGGAAGGAGGTGCGGACCATCTCGTAGACGGGCCAGAGCACGACGAGCACGATGAGCAGGACGGCCGGGCCGATCCAGGGCAGCGGCCCGAGGCGGGCGAGCCCGCCGCCCCGGCCGGTGCGGCCGGAGCGGCGAGTCGTGGGGGAAGTGGTGGACACGAGGGTGCCTTCCGTGTCGGTGCGGGACGGGGCCGTCGGCTACTGGTCGGCGACCGCGTCCTGCGCCTTCTTCTGCAGCTCGCCCAGCACCTTCGCCGGATCGCCGCTCACCGCGGTGCCGCCGCTCTTCTTGATCTCGGCCGAGACGACGTCCCAGGTGGTGTCGCCGAGCGGGTAGAAGACCGCGTTCGGCAGCAGCTCGAAGAACGGCTCCAGGTCCTGGTGCTTCCCGTTGCCGGTCATCTCCTTGAGGGTGTCCTCGGTGACCGGCATGAGGTTGTAGGTCTCGTTGAACTTCAGCGTGTTCTCCTTGGAGTACGCGAAGTCCAGGAACTTCCTGATCTCTTCCTGGTGGCCGTTGTCCTTGAAGGCCATCATCCAGTCGGCGACGCCCAGCGTGGATGTCAGCACGCTCGACCTGCCCGGGATCGGTGCGACGCCGTAGTCGACCTTGCCGTCCTTCGCCATCTGGATCAGCGAGGGGTGGCCGTTGAGCATGGCGGCCTTGCCGGCGGCGAAGTCCGCGAACGCGGTCTTGCGGTCCGTCGTCGCCGGGTTGGCGTACGTGAGACCGGGCTCGACGAGGTGGGACTTCAGCCAGGAGAACGCCTCGACGTTGGCCTTGCTGTCGAGCGTGTACTTCCCCTCGCCGTCGGTGTAGCCGCCGCCGTTGCCGAGCTCCCAGATCAGCGACTCGCCCTGCGCCTCCTCGGGGCCGAGCGGCAGCGCGTACGGGGTGACGCCGGGCGCCTTGGCCTTGATCTTCTCGGCGGCGGCCGCCACCTCGTCCCACGTCCTGGGGGCCTCGGTGATGCCCGCCTTCGCGAAGACGTCCTTGTTGTAGAACAGGGCACGCGCCGAGGAGACGAACGGGATGCCGTACTGCGTCCCGTCGACCTCGCCGGCCTGCGCGAAACTGTCGATGAGGTTGGCGCGGGTCTTCTCGGAGAGGACCTCGTCGGCCTTGTGGAGCAGGCGGTCGGCGACCTTGTCGGCGTAGCCGCCGGTCTGGAGGACGTCGGGGACGTTCCCGCTCTGAATCATGGTCTTGACCTGGGCGTCGATGTCGTTCCAGTTGATGACCTGGACATCGATTTTGATCTTCGGGTTGGCGGCGGTGAACCTCTTGGCGACGTCCTGCCAGTAGGCCGTCGAGCTGTTGGACGCCTTGTCCCCGTAGTCGGCGGCGACGAGCTTCAGCGTCACCTCTCCGTCGGCCGAACCGCCGCCGCCTCCGCACGCCGTGAGCGTGAGCGCGCCGATCGCGCAGGCCGCGGAGAGAGCGAGTATGCGCTTGTTCACTGCCAAGACCGCCTTTGTCACAAGACCTCGACCCGGCACGGGGTCCCTTGCGCTGAGCACGCTGTCGCACGGCTGCCGCTGTTGTCAAGAGTTGTTCATTTCTCGTGACTTTCAAGCAGAAGTAAGCGAAATGATTGAGGGGTGGCTGGTGGCCGAGCCACCGACCTGCACCGTTCGGGCGCGTCCCCAGTACGATCAGTTGCAGCTCAGGGGCGGATGCACAGGCGACAAGGAGTCCGACGATGGCCAAGCACGAGCGCTGGAGCGCGCTGCTGGAGCTGCTCGCCGCCGAGGGACGCCTGGACGTCGAGGAGGCCGCGAGCGCGCTGGACGTGTCCAGCGCGACCATCCGCCGGGACCTCGACGAGCTGGCCGAGCAGCAGATGCTCGTCCGCACCCGTGGCGGCGCGATCGCGCACGGCGTCTCCTACGAACTGCCGCTGCGCTACAAGTCCTCGCGGCACGCCCCGGAGAAACAGCGGATCGCCGCGGCGGCCGTCGACCTCATCGGCGACGGCGAGGTGGTGGGGCTCAATGGCGGGACGACCACGACCGAGGTCGCCCGGACGCTCGCGCTGCGGGCCGGCGGCGGCCAGCGGGAGGCCACCGGCGTGCCCTCGCCCGCCTTCACCGTCGTGACCAACGCGCTCAACATCGCGGGGGAGCTCGCGGTACGTCCGCAGATCAAGATCGTGACCACCGGCGGGGTGGCCCGGCCCCAGACGTACGAGCTCGTCGGCCCGCTCACCATGGGCGTTCTCAACGAGGTCGTGCTGGACGCGGTCGTTCTCGGCGTCGACGGCGTGGACCCGCAACTGGGGATCATGGCGCACCACGAGGACGAGGCCAGCGTCAGCAGGTTGTTCGCCGAGCGGGCCCACCGTGTGATCGTCGTGACCGACTCGTCCAAGCTGGGCAGGCGCGCCTTCGCCAGGATCTGCGGACTCGACCGCATCGACGTCCTCGTGACCGACGCCAACATCTCCCCTGAGACCTCGGCCCGCCTGGCCGACGCAGGCGTCAAGGTCATCGCCGTCTGACACCGGTCGGCGCGCATCGTCGCCGTCCGACGCCACCCGGCCGTCCACCGGGGCGCCCGCCCGGGAGCCGGCCGCGCACCGGGACACCCGCCCGGGCGGCGGCCGTTGCCGGTCAGCCGGCCGTCATCCGTTCCTCCGCGGCATCGGGCGCGTGGCGCACCGTGCCGTACGCCACCGCCTGTTCGCCGAGCACCGACGCCTGCACGGTCACCGGCACCAGCGTGTGGCGGCGCAGCTGCCTGCGGACCGGTTCGAGGAGGACCTCGCCCCCGCGGGACACGCCTCCACCGATCACCACCCGGCCCGGGTCGAGCACCAGCAGCAGGGCCGCGAGGCCCCTGGCGAAACGCGTCGCCACGCGGTCCACCACCGCCACGGCAGCCGGGTCGCCGGCCGCCGCCGCCTCGAACAGGGGCGCGATGTCGTCCTCGTAGCCCGTGGGGGCGCCCGCCTCCAGGGCGTGGCGCAGCAAGCCCGGCAGCGCCCTGAAGGGCATCGCCTACCTGCCCGAAGGCACCGGCGGCTACCTCCTCGCCTACGAGCTGTTCACCGAACTGGCCTGGCGCACCGGCCCGCTCGACCACCGCGCCTGGTTCGCCGCGTACGCCGAGCGCCGCTACGGCGGAGCCGACCCGCACGCTGCCAAGGCGTGGGAGCTGCTGCGCACCGGCCCGTACAGCACCCCGTCCGGCCCGTGGTTGGCGGACGCCAGGTCGTGGGGGACGACGGACGCGGAGAGGGCCACGGCCGAGTTCGACGCCCGCTCGGTCCTCACCACCTGGGGACACCGCTCCGGCAGCGACAACGGCGGACTGCGCGACTACGCCAACCGCGAGTGGTCGGGGCTCGTGTCCGGCTTCTACGCCAAGCGGTGGGCCGCTGTACCTCGACTCGCTCGACACGGCGCTGGCGACCGGGCGCCCCCCTGCCGCCATCGACTGGTTCGCGTGGGAGAACGCCTGGAACCACCAGCGCGACCGCTATCCGGTGACGCCCGCGGGGGATCCCGTGGCCAAGGCGGCCGAGGTCCAGGCCGCCCTGCCCGCGCCCGCGGCCACGGAGCCGGTGACGGACTCCGGCGTCCGATGCGGGGACGTCACCGGCGGCAGCGCCGACGGCGCGAAGCTCCGGGCCTGCACCGCGGGTACCGAGCAGAAGGGGAACCTGTCCGGCTGATCGGACTGCGGCTGCGCGTAGGGCGCGAGGGCGGACACCGGGTGGAGATCGCTCCGTCCGGTGTCCGGCGCTGCCCAACCCCCTTGCGGCACAAGGACATCACAACGCACCACAACCCAACGATCTGATCGCACAGAACCCCACGCAACCCCTTGACCACTCCCGTCCCGCACGAGACTCTGACCGCCCCAACTGGTTGAGACCACATGGAGCCTCAGTGAGACGACGCGACGTGACCTCGGTCGCATGCCTGCTGGCCACGACCACCACCGCTCTGGTCTGCCTGACGTCCCCCGCCGCCGCACACCCGACCGCGGAGGCGGCCCGCACCTCCTCCGCCCTCCCGCCGGTCTCTCCCACCCCCCAGTCCCTCAGCCGCTCCGGAAGCGACGCCACGGTCACGGACCGGGTGCTCGTCGTCGCCGACGACCGGACCGATCCCGCCGCCCGCGACCGCCTCGTCGGCGAACTGACGGCGCACGGCGCCTCACGCGTGGACGTCGTCGCCCCCGGCGGCGTCCCCCCGGCCGCCCGCGGCCTGCTCACCGTGCGACTGGGACCGGCCATCCGTCCCGACATCGCCGCCGCGCTCGCCGGCACGGCCGCACCCGACCGTGCCGAGGGCTACGCGCTGCGCGTCTCGGGCGACCGCCCCGGCGCGACGATCGCCCTCGGCGGCGCCGACGCGACGGGCCAGTTCTACGCGGTGCAGACCCTGCGCCAGCTGTTCGTACCCGCGGACGACGGCTGGAAGGTCGCGGGCGCCCGGGCGGCGGACTTCCCCTCGATGCCGCTGCGCGGCACCATCGAGGGCTTCTACGGACAGCCGTGGACCCACGCCGAGCGCCTCGACCAGATGGACTTCCACGGCGACGTGAAGGCCAACACCTACATCTACGCGCCCAAGGACGATCCGTACCACCGCAGCAAGTGGCGCGAGCCGTACCCCGCCGCCAAACTCGCCGAGCTGGGCGAGCTCGTGCGACGGGCCACCGCCAACCACGTCCGCTTCACCTTCGCCGTCTCTCCCGGCGAGTCGGTCTGCTACTCGGACCCGGCCCACCGCAAGGACCTCAAGGCCAAGCTCCAGGCGCTGTACGACCTCGGCACCCGCGCCTTCTCCGTCCCGCTCGACGACATCAGCTACACCCGCTGGAACTGCGAGGCGGACCGGGCCGCCTACGGCGCACCCGGACGGCAGGCCGCCGCCAAGGCGCAGGTCGACCTGCTCAACGACGTGCAGCGCACCTTCGTGGCCACGCACGAGGGCGCCCGGCCGCTGCAGATGGTGCCCACCGAGTACGGCGACCTCACGGACACGGCGTACAAGCAGACACTGCGCGCCACGCTCGACCCCGCGATCGAGGTGATGTGGACCGGCACCGACGTCGTGCCGCCCAGCATCACCAACCGGCAGGCGGAGGGCGCGGCGAGACTCTTCGGCCGCAAGGTGTTCGTCTGGGACAACTACCCGGTCAACGACTACTGGAACACGAGTGGACGACTGCTCCTCGCCCCCTACGACAAGCGGGAGGCGGGCCTGTCCCGGCACCTGACCGGCATCGTCGCCAACCCCATGAACCAGCCCCACGCCAGCAAGGTCGCCGTCTTCGGCACCGCCGACTTCACCTGGAACGACCAGGCGTACGACGCGCGCGCCAACTGGCCGCGCGCCATGGCGTACCTCGCCGGCGGCGACCGGGCGGCCACCGAGGCCCTGCTGGTCTTCGGCGACCTCGAACACATGGCGCCCACCTTCGGCGCGACCCCCTGGCAGCCGCAGGCACCGGAACTCGCGCGCAGGATCGCGACATTCTGGACATCCTGGGACGCGGGCGACCCCGCCGGCGCCCTGCGGGACCTGCGCCCCTACGCGGAGTCGATCGAGAAGGCACCCGCCACGATCCGCGGCGGCGCGGTCGAGGACGGCTTCGTCACCGACGCCGCACCCTGGCTGGACGCCACGGAGCTCTGGGGGCGTGCCACCGTCACCGTGCTGGACGCGCTCGACGCCTGGCGCGCCGGTGACCGGGACGGGGCCGCCCAACTGCTCGCCGCCTCGCGGAGCTTCCAGGAGCAGGCCCGCGCGGTGCGCGTCGATCCGCCCCGCAACACCTGGGGCTCCGCGCAGGTGAAGGTCGGCGACGGCGTGCTCGACACCTTCCTCGCCCGGGCCGAGGGCCGTATGCGGTGACGCGTCCGCCGTGGGGGCCGGACGCGTCACCGCGTCCGGCCGCACGGCGGGAGGGGACGGGCCGCCTGAACGGCGGCCCGACCACGGGCGAACAACAGGGCAACACAACGGAGACGGCGCACTGCCCGCGCCAACTGGCTGCTGTGTTCACGTTTTTCTCGGGAACCGGCCACATGAGGGGCGGTCGCGGGACATCAACCCGCACGAGGGTTCTGGCGGTTCACATCGAACAGCCAAGGAGGACCTCGTGGGCGTACGACCCCTGTCCCGGCGGAAGTTGCTCGGCCTCGGCGGCGCGGGGGCCGCGGCGCTGATGCTGGGCACCGGCGAGTGGAGCTCCGGCGCCGCGTTCGCCGCCCCCGCTCTGCAAGGCAACCCCTTCACGCTCGGCGTCGCTTCCGGCGACCCGCGGTCCGACGGCGTCGTGCTGTGGACCCGGCTGGCGCCCGACCCGTTCGCGCAGGACGGCATGGGCGGCATGCCCCACACGAACGTCCGCGTCCACTACGAGGTCGCGGAGGACGCGCGGTTCCGCCGCGTCGTGCGCAGCGGCAGCGTCGTCGCCACACCCGAACTGGCCCACTCCGTACACCCCGAGATCCAGGGCCTGCGCCCCGACCGGGTCTACTACTACCGCTTCCGCGCGGGCTCCGAGGTCTCGCCGGTCGGCCGTACCCGCACCACCCCGCTGCCGTGGGCGAACACCGCCGACCTGAAGTTCGCCTTCGCCTCCTGCCAGGCCTGGCAGGACGGCTACTACACCGCCTACCAGCACATGGCCGAAGAGGACCTGGACCTGGTGGTCCACCTCGGCGACTACCTCTACGAGTACGGCGTCAAGACGAACAAGCGCGGCGTCACCACCGACCCGAAGTTCCACACCGAGACGGTCGACCTCGCCCGCTACCGGCTCCAGTACGGCCTCTACAAATCCGAGGCTCCCCTGCAGCAGGCCCACGCCCGCTTCCCGTGGATCATGACGTTCGACGACCACGAGGTGGAGAACAACTGGGCCGACGGCATCCCGGAGAAGGACCAGGACCCCGCGGCCTTCATGGTGCGCAGGGCCGCCGCCTTCCAGGCCCTGTACGAGCACGCGCCGCTGCGCCGCCCGCAGCTGCCAAAGGGCCCGGACGTGCAGATGTACCGCAGGCTCTCCTACGGGCGCCTCGCCGACTTCACCATGCTCGACACCCGGCAGTACCGCGACGACCAGCCGTGCGGCGACGGCATATCGGCGGACTGCGCCGACCGGTTCGCCCCCGACCGGTCCCTGCTCGGCGCACCGCAGCGCGACTGGGTCCTTCGGGGCTTCAGCCGCTCCTCCGCCCGCTGGCAGGTCCTCGGCAACCAGGCCCCCATGGGCCAGACCGACCACGACCCGGGCCCCGGCACCAAGGTGTGGATGGACCCCTGGGACGGCTACGTCGCCGAGCGCAACCGGCTGCTCGCCGAGGCGGACACCCGCGGGGTGCGCAACCTCGTCGTCATCACCGGCGACCGGCACCAGAACTACGCCTGGGACCTCAAGCGGGACTACGCGGACCCCGGGTCGGCCACGGTCGGAGCCGAGTTCGTCGGCACGTCCGTCACCAGCGGCGGCGACGGCGCCGACATGACGGCCGAAGGACAGACCTTCCTCGCGGCCAACCCGCACATGAAGTTCTTCAACGGCCAGCGTGGTTACGTGCGCGTGCGCGTCGACCGGCGGCGCTGGACGAGCGACTTCCGCGTGATGCCGTACGTCACCAGGCCCGGCGCCCCGATCAGCACGCGCGCGAGCGTCGTGGTCGAGGACGGCGTGCCCGGCGTCCAGGTCTGACCCGGCACCAGCTCAGGCGAAGGCCGCACCGGTACCCGCCGGTGCGGCCTTCGCCCCGCCCCGCCCCCTCCGGTGCGGCTTTCGCCCCCGCCATGTGCCGTTGACCGGGTCAGACGCGGGCGCGGGTGCGGCGACGCAGGAGGACGGCGCCGGTGGCCGCGGCCATGCCCGTCAGGGCGGCGCCCGCGGCGACCTCGTGGGGCCCAGGTGTGTACGAGCCACCGAGGCCCCCCTGCGCCGCCGTGCCGGCGAGGACGGTGAAGGTCGCACTGGCGGTACGGCCGCCGCATCGCACACTCAAGGTGGCCGCGCCCGGCCTGGCGGTGTTGTCCACCCGTGCAGTGGCCGTCCTCGCACCTGTGGGCACCGTGACGGTGGGGAAGGCGGTCGAGGTGACGGTCCCGCCACCGGAACAGCCCGAGAAGGTGACCGTCAGCGTCGCGCCCTGGTGCACCTGACTGGGGCTCACCCGCACATTCGACGGCCCCGTTCCCCCCGCGGGAGCCCCGCTCGCCCACGCCACCGTGGGCGAGAGCGTCAGGATCCCGACGACGGCGGCTTCGGCCAGCCCGACACATATCCGTGAAATACGCATGACACTCCTCGACGGAAGGCAGCCCTGGCGGCGGAAGGCATCGCCGTGGCGCTCCCGGAGGGGTGTCGTCGGCTGCCTCCCGTACACACTTTGCGCACGATCACCGGCAGCGGCGCGCCCATGTCACCCCTGCCGTCTCCCGAAGAAGGGCGGAGGCCCAGGTGACAGGCGGTGCCGGCGGCATGGGCCGGGCGGCGGTGCGTTGGTGCAGTCGGCCTATCGACGGCCTCCGCGGTGGGGCATCTGTTCCGCTCGGCCCGGCCGACGGGAAGCCCGCGCCGCCCGTCGCCCGGTGACGACAGGTCAGGCGCTCAGCGCCGCCGAGACGACCGCGCGGGCCTCCTCCTGGACGCGGGCCAGGTGGTCGGGGCCGAGGAAGGACTCCGCGTACACCTTGTAGACGTCCTCCGTTCCGGAAGGGCGCGCCGCGAACCAGGCGTTGGCCGTGGTCACCTTGATGCCGCCGATCGCGGCCCCGTTGCCCGGCGCCTCGGTGAGCACGCCGGTGACCGGCTCCCCGGCCAGCGTGCCGGCCGTCACCTGGCCGGCGGACAGGCGGCTCAGCACCGCCTTCTCCTCCCGCGTGGCGGGCGCGTCGACACGGGCGTACGCCGGCTCGCCGAACCGGGCGGTGAGGTCGGCGTACTGCTCGCTCGGCGTCCGGCCGGTCACCGCCAGCATCTCGGAGGCGAGCAGGGCCATGATGATGCCGTCCTTGTCGGTGGTCCACACCGATCCGTCGCGGCGCAGGAACGACGCCCCGGCCGACTCCTCGCCGCCGAAGCCGAGCGTGCCGTCCGCCAGGCCGTCCACGAACCACTTGAAGCCCACGGGCACCTCCACCAGGTCGCGCCCGAGGTCGGCGGCCACCCGGTCGATCATCCCGGACGACACCAGCGTCTTGCCGACGGCCGCACCCGCGGGCCACCGCTCGCGGTGGCGGTAGAGATAGCCGATGGCGACCGCGAGGTAGTGGTTGGGATTCATCAGCCCGCCGTCCGGCGTGACGATGCCGTGCCGGTCCGCGTCCGCGTCGTTGCCGGTGGCGATGGCGTAGCGGTCCCGGGCCTCGATCAGCGAGGCCATCGCGTACGGCGACGAGCAGTCCATCCGGATCCTGCCGTCCCAGTCGAGCGTCATGAACCGCCACGTGGGATCGGTGTGCGGGTTCACCACCGTCAGGTCGAGCCGGTGCTCCTCCGCGATACGGGCCCAGTACGCCACCGACGCGCCGCCGAGCGGGTCCGCGCCGATCCGCACTCCCGCGGCGCGCACCGCGTCCAGGTCGAGGACCGCGGGCAGGTCCCGCACGTACGCGTCGAGGAAGTCGTAGCGGCCGGTCGTCTCCGCGGCCAGGGCACGCGTGTACGGGATGCGCCGCACGTCCTTGAGGCCACCGCCGATGATCTCGTTCGCCCGCTGCTGGATCCAGCCGGTCGCCTCCGAGCCGGCCGGGCCGCCGTTCGGCGGGTTGTACTTGAAACCGCCGTCCGACGGGGGATTGTGCGACGGCGTGACCACCACGCCGTCCGCCCGCCCGGCCGGACGGAGCCGGTTGTGGGCCAGGACCGCGTGCGACACCGCCGGTGTGGGCGTGTAGCCGTCGGCCGTGTCGACCAGCACGGTCACGCCGTTGGCCGCGAAGACCTCCACGGCCGTCACCCGCGCGGGCTCGGACAGCGCATGGGTGTCCGCGCCCAGGAACAGCGGCCCGTCGACGCCCTGACGTGCCCGGTACTCGCAGATCGCCTGGCTGGTCGCGGCGATGTGGTCCTCGTTGAAGGCCGTCGCGAGGGAGGAACCGCGGTGCCCCGACGTGCCGAACGCGACACGCTGCGACGGATCGTCCGGATCGGGGTGCAGGGCGTAGTACGCGGTCACCAGTCGCGCCACGTCGATGAGGTCCTCCGGCCGCGCCTGCTGTCCCGCGCGCTCGTTCGGCATCCGTCCACTCCTCCGCATCGGTCGAGTGCGTTCAGTGTGGCGGCACCGGACGGGGCGGCGCGAGGCGGCCCCGCTCGCACGGGTGCAGTACCGGCCAGGAACTTCACGCGGTGCGACGGCGTTGCCATGGTGACGCGCGGGTACCCGCCGAGCACGGACCGGAACGAAACAGTCAGAAGCCGAGGTGCACCAGTGGCGATGTGGGATCGGATCAAGGACCAGGCCAAGAACCTGCAGCAGCAGTCCCAGGGCGTGCGGGGCGCGGGCGGCCACGGCAGGCCGGGCACCGGCTCCTCGGGCGGCTCCCGGGCCCAGCTGGTCAACACGCTGAAGTCGCAGCTCACCTCGCTCAAGACGGAGCTGAAGAGCGGTGCCTACCGGGACGCGAGCATGGCGATGTGCGCCCTGGTCGCCGCCGCGGACGGCCACGTCGACCCGGCTGAGAGGCAGCACGTCGAGTCGTTGATCCTGAGCAACGACGTCCTGCAGAACTTCCCGCCGGAGCAGCTGCGCCAGCGGTTCAACAAGCACGTCGACCAGCTGGCCTTCAATTTCCCGCAGGGGAAGGGGGAGGCGCTGCAGGAGGTCGCCAAGGCGGCGAAGAAGCCGGCGGAGGCCCGCGCCGTGATCCAGACCGGTTTCGTCGTCGCGGGCGCGGACGGCTACGTGGCGCCCGCCGAGGAGCAGATCCTTCGCGAGGCGTGCTCCGTCCTCGGCGTGTCGCCCGCCGAGTTCGGCCTGTGAGCAAGGCTCCGCCGCCGCCCCGGACGGGGCGGCGGCGGAGCCACCGGGTCAGGTCTCGTCCCGCAGGGATTCGCCTGCGCCGCGTGCCCTGTCCTTGGCGTCGCCCACTGCCTTCTTGGCGCGGCCCTTCGCCTGGTCGGTGCGGCCCTCGGCCTCCATCCGCTCGTTGCCGGTGGCCTTGCCGATCGTTTCCTTGGCCTTGCCCTTCAGCCTGTCGCCCCTGCCCTTGTCCTTCGCCATGATGTGCTCCCGTGTGGAGACGGCCGCGGGTCCGCGACCGAGTGAAATCACACCCTGCGGGTACCCCGACCCTGGACGACATGCATGCGCAGCGGCAGGTCGTCGCAGCGGCCGCGCCGCTACGCCGTCCCGGCAGGCGCCGTGTGAGCCCACGGGCCACGATGGGAAGAAGGCGGTGGCACTCATGAACAACAGTCCTGAAACCTATGAGCTCGTGTTCCAGGCGCCCGCCGTGGAGGACGACGTCGTCGTGGTCCGGCGTACCGAGCGGGCGGGCGCGGGCGGCTACCCGGTCTACGAGGACGACACCGGCATCGTGCGCGCGGAGATCAGCGACCGGGGCGAGGTGCGGATGCTGGCCAGCGGCGGACACCAGACGTACCACTTCCCGGTGGTGGCCCGGGTCCCGGCCCCGGACCGGGCGGGCCCGCCTCCGGAGACCCCGCGTCCGGCGGCGGCCTGAGGCCCTGACGGCGGCCTGAGGACCAGCGCGGGCCGGGCGGCCCCGCTCCGGCGGTGCGACACGGGCGGGCGGCGTGCACCCGGCCGGTGCGGGGAGCGTCCGGGCGGGATCAGTCGGCCGGCGGCCCCGCCGAGCGGCGGCCCATCACCGGCTCGGCCACCAGGCGTGCCGTGCGGCACAGGGTCTGGCCGTGGAGGCCGAAGAGGTCGTCGCGCGAGTCGAAACGGCCCAGGTCCGTGACGACGTGCCCGGACAGGTCGCAGGCCGCGGCGTCCGCCGGGCACACCGTGTGCCCGTCCCAGTCGATCGCCGTCCGGGACAGGGCCTCGAACAGGGTCTCCGGGCCCGCGTTGGTGAACCCGCCGTCGGGGTGCCCGCTCAACTCGTCGAGGTCGCCGAAGAGTTCAGAGACGGAAAGCCACCCGCCGTCCGGCTCGCCGGCCGGTCCGAGCCGGAACTCGGGCCACGCCAGCAGCACCTGGTCCGGAACGAGCCGGCGCATCCGGGGAAAGCGTGGGTACCACAGCCCCCCGTCCACCACCAGGCCGCGGACCCGGGTGGCGACACCGCCGGCCCGCGCGACCGACTCGAGGACCGCGAGGCGCTGGCTGCACGACCCTCGCCCGCGCCGCAGCACCTCCGACACGGGGCGCTCGTCCTGCACCGAGTAGACCGGCCGCACGGTCGCGGAGATCCTGCGGTGCGCACGGCGCAGGGCCGTGAGCCGATCACCGGCGGACGCGTCCGGGCCCGGCGCGGCGCCGAGGCTGCCGAGCAGCTCCCCGACCCGCGCATGGCCCCAGTCGAGGATCCGCGTCGCCTCCGTGCTCCCGTCCGCGGTCCTCCCGCCGGGCGTGGCGGTACGGAGCCGGTTCCGCGGCCGCAGTATCGAACTCGTCATGACGGACATTGTGCCCCCAGCGGTGCCGGGCCCCGCAGCCGGTCGCAGAAGAGCGGGCCGGGACGGATGCTGGAACCAGGACCCCCCGACACGCCGGGAGAGTGCGCCATGGCAAGGACGCTGGAGTGGAAGGTCGAGATCGTCCTCGTCGAGGAGGAGGGCACGACCAAGGCCCGGGCGGTGCTGAACACCGGCACCACGACGTTGACCGGGCACGGCACGGCCCACCGCAACCCCGAGGACGTGGACGTACCCGAGATCGGCGACGAACTCGCGGCAGCCCGTGCGATGCACAGCCTCACACGGCAGCTGATGAAGGCCGCCGACCGTGACCTCGAAGCCGTCGGAGCCGGGGACGGCAACCCGCCCGGGACCGGATACGGCTGGCCCTACACGACTCCGTGAGCCCGGCCGCGCTCACCTGGTTCCGCGGTCAGTCATGGGCGACGACGGCCACCGGTGCCCGGCAGTGATGCATCGCGGCGTGTGCGACATGACCGATGTGCGGCAGGGGAGCGTGGCGGACATGGCGTCCGACGACCACCAGACCGGCCTCGCCGGCCTCGTCGACCAGCACCTGGGCGGCGGAGCCCGGCACGGGCCGCTCCACCACCTCCACCGAGGGATACTCCTCGCGCCACGGCCGCAGCGCGGCGGCCAAAGCCGCGGCCGCCTTGCGTTCGCCCTCGGCCCGGGCGTCGGCCGAGTGCCCGACCGCGAGCGGCAGCTTCCAGCCGTGCACGGCCCGCAGCGCGCACCCGCGCCGCGCGGCCTCGCCGAAGGCGAAGGCCAGCACCGGATCGGCCGGCCGGTGGAGGTCCACGCCGACCACCACGTCCTTGTCCCGGGCGTGCCCGCCGACATTGCCCTCGGCCCGTACGACGACGACCGGCGTCCGCGTGGCCCCGATGGTCGCCAGGCCGACGGAACCCATCAGGGCGCCCATCACCGTGCCCAGCCCCCGCGAGCCGAGCACCAGCAGCTCGGCGTCGGCCGCCACGGCGGCGAGCCCGGCGGGCGGCCGTCCCGACACCCGGCGCGTGGAGATCCGCAGCCCGGGGTGGGTGCTGCGCAGTTCCCCGACGGCGCTCTCCAGCAGCCTGTCCGCCCAGGTCCGGTGGTCCTCACGGGTGACCGTGGGCATGGCCACGGCCACCGGCAGCGGCCACTCCTCCACATGCACCAGGAGCAGGTCCGCGCCGCGCAGCCCCGCGTCCCGGGCCGCCCAGTGGGCCGCCGCGAGACTCTCGGGCGAGTTGTCCAGACCGACGGTCACATGCCGGGTCATGGTTCGTTCCTCCTTCGGATCGCTCCTGCGGCCACCTTCCAGGGTGCCGCTCACGGCCGCCTGTCGGCGTCCGCCCGCCGGCCGACGAGCGCGCGCGTGCGCCCGAGCCCGCCGCCGGCCGCGCGAACGCCGTTCGGCCGTCGTGGAACGGGGTACCCGGCCGCCCTGACCGCGTGGCTCCGTCCCCCTCCGCCGCCGGCGCCGGGCCGCCCCGTGCGGTGGAGGACGGGGCCGCCGCACGCAGCGGCGCCGCACGGCGAACGACAGGGAGGGACCACATGAGCGCGGACGAGGGCGCCGGACGGCAGGACCGCCCCGCAGGTCCGGCCGGGCGGGGCGCCGCGTGGACGGCTCCCGGGGGTCCGGTCGGGCGGGGCGCAGGGCGGCAGGACAGCGCCATGGGTCCGGCCCGGCAGGGCGCCGCGTGGACGGCCCCCGAGGGTCCGATCGGCCGGGGCGCCACGTCGGCGGCCCCTGACGCCCGTCGGTTCTGGCGCGACGCCGCGGCCGTCGTCCTCGACACCGACGGCGTCGTCACCGACTCCGCACGTCTCCACGCGGCTGCCTGGAAGACCGCCTTCGACGCCTGCCTGCGGGAGCATCCGCCGGACGATCCCCGGGACCGCCGCCCCTTCGACGTCCGCGACGACTATCTGCGCCACGTGGACGGCAGGTCCCGCCTGGACGGGGCCGCCGCGTTCCTCGGCTCCCGCGGCATGCGCCTGCCGCCGGGCAGCCCCGACGACCCGCCGGGCACCGGCACCGTGGCCGCCGTCGCCGCGTACAAGGAGCGGCTGTTCACCGAACGGCTGCGGGAGCAGGGCGTCGACGCCTATCCGGGGACCGTTCGGCTCCTGACCGAGCTGCGCTCCCGGTCCGTGCCGCTCGCCGCCGTGTCCGCGTCCCGCCACGCCCGCGAACTGCTCACCCGCGCCGGTGTTCTGGGCTACTTCGACGTTCTGGTCGACGGTCAGGAGGCCGCCCGGCTGCGGCTGCCCGGCAAACCCGACCCCGCGCTCTTCCTGGAGGCGGCGCGCAGGCTCGGCGTGGCACCCGGCCGGTGCGCGGTCGTCGAGGACGCGCTCGCCGGAGTGGCGGCGGGCCGGCGCGGCCGCTTCGCCCTGGTCGTCGGCGTCGACCGCACCGCCGGCCCCGCAACGGCGACCGCGCTGCTGGAACACGGCGCCGACCTCGTCATCGGTGACCTCGCCGACCTGCTCCCCGACGCCCCCGAGGACTGACCATGCCCGAGTGGATCTGGACGTACGAGGGCTACGCTCCCGGCCGTGAGCGCCTGCGGGAGGCCCTGTGCACGCTCGGCAACGGATACTTCGCCACCCGCGGCACCGCGCCCGAATGCGTCGCCGACGCCGTGCACTACCCCGGCACCTACGCGGCCGGCTGCTACAACCGGCTGACCTCCACCGTCGCCGGCCGCCAGGTCGTCAACGAGGACATGGTCAACCTGCCCAACTGGCTGCCCCTGCGCTTTCGCATGCACAGCCCGAGCGGCGACGCACCCTGGTTCCACCCCGACGACCCGGCCCTGCGCGAACACCGCCAGCGACTCGACCTGTACTCCGGCACGCTCGAGCGCGGCGTGCGGTACGCGGCGGGCGACGGACGCGTCCTGGCGGTGCGCCAGCTGCGGTACGTCCACATGGGAGACCCGCATCTGGCCGTCCTGCGCACCCAGTTCACCGCCGAGGGCTGGTCCGGGGACATCGAGGTCGAGGCCGCGCTCGACGGCTCCGTGACCAACAGCGGCGTGGCCCGCTACGCGGACCTCAACGGCAGCCACCTCGTCCACGTCAACGCGGGGGACGCCGACCAGGAGGTGGTGTGGCTGCGCTGCCGCACCACCACCTCCGACATCCGCATCGGCATGGCGGCCCGCATCACCGCCGACGAGCCGGCGGACCCACGGCCGGCGGACACCGAGCGGCCGCACACGGCCCACGAGCCGCTGCGTGCCGTACAGCTGATACGGCTCTCCCTCGAAGACGGCCGCACCCGGACCGTCGACAAGACCGTCGCCCTGCACACCTCCCGGGACCCGGCGATCAGCGACCCCCTGCACGCCGCCGTCGACCGCGTCGCCCGCGCCCCCGGCTTCGACGCCCTCCTGGAGTCCCACCGCACCGCCTGGCGGCAGCTGTGGGGCAGGGGCGAACTGGACGTGCCCGGGGAGGCGGGGCGCATCCTGCGCCTGCACCTCTTCCACGTGCTGCAGACCCTCTCGCCGCACACCGCCGACCTCGACGTCGGCGTACCGGCCCGCGGGCTGCACGGCGAGGCGTACCGCGGGCACATCTTCTGGGACGAGCTGTTCGTCCTGCCCTATCTGAACCTGCACTTCCCCGAGGTGTCCCGGGCGCTTCTGCTCTACCGCCACCGCCGCCTGGAGGCGGCGCTGCGGCTGGCCCGCGACGCCGGGTACACCGGGGCCATGTACCCCTGGCAGAGCGGGAGCGACGGCCGCGAGGAGACACAGGTGCTGCATCTCAACCCCCGCTCGGGGCGCTGGCTGCCCGACCACTCCCGGCTCCAGCACCACGTCGGGTCGGCCATCGCGTACAACGTCTGGCAGTACTGCGAGGCGAGCGGCGACGCGGAGTTCCTGCACACCAAGGGCGCGGAGATGCTGACGCAGATCGCCCGCTTCTGGGCCGACTACAGCTCCTACGACGAGGACATGGAGCGCTACCGCATCCGCGGGGTCGTCGGACCCGACGAGTACCACGAGGCGTACCCGGGAGCGAAGCTGCCAGGCCTCGACGACAACGCGTACACCAACGTCACCGCCGCCTGGGTGCTCGCCCGCGCGCTCGAGGTCCTGCGTGAACTGCCCGCGCCGCGCCTGCGCGAACTGAGCGAGCGCATCCTGCTCGACGACACGGAGCTGGAGCACTGGGACGACGTCTCGCGGCGGCTGTACGTGCCCTTCCACGCGGGCGTCATCAGCCAGTTCCACGGCTACGGCGACCTGGCGGAGCTCGACTGGGCCGGACTGCGTGCCCGGCACGGCGACATCCGCCGTCTCGACCGCGTCCTGGAAGCCGAAGGCGACACCGTCAACCGCTACAAGGCGTCCAAGCAGGCCGACGTCCTCATGCTCGGCTATCTGTTCTCGCCTGCCGAACTGCGCGGGGTCTTCCGGCGCCTCGGCTACGAACTCGACGACGACACCTGGCACCGGACCGTGGACTACTACCTGGGCCGCACCAGCCACGGCTCGACGCTGAGCGGCCTGGTGCACGGCTGGGTCCTCGCCCGGGGGCGCCGGCAGGACGCGTGGGAGTACTGCCGCGAGGCGCTGGAGGGCGACATCGCCGATCTGCAGGGCGGCACCACCGAGGAGGGCGTGCACCTGGGCGCCATGGCCGGCACGCTCGACCTGGTGCAGCGCGGCCTGACGGGGATGGAGACCCGCGGCGGGGCGCTCTGGTTCGACCCCGTCCACTCGCCCGAACTGCCCGACTACGGGTTCTCCATCCGCTACCACGGCCACTGGGGCGTGCGCGTGCGCATGCGGCCGGGAGAGCTGGAGATCGGCGTACCGGACTCGGACGAGTCCCCGATCGAGGTACGCCTCACCGACCGCATGGTGCCGGTGGAGCCGGGTACGTCCCGCGTGCTCCAGGTACCGGCCGGGTAGCGCTTTCCCTCCGGGCGGGCCGGTCCAGGCGGGGTGGCTCCTCTCTGTTCAGGCCGGGCGGGTGTCGTCGTCCGCGAAGGACAGGCGGTCCACCACGTCCACGACGCCGTCGACGCTCTGGCACAGCCGGACGACCACACGCACCAGGCTCTTGCGCTCCAGCGTCCCGCTGAGCGTCACCCGGCCCTGGTCGACCTGGACGGTGACGGCCGCCGGGGACACGCCCAGCGTGCCGGCGAGGACGTCCTCCACGATCTCCTCCTGGATGGCCCGGTCCCGCCGCAGGAACAGCTGGAGGAGGTCGCTGCGGCTCACCACCCCGATCAGCCGCCCCGAGCCGTCGACCACCGGCAGCCGCTTGATGTGCCGGTCCTCCATCACCCGGGCCGCCTCCACCGCGCTCCACTCCGGCCGGGCGACCACGGCGGGGCTCGTCATCAGCCCCTCGGCCATCTCGGAGCCGGCACCGCCGGTGTGCCGGCGCAGCAGATCCGCCTCGGACACGACGCCGACGGGCCGGCCGTCGTCGTCGATCACGGGCACGGCGGTGATGCCGAACTCGTCGAGCAGCCGGGCGATCTCCTTGAAGACGGTGCCGCGCTGGACGCACACCGCCTCGGGCGTCATCAGATCGGCGACGGAGCGGTTTCTCATCGCACACCGGTCCTCGGCGTCATGGCTCCACCTCCACCTGCGTACGGCTCCACCTGCGTACGGCTCCACCTGCGTACGGCTCCACGTGCGTACGGCTCCTCGACCCCAGTATTTCCGAGGCGCCCCCACCGGTCGCGGCGGGCATCGCCGCCGTGCGGCCCGCCGGGCGCCTGACTACCGTGGGCGCGAGGCGCGAGCCACACCGGGAACGCCGACCTGAGAAGGTGCCACCATGCCGGAGAGAGCGCAGACCGGAGGCCCGGCCGCAGGGCCCTCGAAGGGCGACATCGGCCGCCGGGTGGCAGCCCGGCGGCAGCAGCTCGGGCTGTCCCGCGAGGACGTCGCGCTGCGGGCCGGATCCGCGCCCGGGTACATCGAGTACCTGGAGGAGCAGACCGCGACCCCCGGCATGGGTTTCCTGCTGCGGCTGGCCGACGCCCTGGAGACCACCGTCACCGCCCTGACCGGAGGCGGCGCCGACGTGCCGCCCGGCTCCGGGCGCACCGCGCACCGGCCCGAACTGGTGGAGCTGACCGAGGACGAGTGCTGGGCGCTGCTCGACACCCACGGTGTCGGACGCATCGCCGTCGCCGGACGGGACGGGCCCGCCATCCTTCCGGTCAACTACGTGGTGGCCGAAGGCGAGGTGACCTTCCGCACCTCGCGGGAGGCGCTGCCCGGCGAGGTGGCGGGCGAGGAGATCGCGTTCGAGGCGGACCACATCGACGAGGCGTTCAGCCGTGGCTGGAGCGTCCTGATCGTCGGCACGGCACGGCCGGTCACGGACCAGGACGCCGTACGGGAGCTGGAGCGGCGGGCGTACAGCGCGCCGTGGGCCGACGGCGAGCGGGACCTGTGGATCGTCCTCGCCCCCGACCGGGTCACCGGCCGCCGCATCCTCGTGCGCGGTGAGCCGGCGCCGCGGGACTTCCGCTGACGCCGGCCGCGCCTCAGGCCAGCAGCCGCAGCACCGCGGCCTCCACCGGACCCTGGGTGGCGAGCGTGCCCGGCCGGTCGTAGCGGCCCAGGTCCCCGAGAGCCGGCTCGATGGTGACGCCCTCGTCGTACAGCTCGAACAGCCGCGGATTGATGTACGAGGAGCGGCACACGGCGGGCGTGTTGCCGAGGTAGTCCGCCACCTCCCGCACGGCACGGGAGGCCGCGCGCCGCCGGGCCGTCCGGGACGTTCTCGCGGCGGGCTCCGACACGGCCAGCGCCACGGCCGCGAGGACGGTGGCGTGCCAGGTCCGGAAGTCCTTGCTGGTGAGGGGGCGGCCGGCGAGCCGGCGCAGATGCCGGTTGAGGTCGTCGCCGCTCACGTCGTGCCAGGCGCGGTCCTCCCAGTAGGCCAGCAGCCTGTCGCCGCCGCCGCCCCGCCTCAGCAGCGCCCGGACGGCGGTGAAGGACTCCTTGTCGACGAGCTCCCGGCAGTAGCGGCGTCCGCTCTTGGCCGGATAGTCGAAGCCGATCTCCCCGCCGCGGCAGGTCACCTGGTCGCGCAGCACGGTGGTGAGTCCGTACGAGTCGTTCGTGTCCGTGTAGTGCTCGTCGCCGACGCGGAAGAAACCGAGGTCCAGCAGCCGCACCCCGAGCGCCAGCACCCTGCCCCGGCCCAGTCCGCCGGTGCGCAGGTCCCGGGAGACGCGCTCACGCACGCGGGGGAGCCTGGCGGCGACCTCCAGCACCCGTTCGTGCTTGGCCGCCTCCTGCTGCTCGCGGAACTGCGGGTGGTACAGGTACTGGCGGCGGCCCGCCGCGTCCGTGCCGACGGCCTGGATGTGTCCGTTGGGCCAGGGGCAGATCCACACGTCGGTCCAGGCCGGCGGAATGACGAGGGCCCGTATCCGGTCCCGCTCCGGGCCGTCCACGAGCGTGCGGCCCTCGGTGTCGAGGTAGCGGAACCCGCGCCCGTGCCGCACGCGCCGGAAGCCGGGGTCGGTGGGCCGGCTGGTACGCAGGCGCATGGACCTCTCCTTCCGGTGCGGTTCCGGTACGCGGCTACCCACTCGGCCCCGCTTCACCCCGGGCGCACCCCTGCCGGCCTGCCCTTCCGGGGGATGCCGGCCGCGCCGCGGGGTACTCGGCAGGGGTCCGCGCCGCGGCCGCGCGGCGCGCTGTACACGGGGGCTGCCGACGACGGAGAAGCGCATGCCCGAGCTGCCGGATGTCGAGGGGTTCCGCGAGGTGCTGCGCTCCTGCGGCACGGGCCGGCGGATCAGGAGAGTCGACGTGCGCGACCCGGGCGTGCTGCGCGGGGTGACCGTACGGCGGTTGCGGAAGGAACTGGAGGGGCGGCGGCTGGAGGAGCCGTGGCGGCACGGCAAGTGGCTCGTCGCCCCCACCGACGGGCCCCGCGTCGTCTGGCACTTCGGCATGACGGGGCTGCTGCTGGCCGCATCGCCCGACGACCCCGTGGCGGACCACGACCGGATCGTGCTCACGTTCGACGACGACCGCCGGCTGCACTACCGCGACCAGCGCAAACTCCAGGGCGTCCACCTGGCCGGCAGCGACGAGGCCGTGAAACACGTCATCGGCGACCTCGGGCCGGACGCGCTCGGCCTGCCCCGGGACACGTTCCTCGAACGGGTCGCCGGGCGGCGTGGCGCCGTCAAGAACGTACTGATGGACCAGTCGGTGCTCGCCGGCCTCGGAAACCTGCTCAGCGACGAGATCCTGTGGCGCGCCGGGGTGGCGCCCGGCCGGCCCGCGCGGGACCTCGCCGAGGCCGAACTGCGCCGGATCCACGCCGCGATGGGCCGGGTCCTGCGGTCCTCCGTGGCGGCCGCGCGCGTGCCGCCCCGGCGGACCTGGCTCACCGGACGGCGGGACGACCGCGACCCGGTGTGCCCGCGCTGCCGCGGGCCGCTGAACTCGGACCGCACCGGCGGCCGCCGCTCCGTGTGGTGCCCCGCGTGCCAGACCTGAGCCGCACGGAGCGGGCCCACGAGAGCTGAGCGGCAGGGCGGGGGGAGGCGGTCGCGCACGGAGCACGAGTCTCCGCGCACGGAGCACGAGTCTCCGCGCACGGAGCGCGGGCCTCCGTGCACGGAGTCCGGGCCCGCGAAACAGGCTAGGGGGCGATGGCCTTGCGCAGGGTGCGCAGGCACAGGGTCATGGCAGCGTGCCTGGACGCCCCGGCGGTCCGCGTGTGCTCCCAGGCCGAGTACAGCAGGGCCCACACCAGATTGCGGACCCACTCCTCGTCCAGCTCGGGGTCGATGCTGCCCTCCGCGTGGCCGCGCCGGACCGTGCGCAGGAAGTCCTGGTCGGCGGCGGTCTCCTCGTCCCAACCGGACCAGGTCGCCAGCTGCGGCGACTCGAACATCAGCGTGAGGCCGTCGCCGAGCTCGAAGTACTCGTGGCAGAGCCGCTCCAGCGCCTTGGCGGCCGGGCCGTCGTCGAGCCGGGCGCGCTCGGTCGCCGCGGCGACCTTCTCCAGGACGTCCGCGCCGATGGCCGCCAGCAGGTCGGACCGTTCAGGGAAGTAGCGGTGCACGGTCGTCCGCCCCACCCCCGCCGCTGCCGCGACGTCGCCGAGCGACGCGGTCGGGTCACCGGCCACCAGGGCGACGGCGGCGTCGACGATGGCGCGCCGCGTGCGTGCCCGTGTGCCGCTCTCAGGCGCCGCTGTCCGCTCCTCACTCATGCGCCATACGGTAGCGCTCCCGCCAAGATGAAAATCGTTTGACCGTTATGGAACATCAATGTTCCACTCTGCGTCATGAGTGCTCCGAAAAATACGTCTCCCAAGGTGTCCGTTTCGCGGTTGCGGATCCTCTGGTCGTTCGCCCGTCCGCACAGGCGAGCCCTGGCCCTGGCCCTCCTCCTCGCCCTCATGACGTCGGGGATGGGGCTGGCCACGCCGATGGTCACGAAGGGCGTGCTCGACGCGCTCGGCGGCTCGGACTCGTTACGGGGACCGTTGCTGGCCCTGCTGTTCCTGCTGGTCGTCGGCAGTGCCGTGGCGTACTGGCAGTGGACGCTGATCGGCGCGCTGGGCGAGCGCGTGGTGCTCCGGGCCCGCGAGTCGATGGTGCGGCGCTTCCTGCGTGCCACGGTGCCCGCAGTCACCGGCCGACCTCCCGGCGAGCTGGTCACCCGTGTCACCTCCGACACGGTCCTGCTGCACCAGGCCGCCACCGGCGCCCCGGTCGGCCTGATCAACGCCGTGGTCATGCTCCTCGGGACCCTGATCCTCATGGGCGTCCTCGACCTGGTCCTGCTGGGCACCGTCGCTGCCGCCGTGGCGGTGGTCGGCGTCCTGTTCGCCGTCCTGATGCCCGGCATCGCTACTGCCCAGCGACAGGCGCAGGACCACCTCGGACGGCTCGGCGGCAACCTGGAGGGCGCGCTGCGCGCCATCCGGACGGTGAAGGCCGGCCGGGCCGAGGACCGCACGGCCGAGCGCATCGTCGCCGACGCGCGCACCTCCGCCGAGCACGGCGTCCGTGCGGTCCGCCGCGAGGCCCTGGCCTGGACGATCGCGGGGTCCGGCATCGAGTTGGCGATCATCCTGGTCCTGGGCGTGGGGGCGTGGCGGGTCTCCGAGGGGGCGCTCGAGGTCTCCGGCCTCATCGCGTTCCTGCTGTACGCGTTCGGGCTGATGGAACCGATCAGCGAACTCGGCCAGAACGTCACCGCGCTCCAGTCGGGCATCGCCGCGGCGGAACGCATCCGGGAGACGGAGGACTTCCGGACGGAGGAGGCGGAAGGACGGGCCCTGCTGCAGACCCCCGCGCGCGAGACCGCCCGGCCGGACACCCCCGTACTGGAACTGCGAGACGTCACCGCTGCCTACGGCCCCGAAGCCGAACCGGCGGTCCGCGGTGTCGACCTGGTGATTCCGCGCCATGGGCACACCGCGATCGTCGGACCGTCGGGAGCGGGCAAGACCACGCTGTTCTCCCTGGTGCTGCGCTTCCTGGAGCCGATCGGAGGCGAACTGCTCCTGGACGGCCGTCCCTACCGCGACCACACCCACGCCGAGATCCGGTCCCGCCTGGCGTACGTCGAGCAGGACACCCCGGTCGTGCCCGGGACGATCCGGGACAACCTGCTGCTGTCCCGCCCCGACGCGACGGACGCGGAACTGCGCCGGGTGCTGGACGAGGTGCGGCTGGCGGAGAAGGTCGACGCTCTGGACGACGGGCTCGGCACGTCCCTGTCCGGCACGGCCGTTTCGGGCGGCGAGCGGCAGCGCATCGCGCTGGCCCGGGCCCTGTTGCGCGCCCCGGACGTGCTCCTCCTGGACGAGGCGACGGCCCAGCTCGACGGGCTGACCGAGGCCGCCGTCCAGCGGTGCGTCCGCGCCCGTGCGGAGACCGGCGCCGTCGTCACGATCGCCCACCGGCTGTCCACCGTGATCGACGCGGACACCATCGTGGTGCTGGACGAGGGCCGGATACGCGCGCGGGGCAGCCACGACGAGCTGCTCGCCACGGACGCGCTGTACCGGGAGCTGGTGGAGGCCCTGCGCATCTCGGCGGACCCGCAGGCGGTGTGACGACTCAGGGCTTCAGCAGGGTCTTGACCATGCCGTCGCGCTTGGCCTGGAACGTGGCGTACGCCTCGGGTCCCTTCTCCAACGGCAGCATGTGCGTCGCGAAGCCCTCGACGCCGAGCGGATCGGCGTCCGTGAGCAGCGGAAGGATGTCGTCCACCCAGCGCCGGACGTTGGCCTGCCCCATGCGGAGCTGGATCTGCTTGTCGAACAGGGTCAGCATCGGCACGGGGTCCGCCATGCCGCCGTAGACCCCGGCCAGGGAGATCGTCCCGCCGCGCCGTACCGCGTCGATGGCCGTGTAGAACGCCTCCAGCCGGTCCACGCCGACATGCTCCATGACGCGCCGGGCCACGCGTCCGGGCAGCAGGCCGGTCGCCCACTGACCCGCCTTGGCGACCGGTGCGCCGTGGGCCTCCATTCCCACGGCGTCGATGACCGCGTCCGAGCCGCGGCCGTTGGTCAGGTCGCGGACCACGTCGGCGACCTCGTCGTGCTCGCGCAGGTCGAGGACCGTCACGCCCCGCGCCTCGGCCCGGTCGAGACGCTCGGGGACGAGGTCGATGCCGATGACGAGTCCGGCGCCCCGGTGCAGGGCCACGCGGCAGGCCATGTCGCCGATCGGCCCGAGGCCGAGCACGGTCAGCGATCCGCCGGGCGGGACGTCCGCGTACTCCACGGCCTGCCACGCCGTCGGCAGCACGTCCGAGAGGTAGACGAAACGCTCGTCCGGCGGTCCCTCGGGCACCTTGACCGGCAGCGTGTCGCCGAAGGGCACCCGTAGGTACTCGGCCTGACCGCCGGGGACCTGCCCGTACAGCTTCGTGTAGCCGAACAGCGACGCGCCCGTGCCGCGGTCCCGCACCTGGGTCGTCTCGCACTGGGAGTGGAGTCCCTGGGCGCACATGAAGCACTCGCCGCACGAGACGTTGAACGGCACGACGACGCGGTCGCCGACCGAGAGGGCGGTCACCTCGGGACCGGTCTCCTCCACGACGCCCATGGGCTCGTGGCCGAGGATGTCGCCGGGATCGAGGTAGGGGCCCAGAACCTCGTAGAGGTGCAGGTCCGAACCGCAGATGCCGGTGGACGTCACGCGGACGATCACATCCTTCGGCTCGGTGATGCGGGGATCGGGGACGGTCTCGACCCGGACGTCCCGCCGGCCCTGCCATGTCAGTGCGCGCATCGTGTCCTCCCGCGGTGCTGTCGATGAGCGGCCTGCGGCCGTCGTACGGGCGGCGCCGCGCACCCGGCCACCACGGCCGAGTACCCGAAGCGGTCGATGCCATTACATATCGACGAAAACGGACTATTAGCACCCAAAGGAAAGGCGGGCATTCCCGTATGGCACTTTCCCCTTCGAATGCCTGTATGTCCGTTTATGCGTGAAACGAGCGGGCGGTTCTCATTGTTCTCGGTTCCGTGACGTCGGTCACGTGACGGACGTCCCATGGTGTCGGGCAGGGTCCGTGCATCCCTTGCGGGGAAGGAAAGTTGAGTCTCCGCCAGGAAGCGAGAAAGGTTATTTTCCGTCCCTTTTTCCCGGTCCGGCATTGCTTCTGTGAATTCGAGGCTTGTTCCGCCGGGCCGCTCTCGCTTACGGTCAGCGCAATCCGGATGGACCGCCGAATCCTGCCGCCGTCCGGGAATCCGACCACACGCACTCACGTTCGGCAGGAGCGGGGGACCCAGGTAAGCCGCCGATCCGGAATCCGGAACGGCTCGGGGTGAAGTCGCGCCGACATGCGACCGGGCATCTCCAGCCCGAACCCGACAGCTCACCTCGCAGGCGACGGAGAGGAATGCGTCATGCCTGCAAAGGGTAAGCACCGCCGTCCCACGTCCCGCCGACTCGTCCGCGGCTTCGTCGCCGCGGGCACGGGCGGCGCCGCGCTCGCCCTGCCGCTGTTCGGCGTCACCACCGCCGGTGCCGCGCAGCCGGCCCAGGCCGCGACCGTGCAGGCCGCCGGCACGGCGCCCGTCGCGGCGAAGAAGGCTCCCGTGACGTACACCGTCGTCGCGGGCGACTCCCTGTCGAAGATCGCCGAGGAGCAGTCGGTCAGCGGCGGCTGGAAGAAGCTCTACAACGACAACCGCCGGAACATCGGCGCCGACCCGGCGCTGATCCGCCCCGGCCTGAAGCTGACCATCGGCGCCAAGGCCGCCCCCGCGGACCGCGCCGCCGACGCCGGCCGCGCCGACCGTTCGGCGGCCCGCCCCGCGGCGGCGAAGAAGGCCCCGGCCGCGAAGCCCGCCACGGCCAAGAAGTATTCCAACGATCTCGACGGCTGGATCAAGGAATCGCTCGACATCATGGCGAAGCACGGAATTCCCGGCACCTACGAGGGAATTCACCGGAACATCATGCGCGAGTCCTCCGGAAATCCGCTGGCGATCAACAACTGGGACATCAACGCGCAGAACGGCACGCCGTCCAAGGGCCTGCTCCAGGTGATCGACCCGACCTTCCGGGCCTACCACGTGCCGGGCACGCCGTTCGACAGCTACGACCCGGTCGCGAACATCACCGCCGCGTGCAACTACGCCGCCGCCAGGTATGGCTCCATCGACAACGTGAACGGTCCGTACTGACCGTAGTCCCCGTTTGCGCGGGGTGAATTGCAGAGGCAATCGCGCCGGGTACCGATTCTGACATCACGTCAGTGCGGTGCCCGGCGCGGCCGTGTGCGCGCCCGGCGCGGCAGCGGGAAGGTGGGAGGCATGCGACTGCTGCTGATCTCCGACACCCATGTACCCCGCCGCGCCCGCCGCCTGCCCGACGAGGTGATGGCCCGTGTCGAGGAGGCCGACGTGGTGATCCACGCCGGCGACTGGGCCGACACCGCGACCCTCGACCTCCTTCAGGACCGTTCCGCCCGCCTCCTCGCCGTCTACGGCAACAACGACGGCGACGAGTTGCGCGCCCGGCTCCCGGAGGTGGCCCGGGCGGAGCTCGGGGGCCTCCGGTTCGGCGTCGTGCACGAGACGGGTCCCGCCGCCGGACGCGAGCGCCGCTGTGCCGAGAGGTTCCCCGACCTCGACGTACTGGTCTTCGGCCACAGCCACATCCCGTGGGACACCACGGCCCCCGGCGGCCTGCGGCTCCTCAACCCCGGCTCCCCGACCGACCGCAGGCGACAGCCCCACCACACGTACATGACCGCGCGGGCGGCGGACGGCGTGCTGACCGAGGTCGTGCTGCACCGCCTGTGACGGGGCAGTGTCACGGCCGGACCGACGCGCCGGCGGCTCCCGCCGGTGGGGCGGCGGGCACCGCGGCGGGTACGTCCGCCGGTCCTGCGTCGTACACGTCGAGGCGGCCGCACATGCCGAACCGGCCGCGTGCCGCGGGCTGTTCCGCCCGCACGGCGGCGTCCGCGAGGTAGCCGGCGTCGCCCCGTTCCAGGCGCGCCAACTGCGCGCCGGTGGCGGCCGACGCGGCCGCGGCGCCCGTCAGCCACCGCTCGCGCCAGCGGTCCGCCAGCGGGCGCACCAGGGCGGCCGCCGCCCGGTGGAACGCGGCCAGCGGCTCCGGGTCCCCGGCCGCGGCCGCCGCGCGCAGCGCGGTGAAGCCCTCGATCGCCAGGTCGCGGCGGCGTCGGGCGGCCGTGGCGAGCTCCTCCTCGGAGCCGGTCACCGGCAGGGCGACGGCCGCCGGGTAGCGGGCCGGGTCGGTCAGGTACGGCGGCGGCAGGGTGAGCACCGCGTCACCGGCCTCCGGCAGACCGCAGTTCTGCATCAGGACGACGAGGGCCAGATCACCCTCGTTGACCAGCCGGTGGATCGTGCCGGGCGTGAACCAGACCAGGGCGCCGGGAGCGAGCGGCGTCTCCTCGAACCCGGAGGCGGTCAGCGTCTGCACCGCGCCGCGCCCTCCGATCACGGCGTACCCCTCCGAACAGGTGAGGTGCAGATGGGGTGTTCCGCCGCGCAGCCCGTCCGCCGCCGGCCAGTCGTACACGCGCAGGCGGGACACGCCGATCCCGCCGGGGAGGCCGCCGTACACAGCGGCAGCACCGGAAGGGTTCATCGCGGGCCTCCTCGAGGGGTACGCGTACGCGGACGGCGGAGGGCAAGCGCTTTCTACCGGACGTTAGGGGTGGCGTCCGGTCGGGTCAAGAGGGCCCGGGCCCTTGCCGAGCGGCGGCCAGCCCTGCTATCCCTCTCGGTTAGGAAAGTTTCCTTCCAATCGGCGCATGCCGCATCCGTTCTGTCCCGGCCCGTCCCGCCCATCCAACGGAGACCCCCCATGAGACCGGCACGGCTCTGGAAACACCCGCTCACCGCCCTCGGCGTGATCGGCACCGCCCTGACTTTCGCCCTGACCGCCGCCCCCAAGGTGCCCGCGGCCCCCGCCCCCGAACCCCTCGCCGCCGCGGCGGCCGTCACGCACGAGGCCGAGAACGCGACCGTCTCGCGCGGGCTCGTGGAGTCCAACCACGCCGGCTACACCGGCACCGGCTTCGTCAACTACGAGAACGCCGGTGGCAGTTACGTCCAGTGGACGGTCAATGCCGCACAGGCCGGCCGCGCGACACTGACCCTGCGCTACGCCAACGGCACCACCGCGAACCGCCCCATGGACATCTCCGTCAACGGCACCCTCGCCGCCGACGAGCGCGCCTTCAACGGGACCGGCTCGTGGACCTCCTGGTCGAAGGCCACCGTGACGGCCGACCTCAGGGCCGGCGCCAACACGATCCGGGCCACCGCCACCACCGCCAACGGCGGACCCAACGTCGACCACCTCGCCGTCGACACCGCGCCCACCTCCGCCGGCACGCCCGTCGCCGTCAACGGACAGCTCGAGGTCTGCGGCACCAAGCTCTGCAACCAGTACGGAAAGCCCGTCCAGTTGCGCGGCATGAGCACCCACGGCCTGCAGTGGTACAGCCAGTGCGTCACCAGCGGCTCACTGGGTGCCCTGGCCACGGACTGGAACGCCGACGTCCTGCGCATCTCCATGTACATCCAGGAAGGCGGCTACGAGACCGACCCCCGCGGCTTCACCGACAAGGTCCACTCGATCATCGAGCAGGCCACCGCGCACGGCATGTACGCGATCGTCGACTGGCACATGCTCAGCCCGGGCGATCCGCACCACAACCTCTCCCGCGCCAAGACGTTCTTCACCGAGATCGCCCAGCGCCACCGCAGCAAGAACAACCTGCTGTTCGAGATCGCCAACGAGCCCAGCGGGGTGAGCTGGTCCAGGATCAAGAGCTACGCCGAGCAGCTCGTCCCCGTCATCCGCCAGCACGACCCGGACACCCCGATCCTCGTCGGCACCCGCGCCTGGTCCTCCCTCGGCGTCTCCGAAGGGTCGAACGAGAGCGAGGTCGTGAACAACCCGGTCAACGCGGCCAACATCATGTACACCTTCCACTTCTACGCGGCCTCCCACCGGGACGAGTACCTGAACACCCTGTCCCGCGCGGCCGACAGACTGCCCGTGTTCGTCACCGAGTTCGGCACCCAGGACTACGCGGGTGAAGGAACGAACGACTTCACCATGTCCCAGCGCTACCTCGACCTGATGGCGAGCAAGAAGATCAGCTGGGTGAACTGGAACTACTCGGACGACCACCGCTCCGGAGCCGTGTTCAAGACCGGGACCTGCGACAACAACGGTCCCTGGACCGGCACCGCTGCGCTGAAGCCCGCCGGCGTCTGGGTCCGCGACCGCGTCAGGGCACCGGACAGCTTCTCCACCGGCTGACCGGGACCCTCGCGCGTCCCCGCCCGCCCGGGCTGTGATCCACTGGGCGGGCGGGGGCGCACAGCGGACACAGGTCACACATCAGGAGCAGCTTTGGCCAGCTACCGGCAGCCCGGGGTCGTCCTCACCGACCACAGCTTCACCGTCCCGCTCGACCACGACGAGCCCGACGGCGAGCAGATCGAGTTGTACGGCCGCGAGGTCGGCGCCGCCGGCCGCACGGCTGACGACCTGCCCTGGCTCCTCTACCTGGAGGGCGGCCCCGGCAACGCGGCCCGCCGCTTCACCGGGGCGCAGGCCTGGCTCGCCCGCGCCGTCAAGGAATACCGCGTACTCCTCCTCGACCAGCGCGGCACCGGCCGCTCCACGCCCCTGAACCGCCAGACGCTGCCGCTGCGCGGCGGACCGCGGGAACAGGCCGCGCACCTCGCGCACTTCCGCGCCGACTCCATCGTCCGAGACTGCGAGGCCGTCCGCCGGCGGCTGACCGGCGGGGCGCCCTGGACCGTGCTCGGCCAGAGCTTCGGCGGCTTCTGCACCACCCACTACCTGTCCACGGCCCCCGAAGGACTGCACACCGCACTGATCACCGGTGGTCTGCCCGCCCTGGACGCCCACGCCGACGACGTCTACCGGGCCGCCTATCCGCGCATCCGCCGCAAGGTGGAGGCCCACTACGCCCGCTACCCGCAGGACGTCGAGCGTGCCCGCCGCATCGCCGCCCACCTCGCGGACCGTCCCACCGTCCTGCCCGGCGGCTACACCCTCACGCCTGAAGCCTTCCAGTCGCTCGGCATCCTCCTCGGCGGCCAGGACGGCAGCCACCAACTGCACTACCTGCTCGAGAACGCCTTCGTGCGCACCGCGTCCGGCCACGAGCTCTCCGACGCCTTCCAGGAAGCCGTCCGCCCCGTCCTGTCCTTCGCCGCCAACCCCCTGTACGCCGTGCTGCACGAGGTGATCTACGCCCAGGGCGGCCGGCCCACCGACTGGTCCGCCGAACGCGTACGCGCCGAGTTCCCGGAGTTCGGCGCGGCGACGGCGCTCGCCGGAGAGGGGCCGCTGATGTTCACCGGGGAGACCATCCACCCCTGGCACTTCGAGGTGGACCCCGCGCTGCGCCCGGTGCGCGAGTGCGCCGAACTGCTCGCCGCCCGTACCGACTGGCCCGCGCTCTACGACCCGGCACGCCTCGCCGTCAACGAGGTGCCGGTCGCCGCGGCCGTCTACCACGACGACATGTACGTCGACACCGCCGACTCCCTGCGCACCGCCCGTGCTGTCCGCGGGCTGCGCACCTGGGTCACCGACGAGTACGAGCACGACGGCGTGCGGACGAGCGGCACCAGGGTCCTCGACCGACTGCTGGCCCTCGCCCGTGACGAGGTCTGACGGTCCGTCCGTTCCACCGTGCGGGCGGGGCCGTATCCTGCGGCCATGACGGATCACGTGACCGAACAGCTCCAGGAGATGCCCGGCGACTGGCAGCGCGCCCTTGCCGTCGTCGCCCACCCCGACGACCTCGAATACGGCTGCGCCGCCGCCATCGCCGGGTGGACCGACGGGGGACGCGAGGTCGTCTACGTCCTCGCCACCCGCGGCGAGGCGGGCATCGACTCCCTCGCCCCGGGCGACTGCGCGGCGCTGCGCGAGCAGGAACAGCGGGCCAGCGCCGCGGTCGTGGGGGTCCCCACCGTGGAGTTCCTCGACCACAAGGACGGCGTCGTCGAGTACGGGACCGCGCTGCGGCGCGAAGTCGCGGCCGCCATCCGCCGCCACCGCCCCGAGCTGGTCATCACGCTCAACCACCGTGACACCTGGGGCGGCACGGTCTGGAACAGCCCCGACCACCGCGCCGTGGGACGGGCCACCCTGGACGCCGCCGGCGACGCGGGCAACCGCTGGATCTTCCCCGAGCTCATCTCCGAGCAGGGGCTCGACCCGTGGGACGGCGTGCGGTGGGTGGCCGTGGCGGGCTCGACCAACCCGACCCACGCGGTCGACGCGCGGCCCGGTCTGGAGCGGTCGGTGCGCTCGCTGCTGGAGCACCGCATGTACATCGAGGGGCTGACGGACAAGGACCCGGAGGAGTACTGCCGCACCTTCCTCACCGGTATGGCCGAGGCGGCGGCGCCGCGCTTCGGAGGCCGGCCCGCCGTCACGTTCGAGGTGTTCCCGCGCTGACGCGCCGACACCCCGGCCCCGGACCGCAGTGCGTGGTCCGGGGCTTCGTTCTGTCCCCGAGAGGCCGCCCGCACGGCGGCCGCCTCCCGTACGCGTCGTGAACGGTCCCCACCCGTTCGGGGGCAGCACGGCTGCAGATTGACACGGCTTGTCACCGGGCACATCACCGGCAGTGATGTGATGCGCGACTTCCTTGTGCGACCCGAGCGGCCCATGGAGGAAATGTGACGCTTCGCCTGCGAACAGCCGCCCTGGTCGCGGCCCTCACGCTCGCGTGTACCCCCGCCGTCGGCGAGGCCGCCGACGGGTACGGACCGGACGGCGGGTCCCCGGCCGTCACCCCCGCCCCACGCGAGGTCCAGTCCCTGGACGACCGGGTCACCATCACCTCGACCGTCACTCTGGTCGCCGACGAGGACGCCGACCCGCAGGCGCTCGCCGTCACCGAGAAGGCGCTGCACGAGGCGGGCGCCGACCGGATCGTGCGCGGCGAGCGTGCCGTCGACGACCGGCTGACCGTCCACGTCGGCACCGCCGGGGCCCCGGCCGCCCTGGCCGCGCTCGACGCCGAGGGCCCGGAGCGACTGCCCGCCGAGGGCTACGTCCTCGGCATCGGCCGGGACCGGATCGTGCTCGCCGGCAAGGACGCCACAGGCACGTACTACGCCGCCCAGACGCTCCGCCAGGTCCTGCCGCGGCGCGACCGCCCCGGCGCCCACGTGCGCGGCCTGGTCGTCCGCGACTGGCCCGCCACGCCCCTGCGCGGTGTCATCGAGGGCTTCTACGGCACCCCGTGGTCGCACGAGGCGCGGCTGGACCAGCTCGACTTCTACGGCGAGCACAAGATGAACATCTACGTGTACTCGCCCAAGGACGACCCGTATCTGCGCGACAAGTGGCGCGAGCCCTACCCGGCCTCGGCACTGGCACGCATCGAGGAGCTGGTCGACCGGGCCGAGCAGCGGCACGTGGACTTCACCTACGCCCTGTCCCCGGGCCTGTCCGTCTGCTACAGCTCCGAGGCCGACACGCGCGCCTTCATCGACAAGTTCCGGACGATCTGGGACATCGGCGTGCGCACCTTCGCCGTCCCGCTGGACGACATCAGCTACACCAGGTGGAACTGCCCCGAGGACCAGGCGAGGTGGGGCAGCGGCGGCGGTGCGGCGGGTGCGGCGCAGGCCCACCTGCTCAACCGGGTGAACCGCGAGTTCATCGCCGCCCACCCCGGTGCCGAGCCGCTGCAGATGGTGCCGACCGAGTACTACAACGTGACGGCGACCGCCTACAAGAAGGCGCTGGCCGAGCAGCTCGACGCGGACGTCGTCGTCGAGTGGACCGGCATCGGCGTCATCGCGCCGACCATGACGGTCACCCAGGCCCGTGCCGCCCGCTCGGTGTTCGCCCACCCGATCCTGACGTGGGACAACTACCCGGTCAACGACTACGTCACCAACCGCCTGCTGCTCGGCCCCTTCAGCGGCCGGGAGAAGGGGCTCCCCGCCGAACTCGCCGGCATCACCGCGAATCCGATGATCCAGCCGTACGCGTCGAAGATCGCGCTGTTCACCGTCGCCGACTACACCTGGAACGACGCCGATTACGACCCGCGCACCTCATGGCTGGCGGCGCTGCGCTGGTACGCGGGCGGCGACGTCCGCACCGAACGCGCGCTGCGGGCCTTCGCGGACGTCAACTACAGCTCACGGCTCAATGTGCAGCAGGCGCCCGAACTGGCCGCCGCCTTCGACCGTTTCTGGCGGGACGGCGACGCCGGCCGGCTCCACGCGGCGCTGGACGGACTGCGTGCGGCGCCGTCGGTGCTGCGCGACCGCCTTCCCGAGCCGGGCTTCGTCGACGACGCCGGTCCCTGGCTCGACGCGACGCAGGCCTGGGCGGTGGCGGCGGGCACCGCGCTGCGGCTCGTCGAGGCCGCCCGCGACGGTGACGCCGCCGAGGCGTGGGAGCTGCGCGGGCGCCTGCCCGGACTGCTCGCCACCGCCAGGTCGTTCGTCTACACGGGACTCGGCGGCACCAAGGTGCCCGTCGTCGTCGGCGAGGGGGTGCTGGACAGGTTCGTGGAGGACGCGCGGGCCGAGCACGACCGCATCCTCGGCGTGCCCGGCGGCATCAGGGCCACCAGCAGCATGGGCACCTACCGGGACAACGTGCCCGCGCGGATGATCGACGAGGACGGCACCACGTTCTACTGGAGCAGCAGGGCGCCCGCGGCGGGCGACCACGTCGGCGTCGACCTGCGCCGGGAGCGGCCGATCGGCGCCGTCACCCTGGCCATGGGCAAGACGACCAGCCCGAACGACTATTTGCACCACGGCGTGCTGGAGTACTCGTCGGACGGCGCGAACTGGCAGCAGCTCACGGCCTTCTCCGGAACGCCGGACGTCACGGCCACCGCACCCGACGGCGCCACCGCCCGCTACGTGCGGGCCAGGGCGACCGCGCGCCAGACGAACTGGCTCGTCGTCAGAGAATTCACGGTGGCCACCGACAGCGCCTCGGTGACCGGCGGCCCGCCGCCGGCGGCCGGCTCCGCGCTGTGCGCCGCGGCCGACGGCGACCCGGACACCGCCTACCGGGCCGGACGTGTTCCCGAGCCGGGCGAGGCGCTGACCGTGGACCTCGGCGCCGCGCGGTCCGTGCGGACGGTGAAGGTGCTCCAGCCCGGCGACACCGCGGCACGCGCGCTCGTCGAACTCCGCACACCGGACGGCACGTGGCGGCGGGTGGGCGAGATCCGGCGGCCGTACGCACAGCTGAACACGGGCAGCCGCACGGCCGACGCAGTGCGCCTGGTGTGGCGGAGCGGTACGCCGCAGATCGCCGAGGTGATCGTCCGCCCGTAACCGGACCAGGCTCGAGATTGACAAAGCAGCCTTGCTGTTTCTGCAATGGACCGCATGGACGACGACGCACGGCTGGACGCCGTACTGAACGAGGTGGGGCCGCGGCTCCGCAGGATCCGGCGCGAGCGGGGCGCCACGCTCGGAGCCCTGTCGGAGGCGACCGGCATCTCGGTGAGCACCCTGTCCCGGCTGGAGTCGGGCGGACGCAGGCCCAGCCTGGAGCTGCTGCTGCCCATCGCCCGTGCCCACCAGGTGCCGCTCGACGAGCTGGTCGGGGCCCCGCCCGTCGGCGATCCGCGCGTGCGGTCGAAGCCGATCGTGCGCGGCCACCGGACGATGTACCCGCTGACCAACCGGCCCGGCGGACTCCAGGCGTACAAGGTGGTGCACAGGCCGTCGGAGGAGCCCTGCGAGCAGCGCACGCACGAGGGCTACGAGTGGCTCTACGTGCTCTCCGGCCGCCTCCGGCTGCTGCTCGGCGACCACGACGTGGTGCTGGGGCCGGGGGAGGCGGCGGAGTTCGACACCCGGGTGCCGCACTGGTTCGGCACGGCCGACGACCGGCCGGTGGAGTTCCTGAGCCTGTTCGGACCGCAGGGGGAGCGGATGCACGTCCGGGCGAGGCCGAAGCGCGGCTGAGGAATCCGGCGGACGGCCGGGAAGGGTCTTCCACGAGGGCAAGCGACCGCTTAGTATGCGGCGGAGCGCAGTACGCCCTACGGCTTGTGGGAGGCCCTGACATGCAGGCATGGCACGTGCACCGGTACGGCGAGCCGAGCGAGGTGATGCGGCTCGAGGAGGTGGACCGGCCCACGCCCGGCGAGGGGCAGGTCCTCCTCCGGGTCCGTGCCGCTAACATCAACTTCCCCGACGCGCTGCTGTGCCGGGGCCAGTACCAGATCAAGCCGCCTCTGCCCTTCACGCCGGGCGTGGAGATCTGCGGGGAGACCGAGGACGGCCGCCGGGTGATCGCCAACCCGGCCCTGCCGCACGGCGGTTTCGCCGAATACGTGGTGGCCGACGCGGCGGCGCTGCTGCCCGCACCCGACGCCCTCGACGACGCCGAGGCGGCGGCCCTGCACATCGGCTACCAGACCGGCTGGTTCGGCCTCCACCGCAGGGCCGGTCTCGAGGAGGGCGAGACGCTGCTCGTCCACGCCGCGGCCGGAGGCGTCGGCAGCGCCGCCGTGCAGCTCGGCAAGGCGGCCGGAGCGAAGGTCATCGGTGTCGTCGGCGGCCCGCAGAAGGCCGCCGTCGCCCGCGAGCTGGGCTGCGACGTGGTCGTCGACCGCCGCACCGAGGACGTCGTCGCCGCCGTCAAGGAAGCGACCGGAGGCCGCGGCGCCGACGTGATCTACGACCCTGTAGGCGGCGACGCCTACGCCAAGTCCGCAAAGTGCGTGGCCTTCGAGGGCCGCATCGTGATCGTCGGCTTCGCCAGCGGCGACATCCCGGCCCCCGCGCTCAACCACGCACTGGTCAAGAACTACTCGATCATGGGCCTGCACTGGGGCCTCTACGCCCAGAAGGACCCCGCGTCCATCGCGCACTGCCACCGGACGCTGACCGAGTACGCCGCCAAGGGACTGATCAAGCCACTGGTCAGTGAGCGGGTCCCCTTCAAGGACGCCGCCGACGCCGTCCAGCGTGTCGCCGACGGCACGACCACGGGCCGCCTCGTCGTCGTCCCGGAAGGAGCGAACCGATGAACAAGGCACCGGACGCAGCCGAACTGCGGTCACGCACCCAGGAGTTGCTCGCCGCGCACCCGCCGGCCACCACGGAGCGAGGCGACTTCCTGCGGGCCTGCTTCGCGGCGGGCCTGGCCTGGGTGCACTACCCCGAGGGCCTCGGTGGCCTCGGCGCGCCGCGCTCCCTGCAGGCCGTCGTCGACGCCGAGCTCGCCGCCGCGGGTGCGCCCGACAACGACCCCCGCCGCATCGGCATCGGCCTCGGCATGGCCGCGCCGACGATCCTCGCCTACGGCTCCGAGGAGGTGAAGCAGCGCTTCCTCGAACCCCTGTGGACCGGCGAGGAGGTGTGGTGCCAGCTGTTCAGCGAACCCGGCGCCGGCTCCGACCTCGCGGCGCTCGGCACCCGCGCGGTCCGCGACGGCGACGAGTGGGTGGTGACCGGGCAGAAGGTGTGGACCTCCAGCGCCCACGTCGCGCGCTGGGCCATCCTCATCGCCCGTACCGACCCCGACGTGCCCAAGCACCGGGGCATCACCTACTTCGTCTGCGACATGACCGACCCCGGCGTCGAGGTCCGCCCGCTGCGGCAGATCACCGGCGAGGCGGAGTTCAACGAGGTCTTCCTCACCGAGGTGCGCATCCCCGACGCGCACCGGCTCGGCGAGGTCGGCGACGGCTGGAAGGTCGCCCAGACCACGCTGATGAACGAGCGGGTGTCCATCGGCGGCATGCGGCTGCCCCGCGAGGGCGGGATGATCGGCACGGTCGCCCGCACCTGGCGCGAACGCCCGGAGCTGCGCACCCACGACCTGCACCAGCGCCTGCTGACGCTGTGGGTCGAGGCCGAGGTCGCCCGCCTCACCGGCGAACGGCTGCGCCAACAGCTCGTCGCCGGCCAGCCCGGTCCGGAGGGCAGCGGCACGAAGCTCGCCTTCGCCCGGCTCAACCAGGAGATCAGCGGCCTGGAGGTGGAACTCCTCGGCGAGGAGGGGCTGTTGTACGACGACTGGACCATGCGCCGCCCCGAGCTCGTCGACTTCACCGGACGTGAGGCCGGCTACCGCTACCTGCGCTCCAAGGGCAACTCCATCGAGGGCGGCACCAGCGAGGTGCTGCTGAACATCGTCGCCGAACGTGTCCTCGGCCTGCCCGCCGAACCACGCAGCGACAAGGACATCGCCTGGAAGGACCTCGCGCGATGACGGACCTGCTGTACTCCGAGGCCGAGACCGATCTGCGGGCAGCCGTCCGCTCGCTGCTCTCCGACCACGCCGACCCCGCCGCGCTCGTCGCCGGCGCCGCCGAGAGCGGCAGCCCCTACGACGCCGGCCTGTGGAAGGCTCTCGCGTCCGACATCGGCGCCGCCGGGCTGCTCCTGCCCGAGAAGCTGGGCGGCCAGGGCGCGAGCCACCGTGAGGCGGCGGTCGTCCTGGAGGAGCTCGGCCGCAGCGTCGCCCCGGCGCCGTACCTCACCGGCTCCGTCGTCGCGACGGAGGTGCTGCTCGCGCTCGGTGACGACGCCGGGCACGTGACCGCGCTGCTCGGCGACCTCGCGGCCGGCCGCCGCACCGCCGTGGCCGCGCTCCCGCTGTCGGCCGCGGCCGACGGACCGCTGCCGGACGACGGGGGGCGCGTCACCGGCGTCGCGGACGCGGTCCGGGCCGACGTGTTCCTCGTGCTCCGGACCGACGGCCTGTACCTCCTGGAGCGTTCCGAGGTCTCGGTGGAGCCGCAGACCGCGCTCGACCTGACCCGTCCGCTCGCCGCCGTCACCCCCGGCGCGGCGGGCACCCGGATCGCGGACCGCGAGCAGGGCGAGGCGGCGGTGCGGCGAGGGCTGCTCGTGGGGGCGGGCCTGCTCGCGTCCGAGCAGCTGGGCGTCGCGGAATGGTGTCTGGAGGAGACCGTCCGGCACACGCGGGAGCGGCACCAGTTCAACCGGCCCGTCGGATCGTTCCAGGCGCTCAAGCACCGGATGGCCCAGCTGTGGCTGGAGGTCGTCTCGGCGCGGGCCGCCGCACGTGCCGCGGCCGACGCCCTGGCCACCGGCAGCCCTGACGCGGCGGTGGCGGTGGCCGTCGCCCAGGCGTACTGCTCCCGGGTCGCCGTGCACGCCGCCGAGGAGTGCGTGCAGCTGCACGGCGGGATCGGCATGACCTGGGAACACTCGGCGCACCTCTACCTGAAGCGCGCCAAGGCCGACGAGATCGCGCTGGGCACGCCGGGCCGGCACACGAAGGCGCTGGCCGCCCTCGTCGATCTCCAGGCCCCGTAACACCCCGATCGATACGGACTGCGGCCGCCACGGCGCTCCCCGCCGCGCTGACCTTCGGCGCGGCGGCCTGCTCCCACCCGGGCGGCGGCGGGACCGGCGCGCGGGCCACGGACTGAGTACCCCTACACGCCGTTCGCCCAGCGCACCGTCCTGCCCATCGCCCCCGAGCACATCGCCGGCAGGCAGGACGTCAACACCGGCGACTTCACCACCAAGCCCATCAGCACCGGCCCCTCGCCGTGGGACACGGCCACGTCCTGCTGAAGCGCTGGTACGACCGCACCGTTCACTGGCCCGACATCACCTCCTGACCACACGTCACCCGTCCGTCGTCGCCGGCGCTGCGCTGGACGCACAGATGACGAATGGCCGAACTCCTCACCGTGCCCTGCCGCTTGACGCCCGGCCGTCGGATACTCGCCGAGTCCCGTCCGACTCGCCGAGCCCGGAGGCCACCGTGCCGACCACCCGTCGCAGAGCCGTCATGACGATCGCCGCCGCACTGGCGGGCGCCGTCGCCGCCCCCGCCCACACGCAGGCCACCGAGCGCGGCGGCGGACCCGCCAGGCCCCGGCCGCTCCGCCGGGCCCACGCCCACAACGACTACCTGCACGCACGCCCGCTCCACGACGCCCTCTCGCACGGTTTCACCAGCGTCGAGGCCGACATCTTCCTCGTCGACGGCGACCTGCTCGTCGCTCACGAGCCCGCCGAGCTCGACCCCTCCCGCACCCTGCGCGGCCTCTACCTCGAACCGCTGCTCGCCCGCGTGCGCGCCAACCACGGCAGTGTGTACCGCGGCCACCACCGGCCGGTGCAGCTGCTCGTCGACATCAAGACGGACGGTGTCGCCGCCTATCTCGAACTCGACCGCCAACTCCGCGATTATCGGCGGATGCTGAGCAGCTGCACCGACGGCCGCGTCCGCGCGGGCGCGGTCACCCCCGTCGTCTCGGGCGACCGCGCGGCCCGCGCTCCCATGGAGGCGCAGCGCCGCAGGTACGCCTTCTACGACGGGCGCCTCGACGACCTCGCCGCCCCGGCCCCCGCCCCCGCCTCCTTCATCCCGCTGATCTCCAGCAACTGGACCCACAGCTTCAACTGGCTGGGAACGGGCGAATTCCCCGCGGCGGAACGGGAGAAGCTGCACGCGATCGTCGCCACCGCCCACGGGCGCGGCCGGCGGGTCCGCTTCTGGGCCACTCCCGACACGCCCGGTCCGGCACGCGACGCCGTATGGCGCGAACTGCTGGCCGCCGGTGTCGACCACATCAACACCGACGACCTGGCAGGACTCGAGAGGTTCCTGCGCGCGAAGGACCACTGAGCCGAGTCACCCGTACGGCGGACACGCCAGTCGGCCGTACGGGCCCGGCGCTGCGCCAGACTGGCCGCCGAATGCCGCAATTCCGGCGCGGCGAAGGAGGTTGGCGATGGCCATTTCGATGTCGTTGGTGCTTCTGCTCCTCATCCTCGCGGTGATCTTTCTGCGCAACGGTGGCCTGAAGATGTCCCACGCCCTGGTCTGCGCCCTGCTCGGGTTCTTTCTCGCGGGCACGAGCATGGCGCCGACCATTCACGAGGGCATCGCGGCGACGGCCGATGTCGTCGGCAGCCTCAGGCCATGAACGACCTGATCAGGAATCGCACTCCCTCGGGGGCCTCCAGCGAGAAGCCGCTGCCCCGGCCGTCGACCACGTCGACCACGAGCCGGGTGTGGCTCCACCGCTCGTACTGACTGCGGGACATCCAGAACGGCACCGGCTCCCCGACCCCCGCCACCCGAAGCTCGGCCAGCAGCACGTCCGACGCCCCGGTCCGGAACTCCCCGGCCGGGTAGCACATGGGCGCACTGCCGTCGCAGCACCCGCCGGACTGATGGAACATGAGCGGCCCATGTGCCGCCCGCAGCCGCCGCAGCAGTCCGGCGGCCGCGGGCGTGAGTTCCACCGGGCGGTTCCCGTGCTCGTTCACCGGACGACCCCTCTCGACGGGCTGACGACGCGATGGGCGACCAGTCAACTCCGCCGTGGGTTGCGAGAACGTTGCACGCCCGGGCGGCGGCGTGAAGCTGCTGGGTCTCGGGCGCGCATGCGCCGGCGCCGGAGAGCCGCCGGGTGATCCGCGAACCGGACCGCGTCGTGCGGACCGGGAGGTCAGGGACGGGCCCGCTCGTCCCGCTCGGCGTTCTTCGCCTTGATGCGCGCCGTTTCCTTCCGCACCTCTGCCTGGGTGGCCCGCTCCTTCTGCAGCCACTCGGGGAGATCCTTCTTCAGCGCCTCGATCTGCTCCGTGGTCAGGGGCTCGGTGACGCCGCCCCGGGCGAGGCCCGCGATCGAGACGCCCAGCTTCGCCGCGACCACCGGCCGCGGGTGCGGCCCGTTGCGCCGCAGGTCCTGCAGCCACTGGGGCGGGTGGGCCTGCAGAGCGTTCAGCTCGGCGCGCGAGACGACACCCTCCTGGAACTCGGCGGGGGTGGCCTCGAGGTACACACCCAGCTTCTTCGCCGCGGTCGCGGGCTTCATCGTCTGGGTGCTCTGGTGCGACGTCATGCGTCAAGGGTATCGAGCGTATGTGCTGCCTTTGACCACGAAAGGTAGCCTTGCGGCGTGACAGGTTCGGATGCATCCCCTTCGTTCCGGCTCGCCTACGTCCCGGGAGTGACGCCCACGAAGTGGGTGCGGATCTGGAACGAGCGGCTGCCCGACGTCCCGCTGACCCTCGTCGGGGTGGCCGCCGCCGAGGCGTACGAGACGCTGCGCGGCGGCGGTGCCGACGCCGGCTTCGTACGGCTGCCGGTCGACCGGACGGACCTCAGCGCCATCCCCCTCTACACCGAGACGACGGTGGTCGTGGTCCCCAAGGACCACCTCATCGCGGCGGTCGACGAGGTGACCAGCGAGGATCTCGCCGACGACATCGTGCTGCACCCCCTCGACGACACCCTCGACTGGGAGCGCCCTCCGGGACGGCCCGCCATCGAGCGTCCCGCCACCACCGCGGACGCGGTCGAGCTGGTGGCGGCAGGGGTGGGGCTGCTGGTCGTTCCGCAGTCCCTGGCCCGCCTGCACCACCGCAGGGACCTGACCTACCGGCCGGTTTCGGACGCCCCCCAGTCGCGGGTCGCACTGTCCTGGCCGCAGGCCGAGACCACCGACCTGGTGGAGCAGTTCATCGGCATCGTGCGCGGGCGCACCGTCAACAGCACACGCGGCCGCCCCCCGGCCGAGCCCCAGCCGAAGGCCAGAGTCAAGGCGACGGACAAGGCCAAGGCGAAGGCCAGGAGCCAGGACAAGGGCGGCGCCCAGCGGAAGCCCGTCGGCGGGGGGTCGGCCGGGCGGAGCTCCCGGACCGGTTCCGGCACCGCCAGGGGCGGCAAGCGCGGCAAGCCCCGTCGCCGCACGTAGCGCCGACGCCGCGGGACGCGGTGCCGGGCCGGGGACGGTGCCGGGCCGCACGGTGGCGGGCGAGGAGCGAAGGCGCCCGCAGCAAGGAAACGACACTCCGTGCCGCACTCGCCAACTAAATTCGAACAGGAGTATGGTTTCGGTCATGGCCGACACCGACTTCCCCGACGATCTGCGGGCCGCCCAGACCCGCCTCCACCAGGCGACATCGGAGCTGGCCGCGCTGTGCCGCACCCTGGCGTGGAGCGTGGAGCCGCTGGCCGGATGGGAAGGCCAGACGCATCCGTACACCGGTGAGGTCACGGGCGGTCGCGCGGACAGCCCGGGCTGGACGGAAGAGCAGCAGGCGGCCGTGGACAGGCTCCGCGCGGAGTGCGTCGCGCTGTCCGCCGCCGTGGCCACCCACCCGTACTGGAAGACCGTCGAACGGGAGAAGGCCGTCGACTCCCGGATGCGGTTGAAGGCCGCCACGCGGCCGGAGGCGGTGCCCGTCGTGGACGTCGAGACCGCCGCGTAGAGCGATCGACCGAGACACCTCTCGCGCCATGTCCGATCCGATACCCCAGCTCTCCCGTCTCCAGAAGCTGCGCATCGTGGAGCAGTACCAGGCGTACCAGCTGGCGCGCACCCGGGCCACGATCAGCGAGCTGGAGGCGGCGGAGGGACGCCGGCTGAAGCAGGAGCGCGCCGCGCGCGACGAGTCCTCCTGGAAGATCGAGCCGTCCCGCGCGACGGCCCACGACGTCGCCATCCTGCACCGCGGCGGCTGCCACATGTACCGGCATCCGCACGGCCGGCTGAACCGTGAGGAGGCGGTGATCGCGCTCGGCGAGGCCGACATCAGGCCGTGCGAGATCTGCCGGCCGGAGACCGGGCTCGTCTCCCGTTAGGGCGCGCGCGCCCCGGCAGATGTCCGTCCGCACGGCGGGACGCCGTCGCCCCGCCGCCGGCCCGCTCGGCATACTGACCGCCCTTGATCACCGCGACTCATCAGGAGGAGCCTTGGCCGCCGCTTTCAAGACCGTCATCCGGGTGGACCCGGACCATCTCGACCAGGCCCGCGCCGTCGACCGGCTGTTCCAGGAGGCGATCGCTCCGGCAACCCTCAACTTCGACTTCGACAACATCCGGCAGGCCGCTGCCTCGCTGCCCGACAGCACCGTCGTCACGATGGTCCGCGGCTGGGGGCTCCAGGAGACCGCACCGGTCATGGTCATGGTGCTCTCGCTCAAGGAAGCGGTGCGCCAGGCGCTTCCGGGGACGTTCGCCGACGCCGCCTGCTGGGACACCGTCGAACAGGAACTGGTCGGCGCGTTCGCGGGGCTCGGCGCGCGGAAGGGCGAGCCGGGGCTCGCGTTCTACGACGAGGGCCCGGACCGCACCAGTTACTACCGGGACCTGTTCTTCGCCCTCCAGGACGAGGCTACCGGTGAGCACCTCTATGCGATCGCGCTGTGCATCGATGTGACCGTCGGCCTGGGCCGGAGCGAGGTCGACGCCCTGGAGATCTCGGACACAGCCCCGTTCGCGATCCGGCTCGACGCCGTCGTGGTACGGCAGGAGCTGGGGCTCGCCACGTGACCCGCGTCTGACGGCGCCTGCCCGCGCCGCCCCGGCCCGCCGTCCCGGGCCGGATTCCGCCGCGAATCCGTGGCGTATCACAAGGACTTATCTGCACAAATCGATACGAGTCAACGCTCGCGCAGGGGCGATTGAATGATCGAAATGGCGTGGGGTTAGCATATGAGCGCCGCCTAGCTCGAAAGATAAACCTGTGACTGTCAACGACGACTCGTTCACCAACTGGAAGAACCGCGAAGAGATCGCGGAGTCGATGATCCCGATCATCGGGAAGCTGCACCGGGAGCGGGACGTCACCGTCCTTCTCCACAGCCGCTCCCTGGTGAACAAGTCGGTGGTCAGCATCCTCAAGACCCACCGGTTCGCCCGGCAGATCGCCGGTGAGGAGCTCTCCGTCACCGACACGATGCCGTTCCTGCAGGCCCTCACGACGCTCGACCTCGGCCCCTCCCAGATCGACCTCGCCCTGCTCGCGGAGGCCTACAAGGCCGACGACCGCGGACTGGCCGTCGAGGAGTTCACCGCTGAGGCCGTGGCGGGCGCCACCGGCGCCAACAAGATCGAGCGCGGCGACGGCCGTGACGTCGTCCTGTACGGGTTCGGCCGCATCGGCCGCCTCGTCGCCCGCCTCCTCATCGAGAAGGCCGGCTCCGGCAACGGCCTGCGGCTGCGCGCGATCGTGGTGCGCGGCGGCGGTGAGCAGGACCTCGTGAAGCGCGCCTCGCTGCTGCGCCGCGACTCGATCCACGGCCAGTTCCAGGGCACGATCACCGTCGACGAGGCGAACAGCACGATCGTCGCGAACGGCAACGCGATCAAGGTCATCTATGCCAACGACCCGTCCGAGGTCGACTACACGGCGCACGGCATCGACAACGCCATCCTGATCGACAACACGGGCAAGTGGCGCGACCGCGAGGGTCTTTCGAAGCACCTGCGCCCCGGCATCGACAAGGTCGTCCTGACCGCTCCGGGCAAGGGCGACGTCCCGAACATCGTCCACGGCGTCAACCACGACACCATCAAGCCGGACGAGCAGATCCTGTCCTGCGCCTCCTGCACCACCAACGCGATCGTCCCGCCGCTGAAGGCCATGGACGACGAGTACGGCGTGCTGCGTGGTCACGTGGAGACCGTCCACTCGTTCACCAACGACCAGAACCTGCTGGACAACTACCACAAGGCCGACCGCCGCGGCCGCTCCGCGCCGCTCAACATGGTCATCACCGAGACGGGTGCCGCCTCGGCCGTCGCGAAGGCGCTGCCGGACCTCAAGGCGCCGATCACCGGCAGCTCGATCCGCGTGCCGGTGCCGGACGTCTCGATCGCTATCCTCAGCCTGCGCCTGGGCCGCGAGACCACCCGCGAGGAGGTCCTCGACTACCTCCGCGACGTCTCGCTGCACTCGCCCCTGAAGCGCCAGATCGACTTCACCACCGCGCCCGACGCCGTCTCCATGGACTTCGTCGGCTCGCGCCACGCCTCCATCGTCGACGCCGGCGCCACGAAGGTCGACGGCGACAACGCGATCCTCTACCTGTGGTACGACAACGAGTTCGGCTACTCGTGCCAGGTCATCCGCGTCGTCCAGCACGTCTCCGGCGTGGAGTACCCGACCTACCCGGCTCCGGCGGTCTGATTCCGTCCCAACGGCCCTGAATCCGGTGTCCGCACGGCGCCGGATTCAGGGCGGCTCCATGTTCCGGGGGCCTCGGTCACACCGACCCGGGGTGCGCAGACGGCGTGCCGTACCCGGCCGACGTTGGGTATCCGCCGGGTGTAGGGCCAGCGCAGATCCAGCGCAGCAGTCCGGCCGCCTTCAACGAGTCCCACACGCCCATGAAGTGCACGGGGATCACGGTCCGTTCGTCCACCTTCCTGCTGAACGTGCCCGCGAACCTGCGTAATCGGTTCTCGAAGGCGAGCCCGAGGAGCTTGACCACGATGTTCTTCCCCATCATGGCCTCCGAGGGACATCTGCCACATTGATTTCTATACTAGGAGTAAAGCCTCCAACCGGCCTGTTGTGCGTCATGCGGAGGTTCCATGGCTGCTTTCACGGTTCACCTGGACGAGAACGCCGGGCCGTCGTCCACGCACGCGCTCGTCATCGGGGTCGGGGCGTACACGCATCTGCACGGTGGAGGGTCGCCGACGGACCACCCCGGAGCCGTGGGGATGCGGCAGTTGTCCTCGCCACCGCTCTCGGCGCGCGCGTTCGCCACCTGGATGATCGACGCCTATCACGACAAGGGCAGACCACTCGGGAGCCTCGCCCTCCTGCTGAGCGAGGCGGCTCCCGGCCCCTTCGTCCACCCGAAGACGCGGGCGGAGCATGTGGTGAAGGCGGCGACCATCGACAACATCGTGGCCGCCGTCACGGAGTGGAAGGACCGGGGCGACCACGACGAGGCCCGGCTCGTCTTCTACTTCTGCGGCCACGGTGTCTCGTTGGGGTTCGACACGTCTCTTCTCGCCGCGGACATGTTCGCCGACCGGAACAGCCCACTGCACGGCGCCCTGCACTTCGAGGCGTTGCACAGGGGACTCAACAGCTGCCGCGCCGCCCAGCAGGTCTTCTTCGTCGACGCCTGCCGGGCGGGCGCCGACCGGCTCGACAGACTGGTGGGCCGGGACATCCTCGGACGGGTCCCGGTCGCCGGGAACCTGCGACCCGCCGGCTTCCTGCCGCGTGAGCACGCCGTCATCTACGCGACCCTGCACGGCGAGGAGTCCTTCGCACGTGCGGGCAGGGTCAGCCTGTTCACGGACGCACTGCTGCGCAGCTTCGACGGCGCCGGCAGCGAGAACACCGAGGACCGCGTGTGGCGGGTGACCACCGACACCCTGAAGCGCGCGATCGGCCGCTTCATGAAAGAGCCTTTGTTCGCGGGCACCCTCGCAGGAGCCGCGGTACCGGTCAGCCCCGAGTCGTTCGACTTCGACTTCCACGAGTTGAGGGGCGAGCCGGTCGTCCCGGTGTACATCGGCTGCAGACCCGAAGAGGACAACGCGCTCGCCGAATTCACCTGCCGGCGCCCCGGGCAGGAGGAGCGGCGCCGCCCGCCGCCCGTCCCGGGCGACGAGCCCGACCTCAGCGAGTGGGTTCTCTTCCTGCCGTTCGGGCGGTACCAGGTCGAGGCCGTCCTCGGTCCCGAGGACCTGCGTAGGGACGAACTCGACGCCCGCCCACCGCTGTTCCGCATCGGATTGGCCAGACCATGACCACCGCACTGGCCGTCAGGCTCTTCCTCTCCTCCGCCGGGGAGTCCAACGACGCAGTGATCGTCGGCGACATCTACTCGGCCGACCTCACGGGCCGGACCAGGCGCAACATCCTGATCCCCTGCGGCACTTCACCCCGGCCCGCGGCGTACCCCGTGACACCCGGCCGCTACGTCGTGTCGGCGACCCTGCCGTCCGGGCTGGTGCTGACGGAGAACGCCGTGGCGGCGGAAGGCGAGGAGACTGCTGTGGACTTCGTCATGACGGACTCGCCGTACGAAACCCACTCCTGGCAGTACCTCATGGGCAACATCGAGCCGAACAGGGTCTACCACAGCCCCGGCCGGATCCCGCTTGCCCCGTCGATCGCCTCACGGTCCCTGGTCGCCCCCCTTGCCGGGCCGGACGGCTTCGTCCCCGAGGCGGCCGTCGACCTGACCACGCTCGCCACCTGGATCGGCGACTCCGCGCCCACGGCGTGGTCCTTCGCGTCGATGCTGGCGCTGGCGGCGAACGGGCCGGAACTCCCCGTCGCCCAGCGGATCGCGCGGGGCGAGCCACGCGTGCTGCCCGCACCCGATGTGTCCGTGGACGCGGCCACGCCGCTCTACCGGTTCGGTCCTCACGGCCCCGTCGCGGCCCCCGGCGGGCCCGTCGGAGAGCGGCAGTTCCTGGTGGTGGAGGCCGCCGGATCCGTACGCCTGGTCACCCTGCCCCTGCCCTGGGGCAACCGCGAGATCGAGGTCCTGGTCAATCTGCGGCAGAGCCCGACCGGCAGCGCCGTCGCCGTGACCGTCCGCGACCCGGCGGTCGGCGCGGGACTCGCGTACATGTCCCAGGGCTCCCTGGACACCGCGGCCCAGCTCTTCACCGATGTGGAGGGCATGCTCTACTCCAAGTTCCAGAACCCGCTCGGGGCGGCAGCCGGGGCCTATGTCCTCGCCGGCACCGACCATTCGGCGGGCCAGACGTACTGGGACCCGTGGCTGGAGCGGTTGGCCGAGGACTTCCCCTGGCTCAGCGACGGGGCGATCCTGCGGGCGGTACGGCTGCTGCGCCGCGCCTCGACGGACAGGCAGCAGGCCCGGGACGGGCTGATCGAGGGCTTCGACCGCGGCATCCCGTACTACACGCTCGGGCTCGCCTGGCTCATCGACGGGCTCTCCGCCTTCCCCGACGACCCCGAGTGCGTACGCCGCCTCGACGAGGCGCGGCGGCTGTCCTGGCTGGCGGACGTACGTGAGCCGTTCCTGATTCTCGATCTGCGGCAAGGGAGTGCGTGATGATCCGGCTCACGATGCTGCCGGCGGAGGACGGCGACTGTCTGCTCCTCGAGTACGGCAACGACGCGTTCACCCGGCGGATCCTCTTCGACGGCGGACGACGCGGCACCTACGAGCGGATCAAGCCGCTGCTCGCCGGTCTGGGCGGCCGGATCGACCTGCTGGTGGTGACCCATGTCGACCAGGATCACATCCTCGGTGTGCTGGCGCTGCTCGACGACCGCGAGCGGCCGGTGGAGTTCGGGGACGTGTGGTTCAACGGCTTCGACCACCTCCACGACCGCGAGGCCTTCAGCGCGGTGGACGGGGAACTGCTCACCACCGCGCTCCTCACCCAGCGCCTGCCCTGGAACAAGGCCTTCGACGGCCGCAGCGTCGAGACGGGCCATCCGTTGACCTGGTTCGACGACGGCTCCTCGATGGAGGTGCTGGCACCGGACCGCCGTCTGCTGGAGGGGCTGATCACGACATGGAAGACGAAGTGCCAGGAGGCCGGGCTGATCCCGGGAGTGGACCCCTTGGAGCGGGAGCCGGTGCCGGGCGTGGAACGCTTCGGCCCGATCGACGTCGACGACGTCGACGCACTGGCCGCCACGCCGTTCAAGCGGGACGGCTCTCCGACCAACCCGACCAGCATCGGCCTGCTGTTCGAGTTCGAGGGCACCCGGATCGTCTTCACCGGCGACGCGGACGACCCGCGCCTGGTCGCGTCGCTCCGGCCGCGCGCCGAGGCCGAGGGCGGGCGCCTGCGGATCGACGCCTTGAAGGTCGCCCACCACGGTAGCGCGAAGAACCTCTCGAACGACCTGCTCGGCCTCCTCGACTGCGGCCGCTACCTGATCTCCACCAACGGAAGGGTCCACGGCCACCCGGACGACATCGCCATCGCGCGGATCCTCAAGCACGGCGGGGCGAGGAAGGATCTCGTCTTCAACTACCGTGAGAGAGCGGCGAACTGGGACCTCGACAGCCTGAGGGACGAGTTCGGATACCGCGTCCTGGCACCCGCGCCGACCGACGAGGACGGCTTCGTCACCCTGGAGTTCTGACCGTGGACGTCGGCACCCAGTGCCCGGTGCGTAGTGGCGCTCACTGATCGGCCCTTTGGGGCGAGGTGTTGCGCTTCTCCTCGTAGACCTGCGTCAGTCGGTCGAGGGCCGACTACAACGTCGCATCCTCCGCCTCCTCGCGCCGGCGGTCGGCGGCATCGCGATAACGAATGACGTAGGGGTGGGGCTTCGGCTCTGCCGAGTGCAGGCGCAGTTCTTGAAGAAGCCGGCCATCCCGCTTGATCAACATCGGCCGTGAGATGACGACACGGCTTCGGCCTGCGGCGGAGCCGGGGGCCCGGCCTCGACGTCTCAGTCGATCTGCTCGCAGATGTCGGTGTGCGAACCGTGCGCCATGTTCACGCTCTTGTATCCGTCGGCGCTGATGTCCATGGTGTAGACGCCGTCCACGATGTAGAGGCCGCGCGGCAGATTGCCGCGGCCCTCGCCGACGCCCACCAGCACGGGGCCGCGTACGGACCAGAACTGGGAACCGTCGGCACGGTGGTCGACCAGGGCCGAGCCGCTCGCATCGGCGTCGTAGGAGTCGCCGCTCGCGGTGTTGTTGACCCGGACGACGAGATCGCCCTCGTACGCGACCTGCTTCGGCGAACCGTCCGGATGGCGGGCCAGTACGCGCCGTACCACCTCGTCCACGATCGGCTCGCCGTGTACGGCGAAGTCGCACCGCACCCCGGCGGCAGCCGCCGGCATCCGCACGGGGCACGGTCCACACCTACATCGGCCGTCTGCGGACCGCCCTCGCGCCGCACGGCATCGGAGTGGCCACCGTCGGCGACGGTTATCGCGTCGACCTCGGTGCTCATGCCGTCGACGCCCACACGTTCACGGATCTCGTCCGCCGTGCCACCCAGTCGGCGGAGCCCGCGGACCGGATCCGGCTGTACGACCAGGCCCTCTCCATGTGGCGCGGCCCGCTGCTCGCCGACGTGGCCGACGACGCCCTGCGCGAACGGCTCGGAGGACGGCTCGACGAACTGCGCCTGACCGCGCTCGAGCACCGAGCCGAAGCGCACCTCGCGCTCGGTCACCACGACCGGGTCGTCGCCGACCTGACCCCGCTGGCGACGCTGCTTGCCGGCCGGGAGCGGCTTGTCGCGGCGCAGATGACCGCCCTGTACCGCAGCGGCCGCCAGGCGGAGGCACTGGAGCTCTACCGCACCGCGCGCCGTGCGCTCGTGGACGAGCACGGCATCGAGCCCGGCGAGGATCTGAGGACGCTGCACCACCGCATCCTCCACGGCGCCCCCCGCCTGGACCGCCCGCAGGCGCCCGTCCACGCCGTCCGCGTCGGCGGTGTGTGGCTGCCGTGGACCACGAGCGGACACCCGGCACTGGAGCTCTGCAACACCTACGCGGGCTGGGGTGGCCCGCCCCTCCCCGGCTCGGAGTGGCTGCCGGAGTACACGTCCCTCGCCGTGTGGGCAGGACACCACGAGCTCACCGAGGAGTGGGTCGTCAAAGGGCTCCTGCGCCGTGCGGGAGAGCGCCCCGCGGAGGCGGAGGCCGCGCTGGAGGAGGCCCGGCAGTTCCGGGCCCGTTTGTACGCCTGCCTGATCGATCCCGACGACGCCCAAGCCTTCAAGGCGGTCGTCCCGTTCGTGGAGGAGGCGGCCGCCGTGGGGGTGTTCATTCGCGCTCACGACCGGCTCGGGCACTGGCGGACCTGCCGTCGGCCGGCCTGCGCCTGCCGCTGCTCGCGGCGGCACGTGCGGCGGGCGAACTGCTCGGCGATCCGGCGCGGTTCCTGGTGCGCGCGTGCCCCGGAGCCGGATGCGCCTGGCTGCTCCTCGACGAGAGCGGCCGACGGCGCTGGTGCAGCCTCCGGACCTGCGGCGGCGACGGGGAATCCCCGCATGGCCTGTGAAGAGGCCCCGCCAGTCGGACCGGCGGGGCCTCCAAACGTCAGATCATCAGCAGGAGCCGCGTGTGCGGGACCAGCTTCCGGTTCACGCTGGTGCTCTGCACGAAAATCGTGAAGTCGTCGTTGTGGTCCGGCTTGACGCGAACCTCCGTGTCCGGCAGGCCGAGCAGGGACCGGGCCTCCGGCCCCGTGTACACCCGGTCGGTCTTCTTGTCCAGCACCGCGATCTGCTTCTGCGCCTGGATCTTCTCCGACTTGCTCAACTGGTAGAACGCACACCCGGTGCGGTACGTGTGCCCGCATTCGATGACCCAGTCCCGGATCGCCGCTGCGCGAGCCACCGGAATCAGCTGGTACTCGGACGGCTTCACCGGGGTGAGACCGGCTGCCTTGATGGTGTCCTTGTTGACCGCGTCCGCACCCGTGGAGAACACGGCCCGCGATCCCCGGATGCCCCGCGCGCGACCCACCATGAAATTCTCGGTGGCCTGCCGGATGACCTGCCCGGCCTCCTCCAGACCCTGTGTGCTCGTGGCGTCCCAGATGGCGATGTTGTCCTTCGGGAAACCGCACTGCATGGCCTCGCGCTTGCCCATCTGGTCCGGGACAAGGACGGCCAGCGTCCAGTTGTCCTCCTGCGTCTCGATCATCTTGGCCACCGCCTGCACCAGTCGACCCGCATTCCTGGCCGGGGCACCCGGGCAGCGATGACTCGCGTTCTCCTGACCGTCGGTCAGAACGAACGTCAGGAAGCTGTGGTCGCCGTACAGTTGAGCCGTCTGCGCCAGCTCCCGCTGCGACTGCAGCGTGGCCGCCAGCAGCGCCGTCATGCCACCGACCCGGTACATGTGCTCCAGGGACGGCATCCGCAGCACGTCCTTGTCGTAGATGACGCACTCCACCGTGTCGGCGAAGACGTACACCGTGACGCGGGTTTCCTGGTCCAGTTCCTTCGAGCGCCGAGCCAGGTAGGCAATCTGCTGGTCGGCGACTTCGACGACCTTGCGGCTCAGGTGGGACATGGACGAACTGGCGTCCAGCACAAGAGCAACGTGATTGATGTAGTTCTGGTTTCCGGACATGGCCGCTCCCCCTCTTTCGACTGGATGCTCCGATCCTCCCACCCACCACTGACAATCGATCTTGGTCCGGTGGGGCAGCGGTCCGGGTCCCGTTCTCCGTGGTGGAGCTGGACGGCGGCACGCTGATCGGCAGCGCCACGCTGTGGGGCATCGACAATCACAACCGGTCCGCGCACATCGGGCTGGGCCTGCTGCCGTCCTCGCGCGGCAAGGGCTACGGAACCGACGTGGTCGCGGTGCTGTGCCACTACGGCTTCGTCGTACGCGGCCTGCAGCGGCCGCAGATCGAGACGTTGTCGGACATGGGCGCCCGAGGGCAGGACGGCGACGTTGTCGAGTGTGGGCGGTGGGTCTTCCGACGGCAGTTCCTTGACGTCACACTTCCCAACGCTTCACAACACACCGCGCGGCGGGGCGGCCGCCGCCACCCCGCCGACGTGGGCCGGTGCGGCTACTTGATGCCGAGCAGCTGCTCCAGCGGGTCGATGGCGAAGTAGACGAGGAAGAGCGCTGCCGTGCCCCAGAGCAGCCAGTGGACCTCGCGGGCCTTGCCCAGGCACGCCTTGATGACCACGTAGGCGATGAAGCCGGCGCCGATGCCGTTGGTGATCGAGTAGGTGAACGGCATGACGACGATGGTCAGGAAGGCGGGGACGGCCACGTCGTAGCGGTCCCAGTCGATGTGCTTGACCTGGGTCATCATCAGGAATCCCACCGCGACGAGTGCCGGGGCCGCGGCCTGGAGAGGCACGATCGTCAGGACGGGGGCGAGGAACAGGGCGAGCGCGAACAGGCCGCCGGTGACGAGGTTGGCGAAGCCGGTCCGGGCGCCTTCACCGACACCCGCGGCGGATTCGATGTAGGTGGTGGCGGACGACGAGGAGGCGGCGCCGCCGGCAACGGCGGCCGCACCGTCGATGAGCAGCACACGGCCGAGGCCGGGGACCTGACCCCGCTCGTCGAGGAGGCCCGCTTCGGCGGTGACACCGACGACGGTGCCCATGGTGTCGAAGAAGTCCGACAGGATCAGGGTGAAGACGAGCAGGACGACGGTCAGCACGCTGACCTGACCGAACGACCCGAACAGGTCGAAGTTGCCCAGCAGCGAGAAGTCCGGCGCGGCGAACGGCTTGTCGGGCAGGGACGGCGACACCAGGCCCCACGACTTGACGTCGGCGAACGCGTCGACGACGACGGCGACGACGGTCATCAGGACGATGCTGATGAGGATGGCGCCCCTGACCTTGCGGGCCAGCAGAACGATCGTCAGGAGCACACCGAGGCAGAAGACGAGCATGGGCCAGCCGGTGAGGGCACCGGTGCCGAGCTGCACGGGCACGGTGGTGTTCGCGGCGTCCGGGATGCGGGTGACGAACCCGGCGTCCACGAAACCGATGAACGCGATGAACAGGCCGATGCCGACGCTGATGGCCTGCTTGAGGGGTTGCGGGATGGCATGCATGACGGCCTCGCGCAGACCGGTCACCACCAGGACGCAGATCAGCAGGCCTTCGAGCACGATGAGGCCCATCGCGTCGTCCCAGCTCATCAGCGGGGCGACCTGGAAGGCGACAACGGCGTTGATGCCCAGGCCCGCGGCCAGGGCGAGCGGGAGGTTGCCGCGCACGCCCATGATCACGGTCATGACCGCGGCCACCAGTGCCGTGGCGGTGGCCAGTTGGCCGGCGTCCAGCTGCTCGCCGAATTTGTCCGTGGCGCTGCTCAGGATGATCGGGTTGAGCACCAGGATGTACGCCATGGTGAAGAACGTGGCGAACCCGCCGCGTATCTCCCGGCCGTACGTCGAGCCGCGTTCGCTGATGCGGAAGAACCGGTCGAGGGTGCCTTGGGCTCTGGTGGCCCCGGCATCGGCCGGGCGGGTCGTGCTGGTCTGCATGACTGCGTCTCCTGGACCTGCAAGTGCGAGGGGGAAGGCATGGGCGGTGGTGCCGGATGTGTGCGGCAGTCAGTTGTGCGAACACACAGGCGGCACCTGGGGTGCGGATCATACTCGTCAGGGACGTGATCTCAATTACCTTCAGGTAGCAGGGGGTTGACATTCCGTACCGCCCCTGTCGGTTCCTACAGAATCACCGACGACCTATCCCGCCAAAACGGGATGCGGGCGACAGCGGCCGTGGAGTTCACCCCTGGTGACTGCCTACTCTCAGGCTGTGCATCCACCGCTCCCCTTCAACGCGCGCGCTGCCCGCACCCTGCGCGAGAAACTCGGGATGGCCCCCGGCCACGTCGCCTACGGCATGCGCGCCTCCTACGGCATGACCCACATCACCCCCGATCACGTCGCCGCATGGGAACGCGGCGTCGCCCTGCCCACGGCCAACGAACTCACCGCCCTCGCAGGCGCCCTGTGGTGTTCTCCCAGCGATCTCATGGGCGCCCCCCGCACCCTGCGGGAGCACCGTCTCGCCCGCGGACTCGCCGCCGAGGACGTCGCCCGCTCGATCGGCGTGCCCCTCGACGCCTACCACCGCATGGAGGAAACCGGCCGATGGACCGGCGACAAACGGCAGTCCGCCGCGCTCGCCACCGTCCTCAGCCTTCCGCCGCGCGATTTCATCGCCATCACCGGCCTCGAGGACGAACTGGCCCGCCTCCTCACCGAGGCCGTCTCCACCCGCTGGCAGGCCCACATCCGCCCCATCGCCCGCCTCGTCTCCATGGAACGCCGCGACCTGCAAGAACCCCTGCGTGCCATGCACCAGGAGTACCAGACCCTCCTGGCCGCCACCCTCAGCCGAGCCGGCGGCACCATCGCATCCGGCGAGAACGGGCGACGGTACATCGACGACATCGTCAACCACTTCTGGGCCCGGCTCCCGGACCACTGACGTTTCCGTGCGTCTCTCGGGCCAGGACGACGGAGGTGACCCCACACCTTGGTAGGTAAGTGTGCACTTGCCTACCATGGGGCAGTGGCGAGTGATGTCTTCAAGGCTCTGGCCGACCCCACCCCGCAGGAGAATCCTCGACGAGCTGGTGGCACGGGACGGACAGTCCCTCTTCGAGATCTGCGCACGGCTGACGGCCGAACACGGACTCAGGCTGTCCCGCCAGGCGATCAGCCGGCACCTCGCGGTGCTGGAAGCCGCGGGTCTGATACGGACGCGACGCCAGGGCCGCTTCAAGTTCCACGACCTGAACACCGAACCGCTTGAGCGCGTCATCGCCCGATGGCTCAGGCCCCGAGGCACCGGAGAGAACGCCATGAGGATCAACCTGGCGAGCGTCTTCGTCGACGACCAGGACAAGGCCCTGCGCTTCTACACCGACGTACTGGGCTTCGTGAAGAAGCACGATGTCCCGCTGGGTGAGCACCGGTGGCTGACCGTGGTCTCCCCCGAGAATCCCGACGGCACCGAGCTGGTGCTGGAGCCGGACAGCCACCCCGCCGTGACGCCGTACACGTCGGCACTCGTCGAGGACGGCATCCCGGCCACCTCCTTCGCCGTGGACGACGTGCACGCGGAGTTCGCCAGGCTGCGGGAGCGGGGCGTGCAGTTCACCCAGGAGCCCCTGAAGACGGGCCCGGTCACCACCGCGGTGCTGGACGACACCTGTGGCAACCTCATCCAGATCGCCCACACCGACTAGGGCCGCGCGTGCTGCGCGGTGTGCGTCATGGCCGTCGTCCGCCACGGGCGTCGGACCGCAGGAGGATCCGGGTGTCGCGGGGTGTGGTTCCGGTGTGTCGTCCCGTGGACGCCGGGCGGGCCGCCGGAGACCACGGGCAGGGCCGGCATGAATGCGGAGGTGCTGGGACATGAGCGGGCAACATGGTGGTCGGGCGGGAGACGGAAGGCGGTTCGCCGCGTTGCAGCACCGACTCGGCAGCTGGCTGGCAGGACTTGATGCCGGCGCGTACGCGATGGATGCCGACGGCGCCATCGTCGCCGTGAACGGCGGGGCGGAGGCGTTGCTGGGACGCAGCGCCGAGGATCTGCTCGGCGGGGATGCGCATGATCTGCTCCACCGGGACGCCAACGGGATGGGCATTCCCAGGAGCCGCTGCCCGATGATGGAAGCCTTCGTCGCACGGCGGACCCGCCAGGAGGAGGTGGGCTACTTCGAGCGCGGCGACGGGACCTTGCTGGCGATGTCCTGGTTGGCGACCCCCCTCCGCCTCGGCGACGACGAAGTGGGCGCCCTGGTGGTGTTCCACGAGCATGCGCCGGCCGGGCGGCACGCGGGAGGCCCGGCGCCCAGCCTGCAGCCGCTGCCGGAGTTGGAACGGCTGGCGCTGCTGGCCGAGACCACCACCCAGCTCACCTCCACCCTGGATGTCGACGAGGCGCTGGACCGACTGGTACGGCTGGTCGTTCCCCTGCTGGCGGACTGGGCGATCATCGACCTGATCAGTGAGAACGACGAGGTGTGGCGCACCGTCGTCGTGCACGAGGAGAACGGTCGGCTGGTCCGCCGCAGGGACTTGGAGGGGGCCATGCCACCGGTGCCTCCAGCCTCTCCCCAGCCGCTGTCCCGGGCGCTGCGAGGCGCGGGGTCGACCCTGGCCACGCCCGAGACCTACCAGGGGCCGCCCGACTCCGGCATCGCCGTCGAACAGCGCCGGCTCTTCGAGGGCACGCACATGCACTCCGCGGTCATGGCGCCCATCCGCGGACTGCGGGAGGTCCTCGGGGCTCTGACCCTGGGCAGATCCGACCGCCCCGACCCCTTCACGAGTGCCGACATCCCCCTGCTGGAGGACATCACCCGCCGCGCCGGTCTGGCACTCGACAACGCACGTCTCTACCAGCGGCAGCGCAAGGTCTCCGAGACCATGCAACGCCACCTGCTGCCCCAGATGCCCCGCGTACCGGGCCTGGAAATGGCCGCTCGCTACCTGTCCGCGCCGCACGCGTCCCAGGTCGGCGGCGACTGGTACGACGCCTTCCACCTTCCCGACCAGGCCCTGGCGCTGGTCATCGGCGACGTCGTCGGGCACGACCTGGACGCGGCGGCCGACATGGCCCAGCTCCGAAACATCCTGCGGGCCTACGCCTGGTTGCGGCAGGAGCCGCCCAGCGCCGTCGTCAGCCATGTCGACGAGGCCCTGTCGCACATCTCGGAAGTCGAGATGGCCACCATGATCTTCGGCCGGCTGGAGACGGACGCCGGGCAGTGGAGGCTGCGGTGGACGAACGCCGGTCACCCGCCACCCCTGCTCGTCACCTACGACGGTCAAAGCCGCTACCTCGACGACGGACACGGCATCCTGCTCGGCTCCCACGTGAGCATGCCCCGTGAGGACGCAACGGTCGTCCTGCCGCCCCTGTCCACCCTGGTGCTCTACACCGACGGCTTGATCGAGTCGCCTGGCCATTCCCTCGACGACGGACTGGAGAGGCTGCGCCGCAACGCCGCCTCCCTGGCCCACCGGCCGCTGGAAGCCTTCACCGACCTCCTCATGGCACGAGCCCGCCCCGAGGACAACGACGACGACGTCGCACTCCTGCTCGTGCGCGTTCCCCCGGAGGACGGACCGGCGCTCTGACGGTTCGTCAGTGCATGGCCGCCCGCCCGCGTGTGCGCGGCGGAGGAATCATCGAGCGCTCTACGGTGGGCCGATGCGACCTGTTGCCAGATGGACCCTGATGTCGTCGGGGTGCGCCCCGGTCCTGCTGGTCGGAGGCTGGACGATCGCGGCACTGCTGGAGGGGCCCGCTACGACCCCTCCACGCAGACGATCAGCGTCCTGGCGGCGTACGGAGCCGCGGGATTCTGGTTGATGACCGGAGCGTTCCTCGCCCTGGGCGTCTGCCACCTGTGCACCGCCTGGGGGCTGCGCCCGGCCGCGCTCGCCGGACGCGTGGCGCTGGCCGGCGGGGGAGTGGCGGCGTTGGCGGTGGCTCTGGTCCCGGCGCCGAGCAGTGGGGGTCCCTGCGACACGGATCGGTCGCCGCGGTGGGCTTCACGCTCCTGGCGGTGTGGCCGGTGCTGGCCGCCGATCGCGGCGGAGCCGCCCCCTGGGGGCTGCGGCCCGTGCCCTCCGCCGTGGCGACCGCTCTGATGGGCGTCGGCGCAGGCTGGTTCCTGATCGAAATGCACCGCCACGGTGTCGCCGGCGTCGCCGAACGCATCGTGACATGCATGCAGTCCCTGTGGCCGTTGGTGGTCGTTGCGTCGTGCGATCCCGGCACCGACGGACCTGCGCGGTGACCGCAGCGGGAGAATCGCGTCCCCGGCCGGACCACGCGCACATCCTCGGCCACGACGAGCTGCGCGACAACGACCAGCCCCGACAGCAGCGGGGCCGTGCGTGCCCGACCGCCCCCCGCTGACGCCATCGGGCGGCGGAAAGTACCGAAAGCTAAAATTCCAGACATGGCAGAGCGGTCTGCAACGCCGACCCCGCCGGAACTCGTGCTCGAGACCGAGGGGGACACCCTGGTCGTGGCCCCGGGCCGGGTCTACCACATCGGGCGAGACCCCTCCAGTGACATCGTGCTCACCGACTCCCGCGTGTCCTGGCATCACGCGGTGCTGCGCCCCGAAGCCGACCACTGGACGCTCGAGGACGAGGGCAGCAGCAACGGCACCTACGCCGAGGGCCGACGGATCCACGAATGGGGAGTGGGCCCCGGGAGCGTCATCCGGTTCGGCCACCCCTCGGAAGGCCCTCGCGCCCAGCTGCAGCCGCTGCGCCGTGCCGAGCCGGCCGGGGAAGCCACCGGGTGGCCCTCGTCCGTGTCCGTGCCGTCCGCCACCCGTACGTTCCGCCGCCCGACAACCGTCCGTCCGCTGTCGACACGGAGCGTGGGCATCGGCCGCGCCGCCGACAACGACTTCGTCGTCGAGGACCTGACCGTGTCGCGGCACCACGCCGAGCTGCGGGTGCTCGCCGACGGGACGTACGAGATCGTCGACCTCGGCAGCCACAACGGCACCTTCCTCAACGGCCGGCGGGTCACCCGTGCTCCCGTCGTCGCCGGCGACATCGTGGGCATCGGCCACTCCGACTTCTGCCTCGTGGGCGACCAGCTGCAGGAGTTCGTCGACACCGGCGAGGTCTCACTCGACGTGCAGGACCTCACCGTCCGCGTGGACCGCGGCCGGAAGACTCTCCTCGATCAGGTGTCCTTCCCCGTCGGTGAGAAGTGCCTGCTCGCCGTGGTCGGGCCGAGCGGCGCCGGCAAGTCCACGCTCCTGAACGCGCTCACCGGACAGCGCCCCGCCGACCACGGCACGGTGTGGTACGACGGCCGTGACCTCTACCGCGACTATGCCGAGCTGCGTCAGCGCATCGGTCTCGTGCCGCAGGACGACATCCTTCACCCACAGCTCACCGTCCGCCGGGCTCTCGGGTACGCCGCCGAGCTGCGCTTCCCGGAGGACACCGCCACGTCCGAACGCGACGCCCGGGTGGACGAGGTCATCCGGGAGCTCGGTCTGGAACAACGGGCCGACCAGCCCATCCACAGTCTCTCCGGCGGCCAGCGCAAACGCGTCAGCGTCGCCCTGGAACTGCTGACGAAACCGTCGCTGGTCTTCCTCGACGAGCCGACCTCCGGCCTCGACCCGGGCATGGAGCGCTCGGTCATGCACATGCTGCGCGGCCTGGCCGACGACGGCCGTACCGTCATCGTCGTGACGCACAGCGTGCTCAGCCTCGACGTGTGCGACCGGCTGCTGGTGCTGGCCCCAGGCGGACGGATCGCCTACTACGGCGCGCCCGAGGACGCCCTGCCCTTCTTCGGTTTCGAACAGTGGCCCGAGGCCTTCGAGGCGTTCGAGAACGACCGCGGCCGCGACTGGCGGGCGGACTACCACACGTCGCCGTTCCACGACCATTACGTCGCTTCCAGCGCGCAGCCCCGCCTCGCCCGCGAGCGGCTGCCGGGAGGCCACGCGCCGCCGCCCAAACCGCAGAGCTGGTCGGCCCAGCTGCGGACCCTCGTACGACGTTACGCGGCCGTGCTGAGCACCGACCGGACCTTCATCGCCGTCATGGTCGGACTGCCGTTCGGGATGGGCGTCATGGCGCGGATCATGGCCGCAGGCAAACTCACCCTCGACACCGCGGCCGCGACTTTGCTCGTGCTGTGCGTGGGTGCGGTCCTGACGGGAGCGGCGAACGCGGTACGTGAACTCGTCAAGGAACGCGTCATCTACCGGCGGGAGCGCTCCGTAGGGCTCTCCAGATCTGCCTATCTGACGTCCAAGGTGCTGGTGCTGGGCCTGATCACGGTCGTCCAGGCCGTCGTCATGACCCTCGTCGGACTCCTCGGCATCGATCTCCGCGCTCCCGAAGGGCATGGCGTCCTGCTGCCACCGCTCGTCGAGATCACCCTCGCCATCGCCCTGCTGTCGTTCTGCGCGATGCTGGTCGGCCTGATGGTCTCCGCACTGGTGCACAAGGAAGAGGTCACCATGCCGCTGCTGGTCCTCATCGCCATGGTCCAGATCGTCTTCTGCGGTGCCCTCGTGAAGGTGTACGACGTGGTGGGCCTGGAGCAGCTGGCCTGGCTGGTACCCGGCCGATGGGGCTTCGGGGCGACGGCGGCGACGGTCGACATCGCCCGGATCGTGCCGAAGCCGGAGTACGACGACCCGCTCTTCGAGCACGCCGCCGATGCGTGGCTGCTGGGCATGGCCGTCCTGGTGGCGTACTGCGCGGTGCTCTGGTACGTCGTCGGGCGGCTGCTGAGGCGTCACGAGCCCGCGATCATGCGGAAGTGACGGAAGCGGAAGACATGGCCACTCCCGACGCCGGCTTCCTTGCGACCCATGTCGTACCCAACGACGGACTGGCCGCCTGGGAGACTCCCGACGTGTCCCGGCCGACCGTGCCGCTCGACCCACTCCTGCCCGTCCGGCTGGTCGAACGGCGCGGCGACTGGGGACGCATCGTCTGCCACAACGGCTGGACGGCCTGGGTCGACGGCCGCCTGCTGGTCCCCGTGCCGCAGACCCCGCCCATGGCCGGCGCGCCGCCCACCCACGCGACCGACCCGCGCCCGCTGCTGGCCCGGCTGAAGGAGTCGCTCGGCCGCTACTGGCTGGCCGTGGAGGACACGGTGTCGGGGAAGACGGACGGCGAGGCCTTCCGGCAGCGGACGCGGGGGCTGCGGGTCGGGATGGTCATCGACGGGGAGGCGGCGTGGTTGTACGACGCCGAGCAGGAGCGCTGGGTGTACTGCGACGGCGCGCGGATCGGGACGTACGCGGTTTCGTCCGCCCCGTCCGCCGGCGAGACCGGGGGGGAGACGACCGGTGAGCTCCCGTCGCCGACGGAGACGGTGGGTGAGGTGCCGTCGCCGACGGAGACGGCCGGTGAGGTGCCGAAGCCGACGGAGACGGCCGGTGAGGTGCCGAAGCCGACGGAGACGGCCGGTGAGGTGCCGTCGCCCACGGAGATCGTTCACCGGCCGGATGAATCCCGCTGACCCGTCCCTGCGGGAGCCCCAGAGCTGAGACAGGTTGCCCGTGCCGGCCACCCACATGCCGGGAGCGGCCGACAGGCGCTCGGCGCACACGAGGCCGAACAGTGCGGCTTGGAGCCCTGCACTACCGGAGCGCACAATGGGGCCAAAGGGAGTAATCCAGACAAAGCGCCACGAAGTCCTCGCAGGGCTTCCGAGTTAGCGATTCCTACGCCCGGTGGGAGGGGTAGCCGTGAGTTCCGAACCGCTCTCTGAACGGCCCACGGGGCCGCCGTCCGGCCCCCTGGCCGGGCGCTCTTCCGGCGAGGGAGCAGGACCTCCGCCTCCCCCGCCGCCCAGCGGCGGTGGGCCGCGTGGACCAAGTGGGCCGGGCCATCCGAAGTGGCGGTCGGGCGATGGAGGGCGCCCCTGGTGGCGATCCGTGCCACGGATCACCGCGATCATCGCCCTTGTCGTCGGTGTGGTCCTCGCCGCCGTCTTCATCCGCCCTGGCGGCGAACCGGCCGAGGCCAGCGAGGTCATACTGCAGCCCACGAACGCCACCGGGCCGGACCCGTTCACCCCGTCGACTGCGAACACCACCTCCTCCTTGCCGGCTGCCGCGCCCAGCACGCCTTCCACCGAGACCAACGCCATCCGCAGCGTGGCCGGGTCGGAACCCGGCGTCTACGGCGGGAGCCGCAACCTCGCCAGTTGTGACGTGGAGAAGCAGATCCGTTATCTGAGCTCCGACCGGGCCAAGAACAAGGCCTTCGCCTCGGTTCTCAACGTCCGGGAGTCTGAGGTCCCCGGCTATCTGCGGTCGCTGACGCCCGTACAGCTGCGTTCCGACACCCGCGTCACCAGCCACGGCTTCCGTGACGGCACTTTCACCAAGTACCAGGCCGTGCTCCAGGCCGGCACGGCCGTCCTCGTCGATGGCCGTGGAGAGCCGAAGGTGCGTTGTGCCTGTGGCAACCCGCTCGCCCGTGCGGTCGCCCAGAAGGGCACACCCGAGCAGAAGGGGAGCACCTGGACCGGATACCGGCCGCAGGACGTCGTGGTCATCAAGCCGGCGCCCGCGGAGGTCAAGGAATTTGTCATCTTCGACCAGAAGGACAAGGACTGGGTCAGCCGCTCCGCGGGTGACCACGGTGAACGCGACAAGCAGGCCACTCCTCCGGACAGGCAGTGGCCACTGATGGCTGAGACCAAGCAGCACGAAACCAAGCATGACGACGACAAGAAGGACGACAAGAAGGAGGACGGGAAGAAGGACGACGACAAGAAGGACAAGGACAAGGAGGACGGGAAGAAGGACGACGACAAGAAGGACAAGGACAAGGACAAGGAGGACGGAAAGAAGGACGACAAGAAGGAGGACGGAAAGAAGGACGACAAGAAGGAGGACGGGAAGAAGGACGAGGACAAGAAGGACGAGCAGAAGAAGGACGAGCAGAAGAAGGACGAGCAGAAGAAGGACGAGCAGAAGAAGGACGAGCAGAAGAAGGACGAGCAGAAGAAGGACGAGCAGAAGAAGGAAGAGCAGAAGAAGGACGAGCAGAAGAAGGACGAGCAGAAGAAGGACGAGCAGAACAAGGACGACAAGGAGGACGTGAAGAAGCCCGACCCCAAGGAGCCCAAGTCCGAGCCCGGAGGCGACCCGGTACAGCCGCCCAACCCCGAGGACCCGCGACGGCTGGTCGAGCCTGGTGACGCCCCGGCACAGCAGCCCGACCCTCAGGACCCGCCACAGCCGCCCGCCCCCCAGGAGCCGGCACCGCCGCCCGCCCCCCAGGAGCCCGCACCCAACCCGAACCCCGAACCGGAAACAGATCCCGTCCCCGGAACCGATCCCAACCTCGGCGCCGACACCCCCGCGATGTTGCCGGCGGCCTAGCCGCCCGTGAACGGCCCCGCCCTCGCCGGCGTATTGGCTTGATCGCCAACCTGCGAGGCGGGGCCGAGGGGCGGGCAGGAGCCGGCGGCATCGCCGGCCCTGACTCTCCACGCGACGTATGCGCTGACCGGAACGTGCCTGCACATCTGTGCAGTCATCGAGCACACCGGTCGGCGCATTCGCGTTCTCGGCACCACTTCGCGCATCCCGCCGCAGTCACGCATCAGCGCTGCCAACTCCTCGGCGTACTGCGTGACTTCGAGACGTCGTGCAACGACCACAGGCCGCACCCCGTCCTCGGGCCCACGCGCCCCGGCGGCAGTTCCGCGAGCTTTTACCCGACCCTCCAGCGAGCTGTCAAGTCACGAATTATCAGGACATGACGCGGGCTTCTCCGATCGGGCCTACTTGAAGCACGGCCTCACCGGAAAGGAAGCGGGGTCGGACGGTAGGCGGAAATCCTTCGAGGATTTTCCCTCTCACCGAACCGCCGGTTACCCGGCATTGCGGTCCGGGTCGGAAACCCGATCTGCCGACCATATCGCCCCGAATTCCCGGGGCGTATAAAAATCCCCCCTGCAAGGAGAATCTCATGACTCATAACGTTCACACCCCGGGCAAGACCCGTTCTCAGCGTCGAGGTCTCCGCCTGGCGACGATCCTCGCCTCGGCCACTCTGATCACCGGGGGTGCCGGCTTCGCCGCATCCGCCGCGATGGCGGCCCCGACGTCGGCCGTGAACTACGTCGCGGCCGGCGGCGCCGGCGGCGAAGGCGGCGAGGGCGGTAGCAGCGTCTTCGGTCCCGGCGGCGGCGGTGGCTCCGGCGGCTCCGGTGGCGGCAGCGTCTTCGGCGACGGCGGTGCCGGTGGGGCCGGCGGCAAGGGCGGCAGCAGCGTCTTCGGTGGCGGCGGTGGCGGCGGCGGCGGTGGCGGCGGCGGCGAATCCGTCTTCGGCAAGGGCGGCAAGGGCGGCGACGGCGGCGGCGGTGGCAACAGCGTCTTCGGCAACGGCGGCAACGGCGGCAACGCCGGTGGCGGCGGCAGCAGCGTCTTCGGCCCCGGCGGCAACGGCGGTAAGGGAGGGAAGGGCGGCGACACCGTCTTCGGTGACGGCGGCAAGGGCGGTAAGGGCGGAAAGGGCGGCTCCAGCATCTTCGGGCCGGGCGGCCTTGGCGGAATCGGTGGTGCGGGAGGCATCAGCATCTTCTGACCCTGACAGCACCGGCGGCCCGGACGGACCGTGACGTCCGGGCCGCGAAGGCCCACCTCTACGGGGTGGGGGTCCGCAGGACCTCCACCCCACTCCCCCCATCGATCAGCGCGAGCGGCCCCGAGGTCGCCCAGCACGGTGTCGGGCGCAACGCCCGCAGAAGACCCTCTCAGGAAGACGGAGAAACCCAAATGGCCGGAACCATCTGGCAGCGTCCATTCATCGTGGCGGTCGCCGCACTCGCTCTCGCCGGCGGCACAGCATGCGCGGCACAGGCGTCGCAGGCCCCCCAGGCAGGCACGAGCCTCTCAGCCCCCCACTCCGCCGGCTGCGGCAAGGGCGGCGAGGGCGGCAAGGGCGGCGAGGGCGGCAAGGGCGGTGCGCCCGGTCAGCCGGGTGAGCCCGGCCAGCCCGGCCAGCCCGGATGTTTCCAGTTCGACGACGTGGATGACCTGCCCGACAAGAAGAAGTCGGACCTCAATGTCGTGGACAAGGTGCGGATCGTGATGTCCGTGATGTACGGAGACGTGACGGAGAAGGAGGTCGCCAAGAAGTACAAGATCTCGGAAGACGAGGTCGACGACTGGAAGCGGGACTACCTCGAAGGCGACTGGTCCGCACTGTTCGGAGACGGCTTCCCCTTCCGCCCGTGATGCACGACCCCGTACGGGAGGTCGGAGGCCGAAGACCGGATTCGAGGGAGGGACACTTCCATCGGTGGGGGGATGACGCCGTAACCGATCGGCCGCCTCGGCACTGTGCCGAGGCGGCCGATCCGTGTGCTACGGCGTCCCGGCGCGATTCGGGCAGGCGTCGTCCCCGGGTTCCGCGAGGCGGCTTTTACCGGTGCTCCGATTTCCTGTCAAGCCCCGAGAAGTCGGAGCATGACGGACGGCCTCCGAACGGGCTTACTTAATACACACAGGGCGTCGCCCGACAGCCCTTGTCGCTTCTTTCCCATCGACTTCGTTCCGCGAATCGGGAAAGCGACCAACAGAAACCATCTCACGAAAACCGTGTGTCGAAAAAGGGAGAATTCCATGCGCAAGCTCTTCTCGAAACGCCGTCTCGGTTTCGCGGTCTCGACCGCTGTGATAGCCGGGGTCGCAATGGTGCCGGCCACCGCGATGGCAGCGCCGATGCCGCAGGGCAACGTGGTCAAGGTGAACGCCGCTCAGCAGCTGCCCGCCGATCGCTCCGGCGACAGCCTCGGGATCAAGGTGGGCAAGAACGGCAGCGTCCAGGTCGGCGACCGGGTGTGTGCGGGCAACTGCAACGGGACTGTCAACGGCAGCAGCGGCTCCCACGGTGGGATCTGCGCCGGAATCTGCAACGGCAGCGCCAACGGCGGCACCGGCACTCAGGGTGCGCCCGGCAAGAACGGCGGCAACGGTGGCCGCGGCGGGGTCTGCGTCGGGGTGTGCCACGGCAGCGTCAACGGCGGCAACGGTGGCAACGGCGGCAACGCCCTCCCCGGCGGTGACGGTGGCACCGGCGGTAAGGGCGGCAAGGGCGGAATCTGCGTCGGCCTCGGCTGCCAGACCAGTGGTCAGGGTGGCCGTGGTGGCACCGGCGGCGACGGCTGACGCAGGGGAGGCGAAGGCGGACCGCCGACGACACCATGTCCACCGGACGGGGGACTTGGCGTCCCGCCGTGGAACGCGCGGTCACGGCGGATCCCACCGCCACACCGCCCCGTACCCTCCCGCTGTCGTCGTGACAGCACTGCGGTGGTGCTCCTGGGGCCGCCGGATCATGCTTGTAGTGGAGTCCTTTGCCGTGCCGGTTCCCGTGGGGACCGTGGGGAAAGGAACCAGCGAGGGCGAGACGAGCGGCGATGGAACGACTTCCCATCTCTCCTGGAGAGCAGCCGGAGGAGACGAACGCCTCCCGTGAGTCGGCGGACACGGCCACGGCCACCATCAACGAGCAGGGCATCGTGACCGGGTGGAGTGAGGGTGCCCGTCGACTGCTCGGTTACGTGCCCTCCGAGGTCGTGGGGCTGCCCGCCGCCCGTCTGCTCGCCCATGCCGTCAGCGACACGGCATGGCGGGCCCCGCCCGGGCAGGAGCGGTGGAGCGGCACCGTGGCGCTACGGCACCGGGACGGCCACCGGCTGGAGGCGGGACTGCTCGCGCACTGCTGGACCTCCTCGGGAGGGGCCGGCAAGTGGCTCGTGGTGTGCCCCGTGCCGGGCGGGCCCCGTACGCCCTGGGACGAGCCGATGAGGGAATGGGCGTTCACCCAGTCTCCCTGCCACCTGGCGATCTTCGACGCGGACCTGCGGCTGGTGCGGGCGAACGCCGGCATGGAGCGCGCGCTGTCCTTCCCGGAGGCCGTGATGCGCGGGCTGCGTCTGCCGGACATCGCGCCGGATCCGGTGAGCGACGAGACCGAACGGAGAATGCGCCTGGTACTGGAGACCGGTGAGCCGCAGCATGTGACGGCCTTCGTCCGCCCCACGGGGACGAGCGAGGAGCACGACTGGGCGACGTCACTGACGCCGGTGCGGGACCCGGACGGCCGGGTGCGAGCCGTGTGCCTGGCCGCGCACGACAGGACCGGACTCGACAGGACCCGGCAGCAGACGTCCCTGCTGACGGATGCCGACGCCCGCATCGGCACCACCTCGGACAGCGCCCGCACCGCCCAGGAACTGTCCGACGTCGCCGTCCCCCGGCTCGCCGACTTCGTGGCCGTCGACCTGCTCGTCCCTGCCCCACGCGGCGACGAGCCCTCTGCCGGCCCGGCGACAGGGCCGGTCACCGTGCGCCGTACCGCGGTGCGGTCGGTTCTGGAAGGAAGCCCGGAGTTCCCGGTCGGGGGCGGAGGGACGACCGTCCATCCGCCGCTGTCACCTCCCGCCGAGTGTCTGGCCGCAGGCCGTGGCGCTGTGTACGGGGCGAACGACCCGGCCGTCGTCCGATGGGTGGCCCAGGATCCCGAGGCCGCCTGGATCCGCCAGTACGGGACCCACTCGATGATGGTGGTGCCGCTGCGGGCCGGCGGTATCGCGCTCGGCCTGGCCATCTTCGGCCGTCACCAGCGCCGGGAGCCCTTCGAACCGGAAGACCTGTGGCTGGCCGAGGAGCTCACGACCCGGGGGGCCGTCAGCATTCACAACGCGCGCCGCCACACCCGGGAGCGCACCAACACCATGACCCTGCAGCGCAGCCTGCTCCCGCAGACGCTCCCCGATCAGGCGGCGGTCGAGATCGCCTCCCGCTACCTGCCCGCCAGTACCGAGTCCGGCGTGGGCGGCGACTGGTTCGACGTGATCCCACTGTCCGGCGCACGGGTGGCCCTGGTCGTGGGTGACGTCGTCGGCCACGGCATGCGTGCCGCCGCCACCATGGGCCGACTGCGCACCGCGGTACGCACCCTGGCCGACGTCGACCTGCCGCCCGACGAGCTGCTCACGCACCTCGACGATCTCATCATCCATCTGTCCGCCGACGAGGCCACGGCGGAAGGCGCCGGGGAAGCCGCCGGGGGCATCGGCACCACCTGCCTGTACGTCGTCTACGACCCGGTCTCCCGCAACTGCACGCTCGCCCGGGCGGGCCATTTCCCTCCCGCCGTGGTCTCACCCGAGGGCGCCGTGTACCTCCTCGACATCCCGGCCGGCCCGCCGCTGGGCCTGGGGGGCCTGCCCTTCGAGAGCGCCGAGACCGAACTTCCCGAAGGCAGCATCCTCGCCCTTTACACCGATGGTCTGCTTCAACCCCGCGATCGCGATATCGACGACGCCCTGGACGGGATGTTCGCAGCCCTAGCTCGACCCGCCTCGACTCTGGACACCGTCTGCGACCGGGTACTGACGGGTCTGTTGACCCGCCGTCCCGATGACGACGTCGCCCTGCTCATTGCCCGCACCAGGGCCCTCCATGCCGACCGGGTCGCCGTCTGGGACCTGCCGTCCGACCCCTCCGTCGTCGCCCAGGCCCGTCAGCGCAGCACCGACCAGCTGACGGTCTGGGGGCTCGAGGAGGCCACCTTCGTCACCGAACTCGTGGTCAGCGAACTGGTCACCAATGCCATCCGCTATGGCCGGCCGCCCATCCAGCTGCGGCTGATTCACCAGGACAGCACCCTGATCTGCGAAGTCTCCGACTCGAGCAGTACCGCGCCGCACCTGCGGCGGGCCCGGACCTTCGACGAGGGCGGGCGGGGTCTGCTGCTGGTCGCCCAGCTCGCCGAGCGCTGGGGCACCCGGCACGCCCCCGTCGGCAAGACCATCTGGTCCGAGCAGTCCCTCGTCGGGTACTGAGGGCCACCGAGCACAGCAGCTGATCCCGGCGCGCACACAGGCGGTCCCCTGTGACGCGCCTGTGACAGTCCGCGGACCCCGTGATGAAGTCGCGCAGGCAGCCTTGTGGGACAGGAGGGCAAATATCGACATTCCGGTATATGTCTCCCTTGCTTCCGAGGGTGTGAGCAGGGACGACCGAGCCGGTCCCCTCGGAGGGAACCATGAGCCTCACACCCACCACCCCGCACGCCGAAGCCCCCGTGCCTACGCTGGCCCCGCGCGAGCAGGAGACGCTGCGACACATCGCCGCAGGACGCACCTACCTGCAAACGGCCCGCCAGATGGGGCTCTCCACGCACACGGTCGACGCCTACCTCCGCCGCATCCGGGCCAAGCTGGGCATCAACAGCACGGCGGAACTGACCCGTCTGGCCATCTCCCTGGGGCTGTGACGCCCGGCCGCCCGGTCCGGCGAACCACCCGGCGGCACCAGAGCCCTAGCGGTCTACGGCCCGCCGGGCGGGCCGCGGAAGACCGCCCGGGCCCAGGCCGGAGGCTCCGGCGGCGGCCCGGGACTCCCCGCGACGACGCGCTCGCCGACGCCGCTCCCGGTGGCGACGCGCAGGGCCGCCACGAATTCCAGGCAGGAGCCGTACCGGTCCTCGGGGACCTTCGCCAGGGCCTTTGCCATGACGTCGTCGGCGGCGGGTGCGATCCCCGGGCACCTCTCGGTCAGGCGAGGCGGCTGATCGTACTGGTGCGCCCACAGCAGCGCCACGTCCTCGTCACGCTGGAAGGGCGGTCCGCCGGAGAGGCATTCGTAGACCGCACAGGCGAGGCTGTAGAGATCGCACCTGCCGTCCACCGGCCTGCCGGAGATCTGTTCCGGCGCCATGTAGTCGAGCGTGCCGACGAACTCGCCCGCCGTGGTGAAGCCGGTGAGCGACTGCATCTTCTTCGTCAGTCCGAAGTCCGTGAGATAGACGTGTTCGGGGTGGTCGCTGTCGGTGCCCGCGGCGATCAGGACGTTGCCGGGCTTGACGTCCCGGTGCACCAGATCGTGCTCGTGGGCCGCGTCGAGTGCCGATGCCACCTGGCCGGCGATGCGCAGGGCGGTCGCGACGGGGAGCGGACCGTCCCGGTCGAGCATGGCACGCAGGTCCAGACCGGAGACGTACCGCATGGCGATGTACAGGACGCCGTCGGTCTCACCGGCTTCGAAGATCGGCACGATGTGCGGGTGGTCGATCGCCGCGGCCACCCGTGACTCGTGGGTGAAACGGCGCCGGAAGGTGTCGTCACGGACGCGCTCCGGGGCGATCAGCTTGAGCGCCACTGTGCGGTCCAGGCGCAGGTCCTTCGCGCGATAGACGACGGCCATACCACCGCGGCCGATCACGCCCTCGACCCGGTAGCCCGCGATCTGCCTCCCGATCAGGCCGGATGGGCGCCCCGTGTACAGGCTCATGTCATTCGGTGCCATCCCCGTCAGGCGCACCCTCACCGACCCGGTGACGGCTCCGCACTGCTGCGGCGCCCGTGGGCGTAAGGTGCCGATCAGGCCCAGTACCGGCTCGGGTACGCGGTGGACGCGCCGGGCTGCTCTTCCTACCCGCGATTCTATCGACTGCACGCCACACCCAGAACTGCGGCGGAGATCCCGTACCCGCAGGTGCACGTGCCGCCGCTGTCACACCGCGGTGAGGCCACCGTCCACCACCAGGCTCTGGCCGGTGATGTACGAGGCCCGATCGGAGAGGAGGAACGTGACGGCCTCCGCCACTTCCCAGGCGGTGCCCTGACGGCCGAGCGGAATGCGGGCGAAGGAGGCTGTCCGGGAGGCCCGGTTCGCCGATGCCTGGCGGCCCATCGGCGTGTCGATCAGGCCGGGGACGACCATGTTGGCGCGGATGCCTCGTGCCGCTCCTTCCCGCGCCACATGGCGGGTCAGTCCGAAGAGGCCGGCCTTGGAGGTGTCGTAGGCGGGAGAGCCGGTCGCGGCACGCAGTCCGGCGACCGAGCCGATGAACACGACAGCACCGGCATCGGCCATCGCGGGAAGGCCGTGTTTGGCGGCGAGAAAGGGCGCACGCAGATTCACCCCGAGAACCTCGTCCCATTCCTCGGGTGTTGAGCCCGCCAGCCCGGTACCGAGGCCCACCCCCACGTTGACCACCAGCGCGTCCAGCCCGCCCAGCCCGCGGACCGCCTCGGCGACCATGGCGGCCGACTGCTCCGCGTCCGTGGCATCGGCGACCACGGAAACACCCAGGCCGCCTTCGGCGGTGACCAGGTCGGCGGTCACGGCGGCGGCTGGGCCGACGAGGTCGGCGCAGGCCACGTCCGCACCTTCGCGGGCGGCGAGTACGGCGATCGCCCGGCCGTTGCCGACGGGCGCCTGCGGAGCGTCGCCGGGACGGGTGCCCGCGCCGACCACCAGCACTCTGCGGCCCGCGAGCCGTCGGGCGGCGCGGCCCGGATACGCCTCACTCATCGGTCCCGTTCCCTTCCGGAAGGCCTGCGCTGTCGAAGCCCGGATCCAGCTCCACACCGACGGAGTTCAAGAAGAGCGCCACCATGTGGTACTGGCCCACCAGCATGGTGATCTCGATCATTTCCTCGTCGCCGAAGTGCTCGACCAGCGCCTCCCACGTGGCCTCGCCGAGCCGCGCATCACGGTTCCGTTCGTCGGCGGCCCGGATGGACCACCTTTCGAGGTCGGTCCACCCGCCGGCCTCCGAGCCCTGGACGATGCGGTCGATGTCCGTGTCGGGGAGGCCCGACGCCTTGGCCAGGGGGACATGACGTCCACTGATGGTCGCCCGCTGTGCGGTCGTGCTGATCGGTGGTGCGGCGGTGGGCCTGGCCCTGCTCGCCGAGCGCCTCAACGTCTCCTTCGCCGCCGGTCTGGCGTTCTGCGTCGCGGCTTCGGCGATTCTTCCCGCACTGCTGTACGGCCTGTACTGGCGCGGGTTCACCACCACCGGCGCGCTGTGGAGCATCTACGGCGGACTGGTCTCCTCGGTGGTCATGGCCGTGCTGTCACCCGCGGTGTCGGGAGGCCCGACCGCGCTGTTCCCGGACATGGACTTCAGTCTGTTCCCGTTGCAGTACCCCACCATCGTCTCCGCCCCCCTGGGCTTCCTCCTGGGATGGCTCGGTTCGGTGCTGGGACGGGACAGGCCGGACCCGGCCAGGCACTCGGCGCTCGAGTTGCGCACGCTCGCGGGCCCGGACGACACCTCCGTTTGAGCGGAACGGCACTTCCCTGCCGGGGCAGGACCGGATCACGCGCGCACGACGCCCGGCGGGCGACTCCGGGGCCGGATGCCCGTCCGGCGCGGCGGGCCGAAACACCCGGCGGCTCCACCGTGACCGGTCCTGCCCCCGATCGCCCCATGATCGGTAGCCGAAAACGATAGAAATGTTCTATGCGGAAATTTTTGGGGCGATTCGGGCGTCGGTCGCCCAAGCCGCCCGGGAGTGATCACGCGCCCGGTCGGTGGAGCGCGCGGCGGTTGCGGCGGCGCCTGCGGTCCCTGCTGAGCGTGCGCAGCCTCGCCGGCCAGGTGTTCCTCCTGCAACTGGCGGTTGTGGGGCTGGTCGTCGTTGCCGCGCTGGTGGCCCTCGTCCTGCAGGCGCGCCGCGACAGCATGGCGGACGCCCGGAACCGGACGCTCACCGCCGCCGAGACCTTCGCGAAATCACCGGGGCTCCTCACGGCACTGGAGCGTCCCGACCCCACAGCGGTGCTGCAGCCGAGCGCCGAGGCGGTGCGCAGGGCCGCCGGTGTCGACGCCGTCATCGTCTACCGGCCGGACGGGATCACCCTCACCCACAGCGACCCCGAGCAGATCGGAAAGCACGTCATCGGCCCCTACGCGGAAGCGGCGGCAGGGAAGTCGTTCACCAGGACCTTCCAGGGTGCCCTGGGGCTCTCCGTGATCTCGGCCGTCCCCGTCAAGGACACCGGCAACGCGGTCGTCGCCATTGTCTCCTCCGTCGTCACGGTGGGGAACGTGCAGGACCGGGTGAACCAGCAACTGCCGGTCCTGTCCGGGGTCGCTGCCGGGTCACTCGCCCTCGCCGCGGGCGGGTCGGCGCTGGTGAGCCGTCGCCTCCAGAAGCAGACCCACGGTCTGGGCCCGACCGAGATGACGCGGATGTACGAGCACCACGACGCGGTCCTCCACGCCGTACGGGAAGGAGTGCTGATCGTCGGCGGTGGCGGCCGGCTGCTGCTGGCCAACGACGAGGCCCGCCGCCTGCTGGACCTGCCGGAGGATGCGGAACGCCGCCATGTGAGCGCGCTGGGGCTGAACGCCGACCTCGCCGGGCTGCTCACGTCCGATCGCCCGGCCACCGACGAGGTGCACCTGGCCGCTGACCGGCTGCTCGCCGTCAACAAGCGGTTCACCGCTGCCCAGGGCCCGGCGAGCGTGGTGGTGACGCTGCGGGACACCACCGAACTGCAGGCTCTCTCCGGCAGAGCCGAGACCGCGCGCCGGCGGCTGGAGCTGCTCTATGACGCCGGCGTGCGGATCGGGACCACCCTGGATGTCACGCGCACCGCCGAGGAACTCGCAGAGGTCGCCGTCCCCCGCTTCGCCGACGTCGTCACCGTCGAGCTCCTGGACCCGGTCCTGCAGGGTGAGGAGCCCTCCGGCGTGAGCACCGAGATGCGCCGCACCGCCGTCGTCGGCCTGGAGGGGGACCATCTTCTCTACCCGGCCGGCAAGCTGATCCGCTTCGGCGCCGCCCACCCCATGGCCGCGGGCGCCGCCGACGGCCGAGCGGTCCTGGTGGAGGACCTGAGCGCCGCCGAGGGCTGGCGGGCCCAGGACCCCGACCGCGCCCGCCGGGTCCTGGACCACGGCATCCACTCCCTGATCCTCGTCCCGCTGCGCGCCCGGGGGGTGGTGCTCGGAGCGGCCCACTACTGGCGGGCGAACGCCTCCGCGCCGTTCGAGGAGGAGGACGTGTTCTTCGCCGAGGAGCTGGCCGCCCGGGCGGCGGTGTGCATCGACAACGCCCGCCGCTACACCCGCGAGCACACCATGGCCGTCACGTTGCAGCGCAGCCTGCTGCCCAGCCGGGTGCCCGAGCAGACGGCCCTGGAGGTGGCCTACCGCTATCTGCCCGCCCGGGCCGGGGTGGGCGGGGACTGGTTCGACGTCATCCCGCTGTCGGGTGCCCGGGTCGCGCTGGTCGTCGGTGACGTCGTGGGGCACGGCCTGCACGCGGCGGCCACCATGGGCCGACTGCGCACCGCCGTGCACAACTTCTCCGTCCTGGACATCCCGCCGGAGGAACTGCTCGGCCGCGTCGACGAACTGGTGGCCCAGATCGACAGCGAGGAGGCCGCCGTCGACGGGGAAGGCCAGGGGATCACCGGCGCGACCTGCCTGTACGCCGTCTACGATCCCGCCTCCGGGCACCTGGCGGTCGCCACCGCCGGCCACCCGGGACCGGCGGTGGTCCGCCCCGACGGGACCGTGGACTTCCCCGAGCTGCCGGTCTCCCCGCCGCTGGGCCTCGGGGCCGGACTGCCCGACGAGAGCGCCGAGCTGACCGTGCCCGAGGGCTCCCGGCTGGTGCTCTACACCGACGGGCTGATCGAGGACCGGGACCGCGACCTGGACGTCGGTATGGCGGCCCTGCGCGACGCGCTGGCCGGACCCGACCGTTCCCCGGAGGACACCTGCGCCGTGGTCGTCGACGCCATGATGACGGACCGGCCCCGGGACGACATCGCGCTGCTGGTGGCCCGCACGCACCGGCTCGATCCCACCCGGGTCGCCGAATGGCAGGTGCCCCGCGACCCGGCGGCGGTCGCCCCGGCCCGCGCCGCCTGTCTCCGGCGACTCCAGGAATGGGGTCTCGAGCAGATCGACTTCGCCGCCGAACTCGTCCTCAGCGAGCTGATCACCAACGCCATCCGCTACGGCACCGAGCCCATCACCGTCCGGCTCCTCCGTGACCGAACCCTGATCTGCGAGGTCTCCGACTGCAGTAGCACCTCACCACGGCTGCGGCGGGCCAAGGTCACCGATGAGGGCGGCCGCGGACTCTTCCTGGTGGCCCGGTTCGCCGAACGCTGGGGCACCCGCTACATGCCCACCGGAAAGGTCATCTGGGCCGAACTGTCCCTCCACGGCGGTGCCGGCCCCTCGGTGGAAGGACTCGCCGAGTTCCTGCTCGACGAGGAGGAGCTGCTTTCCGGCGAAGGCGGGGAGCTGAACGGCACGGCACGGTGAGGGCATCGTGACGTCGCCGTACGACCGCCCGCCCGCCACGCCCCACGGGGCGGGCCACGGCTTTTGGCCCGCCGCCGTTCCTGCGGCCGGAACGATCGGCGCGGCGGCCGGAGGTCGCGCCGTGTCCGGCGAAAGCCGGACCTGCCCCGGTGACACCCACTCGTGTCCGCCCCCGCGCTTTCCCGACCCCCTGCGTCCTGGAGCCATCGTGACTGCATCTCGTGTACGAACAGCGGCCGCCGCGGGCTGCCTCGCCCTCCTGGTCCTGAGCGCCTGCACCGAGACGCCGAAAGCAACGCCCGTGAAGCCGTCGGTGGCCACGTCGGCAGCGGAGGCGGGGGGCATGAGCAGGCTGATCGCCGCGGCCAAGGACGAGGGCGCGCTCAACGCGATCGCCCTTCCGCGCGACTGGGCCAACTACGGCGGTCTGATCGACGGCTTCGAGAAGAAGTACGGGATCGAGGTCACCGTCGCCGATCCCCAGGGATCCAGCCAGGACGAGATCGACGCCATCAAGAGGAGCGGGAAGAGCGCCGAAGCCCCCGATGTCATCGATGTGGGGGACACGTTCGCCCGGGCAGGCGTCCGGCAGAGCCTGCTCGCGCCGTACCGGGTCGCCGCGTACGACTCGATCCCGGACAACCAGAAGGACAGTGAGGCCCGCTGGTCCAACAACTACGGCGGCTACATCTCCATCGGCTGCGACGCCAACCGCGTCAAGCCCTGCCCCCGGACCTTCGCCGATCTGCTGGAACCCCGGTACAAGGGGAAGGTTTCGCTCGACGGCGACCCCACCCGTTCCAACACCGCCTTCGCCGGCGTCTACGCGGCCGCCCTCGCGAACGGGGGGTCGTTCGACGACATCCGCCCCGGCCTCGACTTCTTCGCCGAGCTGAACGACCGGGGCAACTTCAACCCCGTCGAGTCGACCTCGGCCGCGGTGGAGTCCGGCAGGACCCCCATCAGCATCGACTGGGACTACGTCAACCTCGACTACGCGGACCGGTTCCGCGGCAGGGGCCTGGACTGGCGGGTCGCGATCCCCTTCGACGGCAGCTTCGCCCAGTACTACGCCTTGGCCGTCAACAAGAACGCTCCGAATCCGGCGGCGGCCCGCTTGTGGCAGGAGTACCTCTTCAGCGCGACGGGCCAGAACCTCCGGCTCAAGGGCTACGCCCGCCCGGTGCTGATGGAGACCATGCGCGAGGACGGCACCCTCGACGAGAACGCCGCGGCAAAACTGCCGACGGTCGAGGGGGAGCCCCAGTTCCCCACGGACGCGCAACTGGAGAAGGCGAGGGGGACGGTCGACCGGGGCTGGGCGAAGGCCGTAGGAGGCTGACCCCACCACGTGAGGGACCACGAGTCAGGTCCCCGGGCCGGCCGCCGGTGGCGGGCGGCCCGGGGGGGCTGACGAGACTGATCAGCCCTGCGCCGGGGGGCGTCCTGGCCCTGTACACGCGGAGGCTCACTGAGGCAGGCGGTCCCAGAACGAGCAGTGGTGTGCGGAATCCGCATCGACGGGGTGGATCCCGCCTGGTCCGGGAGCCAACGACTGCACCGACTGCGCGAGACGTGACGAAGGACGGAGGACAGGCCAGAGCGGGGCGTGGGGGGTGTTCGGGTTGCCGGTGTGCGCGAAGTGCGTCCAGTAGTCGACCATCCGGTCCGACAGGGCGCGCTGGGCGTCGGTCAGCGGTCGTTCGGTGGGGAAGGAGGAGAACAGGAACGGCATCTCGAAGCCGTGGGCCGCCCCGTAGGGGAAGCCCGGGTTCGCCGGCAGACCGGTGAGGACAGGAGCGTCCGGATCGCTGAACTCGTAGCCGTAGAGGGGGAGGTCGGGGGCATGAGTGGCGACCGCCCGGCCGGCTGCCAGTGTGGTGCACGTGAGGGATCGATCGGTCAGCACCGCGGCCCAGGCCAGTGCGGGCGTGGGGTGGTGTGCTGCCGGATACCGCGCCTCGACGGCTGCGGCTGCGGGCCCGAAGGTGTCCACCAGACGGGCGCGATAGTCGCTCTCGGTGCGGATTGGGAACGCGGTGAGCGACAGGCCGACGAACATCCGCATCTCATCGTGGTTCGTGCCGTGGATGACCGGCACGCGGTGGAAGCGTCCCGACGTCAACGCCTGGTCCGGCGCCACGGGCAGCAGCGTATTGCCGAAGGCGGGCCGGTTGAAGGACTGCATCAGCTGGAAGTGGTGCAGGAACGACTGACCGAACTGCGGTGGCGCGAGGCCACACTCAAGTCCCTGGACGACTGTCCGAGCGAGGAACGGCTCCGGCGTCTGGAGATCCTCTCTCGCGTGCAGCGGCTCCCGCAGGCGCGTCGCACTCTCACCGATCACTGGTATCGCGAGCTGCCCGCGGCCATGCCCAAGCGCCGGCTCGACATCATGATTGCCATGCTGTCACCCGACCCGCCGCAGGATCCCGATCCTGCTACGGTCCTGGCCTGCGCCGAGCTTCATCTGCTCATCTCCACACCCGCTTTCACCCGCTGGACCCAGGACCACGCCGAAGAGATGAGGGACGGCCCCGCCTTCTACGGGGAGATCGACGATGCCGCCGTTCTGACGGCCGCCGCACCCTCGGCTTCGAGGGGCCCGACCTCCAAGAAAGCCAGGGTCCGTGTTCGAACCGATCTCGCCCGGAGTGGGAACGATGCGGGTGTGACCGCTGCTTCGTAGGAGGTGACGGTCTTCTCGTATCGGGGGTTGCAGGCCCGGCGGGCCACCTCGGCGATGGGCACCCGGCGTTCAGCCGGGGATTACCGCACATCACACCTCTTGAGCGGATCGGCGCGGCTACCGGGCGCCTGCCCGGCGGAAGCCGAGGTCAGGCGCCCTTCCCGTGCCGCTAGAAGAAGCCGAGCTTCTTCGGCGAGTACGACACCAGCAGGTTCTTCGTCTGCTGGTAGTGGTCCAGCATCATCTTGTGCGTCTCGCGGCCGATGCCCGACTGCTTGTAGCCGCCGAAGGCGGCATGCGCCGGGTAGGCGTGGTAGCAGTTCGTCCACACCCGGCCCGCCTGGATCGCGCGGCCCGCCCGGTATGCCGTGCTGCCGTCCCTCGTCCAGACGCCGGCGCCCAGGCCGTACAGCGTGTCGTTCGCCGTCGCGATCGCGTCGTCGAAGTCCGTGAAGGACGTGACCGCGACGACCGGGCCGAAGATCTCCTCCTGGAAGATCCGCATCCTGTTGTCGCCCTCGAAGATCGTGGGCTGGACGTAGTAGCCGCCCGCCAGTTCCCCGCCGTGCTCGATGCGCTGACCCCCCGTCAGCACCTTGGCCCCCTCCTGCCGGCCGATGTCCAGGTACGAAAGGATCTTCTGCAGCTGGTCGTTGGAGGCCTGCGCGCCGATCATCGTGTCCGTGTCCAGCGGGTGCCCGGGCACGATCTTCTCCGTGCGCACCACCGCCGCCTCCAGGAACTCCCCGTAGCGTCCGCGCTGGATCAGCGCCCGCGACGGACATGTGCACACCTCGCCCTGGTTGAGGGCGAACATGGTGAAGCCCTCCAGCGCCTTGTCGCGGAAGTCGTCGTCCGCCGCCCACACGTCGTCGAAGAAGATGTTGGGCGACTTGCCGCCCAGCTCCAGGGTGACCGGCTTGATGTTCTCCGAGGCGTACTGCATGATCAGCCGCCCGGTCGTGGTCTCGCCAGTGAACGCGATCTTGGCGACCCGGGGACTCGACGCCAGCGGCTTGCCCGCCTCCACGCCGAAGCCGTTGACGACGTTGAGGACGCCCGGCGGCAGCAGGTCGGCGACCAGGCCCAGCCACACGTGGATGGACGCCGGGGTCTGCTCGGCCGGCTTCAGCACGACCGCGTTGCCCGCCGCCAGCGCCGGCGCCAGCTTCCACGTGGCCATCAGGATGGGGAAGTTCCACGGGATGATCTGCGCGACCACACCCAGCGGCTCGTGGAAGTGGTACGCCACCGTGTCGTCGTCGATCTCGCTCAGCGCGCCCTCCTGGGCGCGCAGCGTTCCGGCGAAGTAGCGGAAGTGGTCGATCGCCAGCGGGATGTCGGCGGCCAGCGTCTCGCGTACGGGCTTGCCGTTGTCCCACGTCTCGGCGACGGCGAGCTGCTCGAGGTTCGCCTCCATCCGGTCGGCGATCCTCAGCAGGATGCCCGCGCGTTCGGCCGCCGAGGTGCGGCCCCACGCCGGCGCCGCCGCATGGGCGGCGTCCAGGGCGCGCTCGACGTCCACCGCCGTGCCGCGGGCGATCTCGGTGAACGGGCGGCCGTCGACCGGGCTCGGGTTCTCGAAGTACTGCCCGCGGACCGGTGCGACGTACTCGCCGCCGATCCAGTGGTCGTAGCGCGACGCGTAGGAGACGACGGAGCCTTCGGCGTTCGGCTTGGCGTATCGGGTCATGTCCAGGGCCTCCCGGTGGGGGCGCCGCCCGCCGTTGGGCGGCGCTTGCGCAGAGGCTAGGAAGCGGAACGTTGCAACGGGGTTGCGCCGCCCGGCCTCCGCGGCCGTCCCCGCCGGACGGCCGTCACCCGCGCTGCCAGGCGTCCAGTTCCGCCACGCGCGCCAGCGCCGCCGCCCGCCGGGCGGGCGGCAGCACGGACGCCAGCGCCCGCCACGCCGGCAGATCGTCCTCACCCCATGTGCTGTACGCCCAGTCCGCCAGCAGCGCCGGGTCACCGCGTGCGATCAGTGCTGCCCGGAGCTGCTTCTCCAGACGCCCGCGCAGCCGGACCACCGAGGGCGCCTGCGACGTCGGCAGCAGCGGACCCGCGTACGCTCCCAGCGCGTCCGTCACGGCACCGGACGCCAGCCGCCGCGCCACCGTGTCGAAGTCGGCGTCGACCGGAGCCGCGAGCCGGTACGGCCGCGAGCGCAGCAGGCCGGGGCCCAGCAGGTGCCGCAGCCGGGACAGTTCGGCGCGCAGCGTCACGGGCGCGACCGTCTCGTCCTCGTACAGCTCCACCAGCAGCTCGTCGCCGCCGATGCCGTCGGGGCGGCCGGCCAGGACCACCAGGATCTCGCTGTGCCGGCGGCTGAGCCGCAGCCTGCGGCCTTCGACGGCCAGCAACGCCTCGTCCCGTCCGAGCGCCGTCAGCCGCAGACACTCGGCCGCGGGCGGCGGCGCGAGCAGGGCCAGCTGCGACTCGGCGGCCCGCGCCACGGCCCCGACGAACGCGAGGCTGTGCGGATGGGCGAGCTGGTCCCCGCCGGTGATGTCCACCGCACCGAGGACGCGGCCCGTGGCCGGGTCGTGGATCGGGGCGGCGGCGCACGTCCACGACTGGACGGGCCTGCGGAAGTGCTCGGCGGCGAACACCTGCACCGGCCGCCCCACGGTGATCGCCGTACCGGGCGCGTTCGTGCCGGCGACCGCCTCGGCCCAGCGCGCGCCGGGCACGAAGTTCATCCGGCTCGCCTTGCGCCGCGTCGTCGGCGGGCCGTCCACCCACAGCAGCCGGCCGTGTGCGTCGCAGACGGCCACCAGGTGCCCGCCGTCCCTCGCGTACGCGCCGGTCAGTTCACGGATCACCGGCATCACCCGGGCCAGTGCGTGGCTGTCCCGGTACGCGCCGAGGTCCTCCCCGTCGAGGTCCACCCCCGCCACGCCCTCCGGGCTGACCCGGGCGCGCGCGGAGCGCCGCCAGGAGTCCGCCACCTCGGGCCGGACGGGCACCTCGACGCGGCCCGCCGTCAGATAGGCGTCGTACGCCCGGCGCAGCGCGGCGCTGCGCTCGGCCGGATCGGCGCCGGGTTCCAGGGCCACCCACGGATCGCTCACATCGCCCTCCCGCAGCCCATCGTCGCCCGGCCGGGGGTGTCCGACAAGGACCGTGCGCGGGCCGCGCGGATCGACGCGACGAGGCGGGTCCCTCAGGCGAAGTTGACGAGCCGGATGTAGCGGCTCCAGTCCCAGTACGGGCCCGGATCGGTGTGCGTGGCGCCCGGCACCTCATTGTGGCCGATGATGTGTCCCGGTCCTTGGGGATGCCGTACCTGTCGCAGACCCAGGCCGTCAGCACGGCCGACCGCTCGCGGCTCCGGTCGCGCCGTGGTGAAGTCGGGAAGGCGTCATGACGAACCTGTGAAATCGGCGCGCGACTCTGGTGCTCACGCCAGCGCACTCCGCGCTCTTCGATCGGGGGAAACCGCACATGAGCAACGTCCTGAGAGCCACCGTCGCGCTCGCCGCCCTGTCCGCCCTGACCCTGACGGCTTGCGGCCCCTCGGAGGACGGCGCGGCGGGCGCGCCCACCGCCCCCTCGACGTCCGCGCCCACGGGGCCCGCCGCGACGCCGACCAAGGCCCCGGACGCCACGGAGCCCTCCGCGCCGGCGAAGCCAGAGGCACCCAGCAAGAAGCCCTCCTCGAAGAAGCCCGCCGGCTCCGGCGACAAGGGCTCCACGGACCCCGACTTCGCCGTCTTCCCGTGCAGCACCTTCGACGTCACGTTCACCGCGAGCCTTGCGGAGCCGACGACCAGCAGCTACCTGCTGAAGATCACCAACAAGAGCTCCAAGCCCTGCAGGGCCCTCGGCCACCCCGTCGTGACCTTCGGCAGCCTCGACGGCGCGGCCGACGAGCGGGGAACGGCGCCCGCCCTGGAGGTCGCCATCCGGCTCGCCCCCGGCCAGTCCGCGTACGCCGGGCTCATGGGCGGGTTGAACGACGGTACGGGCAAGACCGTCGACTCCATCGCCCTGACCATGAACACCGAGTCGGACCTCGAGCAGATCCCGCTCGAGGCCTCGACCCCCGGCCTGTACGTCTCTCCGGACGAGAACTCCGTGAGCGCCTGGGCCACCAACGCCGAGGACGCACTCAGCTGACGGCCCACCGGCTCGCCGGACGCGTACCGGTCGGGCCCGACCGGTACGCGGTCGCTCGGCGTCCGCGGGCGGGAGCGGGCACCGGAGACTCCGCGGGGCCGGTCGCAGCCTTCGTCCGACCGGGCTACGGCCCGGCGGTCCGCTCTTGGATACTGGCACCATGCCGCCGCCGCAGCAGTCGTCCGCCGTCGCCCAGCCCGCCCCCGAGTCGATCACCGCCGACCCGCCCCACGTGACCGACCGTCCCCTGCTCACGCAGTCGTGGCTGGACCTGGCCTTCCTCCACTGGGCCGTCGACCCCGTGCACGCAGCCCCGCTGCTGCCGGCCGGTACCCGGCCGGACACGCTGGACGGCGTCACGTACGTCGGGCTCGTCGCCTTCCGGATGCACCGCGTCGGCTGGTTCCGCCTCCCCGGCATCCCGTACCTCGGTTCGTTCCCCGAGACCAACGTCCGTCTGTACTCGGTCGACGCCAACGGCCGCCGCGGCGTCGTCTTCCGCTCCCTCGACGCCTCCCGCCTCGTCCCCGTCGCCGTCGGCCGCGCGGGGTTCCGGCTGCCGTACGTCTGGTCCCGGATGGCGGTCCGGCAGGAAGGCCGCACCGTCACGTACACGAGCCGTCGCCGCTGGCCGGGCCCGCGCGGGGCACACAGCGACCTCGCGATACGGATCGGCGACGCCGTCCAGGAACCGACCGACGTCGAGCACTTCCTGACCGCCCGCTGGGGCATGCACACCGCCTTCTTCGGCCGTTCCCTGTACCTCCCGAACACCCACCCCCGCTGGCCCCTTCACCGGGCCGAACTGCTCCGCTGCGACGAATCCCTGATCACCGCGGCCGGCCTCGACGCCCCCGCCGCCCCGCCGGTCAGCGTGCTGTACTCGCCGGGCGTCCCCGTCCGGTTCGGCCGGCCGCCCCGCAGGCAAGTGAAGGGGTACGGCCCTCCGCTGTTCGGACGGCCGGTGCGTCAGTCCTCCGGCGTGCGCTCGCCCAGCGCGAGCGCCAGCGCCGAGGCCGGATCGGGGGACGCCGGGCCCGCCGGCGCCCACACCGCACGCTCACGGCGGTAGGGCCACCAGCGGCCGTCCGGGCCCAGGCGCAGCTGCACCCGCGCGCCGACCACCGTCCAGCGTTCCGCGCCGGCCGCCCGCAGCCGCGGGCGTTCCGACTCGTCGCCCTCGGCCCACGCCGTGTCGAGGGCCGCCTGCGCTCGTGCCGCCAGAGCCGGGCCGGGCGGGACCTCGCCCTCCAGGACGGCGAGCGAGAGGGCCCCGCCGTAACGCCACGCCCGTACGGCGAGGTCGAGCTCCGCACGGCTGCGACCGGTTCCCTCGGCGATCCGGCGCTCGACGACCGGCCCCGGGGACGACGCCGCCATCCGCACCGCGTCCTGGTCGGGCGTCGGCGCGGGCGGTGGCGGAGACTCCTCGTGACCAGGGGCGAGCGCCGCCGCCAGCAGCGCGCGAGCACGCGCGGCCGCGTCCGCCGCGAGGAACTCCAAGGCGTCCGGGTCGATCCCGGGCGCCGGGGCAGTCTGCGTGTCCAGCGCGGGCGGCGGCCCCGCCTCCTGTGGCAGCGGCGGGGGAGAGGGCAGCGGAGGCAGGATGTCCCGCGCCGCGAACGCCTCGTCGGCCCGTACGCCCGCGGGCTCTTCCGCCGGCGGCGACTGCGGCGACGGTGCGCTCGCCCGCGCCACGCTGCGGGCCTGGAGCTCGTCCAGCAGTCTTCGCTCGGCCCGGCCCCGCATCAGCAGCAGCACGAACGGATCCTCGTCCAGCAGCCGCGCGACCTGGTAGCACAGCGCGGCCGTGTGGGGACAGTGGTCCCAGGCGTCGCAGGTGCACTCGGGCTCCAGGTCACCGATGCCCGGCAGGAGTTCCACCCCCGCCACGGCCGCGTCCTCCACCAGGTGGGGCGGCATCTCCCGGTCGAGCAGGGCCGCGATGTGCCCCGCCCGGTCCACCGCCGTGCCGAGGAACCGGTCCCACTCCGCCTCGTCCAGCTCCCGCAGCAGCACGTCGCTGCGGTACGCGGTGCCGTCCCGGTCCCGGACGACCGCGGTGATCCGGCCGGGACGCACCGACACCGCGCCGACCGCGCCCTCGCGCGCGTGCCGGCGGCCCCGCTTCAGCTGCTTGCCGTCCAGCGCCGTGTCCTCCAGCGCCTTGAGCCACGCCAGTCCCCACCAGGTCCGCGCGAAGCCCCTGCCCTGCGCGGGAGGCAGCGCGTCGAACGTCCGCTCCACGTCGGGTGTTCCGCTCATCGCCCGCTCCCCCGCAGTTCCACCAGTTCCGCCAGTTCGGCGTCGGTCAGCTCCGTCAGCGCCGCCTCCCCGGCGCCGAGCACGGCGTCCGCCAGCTCCTTCTTCCGGTCCAGCATCCGCGCGATGCGGTCCTCGATGGTGCCCTCGGCGATGAGCCGGTGCACCTGCACGGGCCGGTCCTGGCCGATGCGGTACGCACGGTCGGTGGCCTGTGCCTCGACGGCCGGATTCCACCAGCGGTCGAAGTGCACGACATGCTCTGCCCTCGTGAGGTTGAGCCCCGTGCCCGCCGCCTTCAACGACAGGAGGAACACGGGCACTTCACCGTTCTGGAAGCGCTGGACCATGGCCTCGCGCTCCGCGACGGACGTACCGCCGTGCAGGAACTGGGCCGGTACGCCCCGAGCCGCCAGATGCTCCTCCATCAGCCGTGCCATCCGCACGTACTGGGTGAACACCAGCACGCTCGCCTCCTCGGCCAGGATCGTGTCCAGTAACTCGTCCAGCAGCTCAAGCTTCCCGGAGCGGTCCGCGATCCTCGGTCGCTCCTCCTTGAGGTACTGGGCCGGGTGGTTGCAGATCTGCTTGAGCCCGGTGAGCAGCTTGACCACGAGACCGCGCCGCTCCATGCCGCCGGCCTCCGCGATCGCGGCGAGGGTCTCGCGCACCACCGCCTCGTACAGTCCGGCCTGCTCCGGGGTGAGGGACACCGTCCGGTCGGTCTCGGTCTTGGGCGGCAGTTCGGGTGCGATGCCCGGATCCGACTTGCGCCTGCGCAGCAGGAACGGCCGCACGAGCGCGGAGAGCCGGGCGGCGGCCACGGGGTCTCCGCCCTCCACCGCTTGGGCGTAGCGGGTCCGGAACATCCCGAGCCGGCCGAGCAGGCCGGGCGTGGTCCAGTCGAGGACGGCCCAGAGCTCGGAGAGGTTGTTCTCGACCGGCGTGCCGGTCAGTGCGACGCGTGCCTTGGCGCCGATGGTCCGCAGTTGCCGGGCGGTCGCCGAGTACGGGTTCTTCACGTGCTGGGCCTCGTCGGCGACGACCATGCCCCACGCCACATCGGCGAGCCGGGCCGCGTCCAGCCGCATCGTGCCGTACGTGGTCAGGACCACCTCGCCCTCGCCCAGGGCGTCGAGCGAGCGGGCGGAGCCGTGGAAACGGCGCACCGGTGTGCCGGGCGCGAAGCGCTCGATCTCCCGCTGCCAGTTGCCCATCAGGGAGGTGGGGCAGACGACGAGAGTGGGTCCGGCGGCCGAGGGGGCCGTCTGCCGGTGCAGATGGAGCGCGACGAGGGTGATGGTCTTGCCGAGCCCCATGTCGTCGGCGAGGCATCCGCCGAGGCCCGAAGACGTCATCCGGTGGAGCCAGTTGAGGCCCCGCAGCTGGTAGTCGCGCAGGGTCGCGGCCAGGGCGGCGGGCTGGGCGACCTCCTGCGGCCCGCCCTCGGGGTCGGTGAGCCGTTCGCGCAGCCGCTCCAGGGGACCGGCCGCCGTCACCTCGACGCGCCGGCCGTCAACCTCCGCCGAGCCGGTGAGCACCGCGCCGAGCGCGTCGATCGGCGCCACCTTGCGGTCCTGGCTGTCCCGGGCCCGCCGCGCCTCTTCCGGGTCGATGAGCACCCATTCGTCGCGCAGGCGCACCAGAGGGCGGCCCGCCTCGGCGAGCCGGTCGAGTTCGGACCGGGTGAGCGGAGTGTCCCCCAGAGCGAAACGCCAGTTGAAGGCGAGGAGGGCGTCGGCCGACAGGAAGGACGGCAGCCCGGACGACTCCCTACCCGTGGCCTTCCCGCCCGCGTCGTCCGTCCAACCGCCGTCCGTCGCGTCGTCCGCCGAACCGCCGCCCGCCGAACCGCCGTCCGCCGAACCGCCGCCCGCCGAACCGCCGTCGGCCGGGCCGACGACCGCGCGGGCGGTGAGACGCCGGGCCAGCTGCCGGGGCCAGTGCACCTGGACCCCGGTCGCCGCGAGCGCGCGCGTCGCGTCGCCGAGCAGTTCGGCGATCTCATCGTCGGCGAGTTCGATCGCGTCGGGTACGGCCGCGTCCAGCAGCGGCGCGAGCGGCGGCCAGGCGTGCGCGGCGCGGCGCAGGGCGAGCAGGGCGTCGAGCCGGGCGCGGGGTCCGAAGGCGGTGCCGGAGGCTCCCGTGCCGGCCCAGGCGTCGGCCGCGTCGGCGACCAGCGCCGGATCGTTCACGCTGTGCATCTGCACCACCGCCCGGAACGCCGGGCCGGTGTCTGCGTCCCAGTCGGCCGTGTCCAGGCCCAGGACCTCGATGCGCAGGGACAACCGCACACCCGCGTCGTGCCCGGCCGCGATGTCGGCGGCCCACTCCCGCTGGTCGGGAAGCCGCAGCGGCTCCTGTGCCGCGAACGCCGGGCCGCCTGCCGCGAGCGGTGCCGCGGGGCTGCGGGGCAGTCCGTCGGCCACGGCGTCGACGAACTGCCGCAATAGTGGCTCCTGTTCTGGCAGCATCAGCGGGTCGGCCGCCTGGTCGAGAGGAACCGCGTGCGCGGCCGGAGGCATGGAGGCGGCGAGCGTACGCAGCCGGTCCAGGTCCTCGGGGGTGAGCGGCCCCATGCGCCAGGCGTCGTGGTCGGTGGCGCTGAGGCCGGGCAGGAGCAGCCCGCGGGCGGCGAGTTGCAGCGCGAACACCGCGGCCGCTCCCCAGAACGCGGCCGCGTCGGACGCGCCGGACAGTGCGCGTGCCCGGGTCAGGACCGGTAGCGCGTCGGCGACGGGCATCAGCAGTGCCGGCGCGTCGGCGGTGTGCACGCCATCCGTGACGACCGTGACCGTGCGGCGCTCACCGGCGCGGCATTCACCGGCCGGCCCGGCGTCGGCGTCGGGGAGCAGGAAGGCGACGCGTCCGGTCCTGGCCGGATCGCCCGGCAGGAAGAGCGCTGGGCAGCGGGCGAGGGCGGAGACGGCGGATACGGAGAGCGTGGGTTCGGCAGGCGGAGACGGCGTTGCCGTGGGGGCCAAGTGCACAGCGAAGACGCATTCCTCAAATTTGACTACTCGGATCCGGAGCCGCCGAGAGTACCTCACCCGGAGCCGTCGGCGGGCGTGACACCGGTATGACGTGGGTCACGGGGGCGTCGCATGGCAACAGCGGGTACAGCAGGCACCACCGACGGGGGTGGGCATGCCCCCGGCCGAACCGGGTGCTGCCGTCATGGCCCCGCAGGGACGGTGATCCCTACGTTGGGTGCAGGTCGCGGCGCTCGTGCGACCGGCACCGACCGCCCGAACCCCCGGCGCGAGCAGCGGCCGCCCCTCGGTTCGCCGTCCTCGCCACGGGGCCTTCAGTGCTCGGCACACACCCCAGCCATCAGCCCGCCCACCCCACAGACCGGAGACCCCATGCCGCAGGCCACCCTCGCGCCACCCAACCTCGCCGACGCTGCCGCAGGCCCCGGCAGAGCGGCCGCGGGGAGCGAGTTCGCCCCGCTGCTGCGGACCGTCAAGGAGCAGGGACTCCTGGAACGCCGGCCGGGCTGGTACGCCCGCGGCATCACCGTGAACCTGCTGGCCCTGGCGGCGGTGATCGCCGGCATGGCGCTGACCGGCGGCTCCTGGTGGGTGCTCCTGCTCGCCCCGCTCCTCGCCCTGTTCTCCGCCCGCGCCGCCTTCTTCGGCCATGACGCCGGGCACGGGCAGATCACCCGCGACCGCCGCAGGAGCCGGTTCATCCAGCTCCTCCACGCCAATCTGCTCCTCGGCATGAGCCAGGAATGGTGGAACGACAAACACAACCGGCACCACGCCAACCCCAACCACGTGGACAAGGACCCCGATGTCGCGCCCGACGTTTTGGTCTTCACCACCGCGCACGCCGCGGGCCGCGACGGCCTGCGCGGATGGCTGACCCGGCACCAGGCGTGGCTGTTCTTCCCGCTCACCACCCTCGAAGGCATAGCACTCAAGGCGTACGGACTCCGGGCGGTCCTCTCCCGCACGCCCTCGGTCCGCCAGAGCCCGCGTGAACGGGCCGTCGAAGCGGCCCTGCTCCTCGCCCACGTCGCCGCTTATGCGACCCTGCTGCTGACCACCATGCCGCTCGGCCAGGCCCTCGTCTTCGGCCTGCTGCACCAGATGGTCCTCGGGCTCCACCTGGGCATGGCCTTCGCCCCCAACCACAAGGGCATGGAGATGCCCGACGGCGAGCACGGCAAGGACTGGGGTCATCTGCGCCGCCAGGTCCTCACCTCGCGCAACATCCGAGGCGGCCCCCTCACCGACTGGCTGCTCGGCGGTCTCAACTACCAGATCGAGCACCATCTCTTCCCCGGCATGCCGCGTCCCCACCTCGCCCTCGCCCGGCCCTTGGTCCGTGCCCACTGCCGCGCACTGGCCGTTCCGTACACGGAGACCGGGCTGATCGACTCGTACCGCCAGGCCCTGGGGCATCTGTACGACGTGGGCGAGGCCCTGCGCGCGGACGCGTGACCGCCACGGATCGCCGCGTGGCCGCTGAGTAGGGGAACCGGCGGCAGGGCGCGAGCGTTCTCCCCACAGGAGCGGCCACAGCCGCGAAGGAGGCGACGGAAATGTCGACACGTACGAAGGTCGTGATCGGGGGAGTGGCCGTCGGCCTGCTCCTGATGCCGCTGCTCGGATTCTGGCTGTCGCTGTTGGTGATGCTCGGCGTGCCGGCCGTGGCCTATCTGATGCTCGACCCCAGCCAGCGCCGCAGGCTGCGCCGTGTGTCCCGGCGCGAGATCGGCCGCTGACCGGCGGACGTCGACCCCGAGGGGCGGGGCGGGCCGCATCGCGCGGCCCGCTTCCGTGACGGCGCCGGACTCGTCGCGGCCGCCGACCTGCTTCATGGGCGTTGGTCAGTACCGGCGGCGTGATCCGGCCGGGCTCACTCCCGGCACAAGCCGGGGCGTCGGCCCGGTCCTGAGTCCGCCGTACGCCGGTGAGCGCAGGGCGGTGACCGGGGTCACGCGGGGTGGACGGCGACCTTCTCCAATGCCTCCAGCAGCCCGGGGAGTTCGGCACCGCGTCCCACCGGGAACACCTCGCCGGGCTCCTCGTCGAGCAGGACGAACGCGATGTCGTCCGTCCGCGCGACCATCGACCAGCCGGGACCGTCGGCGCGTATCGTCCGCGCCCCGCCGGGAGCGAACGACGACCGGACGCGTCCGGGCGGCGGAACCGACTCGGTGTAGGCGCGGGCTTCGCCGAGCGCACCGCGTACGCCCTTCTTCAGTCCGCCCGACGGCGCCCCGACGCCGTCCTCCGTCGCGCCCGACGTCCCGGCATCCGCCTGCACAGTGCCTGCCGCCGACCCAGCACGCGCCTCCGTCGCGTCCGAGGCCCCCGGCTCCCCGGAGGCGTCGGCTCCCTCCGATCCGTCGAGGCCGGTCTGCTCGCGCCACTGTGCCCACTGCAACGCGATCTCGTCCGCGCCCAGCCTGCGCTGGGCGGGACCCCAGCGGCCCGTGTCCGGCGGGGTCAGCGGCGGCCGGTCGCCCTCCTCGGGGGCAGGGTCGTGCGGCGAGGGCAGGTGGGGCGCGGCCACGGCCACGGCCAGGGGCCAGCCCGGCAGCGCGGCGACCACGGAGCGCTCATCGGGGGAGAGGTCGTACTCCATGCCGCAGTCCCACGAGGCGATGGCGACCGCGACGAGGGAGACGTCGTCGACCACCACCGTCCAGCGGGCGCCGTCCGCATCCTGCCCGAGCACCAGCCCGTACCCCTCGGCGTACGGTTCCAGGCTCAGGGCCCCGCATGCGGCGGGATAGTCGTCGCCGAGCACGCTGGGGAACTGCGCCGGTGTGAGCAGCACCGCGGTCAGCACATACAGTGCGTCGTCGTCGACGGCCTCTTCCGTCCCGGCCACGGCAACCTCCCCGTCCGATCATTCGTCGGCGCACCTTAACCAGTGGGTAACCCGTGCGTCGAGGGTTCACGGAACTAAATCGGCCGGGACGGTTCCGCTCCGGGGAGGCCCAGGAGACCGCGTGCGACGGCCTCGACGGGCTCGTTCCGCTCACGGGCGAGGGCTATGACAGCGCGGCAGGCGAGCTCGTTGATGCCGAAGACGAGCGCGTCGGGCGCGACCCAGCCCGCCACCTCGTCGATCCGGTCCCAGTCGTCCTCGACGCTCGCCGCCACGTACGTCGCGGCGGCCTCGAACACGTTGTGCTGGGCAGGGCGCCCGTGGCCGGACGGAGCGGCGGGGCGCGCGGGACGGGCGACGAACCACTTGCGGAACCGGGCGAACACTCGGACCACCTTCCCCGGGGAGAGGGAGCGGCGGATGCCGCCGACTCCTCAAGTGTTCCACTTTCACACGGGGTTCGAACGGGCGGGAGCGTGCCTCTCGAACGGAGCCTCCCGCCGCCCTCAGCCCCCTTCCTCCCGCACGGCCAGAGCCAGGAAGCGGTCGTCCCGGTCCGTGTACGAGGTCAGCCACCAGCCCGAACCCGCGAGCAGCGGACGGAGGCTGGGTTCCGCCCGCAGATCGTCGGCGGTGATCGCGCGGCCGTGGCGGGCGGCGAGCGCGGCACGGCCGACGGGGTGGAAGAGGGCGAGCGCGCCACCCGGCCGCACGACCCGGGCGAGCTCGCGCAGGTCCTCCGCCGGGTGCGACAGGTGCGAGATCAGGCCTGCGCCGAACACGGCGTCCAGCGATCCGGAGCGCAGCGGAAGGCGGGCCACGTCACCGAGCACCAGCAGTCCGCTGCGCCCGCGTCCCGCACGGCCGGCCTCGTACAGCATCTCGGGTGTGAGGTCGATGCCGACGACTTGTCCGCGCGGCCCCACGGCGGCACGCAGCGGTTCCAGCGCACGCCCCGTGCCGCAGCCGGCGTCGAGCACCCGGTCGCCGGGACGCAGGCCGAGCTCCGCGACGGCGGCGGCATACGCGGGGCCGTCGTCGGGGAAACGGCTGTCCCAGCCGGTGGCACGCGCTCCGAAGAACTCCTGAACCTTTGTGTGGTCGTCGGCCATGGGGCCATGATCCGCCACGCGGGGGCGGCGCGTCACCCGGGCGTTCTGTGCACTTGTTCGGACGGTGCACGATCGTTCAGGAACATCTCTCTGTCATATTCCATCAGCTTGCGAAGTACGCCCGGTATGCGCCCCGCGGAGGGCTAGCGTCCCTGGGCCATGGGACATCTGGACCACGCCGCATTCGGCATGCTGACCCCTGCGCTCTCGTACCTGATGGCCGTCATCGGCGCGGCCCTGGGCCTGCGCTGCACCGTGCGCGCCCTGGGTGCGACCGGCCGCTCCCGCCGGAACTGGCTGCTCTCCGCCGCGTCCGCCATCGGCACCGGCATCTGGACGATGCACTTCGTCGCCATGCTCGGCTTCGCCGTACGCGGCACCGACATCCGCTACGACGTGCCGACGACCGTCCTCAGCCTGCTCGTCGCCATGCTCGTCGTCGGCGCGGGCGTCTTCTGCGTCGGCTACGGCCTCGACCGGGTACCGGCCCTGCTGATCGGCGGCCTGTCCACGGGCCTCGGTGTGGCGAGCATGCACTACCTGGGCATGGCCGCCCTGCGGCTGCACGGGAGCGTGCACTACGACCCCCTGCTGGTCGCCCTGTCCGTCGCCATCGCCGTGGTCGCCGCCACGGCGGCCCTGTGGGCGGCCCTCAACATCAAGTCCCCCCTCGCCGTCGGGGTCGCCTCGCTCGTCATGGGCGCCGCCGTCAGCAGCATGCACTACACCGGGATGCTCGCCGTCTCCGTGGACGTGGCCCCTGAGGCCGGGCGGCTGCCCGGCGCGGGAGCGATGCAGTTCATCTTCCCCCTCGCCGTCGGGCTCGGCTCCTACCTCTTCGTCACCTCCGCCTTCGTGGCGCTCACCCCGACAGCGGGCGAACGCGCCGCCTACGCCTCAGCCGGCCGGTACGACGACTCCGACGAGGCCCCCAGCGCCCCTGCCGCGGGGGCCGCGTCGCACACCACCGCACCTCCCGCCGCCCCCGGACCCACCACCGCCGCCACCCCCGCCGCCCCGAGCACCACGGCGACCGCCTGACCGGCGGCACAGCCGCCTGCCCAGCATCCGGAACGAGGAGGCCATGCGCACACCCCGCAGGAGCCCGGGGGACGAGACCCGCTCCCCGAACCCGTCGCCCACCGGGCCGACGGCCCGCCGACGGCGTGCACACGCCGGGGCGCCCGCGATCGAGCACACCGGTCAACCGACCGGGCCGCGGCCCCCCGCCCGCCCCGCCGGTCGCAGGCGCCTCCTCCCACGCCCCCGCACAGTACGAGCGAAGATCATCTCGCTGCTCATGGTGCCCGTGCTGTCCCTGCTCGCGCTCTGGGGCTTCGCCACCGTGACGACCGCTCAGGATGTGGCGCGGCTGCGGCAGTCCCAGCGGATCGACGAGCAGATCGGCGAACCGGTCACCGCCCTCGTCGCCGCCGTGCAGACCGAGCGCCGCGCCGCACTCCACCGCATCGCCGCCCCCTCCGCCGACCGCGACGCCGCACTCCGGTCGGCGTCCCGGCGTACCGACGACGCCGTGCGCCGACTGCGCCTCGACGACCGGCACACGGTGGCCGCGGGCGGGGAGGCGCCGGACGAAGTGGCCGCGCGCCTCGCCACGTTCGTCGCACTCGCGGAGGACCTCGGAGCGACGCGCAGGGCCGCCCGGGGCGACAAGAACGCCTGGAACACCGCGTACGAGACCTACAACGGCGTGGTCACCGCCGGCCTCGCCGTCGGTGGTGCCGTCGCCGGCGTCCAGGACGGTGGCCGCGCGTCCGACGCCCGCGTCCTGCTCGAACTCGACCGGGCCGACGAGATGCTCGCCCGCGAGGACGTTCTCGTGACCTCGGCCCGCCTCACCGGCTCCTTCGACGCGCAGCGGCTGCGCCTGTTCACCGGCGCGGCCGCGGCCCGCACGGCACTGACCGACGGTGCGGCCGCCGACCTGCGGGGCCCCGCCCGCGCGGCCTGGCGCACACTCGCCGGACGGCCCGCCTACCGGCAACTGGCCGACGCGGAGCGGCGCACGGCCGCCGCGCGCCCCGGCCGTGCGGCGGCGACAGCCGTGCCCGCTGCCGCCTGGGCGAAGGCCCGTACCGCCGTGGGCGACGGACTGCGCGGCATCGGTGCCGACGCCCGCCGCAGCGCCACGAGCGACGCCGACCCCGTCGCGGCCGGACTGCTGACCCCGGCGGGCGCGGCCGTGCTCCTCGGCCTCGCCGCCGTCGCCGCCTCCCTCGTCATCTCCGTGCGCATCGGCCGCGCACTGGTCGTCGAACTCGTCTCCCTGCGCAACAGCGCACTGGAGATCGCCCGGCGCAAACTGCCGCAGGCCATGAGCCGGTTGCGCACCGGCGCGCAGATCGACATCCGGGCCGAGGCACCCCCCGGTGCCGCGCCCGACGACGAGATCGGACAGGTCGGCGAGGCCCTCGCGACCGTGCACCGGGCGGCGCTCGGCGCCGCCGTCGAACGCGCCGAACTCGCCGGCGGCATCGCGGGCGTCTTCGTCAACCTCGCCCGCCGCAGCCAGACCCTCGTCCACCGCCAGCTCGCCCTCCTCGACGCCATGGAGCGCCGTGCCGACGACCCCGGCGAACTCGACGACCTCTTCCGCCTCGACCACCTCACCACGCGGATGCGGCGCCACGCCGAGAGCCTGATCATCCTGTCCGGCGCCGCACCAGGCCGCGCGTGGAGCAGACCCGTCCCGCTGACCAGCGTCGTGCGCGCAGCCGTCTCCGAGATCGAGGACTACGCGCGCGTGGAGGTCCGGCAGCTGCCCGAGACGGCCGTCCTCGGCGCGGCCGTCGCCGACATCACCCACCTGCTCGCCGAACTCGTCGAGAACGCGGCCCAGTTCTCCCCGCCGCACACCAAAGTGCGCATCATCGGTGAGCCCGTCGGCAACGGTTACGCGCTGGAGATCGAGGACCGTGGACTGGGCATGGGGAAGCAGCCCTGGCCGAGGCCAACCGGAAACTGAAGGACTCCGAGGCGCTGGACCTCTTCGACAGCGACCGCCTCGGGCTGTTCGTCGTCAGCCGCCTCGCCTCCCGGCACGGCATCAAGGTGCAGCTCAGCACCTCGCCGTACGGGGGCAGCACCGCGGTGGTGCTGCTCCCGACCGCGCTGCTGCAGGGAGCCCTTCCCGCGGGTGCGCCCGGAGCCGCGTCCGGCACGCCGCTGGGCCGGGACCAGGAGAGCGCACGCGAGCGGCCGGCCGGCTCCCGGCCCGGCGAGCGGCGGAAGCGCGGCCCGTTGGCCGACGGTCCGACGGCGGGCGAGCTGACGGCAGGCGGGCCCCGGCTACCGGACCCCGCCCTGTCCCCGGCGGAAACGCCGGACGGGCCCGGGTGGCCTCCGGCCGGGACCCGGGACGAGCGGCACCCGCCGCCGGCCGCCGTCCGCGCACTGCGTCCGCGTGACCTGCCTTCACCGTCCGCCGAGGAAGAACTCCCACGCCGCGTACGGCAGTCCCACCTGGCGCCCCAGCTGCGTCAGGCCCCGAAGGCGGACCCGCAGCCGGCCGGCGGCCGCGACGGCTCTCCCGATCGCAGCCCCGACCTCGTGCGCGAGCGGATGAACGCCTACCGCAACGGCTGGGCGAGGGGCGGCGGCGCGGCTCCCGGATCGTCCCGCCCGGACACCACCGAGCCATCCCGAGCCCTGGACGCCGAACCCATGCGCGACCGGGACGGCGCGTTCGTCCGGGCCTCGGACCCCAGGGTCCTTCCGGCCGGAGAGCCTGAGACAGGCCGTCAGTCCCCGCTCGGCCGTCAGTCCCAGCCGGGTGGCCGTCAGCCTCACCCCGGCCGTCAGTCACCGCCGGGTGACCGTCAGCCCGGCCCCGGCCGTCAGTCCCACCCCGGCAGCGAAGGAGACCGGACATGACCGAGCACGATTCAGCCGTGGCCCACCACCGATTCGGCGACCTCGACTGGGTGCTGGAGGATCTCGTCCTGCGTGTGGCCGCGATCCGGCACGTGGTGGTGCTGTCCAACGACGGGCTGCCCGTCGGCGCGTCCGAGGCTCTGTCCCGCGAGGACGCGGAGCATCTGGCCGCCGTCGCCTCGGGGTTCCAGAGTCTCGCCAAGGGCGCGGGACGTCACTTCCACGCCGGCGGCGTGCGGCAGACGATGGTCGAGATGGACGACGGCTTCCTGTTCGTGGCGGCTGCCGGGGACGGATCCTGTCTCGCCCTGCTCACCGCCGTCGGCGCGGACATCGGACTCATCGCCTACGAGATGGCCCGCCTCGTCAACCGTGTCGGTGAGCACCTGCGCACACCGGCACGCGTCAGCACGCCGTGAACGGCAGAGCCGAGCCCGCCGGCAGCCAGTGGTACGACGCGGAGGCGGGACCGCTCGTCCGCCCGTACGCGATGACCGGCGGACGGACCAGACCGGGACCGAACCACGTCCGCTTCGACCTCATCGCCCTGGTCGTCGTGGACGACGACGCGACCTCATCGGCCGACGAGTCGCTCCTCGGCCCCGAGCACCGCACGCTGCTGGCGTTGTGCCGGTGCGGGAAGCAGTCCGTCGCGGAGCTCGCGGCCGGCACCGACCTGCCCGTCGGCGTCGTGCGCGTGCTCCTCGGCGATCTCCTGGAAGCCGGGCACGTGAAGGTCAGCCGCCCGGTGCCGCCCGCGCAACTGCCCGACGAAAGGATTCTGCGTGAGGTCATCGAGGGCCTGCGTGCCCTGTGACGGCGACGGGTATGCGGACCGGAACGGCCACTCAGTCCGCGCCGCGCCGGCCCTCCAGCCATTGCTGCCTGGTGACGGCGTACTCGACGTCCCCGAACTCCGAGCCGTCGATGGCGTCCGGCCACTCCTCGAAGAAGGTCCGCACGTAGCGGAGCCCCGCCTTCTCCATCACGCGCCGCGACCGCTCGTTGACCGTCATCGTGTGGGCTCTGACCCGCAGCACTCCCAGCTCGGTGAACCCCAGGCGGATCAGCGCCCGCGAGCCCTCCGTCGCCAGCCCGTGGCCCCACGCCCGGCGGCCGAGGCGGTAGCCGAGCTCGACCTGGTCGCGGCTGTCGGCGCGCAGCGGGCGGAACTCGAACCAGCCGAGGAAGACGCCCGAACCCCGGTCCTGCGCCGCCCAGTACCCACGTCCCTCGACGCCGGGCCTGCCGTCCAGACAGGGGTAGTGCCGCAGGAGAGCCGGCATCGTGTCGCGCAGCACCTCCTCGTGGGTCGTGGGCCGACCGCCGTTGAGATAGCGCATGACCTCCGGGTCGTTGTCGAGGGCGAGCAGGTCGTCCGCGTCGGACTCGGCGAAGGGCCGCAGCGTCAGACGGCTGGTCTCCAGGAACGCGCGCATGCCGGGATCATCGTCGGCCGCCGCCTCGGCCGCCAGCGGAATTCCCGGTGCCCGCGCGCACCCGGTACGTACGCGCGATCGTGTCCCGCGCACCCCACCACCGGCTCCGCCCTGTCCGGAACGCGGCGCCCACCCCTCCTCCTGCCACCCCGTCCCTGCCCGTCCATCCCGGGAGAAGCGACCGATGTCCTCCACCACTGACACCAACACCGGGGAATCCGTCGACCTCGCGCTGAAGGTCCTCGTCGCAGGCGGCTTCGGCGTCGGCAAGACCACGCTCGTCGGCGCGGTCAGCGAGATCCGGCCGCTGCGCACGGAGGAGCAGCTCAGCGAGGCGGGGAGCACCGTCGACGACACCGAGGGCGTCGCCCGCAAGACGACCACGACCGTCGCCATGGACTTCGGCCGCATCACGATCCGGTCCGGGCTGTCCCTCTACCTGTTCGGCACCCCGGGCCAGGACCGCTTCTGGTTCCTGTGGGACGAGCTGGCCCAGGGTGCGCTCGGCGCGGTGGTCCTCGCCGACACCCGCAGGCTCATCGACTGCTTCCCGGCCGTCGACTACTTCGAGCATCGTCGTATCCCCTTCGTCGTCGCGGTCAACTGCTTCGCGGGGGCACGCTCGTACGGAGCCCACGAGGTCTCCCGCGCGCTCGATCTCGACCAGGGCACGCCGGTCGTCCTGTGCGACGCGCGCGACCGCGACTCCGGCAAGGAGGTCCTGGTCCGGCTCGTCGAGTACGCGGGCCGCGTGTACACCTCCCGGATGCTGGACTCCGTCGGGTGACAGCGCCGTCGGGCAGCGGTCGCCCCGCGACAGCCCTTCCCTCGGGCGCGACCTTGCCGTGGGCGCACACGTGCGAAAGGCTTACCGGCGAACGAGACCACGGGGAGTACAAGCGGGGAGGGACCGGCCATGGCGTTGGACAAGGGACTCGACTGGCTGCTGGACGACCTGACCGAGCGGATCGACCACATACGGCACGCACTCGTGCTCTCCAACGACGGCCTGGTCACCGGCGCGAGCACGGGCCTCGCACGTGAGGACGCGGAGCACCTGGCGGCGGTCTCCTCCGGCCTGCACTCCCTCGCCCGCGGATCCGGGCGGCATTTCCGGGCCGGCCAACCCCGCCAGACCATGGTCGAGTTCGACGAGGCACTGTTGTTCGTGACCGCGGCGGGCGAAGGCAGCTGCCTGTGCGTCCTCAGCGACGCCGAGGCCGACGTGGGCCAGGTCGCCTATGAGATGACGCTGATGGTCAACCGGGTCGGCGAGCATCTCGGTGTCGCGGCGCGTCAGCCGGGCGACCCTGCCTGACCTGCGACGACAGGGTTATCCACAGGCCCGGCGGGCGGCCGGGGCCGCGGGCTATGGTCATCACCGAGGCTGTTCACGGCTCTACGGGGGAGACCATCATGACCAGGCAGGACTCGCTGTCGTACGCGGCAGGGGACACGACGTACGCGTCCCGGTTCGGAGTTGGGGACGCAGCGGCACACAGCACGCTGCAGGGCACGGCACACAGCACTGCGCGCGGCGCGGCACATGGCGCGTCGCGCGGCACGGCGCAGGCTGGGGCCCATGGCCTCGCGCTGAGCCGGGCCGCGCGGGAGCTGGGGCTGAAACGCGGCGAGTTGGACCTCGCCGTACAGCTGGGCCAGGTGCGCTCGACACCGGACGCGAGCGGGGGCCCGCCCCGGATCGCCCCGTACGAGATCGACCGGCTCCGAGCGGCCGATGGCTTCCCGGACGCGCTGCGGAAGCGGGTCCGGACGGTGGGCACCCGCGAGGCCGCCGACCTCCTCGCCATCACCGGCCACCGGTTCACCCGACTCGCCCGCACGGGCCACTTCGTCCCGGTGCGCTTCTACCTCAACCGCTATCGCGCCGTCGTGTGGCTCTATCTCGCCGGCGAGCTGCGCGACTTCGCCCACGACCACGCCGAGCTGCTGACCGGGCGGACGCCGCCGGCGGTGCGGGCGGCGCTCGCGGCGGGCGAGGACCGCCGCCCGCGCAACTGGCGCGGCCGGAAGCTGGGACTCCTGCTCCGGTCCACAGCGGATCCATGGGGGCGGGCCGCCGCCATCGCGGCGATGCTCGACCCGGTGCCGGTCGCCGAGGTGGTCCCCGACCCGTATGAGCGGTCCCACCTGCGTGTGCTCCGGCCCGACCTGCTGCCCGGCGGCAGACCCGAATCCCCGGCGGGCCGGGCCCTGGTGGACCGCCTGCTGCTCGCGGACCATCCGGACGAGATCCTCTGGCACCGCGTGAGCCTGGCCGACGCACTGCGCGAGGCACGCCACGCGAGCCCGGCCCCCAGGCCCGCGCCGCCGGACGCCGTCGTGCCCGCCACCGTGCCGCGCCCGGCGCGCCACGCGGCCCCCGGCCGCCCGGCCCGGCGCCCCTCGGCACCACCGCTGCCGCGCCGCACCCCACGCACCCTCCTCGACCGCCTCCGCCGCCGGAGGCGGCAGCCGCAGACGTGAACCGCTCGCCGTAGCGGGGGTGCGTGCGATCGCGGTCGCAGTGCCGCGCGGCTGCCCGACTCGGTTCGGTCAACCCGGGGCACGCCCTGTTGATCGCAACCCGGGCACGCCCTGTCGATCGCCGTCGCCTTGACTGCCGTCGCCGCACGGCTGCGGCCCGGACCGCCGGGGCCGCCTCGGGCACGCGGGCCGGCGCGTGAAGCTGGACTGTGGGCCCGCTTAAGAAATCCTCGATGGACGCGACGCTCCGAGCTGGGCAGATTGGAGCGCGTCCACTGAGCGGGGGCCGTATTTTCGGTATCCGGCCAGTCCGTCACCATGCCTGGAGCCGCCCTGATGAAGGCACTTGTCAAGCAGCACGCCGAGCCCGGGCTGTGGCTCATGGACGTGCCGGAGCCCGAGACCGGCCCCGGCGACGTGCTCATCAAGGTGCTGCGCACCGGCATCTGCGGCACGGACCTGCACATCAGGTCCTGGGACGGCTGGGCGCAGCAGGCCGTCACCACGCCGCGCATCCTCGGCCACGAGTTCGTCGGAGAGGTCGCGGCGGTCGGGTCCGACGTGACGGACATCGCCGTGGGCGACGTGGTCAGCGGCGAGGGCCACCTGGTGTGCGGCAAGTGCCGCAACTGCCTGGCGGGCCGGCGCCACCTGTGCCGGAGCACCATCGGTCTCGGCGTGGGCCGCGACGGAGCCTTCGCCGAGTACGTCGCGCTGCCCGCCTCCAACGTGTGGGTGCACCGCACCGCGGTGGACCTGGACGTCGCCGCCATCTTCGACCCGTTCGGCAATGCCGTGCACACGGCACTGTCCTTCCCGCTCGTCGGCGAGGACGTGCTGATCACGGGCGCGGGCCCGATCGGCATCATGGCCGCGGCCGTCGCCAAGCACGCGGGCGCGCGCAATGTGGTGATCACCGATGTCAGCGAGTCCCGCCTGGAGCTCGCCCGCAAGGTCGGCGCCACCCTCGCGGTGAACGTCTCCCAAACGGACATCGCCGCTGCCCAGCGGCAGCTCGGTCTCAAGGAGGGCTTCGACATCGGCCTGGAGATGTCCGGCCGGCCCGAGGCCATGCGGGACATGGTCGACAACATGACACACGGCGGCCGGATCGCGATGCTGGGCCTGCCCGCCCAGGAGTTCGCCGTCGACTGGTCGAAGGTCGTCACCTCGATGATCACGATCAAGGGCATCTACGGCCGCGAGATGTTCGAGACCTGGTACGCCATGACGGTGCTGCTGGAGGGCGGCCTCGACCTGACCCCCGTGATCACCGGCAGCTACGGCTACCAGGACTTCGACGCGGCCTTCGACGAGGCCGCGACCGCCCGCAGCGGCAAGATCATCCTCGACTGGACCGTCTGAGTCCCGATCTCGCACCGAGAAACCGCCTCAAGGAGAACCCTCATGTACGCGTCCGTCCGCGACGACCTCCGCGCCACCCTCGACGAGATCCGCGACGCCGGTCTCTACAAGCCCGAGCGGGTCATCGGCACCCCGCAGAGCGCGTCCGTCGCCGTCACGGCCGGCGGCGCCCCCGGCGACGTGCTCAACTTCTGCGCCAACAACTACCTCGGTCTCGCCGACCACCCCGACGTCGTCGCCGCCGCGAAGGACGCCCTCGACCGCTGGGGATACGGCATGGCCTCGGTCCGCTTCATCTGCGGCACCCAGGAGATCCACAAGGAGCTCGAACAGCGGCTGTCGGCGTTCCTCGGCCAGGAGGACACGATCCTCTACTCCTCCTGCTTCGACGCCAACGGCGGAGTTTTCGAGACCCTGCTCGGCCCCGAGGACGCGGTCATCTCCGACGCCCTCAACCACGCCTCCATCATCGACGGCATTCGGCTGTCCAAGGCCCGCCGCCACCGTTACGCCAATCGAGACCTCGCCGACCTCGAGCAGCAGCTCAAGGAGACGCAGGACGTCCGCCGACGCCTCATCGTCACCGACGGCGTCTTCTCCATGGACGGCTACGTCGCGCCCCTCGCCGAGATCTGCGACCTCGCCGACCGCTACGACGCCATGGTCATGGTCGACGACTCGCACGCCGTCGGCTTCGTGGGCCCCGGCGGCAGGGGCACCCCCGAACTGCACGGTGTGATGGACCGCGTGGACATCGTCACCGGCACGCTCGGCAAGGCGCTCGGCGGCGCCTCCGGCGGCTACGTCGCCGCCCGCGCCGAGATCGTCGAGCTGCTGCGCCAGCGCTCCCGGCCCTACCTGTTCTCCAACTCCCTCGCCCCGGTGATCGCAGCCGCCTCCCTCAAGGTCCTCGACCTGCTGGAGTCCGCCGGCGACCTGCGGGAGAAGCTGGCGGCCAACACCAAGCTGTTCCGCACGAAGATGACCGAGGCCGGTTTCGAGATCCTCCCCGGCGACCACGCCATCGCGCCGGTCATGATCGGCGACGCGGCGGAGGCGGGCCGCATGGCCGAGCTGCTGCTGGAGCGCGGCGTGTACGTGATCGGCTTCTCGTACCCCGTGGTGCCGATGGGCCAGGCGCGCATCCGCGTCCAGTTGTCCGCCGCACACTCCACCCAGGACGTCGAGCGCGCCGTCGCCGCGTTCACCGACGCCCGCCGGGCGCTGAACGGCTGACACCGGAAGGGGCCGCCCGGGCTGGCAAAATGGCTGGGTGATCGACCCTCGACGGCTGCGCATCCTGCGGGCCGTGGCGGACCACCGTACGGTGACCGCCGCGGCCTCCGCGCTGTACCTCACCCCCTCCGCCGTCTCCCAGCAGCTCAACGCGCTGGAACAGGAGACGGGCCACACCCTGCTGATCCGCAGCGGCAAGGGCGTGACCCTCACGGCCGCGGGCGAGATCCTCCTGGCCCACGCCCACGCCGTCCTCGCCCAGCTGGAGCGCGCCGAGGCGGAGCTCGCCGCGTACGCGGGCGGGGCGGCGGGCGAGGTGACCGTCGCCGCGTTCGCCACCGGCATCGCGGAGGTGGTGGCACCGGCCATAGGGCGCCTCGCCGCCGACCACCCGGGCATCCGGGTGCGCGTACGGGACGCCGAGGGCGACGAGAGCCTGCCGCTGGTCCTCGACGGCGAGGCGGATCTCGCGGTCGCCGTCGAGTACCGGGGCGCTCCCGGCGCCGACGACCGGCGGCTGGCCAGGGTCCCGCTGTACGCCGAGCCGTTCGACGCCGTGCTGCGCGCCGACCATCCACTGGCGGGCGGCGACAAGGTCGAGCTGGCGGAGTTCGGCGACAGCGACTGGATCGGCCCCTATCCCGGCAACCCGTGCCACGACATGGTGCTGCTCGCCTGCGAACTGGCGGGCTTCCAGCCCCGGCTCGTGCACCTGTCCGACGACTTCCGTGCCGTCGTCGCTCTCGCCGGCGCGGGAGCCGGTGTCGCCCTCGTGCCGCGCTCGGCGCTGCGTGGGATGGAGCTGAGCGACACCGTGGTCCGTCCGGTGACCGGACCGGCCGCCACGCGCCGTGTCTTCGCCGCGGTGCGCCGCGGCGCGGAGAGCCATCCGCTGATCCGCCCGGTCCTCGACGCCCTCGCGCTCACCGCCGAGGGCCTGTCCACCGGCTGACGCCCCGGAACTCACGGCCGCTCTTCAGCGCCCCCGGCCGGGAGCCGTCCGGCCGGGCCGGACCCGGAGGGGCCTGCCTGCGGGTCAGGGCAACTCCCACCAGCACCACCGCCATGCCCGCGACCACCCGTGCGCCGAGCTCCTCGTCCAGCACGAGCGCGCCGAGCGCGACCGAGACGACCGGCACCAGGTAGCCCACGGTGGCCGCCGTGGTCGCGCCCTCGTCGGCGATCAGCCGGTTGGTGAGCGCGAACGTGAATCCGGTGGCGAAGACCCCGAGCACCACGACGGCGACCACACCGCTCACCGCGATGGATCCGGTCGCCGGGCCGGCGACCGGGACGGCCACCGCGCCGAACCCGGTGGCGGCGAGCAACTGGGCCGCCGACAGCGCGAGCGGGTCGCCGCCCCGGCCCACCAGCGTGCGCCCCATGTACGCGAAGGCCACGGCGTAGCTGAGCGCCGCCGCGAGAACGGCCAGGGCGCCCCGGCCGACGAGCCCGCCGTGCTGCCACGGCGCGAAGATCAGCAGCGTTCCCGCGAACCCCAGCAGCAGGCCGGCCAGACGTACCGGGCGCAGGCCGCGCTCCGTACCGATCGCCAGGCCGATGAGCAGCGACCACAGCGGCGTGGTCGCGTTCAGCACGCCCGCCACGCCCGAGTCGACGGACCGCTGGCCGATGGCGAACAGGGCGAACGGCAGCGCGTTGCAGAAGAACGCCGCGACGAGGAGCCGGGCCCAGGTGGCGCGGTCCCGGGGAAGCGGGTGCCCGGCACGGCGGCTGAGCAGCAGCAGGACGAGCGCGCCCAGGGCGCAGCGGACGAACGTGATGACGCCGGGGGAGAGGCCGCCCGACAGGGCGAGTTCGATCCACAGGAACGCCGACCCCCACAACAGCGCGAGCAGCCCCATGCGCCCTGCCGTCCCACGACCGCCGCTGAACACGCGTCTCCTCCTCCGCCGACCGGAGTCCACCGTGCACCGCACCCACGCTGTACGACCAGTGAAAAGTGCTGCATGTACCGTTAACCTGCGCTACATGCTCGATGTGCGACGGATGCAGATGCTGCGCGCCGTGGTGACCAGCGGATCGGTGACGGCAGCAGCGGCCGACCTCGGCTACACCCCCTCCGCGGTGAGCCAGCAGGTCGCCGCGCTGGAGAGACAGGTCGGCACCGCCCTGCTCGAACGGGTGGGCCGCGGGGTGCGCCCCACCGAGGCCGGGCGGCTGCTGACCGAGCATGCCGCCGTCATCAGCAGGGACATCGCCGAGGCGGAGACCGCGCTCGCCGACCTGAAGGCGGGCCGCACCGGACGCATCGGCGTCCGCTACTTCGCCACCGCCGGGGCCACGGTCGTCGCCCCCGCGCTGGCCCGGTTCCGGCGCGACCACCCTGGCGTGCGGGTCGAACTCGCCCTGTCCGACCCCGACGACCCGTTCGCGGACCTCCGGCGGGGCAGCGCCGACCTGGTCCTCGCGGTGCGTCCGCGGCAGGAGGACGGCGTGGACCTGCGCTTCGAGCACCTGGTGGACGACCCCTACCGGGTGGTGCTGCCCCGGGGCCACCGGCTGGCCGCCAAGCGGGTCGTCGACCTGGCGGAGCTCGCGGACGAGCCCTGGGTCGGCAACGAATGGCCGGCCGGCCCCTGCCTCCAGCTCGTCCTCGACGCCTGCGCCGCCGCCGGGTTCACCCCCGGCTTCGTGGTGGACAGCGAGGACTACGCCACCGCCCAGGGCTTCGTCGCCGCCGGACTCGGCATCAGCCTGATGCCGGTCATGGGCATCGGCAGCCGCCACCCCGGCGTCGTGGTGCGCAAGGTCCGCGGCCCCGAGCCGGTGCGCGCGGTCCACGCCGCGGTCCGCCGCTCCCATCCGGCGGGGCCGGCGCTGAACGGCCTTCTGCGCGCCTTGCGCGAGGCGGCGCGCCAGTAGACCCGTCCGGCGGCCCGGGCCGTACCGCTCGCGACCCGGGCCGCCGACCGCGAGGGCCGCCGGCTCACGCCGCCTGCGGCGCCGCCGGGCCGCTCCCCCCGGATCACCGATCGTCAGACGACCGCCCCGCTGCGGTCGCCCGCGCGAGCCGTGCGTCCGCCGCGTGGCCGCCCGGCAGGGCGGGACCGGTCGGGGCGGCGGGACTGGAGGAGCACGGTCACCGGCATGGCCGTGAACACCGTCGACGCCATCCCCACCACGACGCCGGCGAGCAGCGCCACGGAGAAGTCGGTCAGCGAGTCACCGCCGAGGACGGCGAGCGCGACGAGCACGAACAGCGCCCCCATGCCCGTGTTCACCGTGCGCGGCAGGGTCTGCGCCACCGCCCGGTCCGCGAGGTCCGCCCACGGAAGCGACGTGCCGGTACGGCGCAGTTCGCGCAACCGGTCGAGCACCACCACCGTGTCGTTGACCGAGTAGCCGACCACGGTGAGCAGCGCCGCGAGGAAGACGCTGTCGACCGGCCGGCCCAGCCAGGCGAACAGCCCCACCACCAGCAGCACGTCCTGCACCATGGCGACGACCGCCGCCGTCGCGAAGGTCCACCGGAACCGCACGCTCAGGTACACCAGTTGGGCCGCGACCGCGACGCCCAGAGCGGTCAGCGCATGCGTGCGCAGCTTGCTGCCCAGGCTGGGGCCGATCAGATCGTCCCGTTCCACCGTGACGTGTCCGGCCTGCTCCTCCAGCGCCGCGCGGATCCGCTCCTGCTGCCGGTCGCCGGTCTCCTTGGTGCGGACGGACACACTGTGCTCACCCGTCGTCTGCACCACCGCCTGCGGGAATCCCGCCTCGACCACGGCCGCACGCGCCGTGTCCGCGTCGACGGGCCGCTCGGCCGTGTACTGCACACTGCGTCCGCCGGTGAACTCGACCCCGAACTCCAGGCCCCGCACACCGATCCCGCCGACGGCGAGCAGCAACGCACCCGCGCACAGGCCGAGCCAGCGCCGCCGGTGTCGCATCAGCCGGGGCGTACGCCGCGCGAGCCGCGCCCGCAGCCGTCCGGTGGTCGCCATCCCGGTGAACGCCGGCCGCCGGCGCACGAAGGCGGTGCGCACCGCCCATTCGGCGAACAGCCGGGTGATCAGCATGGCGGAGACCATGGACGCCAGCACACCGATCGCGAGGGTGACGCCGAAGCCCTTGACCGGGCCCGTGGCGAACGCGAAGAGCAGCCCGGCGGCGAGCAGCGTCGTCACGTTCGAATCGGCAACCGCGCTCCACGCCTTGGCGAACCCGGTGCGCAGAGGCGGGCGGAGATCGCGGGGCCCCTTGGGCCGCCGGCCGCCGGGACGGGTGTACTCCTCCCTGGCCCTTTCGAACACGAGCACGTTGGCGTCCACGGCGATGCCGATCGCGAGGACGAACCCGGCCAGGCCCGGCAGCGTGAGGGTCGCGCCGAGGGCCACGACGGCGGCGTACGAGAGGAGTCCGTACAGCGCGAGCGCGATCGTGGCGAGGAGGCCCAGCAGCCGGTACACGACGACGATGAACAGGCCGGTGCAGACCAGTCCGATCACGGCGGCGAGCGCGCTCGCCCGGATCGCCTCGGCGCCGAGCGTCGGGCCCACGGTGCTCTGCTCGACCGTCTTCACGGGCACGGGCAGGGCACCGCCCTTGACGAGTGCCGCCAGGTCGCGCGCCTCGTCCGCGCCGAAGCCACCGCTGATCTGCGCGGAGCCGCCGGTGATGCCGCTCCCGCACGGCACGCTGCTCTGCATGCCCGGCGCGGACACGATCCGGTCGTCCAGCACGATCGCCACGCGCCGGGCCGGATCCGACGGCGGCGCGCACGCCGCCTCGCCCGTCAGGCGTGCCCAGGTCTCGCCCGCGTCGCCGTGGAACGACAGGTCGACGCTCCAGCCCCGGCCCGTCTGGGTGTCGAGCACGGCCTCGGCGTCCTCGACGCCGTCGCCGGTCAGGGCCGCGGGGCCGAGCCGCAGGTGGCCGCCGGGCGTGCCGGGATCGGCGAGGACGCGCGACCCGTCCGCGGCGGGGCGGCTCGCCGGTCCCGCTGCCGCCCCGGTGACGGGGTGGAAGGTCAACTGGGCCGTGCGGCCGATGACCTCGGCCGCCTTTCGGGGGTCGCGCACTCCGGGCAGTTCGACGACGATGCGCCGCTCTCCGGAGCGGGCGAGCGACGGTTCGGCGACGCCGAGGCCGTCCACCCGGCGGCGCAGCACCTCCAGCGCGCGGTCGGTCGCCGCCGCGTCGGCACGAACGGTGGGGGAGTCCTCGGTCTCCAGGACGATCCGGGTGCCGCCGCGCAGATCGAGTCCGAGGCGGGGCGGGGTGGTGAGGGCGACGCCGAGCGAGACGGCGACGACGGCGAGCGCGATCAGCGCGCGCCACAGCGTGGTACGGCGAGATGACATGAAGGCTCCACGTACGGTCCGCGGGGCCGGGGCGCGCCGCTTGGTGACGGGCGCCCGCGCCGGCGGACGGGGACACAGGGAAGGGCGCCTCGTGTCCGGAGTGGCGCGGGCAGGCCGCGGCGCCCCGGCACGGCGGGCGCGGGAACGTCAGCTGTGCCGGGTGGAGGGAGGTCCGCGGGTGTGCCGCGGGTCGTACGCGTCGCGCGGCGGAGCGCGCTCCTGCCGCGGTCCGGCCGTCAGCCGCCCGCGCAGGGGAAGGGGCTGCACGGCGGTCACGGGAGTGCTCACCAGCGGAGGAGCGCCGGACAGCCGCACCGAGTGCTCGACGGCGGCGTCGTGCTGCACCGCTTTGTCGGGCCCCGGCGGCATCGGCGGCATCGGCGGCACCGCGCGTACGGCCGCGGCGCCGCCCGCTCCCGCCCGGGCGACCTCGGGGAACTGGTGCGCTGCCGCGGGCATCGCACGGGCGGCGGGGCCGAGCGGCGGGCTCTGCGGGCCCGGAGCCGTACCGCCGACCGACAGGAGCAACGACAGGACGCCGAGGAGCAGGGGCGGCAGCACCGCCGCGAGGGCCCGGTGCGTACGCTCGCGCATCCCCGCCCCCTCGCCGCTCGATCGGCTCGCCGTATGTCTGCCGGGACTCAGCGTAGGCGACCCGGACGGGCCACGGGGGCCGGCACGTGCGGCGGCCCCCGTGGCCGGGCAGGGAACGCATCGTGGACTGCTGCGACACGGCTTGGCCCGGTTGGCTTACGATCACGGCGGGCGGCCGCGCCATGGCGGTCGCCGGCCCCTCGATCCTGGAGGTCACCGTGTACGTGACGGCCCGCGGACACCGCACCCACCGAAGCAGCTTCCGCTTCCGCGTCACCGCAGGTGCCGTGGCGGCCGGCATGTTCCTCGCCGTCGGCTGTACCGCCGCCGACGAGGGGCCCGGTGAGGCGGCCGGCGGCGTCCCCGTGGTCGAGAAGGGCAAGCTGACCACGTGCACGCACCTGCCGTACCCGCCCTTCCAGTTCGAGCAGGGCGGGAAGGTCGTCGGCTTCGACGTGGCCCTGATCGACCTCGTCGCCAAGAACCTCAAGGTGGAGCAGAAGATCCTCGACACCCCGTTCGAGAACTTCAAGACGGGCGCCTTCCTGAACTCCGGCGAGTGCGACCTCGCCGCGGCCGGTATGACGATCACCGACGAGCGCAAGAAGAACGTGGACTTCTCCGTCCCCTACTTCGACGCGACCCAGGCGCTCCTCGCCACGAAGAAGAGCGGCGTGAAGAGCCTCGCCGACGTCAAGGCGCAGAAGAAGAAGCTCGGCGCGCAGGCCGAGACCACCGGCGAGAGCTACGCCAAGAGCGAGGGCTTCGACCCCGTCGCCTTCGAGAGCTCCGACGCCGTCCTCAACGGCCTGCGCACCGGGCAGGTCGACGCCGTCGTCATCGACTACCCGGTCGTCCAGGGCTGGCTGAAGGACAAGGCCAACGCCGCTCAGTTCGTCCTCGGTGAGAACATCGAGACCGGTGAGCAGTACGGCTTCTCGGTGAAGAAGGGCAACGACAAGCTCCGCGCCGCGATCGACAAGGCGATCCAGGACGCCCGCGCCGACGGCACCTACGACAAGCTCTACGAGCAGTGGATCGGCCCGCTGCCCAAGGACGGCTCGTGACCTCACGTCTCACCCGGCGCCAGCGGCGCCGGGTCTCGCAGGGCATTCAGTACGCGGTGTTCGTGGCGGTCCTGGTCGTCATCGGTCTGCTGGCCGACTGGGACCGCGTGCAGAACCAGTTCGCGCAGCGGGACCTCGCCGAGGAACTGTTCCCGGACATCATCACCATCGCGCTGCGCAACACGGTGGTCTACACCGTGTCCGGTTTCGTCTTCGGCCTGGTCCTCGGTCTGGTCATCGCGCTGATGAGGCTGTCGTCCGTGGCTCCCTACCGGTGGGTCGCGGGCGTCTACATCGAGATCTTCCGCGGGCTGCCCGCACTGTTGATCTTCATCTTCGTCGGTGTCGCGGTCCCGCTCGCCTTCCCCGGCACGGAGATCCCGGGCGGCACGTACGGGAAGGTCGCCCTCGGCCTCGGCCTGGTCGCCGCCGCGTACATGGCGGAGACCATCAGGGCGGGCATCCAGGCGGTGCCCAAGGGGCAGATGGAGGCGGCCCGTTCGCTGGGCTTCTCGCACGCCAGGGCCATGGTCTCGGTGATCATCCCGCAGGCGTTCCGCATCGTGATCCCGCCGCTGACCAACGAACTGGTACTCCTGTTCAAGGACTCGTCGCTCGTGCTGTTCCTCGGTGTCACGCTGGAGGAGCGGGAACTGACCAAGTTCGGCCGGGACCTCGCGAGCCAGACGGCCAACTCCACACCGATCCTGGTCGCCGGCCTGTGCTATCTGCTGGTGACCGTGCCGCTGAGCTTCGTGGTGCGCCGCCTCGAAGCCCGCGCCGACAGGGCGAAGTGAGGAACGGATGGCGGAGAAGCCGACACAGGCGGGGAGCGGAAGCATGAGCGCCACGGGCCGTCCCGAGATCGAGATCCGGGGGCTGCACAAGTCCTTCGGCGACAACGAGGTCCTGCGCGGCATCGACCTCGACATCGCGGCGGGTGAGGTGGTCTGCGTCATCGGCCCCTCGGGTTCCGGGAAGTCGACGCTGCTGCGCTGTGTGAACCTGCTGGAGGAGCCGACGAAGGGCCAGGTCTTCGTCGGCGGCACCGAGGTCACCGACCTCGACGTCGACATCGACGCGGTACGCCGCCGGATCGGCATGGTCTTCCAGCAGTTCAACCTCTTCCCGCACGTGAACGTGACGGAGAACCTGACCCTGCCCCAGCGGCGCGTGCTGCGCCGGGACAAGGCGAAGGCCGCCGAGGTGGCCCGGCGGAACCTGGAGCGGGTCGGCCTCGCGGACAAGGCCGACGCCTATCCCGCGCAGCTGTCCGGCGGCCAGCAGCAGCGGGTGGCGATCGCCCGCGCGCTGGTCATGGACCCCGAGGTCATGCTCTTCGACGAGCCGACCTCGGCGCTCGACCCGGAACTCGTGGGCGACGTCCTCGCGGTCATGCGCCAGCTCGCCGCCGAGGGGATGACCATGATGGTCGTCACGCACGAGATGAGCTTCGCCCGGGAGGTCGCCGACCGGGTGGTCTTCATGGACGGCGGCGTGATCGTCGAGCAGGGCACGGCGGAGCAGGTCGTGGGGAACCCGCAGCACGAGCGGACCCGCAACTTCCTGATGCGGCTGCTCGATCCGGCAGCGGCCGAACAGCCCGGCCCCGAGGGTGCGGTCGACGGTCCGGACAAGCAGCTCTGACGCCCGGTCCGCGGGACCGGACGGCCCCGGCCGGGAGGGGGACGGCCCGGCCGGGGCCTTCACGGTGGTCCGTTCCCCCCGGTCAGCGTCCGGGGCACTCCTTCCACGCCAGGTGGTAGATCGTGCTGATGTCGCCGTCCGTCGAGTCCATGGTCATGTAGCTCGTCGCCGCGGGGGACGACGCGCCCGCGCTGACGCGCAGCTCCGTGTTGATGTTGAAGTTGCGCTGCACTCCGCAGGGCGCCCACACCAGCTGTGCCCAGTCGGTCGCGTCCGTGGCCTGCCAGTTGTCCTCGTACGGCCCCCGGAACGTGTGCGTCCGCGAGGCGGTGTTCGGCGACCCCTGGAAGTAGTACGAGGCCTTCTCCGTACCGCTCGCGCCGGCCATCAGCGAGGCGTATCCGCGGTAGTCGGCGCTGGCGACGGCGTAGGTGAAGCCCTGGGGGACGTGGACGACGAGGTTGAGCTGGCAGTTCTTGCGCGCCGAGGTGGGCGAGGAGTCCCCGCCCACCTGGGCCAGATAGTCGCTGTACGTCACGGTGAAGGCGGTGTTGTCCTCCGAGACGGCGACGGCGGCGGTGCCCAGGGGGCATCCCGAGCCGTTGACGGTCGCGACGTCGATGACGATCTTGTCGGGCGGCGGGTCGGTGATGCCCGACGGGCTGGCCTGCGCGGGCAGCGCGGAGGCGAACAGAGCGGCGACCGCTCCGCTCACCAGAAGACCGGCTTTCATGGTTCTCCCATCCATTGCTTCGGTGCCGGGTGCCGGGCACGCGTGAAGGCGCCCGGCGCGAGGTGGGGGGTGCGGCCGGCAGTGGTGCACGCCGGCCGTCACTGACCAAGTGCGTTGGATCGAGCTGCGGTACAAGGAACGCGTCGAACGGCGCTGGAGCTGCCGATGGTTGAATCATCATGCGCATGACAGTCTCGTGCCGGTACTTCGGGGTCGGTGCGGACCGGGAGTGGTCGAATGGTACAAACCACTGACAGGAGCGACCAGCCGAGGATCGGCCATTGAAAGGGGTGCGGGGCCGCCCCGTCGTGGCCGGGTTCCGCCCCTGCGGGCCAGTCTCGGCCAGCGGGCGCCAGGCGCCGGATGTCGTCGGTGGCCGCCTCCACCGTCGTCAGGTCGGCCGCCCGGCCGTTAGACATCTCAGGGGATTAACAAGTCAAGTCGCCTACCTGATCGGAGAGAGGGGAAGGAGGGCGCGACTCATTGATCGGCATGCGTCAACATGGCCTGCCGGGCGGAACATCATGTGGCGTCCTGGTGGGGCGATCTAGCAGTGAGGGTGGGGCCTGTGGATCAGAGCGAAGACCAGATCTTGGCTGAGGAGCTTGCTGCTCTTGGCGCGGTGGGTGGGGGTAGTGGTCGCTTGGTCCGGGTTGTGGCCAAGCTGATGAGGAAGAACGTCCATGAGATTGATCTGCTTGTTCCCTTGCCGTTCGACGATGTGGTGGAGCGCGTCTCCACTGTGCTCGGGAAGGCGGGCCACGCCGTCGAAACCGTGCCAGTTGGCTCTGGCGAGGACGAGGAGACGATTCGCGTTGTCGCCAGTGGCGGCGTCGGCGGTCTGAATCCCGTAGTGGTGACCGCGCGAGTGCTGAAGGCCGATGAGGACAGCTCGGAGGTCTGGCTTCGTGCAGCTGCCAAAGAGGGGCTGATCAGACAGCGAGCCGGGGAGAAGACCGCCGTCCGTCTCGCTGCCCAGCTGAGCAAGGCAACCGGAGCGGACAGGGCAGGCGGGTGAGCGGCGGGCCGACAGCAGCCGGGACTATCTCTGAGCGCCCGACGCTTCCGGAGACAGAGCCAGCGGCGCGAAGGCGAGTTGCTCATCGAACGGCTGCCGGGTCTGAAGGCAGTGGTGGAGCTGGCCGAGGAAGCGGTTGAGCAGGTGGCGCTGGGCGGCGTTGTGCCAGTCTCCGTGCTCGCGCCGGCGCCGGTAGTGGGCGTTGGCTCCGGGGGAGGCCTGGAGGGCTGAGAAGGACCAGAGGAAGCCGGCGTTCATGAGCCGGTTGTTCTTGACGAAGCGGCGGCCGACGAAGCGTTTCCTGCCGGAAGCACGGGTGATCGGGGCGGACCCGGCGTAGGACTTCAGCGCTCTGGCGTCGGCGAAGCGGTTGCGGTCGTCGCCGATCTCGGCGAGGACGCGTGCTCCGAGCAGGGGACCGAGGCCGGGGAAGCTGAGCAGGATCTCGCTGTCGGCGTGCTGGCGGAATGCCTCATCGACGGCTGTCGCGAGGTCGTCCGCGGCCTGGCAAGCGGCGTCCAGCTGCTTGAGGAGGGCCAGGAGCTGGTGGCCGAAGGCGTCCTCGACAGCCGGGAGTTGGCGGGCGTACTCGGAGCGGAAGATGCGCCGCAGACGCTCGGTTTCGGAGTCGAAGGAACGAGTGCGGCCGCTGCGCTTGAGAGCGGCTCGCAGCTGGGCGAGGGTCAGTTTGGCGGCCCTCGCTGGGGTTGGGGCCAGGGTGAGGATGACGCGGGCGTCGGGGCGGGTCAGGCCGTCCTCCTTACCCTGGAAGGCATGCAGGGCGGCGGGGTAGTACTCCCGGAGCAGCGAGCGGACCTGGTTGGCGACCTGCTGCCGACTCCAGACAGCGTCCTGCTGGGCGTGGGCCAGGACGGTGATGGCCTGGGCGAGTTCGGAGTCGGCGGGCAGCGGCCGGTGAGCGTGCATGTCGGTGCGCAGGATGTTCGCCAGGACCAGAGCGTCGCCGGGGTCGGACTTCTTGCGGCTGACGCTGTGCCGGTCGCGGTAGCGGGCAGCGGCGAGCGGGTTGATCGCGAAGACCTTGCGGCTGCCGGTGCGCAGGGCCGCCACCAGCAGGCCGTGGTTGGTCTCGATGGCCACCGGTATGGGAGCGTCGGGGCTGTCGCCGTGTTCGGTCATGAGGTTGAGCAGCTTGCTGTAGCCGGCCGCGTCGTCACTGATGCGAGCTTTGGCGAGCAGGGTGCCGGTGTCGTCGACGAGGGCGACGTCGTGGTGGCGTTCCGCCCAGTCGATGCCGCAGAACACGGTCAAGCTGTCCTCCCAGATCCGTTCATTTGTGCAGGTCACGAGCACATGCGGGTCACGCGGCGCCCTAATCCAAGGACTCGTCGGTCCGCCATCTCAGTAGCCGTTCGCGACACCAGCGCACCCCAGGGGCCCCGGTCTGTCGCAGAGCTCGCGGGCTCGCGGATGGAAAGAAGGGGTCAGCCCTGGAGCGGGCTCGCGCCGTAACGATTAACGCCCGGCCGGACGTCGTGGGTTTCGCGGTGATCAGACAGGTCCTCGCAGCGGCGCGAAGGCGCCGGGCCGCCGGTCTAACGGGAGGCCTCGCGGGCCAGGCTGACCACAGGCGTTGCCCGGCGCCCACGGCACCGCCACGGGGACTCAGGGGGACAGCGGCGCCAGTCTCAGAGCGGGTCTCAAGGACCGTGAGGGCCGAAGGCGTTCCGCTGTCCCCCCCGTAGGCGGCTCACCAGCCCCTTGCGGGGGCCGGACCGAGCTGCCTACACCCTGGATTAGGCTGATCACCGATGTTCACCGCACACGGGCCCACCCTCAGGGAGCTGGCCGTCCAGGCACTGTCCTCGACCCAGCGGGGCTACGACCTGCTCGCGCCGAAGTTCGACCTGACGCCCTTCCGGACCCCCGATCCGATCCTCGCCTCCGTCGCGCGGGCCCTGCGGCCGCTCGGCCCGTTCGCCGCCGGCCTCGACATCTGCTGCGGCACCGGCGCGGGAGTCGGGATGCTGCGCGAGCTGTGCACGGACCGCGTCACCGGTGTCGACTTCAGCGCCGGCATGCTGGACACCGCACGCGCGACGACGGCCGCGAGCGGCCCGCCGGCCGTCTCCTGGGTGCGCGCGGACGCGCGTGCCCTGCCCTTCGACCGGGACTTCGACCTGGCCGTCAGTTTCGGCGCCTTCGGGCACTTCCTGCCCGAGGAGCGGCCCCTGCTCTTCGCCCGGGCCCACGCCGCCCTGCGGCCCGGCGGCCGCTTCGCCTTTCCGGTGCTCGCCCCGCCGGGACCCCGGACCCGGCTCTACTGGACGCTGCTCGCCTTCGACGCCGTCATGCGGGTACGCAATGCCCTGTGGCGGCCGCAGTTCATCATGTACTACCGCACCTTCCCCCTCTCGGGCGTGCTCACCGACCTCGAACAGGCCGGTTTCGACGTCCGGTTGTTCCCGCTCGCCGAGTTCGGCCGGCTGCCCGGCGGCGCGCCGCGCGCCCGGCTCGTGGTCGCGCGGAGGCGCGACTGACGGGCCCATGGCATGCGAACGCCCCGCCGGGCGGCGTGTGTCACGTGAGGGTGTGCACCCGCTGCGACGACAGCTCGTAGTGCGCGCCGACGACCGCAAGGGCGCCGGTGGCGATCCGGGCGGCGAGGTCGGGCTCCTCGGCCAGCTGCCGGGTGACCATGGCGACGTTGCGGTCGATCGTGGACTCGATCCGTGCCTCGCCCTGTTGGCTGTGGTCGATGGCCGGGCGTATGCGATCGGCTATGTACTGGATGTGGGCGGGCAGTTCCTCACCCGTCTCCTCGGCCCGCACCGCCGCGCTCACGGCTCCGCACGCCTGGTGCCCGAGCACCACGACCAGCGGTGTGCCGAGCTCCAGAACGCCGTACGCCACGCTGCCGAGCACCGCCTCGTCCAGGACCTCGCCCGCGGCGCGCACCGTCATCAGATCGCCGAGACCCTGGTCGAATATCAGCTCCGGGGGCACCCGGGAGTCGATGCAGCCCAGGATCACGGCGAACGGGTGCTGCCCGGTGACCAGGGTTTCGCGCACGGCTCCGCTCTCGTGCGGGTGTTGCTGGTGGAAGGTACGCCAACGGCGGTTGCCGGCGGCCAGTTCGCGCAGCGCGGCGGAGGGCGTGGTCGGGCGCGGGTGCCGGCGCGACGTCGCGGTGCGGGGCGCCGCGGTCGCCGGTACCGCTCCGAGGGCCAGGCCGCCCGTGGCGAGGGCGCCGCCTGCGACGGCCGCGCGGAGCAGGGTCCGGCGGCTCTCGCCCACCGGCTTTTCGGTCTGTCGGATGAGTGTCACACGCGTGAACGTAGAGCGCCGATCCGTTCATGTGTTCGTCCGACGAGTTCTTTTGCGCCTGCTTGGTCAAAACTTGGTCGGTAGCCGTAAAAGGCCGGAGGTTCGCGTACGTGACCCGGCGGACCTCGCCACGCTCCTGCTCGGGACCGGCTGACGGCCGGGTCACACCAGTGGCTTCACCGACATCAGCAGATGACGGTGCGCCGGCGGCGAGTCCCTGTCGTCGGCGGACGACAGGCCCGTCAGCAGGGCCCGCTGCCCCGGACCGAGCAGATTGAAACGGACCACGGGCGCGTCGAAGGACGACAGCGCGTCCACGAGATACGACGGGTTGAAGGCCACCGTCATCTCCGGTGCGCCCTCCAGCGCCGACGGCAGCCGCTGTGACGCCACGTCGTCCTCGTACCCCGCGCGCAGACTCACCGAGCCGTCCGAGAAGTCGAGTTGAAGCGGACTGTCCCCCTCCGCGACGACGGCCACCCGCCGCACCGCCTCCAGCAGCGGCTTGCGGTCGGTGACCGCGACAGCTGCCGGTGTGAGCCCGAACAGCTTGTTATGACGCGGCAGTTGTCCCTCCACCAGCCGGGTCGTGATCCGCATGCCGCCGTTCTCGAAGCCGATCGAACCCCTGTCGAGAGCGATCCTGACCATCCCGGAGCGGGCCAGGGACCGCGCGATGTCGGTGAGGCGGCGCGCCGGGACGACGGCCTCGCCGGACGCGTCCGGCTCCTGCGGCTTCCAGCCGAGCGTGCGCACCGCGTACCGGTACCGGTCGGTCGCGGCCAGTGTCATCGTCTCGCCCTCGAAGGCCACCCGGACGCCCGTGAGCACCGGCAGCGTGTCGTCACGCCCCGCGGCGACCGCCACATGACCGACCGCCGCGGCGAACACCTCGGCGTCCACCACTCCCCGGAACTCCGGCAGCGCGGGCAGGGCCGGGTAGTCGTCGAAGGGCAGCACCGACAGCCCGAACCGCGCACCGTCGCTCACCACCGAGAACCGCGACCCGTCGACCGAGCACTCCACGGTGCCGGCGGGAAGCACCTTGCAGACGTCGACCAGTCTGCGCCCCATGACCAGCACCCGTCCCGGGCGCACCACGTCCGCCTCGACCTCGATGCGCGCGGACGCCTCGTAGTCCAGGCCCGAGATGCGCAGCGTCCCGGAGCCCGCGTCCAGCAGGAGTCCGCCGAGCACGGGCACCGGTGAGCGGGCGGGCAGCACACGGGCCGCCCACGCGACGGCTTCGGCCAGCTCACTGCGTTCGATCCGGAATTCCATACGAACCCTCTCCTCGTCGACGGCGACGCTTCGACGCTATCGACCGGCACTGACAACGCCCTTGTCACAGTGGCCTGGCAGGATCGTGGGCACCGGGGGAGGTGAGGGCCTCGCGGAAGCGATCGGGGACAGGGGGGTGTCGTGGGCGACACGGAGGATGCCGGCACGGCAGCGGGGACGGCGGCAGAGACGACGGCGCAGACGACGGCAGGGAACGCGGGCGACTCGGACGGGCATCCGCCCGACGACCGTCGGCGCAGATGGCCGCTCCGGTTGCTGTGGGCCGTCGTGGCCGTGCCCGTCGTCGCGGGCGGCGCGGTGGCCGGCTGGTTCGCGTGGTTCATGGTCTCGTTCATGGTCAGCGACGATCCCTTCGGCACGCACTCCACGATCAGTTGTTCGGTCGCGATGGAGTTCGCCCACGGCACGCTCCCCGAGCAGACCACCGACGAGGAGTGCAGCGTCGACGACTGGATGGACGACGTGGTCCGGGGAACGTTCCGGATGCCGCGCGAAGACGTGGACGAGTGGCCGGCATCGGCTTATCCGAACGTCCGGCCCGAGGAGCACTGCGCCGAGGACATCTGCATCGAGATCGACACGAGCAACGACCCCGCGGGACCGTTCGCCGAACCCACGGCCTCCGGCACGGCCGCCACCACGACGCCTTCCGTCACGACCTCCGCTCCCCACGCGACCGCTCCCGTCACGACTTCGGCTCCCACCACGTCGGCCACCGGTACCGGAACTGCCGCCCCCACCGGCGCGGACGTCGTCCGGCTGCCCGTGCGCCACGAGAACGGCACCACGGCGCTCGTCACCCTCGAGGCCTTCGATGGCTGAGCCCCGATCGGCAGTGCATCCGTGGCGGCGGCGCATACGGCTGCCGCGCCGCGGGCGCGTGGTCGGCGCGTGCGCCGTCCTCACGGCGTTCCTGCTCACCTTCCACCGGGCCGCACCGAACACGCCCGGCCGGATCGGCAGTCTGCTGGAGACCTTCCTGCCCTGGCTCGGCCTCGCCGTGCCGGTGCTGCTCGTCGTCGCTCTGCTGCGGAGGTCGGTCACCGCCCTCGTCGCCCTGCTGTTGCCCACGGCCGCCTGGCTCGGCCAGTTCGGGCCGTTGCTGCTGCCCGCCGGCGACGAGTCCCACGACATCGTGGCGGTGCAGCACAACGTCAGTGATGCGAACACCGACCCGGCAGGTACGGCGCGGGCGCTGCTGCGGGAGCGACCCGACATCGTCGCCCTGGAGGAAGTGACTCCCGAGGCGCTGCCCGTGTACGCCGAGTCGCTCGCGGCCCGGTGTTCCCACCACGCGGTGGTCGGCACCGTGGGGCTGTGGTCCGCCCATCCCATCGAAGACGTACGGCACGTGGACATCAGGCCGCGTGGCATCGGGCCGGGCTGGAACAGAGGGATGCGCGCCACCGTGCGGACCCCCGAGGGCGACGTCGCCGTCTACGTGGCCCACCTGCCCTCGGTACGCCTGGGGGTGCCGCACGGGTTGGGCTCCGCCCGGCGGGACGAGAGTGCGGCCCTGCTGGCAGAGGCGATCGCGGCCGAGGAGGTGGACCGCGTGATTCTGCTCGGTGACCTCAATGCCACCGTCGACGACCGCGGTCTCGATCCGCTCGGCCCCCATTTGCGGGTGGCAGGGCGAGGCATGGCGTTCAGTTGGCCGGCGGCGTTCCCGGTGGCCAGGATCGACCAGATCATGGCCCGGTCCGCGACCGTCGTCGACGTCAGGTCGCTGCCCGCGACCGGCAGCGACCATCTGCCCGTCGCCGCCCGCATCCGGCTCTGACTCGCGCCGCGTGGTGTGTTCGGCGTGCGATCCGGGGTGCGTTTGGGGCTAGGGTGGGCGCCGGAGGTGATCCGCGTGGCCAACGAACAGGCGGAGCTGTTCGCTGCCGTGGACGCACTGCTGGAACAGGCGGCGGCCCAGGACACGCTGCCCGCACCGGCCGAGCGCAAGCGTCTGCGCGAGGCAGCGGGGGTCAGTCAGGAGCAGGTGGCCCGAGCGCTCAAGGTGCGGCGGGAGACCGTGACGAGCTGGGAAGCGGGCCGTACGGACCCGCGACCGCCGAAGCGCGCGGCCTACGCCCGCCTCCTGGAGGGCCTCGCTGCCCAACACCCACCCCGGCCCACGCCGGAAGCCCCGTCCGCCCCGGACCCGTCCCGCACGGACCAGTCAGCGCCCGAGAAGGCGTCCGCCCGGGACTCGTCCGCGCCGGACCGGGCACGCGGTCCCGCACCGGACCATGGCGGCCGGCGGTCCGGTTCCGCCGCCGGGGCCCCCGTACCCGGTCCCGCACCGCACCGTGGCGCCGCCCGGCGGCCCCATCCCGACGCCGACGGCGTCAACGAGGGGTTCGCCCCCGGCGCTTCGCGTCCCGGCGGTCGGTCCGCGCGCGGGCGCCCGCACGGCGCGCGGACGCGGGACGGCGAGCCGTCCGGCCCGGCCGTCGCCGCCGACCCGCGGTTCGCCGACGGGCCGCTCGCCGTGCTCGACGGTGACGGCCGCGCCCACTGCGCCGGCGGCCTGATCCTCGACTGCCCGGCCGAGGACGTGCCCGCCCTCGTCGAGTGGACGCTCGGCGAGACCCGGCTCGGCGCGCCCCGGCTGAACCGCAACGGCAAGGACGCCGACCCCCTGATCGTGCTGACCGAGGCGGCCGCCGTGCGGCTCGGGCTGCCCGCCCTCCTTGAGGACCGCCGGGCACTGCGGCTGCCCGACGACCACCCGGTGGTCCGCGGACTCGCTCGCGCCAAGTGGCGGTTGACCCGGCGCGGCTTCGGTCCCTGGCCGCGCATCTACCGGCCCGCCCAGTCCGGCCGGCGCAGCTGCGTCCAGCTCGCCGTCCTGCCGTGGGGCGCGCTGGACACCCGCGCGTGGGGCGACGCCGGCACTCTCCCACCGCCCGAACTGGCCCGCGTTCTCGGCACGTACGCCGCCCGTGTGCTGACCCCGCGCGGCTCGGCCGCCGTGTCCGGACTGGAGCTCATGACCGCGCTGCGGCCGCCGACCCGCGCGGTGCAGGACGCCGACACCGGCTCGTGGACGTCGGGCCCGGTGCCCGGGGCGCTCACCGAAGCCGTGGACCCGGCGCCGCCCGAGGCGCCGGACGAGCACCCGGTCGTCGCCTCCCTGTACCCGCGGGGGCACCGGCGCACCCCCGACGAGGTGCTCGACGAGGAGGCGTTCGAGTGGACGCGGGACCCCGAACTGCTCACGGACGCCGAGTGCGCGAAGGGGTACGCGGTCGGCATCGACGTCAACACCGCGTTCCTGGCGGCGGCCAACCGGCTCGTCGTCGGCTTCGGCGAGGCGGTCCACGTGCGCGCCCCGGCGTTCGACAAGTCGGTTCCCGGCTCCTGGCTCGTCGACCTGTCCGGCATCGAGATCGACCCGCGGCTGCCGAACCCGTTCACCCCCGACGGCGTGCGCCCCGCGGGACCGGCCTGGTACGCGACCCCGACCGTCGCCTACGCCCACGAGCTCGTCGACACCTATCGCCCGCCCGTCACGAATCACTCCCGTCGAGGCGTGGGTCCGCACCGAGAGCGGCCCCTACCTCGACCCCTGGTACAAGCGGCTGAGCGAGGCGTACAAGGCCACGATGGCCGATCTCGGGGTGCCGGCGGGCCTGGGCGAGGAGGAGTTCCTCGCCGCGATGGCCGCGCACCGGCACAACGACCCGGCGCTCGCCGCCGTGCTGACGGCGATCAAGGCGACGGTCAAGGGCGGCATCGGCAAGCTGCGGGAGCGCCCCCAGGGCACGTCCTACCGGCCGGGGGAGCGGTGGCCGGCGCTGTCCCGGCCGACCTGGCGACCCGACATCCGCGCGGCCGTCATCGCGACGGCCCGTGTCAACATGCACCGCAAGCTCCTGAGGACCGCTCTGGCCGCCCAGCGTGACCCGGTGCCGGTGGGTCATCTCCGGCTCGGCGAGGACGCGTTGTGCGCGATCGCGCTGCTGTCCGACGGCGCGGTCTACCTGTCGGACGGGCCCAGCCCGCTGGACTTCCTGCCGCACACGGCCGACGGCCGGCCGGCACCCGGTGCGTTCCGCCTCGGGGTGAGCCCGGGCATGGTCAAGCACGAGGGCACGCAGTCCATGATGTGGGCGGTGCAGTTGCTGGACCAGGGGCTCAACCCGGCCCGGCACATCAAGGGGTCGGACGCCTCGGACGACGGAGAGTAGGAACAGGCCATGGGGCACATCGGCGACAGCCTGGACCGGGCCGCGCAGCACGTCACCACCCGCCCGATCCCGGTGGGCGCACAGGCCCGTGTGCGGTTCCTCGTGAAAAGCGCCAAGGGGTCCACCAAAGCGGTGGCCGAACAGCTCGGCGTCTCCCAGCGCACCGTCGAGCGGTACCTGAAGGGGCAGATCAAACGGCCGCGCAAGGAACTCGCCGCGCGGATGGCCGCCGAGGTGCGCCGCCTGTGGCAGCCGAGGGTGAAGCAGCGTGCGCGCAAGCAGGCCGCGACGGCGCGCGGTCTGGTGATCGAGACCCGGGCCCGCTTCGGGTTCACGGCGGCCCCCGGCAGCACCGACGACAGCCGCATCCGCCGCATCACGCAGCACCTGCCGCCCGACTACGCGGCCCGGCTGTTCGCCGCGCAGGACGCGGGCGCGAGCGAAGGGCAGTTGCAGCAGATCGCGGCGGAGGGGCTCCAGGAGATCTACTTCAAGGACCGCGGCCGCCGCGCGGAGGGCCTGCAGGTGGAGTTCACCGACATCGACTACGTCGAGATCGACTACAGCTGACCCGGTTCCGGCACGGACGCGGCGCGCCGTTCACGACGCCAGATCGAGCGTGCCGCAGCGGCAGGCGCGTTCCGCGGGCCGCACGGATGCGGCAGCCCTCCTCCTGGGCCGTCCGTACAGCAGCACGCACAGACCGGCCCCGAGCACGCCGCCGGCGAGCTGGGCGGCGACGAACCCGCCCAGCGACGACGGAGCGATGCCCGTGAAGGAGTCCGAGAGGGATCTGCCCACGGTGGCGGCGGGGTTGGCGAAGGAGCCGGACGAGGTGAACCAGATCGCCGCGGCGATGTAGGCGGCGACCGCGACGGGCGCGAACCGGGCGCGGCGCGTCCGCCGCAGCCCCGTGATCAGCAGGACGAGTCCCGCCGTGGCGACCGTCTCGCCGAGGAGGAGGTGCCATTCCGATCGCGTGTGCGTGGACCACACCGCGGGGCGCCGGCCGAACATGACGTCCGCCAGCAGCGCGCATGATTCGTCCCGCCCGGGCCTGCCCGGAGGCGTACGCCGAACGGGGCACCCGACACGCGCCCGGGACGGTCCACTCCCCGTGACGCACCGGAGCAGGTCCCAGCATGGAGGCAACCCCGACGGGCCGACGGCCATCTTCTCCCTGTGCAACGGGCCGCCCGCCGCAGCCCGCCCGCATCGCAGCGCATGGAGTGAGATGACAAGAGTCCATACTTCGGTCGTCGTGCCGTGCTTCAACGAGAGCGAGGTCATCGAGGAGTTCCACCGGGCCCTCGTCGTCGCCCTGGAGTCGACCGGGACCACTTTTGAGATCTGCTACGTCGACGACGGCAGCGACGACCGGACCCGGGTGCACCTCAAGGGCCTCGCCGCCGCGGACGCCCGCGTGCGGTACACCTCCTTCAGCCGGAACTTCGGCAAGGAGGCCGCGATGGTCGCCGGGCTGCGCATGGCGCAGGGCGACGTCGTCGTCCTCATGGACGCCGATCTCCAGCACCCGCCCGAGCTGATCGCGCGGATGCTCGAACTGCACCGTCACGGCTACGACCAGGTCGTCGCCCAGCGCGACCGCACCGGCGAGGGCGCGGTCCGCACCGCGCTCAGCCAGGCGTACTACCGCCTCGTGCGCCGGTTCATGGAGGTCGAGATCGTCGACGGGGCGGGCGACTTCCGGCTGCTCTCACGCCGTGCGGTCGGTGCGATCCTGTCTCTGCCGGAGTCCAACCGCTTCTCCAAGGGCCTCTTCTCCTGGATCGGGTTCGACACCGTCAGCTTCACCTACACCAATGTGCGGCGCCCGGCCGGCCGCTCCAAGTGGGGCGGCCGGCGGCTGCTGAACTACGGCATCGACGGCTTGCTCTCCTTCAACAGCCGCCCGCTGCGCCTCGCGATCCACACCGGCCTGTGGCTGCTGCTCTCGGCCCTCGCGTACGCGGCCTGGATCGTCGGCAGTTCCCTGGTCAACGGCATCGAAACACCCGGCTACGCCACGCTGATCACCGCCATCGTCGGACTCGGCGGCATCCAGCTCGTCACCCTCGGGGTGATCGGCGAGTACGTGGGCCGTATCTACCACGAGGCCAAGCGGCGGCCCCACTACGTGATCCGCGAGACCGACGGGACGACCGCCGCGCGGCCGGAGGCATCCGTCAGGGAAGCCGCTGCGAGTAAGTGACCTTCTCCAGGCGGTAGTAGTCGGCGACGCACTGCGCGGGCCACACCCGGCGCCCGTTGTTGCTGAACGGCTCCAGCATCCTCGCCACCGGCACGGGCGTGTACGGGAGTTCCGTCGCGCCCCGCGCGGCGCCCTCCCGCAGTGCGCGGTCCTGGCGGTCCCACCGCTCGGCCCGCACCTGCATGTCGTGGCCGAGGGAGACGAGCGGGGCGACGAGCCCGAGGACGGCCACGGCGCACAGTGCCGCGGCGGTCGCCGTCGCGGCAGCCGGACGGTACTGCCGCAGCCTGCCGCCGAGGAACGCGCCCGCGGTCACCAACAGCACGATGTACAGCAGCAGATAGTCGTTCCAGGTCCGTTCCGTGGTGACGACCTGCGCCCCGAACACCGGATAGGTGATCACGGTGCACAGGAACCCGGAGACCAGGAACGCGAGCGCGCCCAGCGCGAGCAGCGGCAGCGGCCGCCACGGGAGGAGGAACGACGGCCGGCCGGACCGGCGGCGCGCCACGAGTCCCAGCAGCACACCGGCGGCCACCGCGCCCACGTACTGCCAGGTCGAGAACACCGTGACCAGGATGTGCGCGAAGCCGCGCAGGGAGCCGAGCAGCGATTCGGGGGCCAGCATGGACGTGCCCTCGGCGCCGTACCGTTCACGCCGGTTGCGCGACCCCGGAGACGTCAGCAGCAGCAGCGTGCCGACGCCGACACCGGCCATGCCCGCGAGCGACCAGATGCGGGCGAACCGCTGTGCGCCGGCCGAGAGGAGGCGAGGGGCGAACAGCACGGCACCGGACAGCACGACCAGGGCGACGACCGACGCCTCCTCCGACAGCGTTCCCATGAACACGCCCGCGACCGCCACGGTCATCACGGCGGCGACACGCCCGGCACGGCTCCGGGCCCGCAGCAGCGGCAGCGCGGCGGCGCACGCGAGGACCGGCGCCACGGTGTGCGACACGGAGGCGGCGGGCCAGAAGAACGTCTTGTACGTGTTCGGCGTGGCGAACAGGAACACCGCCATGACCACGGAGGCGACGAGCAGCGGCACACCGCGCGGCACGGAGTGGCCCGTCCTGCGCAGCACCTGCGCGGTCAGGGCCCACAGCAGACCCAGCATCAGGACGCCGCTGACCAGGCCGAACCACTGGTGCCCGGCGACGGGGAACCTGGCGTACAGACCCACCAGCAGACCGTTGCCCAGACGCCCGTTGTCCGTGTACCAGAACCTACCGATGAGGCCCGAGACGCCGTGGTCGCGGACCACGGGGAGGAAGCACCACTCGTCGGCGCTGGGCCGCACATGGCGTCCGAACCACGACGCCAGTCCGAGCAGTCCCAGCGGCAGCGCGGCCAGGGCGAACGGCCAGGCGGCCCGCCAGGACGCCCAGACACGCCGAGGGCCGTTCCGCCGCTCCGGAACGGCGAGTCCGGCCGGTTCCCGCGCGACGGTGACGCCTGATGCGTCGACGGCCATGTCGTCCTGCCCTTCGGAAAACCGATGGTCCGGCATCCAAGAGGCGAATCCCGGCTGTACCGTTCCATCTTCCGCCGGGCAAGATCGACGGGTCGCCACGACGGGCCCGGTCCGGTGCGGCGCGGGCTCAGCGGCAGGTGTACGCGAACCGCGCCGACGCCGTGTGCCGTGACGGCGAGACGATACGCAGCTCGGCGCGCGCCCGGTACTCCCCGCGGCCGTGGAAGGTCCACAACAGGCGCAGGGTCACCTGCTTCTGACCCCGCCCCACCTTCTGGCGGAGCGGCTCCGACGTCGTGCCGTCGCTGCGCACCCAGCGGTAGGTGAGGGTGCCGGGCCTGCCGTCGGCCCGCACCACGCCCACGACGTCGGCGGTGCCGTCGCAGCCGGGCCCCTCGGCGGGCGTCCGGACCGCGACGCCGCGTACGCCGACCCCGGGCCCGTACTGTTCCCAGGCCAGGAACGCAAGCACGGCCAGCAGCACGACGGCGAACGGCGCGCAGCCGCGCAGCCGGTGGCCGCTGCGGCGCGCACGGCCACCGGCCGGTGGCCGACCCGCGCGGGCGCCGTGCCACACGTCGACGGCGGTCACGGCGCCGTCGGCGCGCCGTACGGCCGCGGTGACCCCGGGGCCGAACCGCAGCACGTCGCCCTCGACCCGGTCCGGCGTGGCGTCCCGCGCCGGGCGGCCGAGCACGGCGGTGGGGCCGCCGATGGCGTCATGGGGCTCGGGGTACGTGAACCAGTGGCTGCCGAGGGCGGTCGCGCTGTACTCGTCCGCGCCCGCGGCGTCCCGCCCCTCGCCGGAGCGGGGACCGAGGTGACCGTTCATCCGACCGGGCACCCCCTCCTGGTCAGGAACTGCTGGGTGGAGGTGCCGTTCGCGGCAGCCGGATCCGTGGACGCCCGGACACCCCAGTAGCAGCCCCGGCCCTGGAAGGTGTGGGTGAGCGGGAGGGTGTACCGCGTCGCGCCGCTGCGTTCGAACGTCTGCGAGCCGTCCGGCGTGCCGAGCTGTCCCTTGGTGTCGCCGGTGTACCAGGACACGACGATCGTGACCGGGCCCGTGCCGTTTGCGGCGACGTCGACGGAGGCGGATCCGGTCGTCGCGCCGGTCTGGCGGAAGCTCGTGACGGAGACGGACCGCACCGACACCGGGGAGGGCGGCGGTGTCGTCGGCCCGGCGGACGGCTCCGCGGAGGGCTCCGCGGACGGTTCGGGGGTCGGCCACGCGCTGGGCGCGCCCGTCGTCGGCACCCCGGTGGGGACCGGCGCGGTGCTCCACGACGGGGAGGGCGAGGGCGCCGAAGGCGTGGCGGCCGCCGGCGACGGGCCAACAGACGTCTCCGGCCCCGCGGCCGGCGTGTCGGGCACGCTCGGCAGCGCGCTCGTGGTCGCCACAGCCGCGGCGGCGGCCTCCGCTCCCGCGTCGGTGCCCGCCCGTGCGGCGACGGCGAGGAGCACGGCCACCACGGCCGCGGCGATTCCGGCAAGTACCCGGCGCAGTCCGGGAGTCGGCCCTCCGCCGGGTCCCGCGCCGAGGGAGGTCGTCGCCACATTGGTGGTACCGGAATCGCTGTCCCCGGCCGACGGGAACAGCAGCGGCAGCAGCGCGGCGAGGGCCGCCAGCCGCCGCCGTCCGCGCTCCTCCCAGCCGGGCCCGTACGCAGCGCCGGCGATCTCCTCCAGTTCGGCCACGAACGCCGCCGCGCTCTGCGGGCGGTCCTCGGGCGCCTTCGCCAGCCCGCGCCGGATCAGCGGCCTCACCGCCTCGGGCGTGTCGTCCTCGGGGACCGGCGCGCCGATGTGCTGAAGGGCCAGCTCGGCGAAGTTGTCGCCGGTGTAGGGCTTGTGGCCGGTCAGGCACTCGTAGAAGGTCGCGGTCGCCGCGTAGACATCGGCCGCCGGGGACGCCGGTTCACCCTGCCACTGCTCCGGCGCCATGTACGCCGCAGTGCCCGCCACGCCGGGAGTGCTGCCACGGCCCGCCGCGATGCCGAAGTCCGCCAGTTTGGACGTGCCGTCGGCCGAGACCAGTACGTTCTCCGGCTTGTAGTCGCGGTGCACGACACCGGCGCCGTGGGCGGCGGCGAGTCCGAGAAGGGACCCCTTGAGCACCACCAGGGCCGCCTCAGGACCGGTCGCCCCCTCGCGGGCCAGCAGCGAGCGCAGGGCGATCCCGTCGACCAGTTCCATCACGATGGCGGCACCCCGCGGCGCTTCGACGTACTCGTAGAGCCGTACGACGTACGCTGACTCCAGCGCGCCGAGCAGCCGGGCCTCCGCCCGGAAGTCGCGCACGAAAGCCGCGTCCCCGCGCAGCCGTTCGCCCAGGTACTTCACTGCGACCGGCACGCCGGTGGCGTCGTGGACGGCGAGCACGACACGTCCGCCGGCCCCCGATCCGAGTTCACGGCTCTCGGTGTATCCCGGTACCGACCACACGCTCATGGGGTCCCCCTGACTGGCGGGCGTCCCGCGCCGGGCCGTCGTCGGCGCGGACACACGGACTGTCCCCAGCACAGACATATGTCCCTCACGGCTGGTTCCCGTAAGGATCAGGACAATTGCCACACGGGCTGTACTTGGCATGGACCTGCCCGCCCGGCTCGGGTTACGCTCCGCCCCGGCGCTCCTTCTGAGAGCGCTCTCACATCACCGACCAGTTCCTCCCCCACCCTGCCGGAACCAGTGAAAGGTCGAACGCCGTGAGACGCATGACAGGCATGTGTGCCGCACCCCGTCGCCGCCGAGTCACCCGCACGACGACGGTCGTACGCACCGGCCTCGCCGCCCTCCTCGCCCTCGGCGCATGGGTGTCGGCCGGTGCCGTCCCCGCCTCCGCCACGGCAGGCGGACCCGCCCCCGTGGCCGAGGAGCCGCTGTCGCCCGGTCTGCTCAGCGCCCTGCAGCGGGATTTGGGACTCACCGAGAGCCAGGCGCGGGAGCGCCTCGCGGCCGAGCGGGCCGCCGTCGCCATCGAACCGAAGGCGCGCAGCGCCGCTCAGGGCGCGTACGGCGGGTCCTGGTTCGACGCGGACAGCGGACGCCTGACCGTCGCCGTCGCCGACGCCCGCAAGGCGGCCGCCGTACGGGCCACCGGCGCGGCCGTCCGGATCGTCGAGCACAGCGCGAGCCGGCTCGACGCGGCCAAGCGGACGATCGACACGCTGGCCGCTCCCCGTGGAGTCGGCAGTTGGCACGTCGACCCCGAGGCCAACCGGATCGTGGTGAACGTCGTCCGTGGTGAGCGCACGGACAACGATGTCGCGGCGTTCCTCGACCGTGCGCGTCGAGCCGGCCCGGTCCAGGTGAGGGAGGTGGCCGAGGCGCCACGGACGTTTGCCGCGGGGACGGTCGGCGGCGACCCGTATTACACGGGCAACGTCCGCTGCTCGATCGGGTTCTCGGTGCACGGCGGCTTCGTGACGGCCGGCCACTGCGGGCGGCCGGGCGCGGCCGTACGGGGCTGGGACGGCACGCACATCGGCACGTTCCAGGGATCGTCGTTCCCGGACAACGACTACGCGTGGGTGAACGTCGGCAGCGGCTGGTGGACCGTGCCCGTGGTGCTGGGCTGGGGGACAGTGCCCGACCAGCTGGTGCGGGGCTCGGCCGAGGCGCCCGTCGGCGCCTCGATCTGCCGCTCCGGCTCGACGACGCACTGGCACTGCGGCAGCGTCCTCGCCAAGAACGAGACCGTCAACTACAGCCAGGGTGCGGTCCATCAGATGACGAAGACCAGCGTGTGCGCCCAGCCGGGCGACTCCGGCGGCTCGTTCATCAGCGGCGACCAGGCGCAAGGTGTCACGTCCGGTGGCTGGGGCAACTGCAGCAGCGGCGGACAGACCTGGTTCCAGCCGGTCAACGAGATCCTGGCCCGCTACGGGCTGCGGCTGCACACCGCCTGACCGGTGCAGTGCCGCCGGCCGGCGGCGGAGGTTGCTGCCGCTCCTTCGGGAGCGGCAGCATTTTCTCCGCAAGGCCGTCGTCTCCGGACCGGCCTCCGGTGCCGTCAAGGGCCGGCCCGGCCACGGCACACCGCCGCAACGAAAGGCTGCACCTTCGCCATGACCACCTTTCGACCCGCCCCGGCCTGGCTGGCCGACGCCGTCTTCTACCAGATCTACCCGCAGAGCTTCGCCGACTCGAACGGCGACGGCATCGGCGACTTCAACGGCATCACCGACCGCCTCGACCACCTCGCCTGGCTGGGCGTCAACACGGTCTGGCTCAACCCGTGCTTCTCCTCGCCCTTCCGCGACGCGGGCTACGACATCGACGACTACCTCGCCCTCGCCCCCCGCTACGGAACCGACGACGACCTCGCCCGGCTCGTGGCCGAGGCCGCCCGCCGGGGCATCCGGGTCCTGCTCGACCTCGTCGCCGGGCACACCTCGGACCGCCACCCCTGGTTCCTCGCGTCGGCCGACGACCCCGAGGACCACCGTTACATCTGGACCGACGGCGACCGTCCCGAAGGCTTCGTCGCCTCGCCGGGCCGCCGCCCCGGCGCGTACCTGCCGAACTTCTTCGACTCCCAGCCGGCACTCAACTTCGGCTATGGGCGCCGCGATCCGGCCCAGCCGTGGCGGCAGAGCCCCGACGCCGAGGGGCCGCGCGCCAACCGGCAGACGCTGCGCGACGTCATGGACCACTGGCTGCGGCTCGGACTCGCCGGTTTCCGCGTCGACATGGCCGCCTCGCTCGTCAAGGACGACCCGGACAAGCGGGCGACCGCCGCGATCTGGACCGAGCTGCGGCAGTGGCTGGACCGCATCCACCCGGAGGCTGTACTGCTGTCCGAGTGGGGCGACCCCGCCGTCTCCGTACCGGCGGGATTCCACGCGGACTTCTTCCTCCAGTTCGGCGGACCCACCAACGGCCGCCCCCTGCGCTCCCTGTGGAACAACCGCACCGGCACCGACGACGAGGACTGGGACCCCGTCGACTGCTTCTTCGACCCGGAGGGCAAAGGGACCCCCGCCCACTTCGTCGAGGCATGGCGAACGGCCGGGGAGGCCATCGGCGACAACGGCTTCACCGCTCTGCCCACGGCCAACCACGACTTCTCCCGCCTCAACTGCGGCGCGCGCACGCCCGAACAGCTCCCGGCGGCCTTCGCCTTCCAGCTCACCTGGCCCACCCTCCCCGCCATCTACTACGGCGACGAGATCGGCATGCGCTACGTCCCCGACCTGCCCGACAAGGAGGGCAGCGTCCTCGGGCCGCGCTACAACCGCGCCGGCTGCCGCACCCCCATGCAGTGGGACGGCACCGAGAACGCCGGCTTCTCCACCGCGCCGGCCGACGCGCTCTACCTGCCCCTCGACCCGGACCCCGCCCGACCCACGGTCGCCTCCCAACGCGCCGACGACGCCTCACTGCTGAATCTGGTCCGCCGCATGATCGCGCTGCGCCGCGGCGCACCGGAGCTCGGCCCGTCCGGCTCGGTGGAGATCCTGCACACCGGCTACCCGTTCGTCCACGTACGCGGCGGCCGGTACCTGGTGGTCGTCAACCCCGGCGCCGCCCCGGCGAAGGTCACGGTCGACGAGTCCCGTACCGCGGGCGCCCGCCCACTGGAGGCGCAGGGCCTTCACATCGCGGACGGCACGATCACGGCGGACGGCTTCGCGTACGGCGTGTACCGCCTCGCGCCGGGAGCCTGACGCGCCCGAGCGCCGACAGGCCCGTGCGGGATCGTCCCGCGCGGGCCGGGACCCGCCTCGTCAGGCCGCCACGACCCGCAGGCTCTCCATCGACGGGTCCGCAGCGTCCGGCACCAGCAGACCGGCGGCCGCGCCGCTGCGCAGATAGTCCAGCACTTCGGCCGTGATGCGCTCACCGGGGGCCACGGCCGGAACGCCGGGCGGATAGGGGCTGATCATCTCCGCCGCGATCCTCCCCACCGCCCGCGGGGCCGGAACCTGTTCCGCAGGTCCGAAGAACGCCGTACGCGGCAGCATGACCTGCTCCAGCTCCAGCGCGCCCGGCTCCGGCAGCGCCACCGGCGGCCCGCCGTCGACGGCACCGGCTCCCGCGGCCTCCACCAGCCGCGTCAGCGCGTGGAGGAACAGCTCCTCGGTCCGGTCGTCGTCGGCATGCGTGATCACGCCGCTGACCCGGCAGGTGTCGGAGGACCCCATGTCCACACGGCAGTTGGTGCGCAGCCACTCGGCGGCACGCATGCCGCTGATGCCGAGCTCCCGCACGTCGACCACGATCTTGAGCAGATCCAGGTCGGCCGCGAGGCCCGCCGCCACGATCTCGGGGCCCATCAGCCGCAGGCCCGGCAGGGCGGCCACGGCCTCCCGCAGCCGCCGGGCACGGCGCAGGGCGCCGTCGATGAGCTCGTAGCCCTGTTCCGCCATCTGCCGCCGCCAGCCGTCCAGGGACGCGTAGACCAGGGACGAGGCGCTCGTCGTGCCGAGCAGGTCCTCGCGCTGCTTGAGCGCGTCGCCCGACACGCGGTCGCCCTGGAGGTGGAACACCGAACTCTGCTCGACGGCGCTGCCCATCTTGTGCACGCTCGTGACGACGAGATCGGCGTCCGCGTCCATGCCCCAGGCCGGCAGGCCGTCGTGGAACGGCAGGTGCGCGCCCCACGCCTCGTCGACGATGAGCGGCACGTCCTGGGCGTGGCAGACCTTGGCCACGCCCGCGATGTCCGCGCACGACCCCCAGTCGGTCGGCGTGATCAGCAGCATGCCCTTCGACTCCGGGTGCTCTGCGAGGGCCCGCCGTACGTCGTCCGGTTCCGGCGGGTGCGCGAGGTGCCGCTCGGCGTCGAACGATGGGTGCACCCACACCGGATCGACACCGCTGACGATCACCGCCGCGATCACGGACTTGTGGGCGTTGCGGGACACCAGGAGCTTCTCGCCGGGCCCGGCGACGGCCAGCATCGACGACTTGACCGACAGGGAACTGCCGCACGTCGAGAAGAACGCCCGCTCGGCGCCCACCGCGTCCGCCATCAGGTCCTGCGCCTGGTCCAGGATGCCCTGCGACTCACGGCGGTCGTCCAGCCCGTTGAGGGACAGCACGTCGGAACGGAAGACGCCCTCGCCCATCACCTCCAGCACGCGTGGGTCGACGCCTCGGCCCTGCCGGTGCCCGGGCGGGCCGTAGACGGTGTCCCCGCGCCGGTGGAAATCCGCCAGGGCTTCGAGGACGGGCACACGGGAGTGGTCCATGGTGCGCCTCCTGGTCTCGCGTCGGCGTGCGGCCGGTACGTCCGCCGAATACGGCCGGTACGTCTGCCGACACGTGTTGCCGTCAGCGGCGTTCTCAAACCGGCGCCCGGCCCGCGTGGGGCGCCGGGCCCGGGGGATTCCTGCGGGACGATGCCGGACGTCCTGTCGAAACGGGCCTGCGCCGATCGACGTACGGGTGGAACCCGCGCACGGCGCACAGCGCGCACGGCGTACCGAGCATGCACACCTGGAGGAGCGACACATGACCCTTGTCACCGCGGACCTGGTCATGTCCCTGGACGGCTTCGTCGCCGGCACCGACGTCAGTGTCGACAACCCCGCCGGGCACGGGGCCGAGCCCCTGTTCCACTGGATCCACGACCTCGCGAGCTGGCGGGAGCGCCAGGGCATGACCGGCGGCGTGGAGAACCACGATTCGGAGATCCTGCGTGAGTGGTTCGACTCCACCGGCGCCGTCGTCATGGGCCGCCTCATGTACGACACGGGGGAGAAGCCGTGGGGAGACAACCCGCCCTTCCGGACTCCCGTGTTCGTGCTCACCCACCGCCCCGCCCCGACCCTGGTCAAGGAGGGAGGCACCAGCTTCACGTTCGTGACCGACGGGATCCACAGCGCACTGGAGCAGGCGAAGGCGGTGGCCGGAGACCGGAACGTCGACATCGCGGGTGGCGCGCACACCGTCCAGCAGTTCCTGCGCGCAGGGCTCGTGGACGAGTTCCAACTGCACGTGATTCCCGTGCTGATGGGCGGCGGCCTGCGTCTGTTCGACCACATCGGTCCGCAGCAGCGGAAGCTGGAGCCGATCCGGGTCGTCGGCACACCGCGCGCGACGCACCTGAAGTACCGGGTGCTCGACTGACGCTCTGTTCCGGCCGGGGCGGACGGCCGGCGGGGCGGTCCGATGTGTGCCGCTTGGCCAGAACGTCAGGACAGCGGCTACGGTGCTGAGGTGGTGATCACTGGGGAGAACTCGCCGCCGGGTACGGCGTTGCTGCTGGCAGCGGCTCCGGCCGGCAAAGGCCGTCTCGTGGACGCGGCGTCCGTGCTGCCGGCGCTCGCCGCCGTACCCGCCCCGGCGCTGACTGGTACGACGGGCACGGCGGCCACCGTGATCGAGCTCGCCGATCCGCTCGATCCGCAGACCGTACTGACCCGCATCCGTGCGGCGGCAGCGGCTCCCGGGCCGCTGTTCCTGTACCTCGCGGGGCAGTTGCACCTCGACCGCAAGCAGAGGCTGCTGCACTTCGCGCTCGCCCGCACGACGCCGGCGACCGTGCGGTACACGGCGCTGCCGTGGCACTGGCTGGCTGGGGAGGTCAGGGCACGCCGGCCCGGGACGACCACGGTGGTCGTCGACCTGGTCGCCGACGGCGAGGCGTGGCAGCACGTGCGGGAGGGCCGCGCCGGGCTCGGCCCCGGCACGCTGTTGTACGGCAGGATCGCGCCCGCTCCGGGCCGCCGTACGGTCGCGCAGCCGGCGTACCTCAAGGCGATGGCCGCGATCTGGCGCAGCGGCGCGCGGCCGTCCCTCGCGCAGCTGCACGAGCAGGCCGCGGCACAGTCCGACCAGCCGGCCGACGCGCTGCTGTTCCCGCTGCCGATACCGACGGCCTCTCACAGCTCAACGTCGCCCCGCCCCGCGCCCGTCCAGGTCCCGGTGCCCCCGCCGGTCGCGCGGGCGCCCGCGCCCGCGCCGGTCGGCGTCCCAGCGCCCACCGGCGAGCCACCCACCTCCGCGGCCGTGCCCGTGCCCGCCCCGGCACCGCCGCCCGCCACGCAGGCACCCGCACTCGCGCCGCGCCCGACTCCTTCGGCCGTACCCGCACCCGCCACGCAGGCACCCGCGCCCGCGCCGCGTCCGACTCCGTCACCCGCGCCCGTGCAGCCCGCCACGCCCGAGTCGACGCCTGCATCGGAAGCAAGCGGCCCCTCCCCGTACGCCGCCGGGGAGGACCCGCATCCGGCCATCCTCGCCGCGGCACGCGCCGGGCGGCACAGCGAGGCCGCCGCTGCCGCGGCCGCATGCGAGGGCGAGGCGCTGCGGGTGTACGGAGCCGGCTCGGCGCAGGCGCTGCACTGGCTGGAGGTACGGGCCGATCTCGCCCGCCTCGCCCGGGACCCCGCCCGTAGCTGCGAGTTGTGGATGGCGGTGGCCGACGCCCGGCTCAGACGGCAGCAGACCGCGGACGACCCCGATGTCGAGGGGGCCGTCGATCGCGCGCACCACCAGTGGGAACAGGTCCGCGACGCCGCGCGGGCGCGGGGGCTCGCGCCGGAACTCGTGCGGTTGCGCAGGCGCGTACCGGGTCGTCAGCGGGGCGCGCTGCAGTTGCTCCAGCGCAGGCTGGAGCAACTGCAGTAAGGAGACCGGTCACGTGCATGGCCCTTCTCGTCCCGGGGGCTGCGGTGTTACGATCCGTTGCGGAACGGAATGAAAACAGGGGAGGCAGGATGCGAGTCAAGGATTTCGACCACCTCGTGCTCAACGTCGAGGACGTCGAGCGTGCACTGGAGTTCTACTGCGGACCGCTCGGACTCGAGCCGGTCAGGGTGGCGGAGTGGCGCGCGGGCAAGGCGCCGTTCCCCTCGGCACGGATCAGCCCGACCGCGATCATCGACCTGGTCAGCCGACCCCGTGGCGAGTCCAACGTCGACCACATCTGCCTCGTCGTCGATCCGCTCGACTGGCAGGAGGTCGTCGACTCCGGCCGGTTCACCGTCCTCGAGGGCCCGGTCGACCGCTACGGCGCCCGCGGCAGCGCGCAGTCGATATACGTGCAGGACCCGGACGGCAACACGGTCGAACTGCGCTGGTACCCGCAGGATGCCGCCGACTGAGCCCCGTCGCGGGCGGCCCCGCGACCCGGCGATCGACGCCGCCGTACTGTCCGCGGCTGTCGACGTCCTGCGGGAGCAGGGGTACGCGGGATTCGCCCTGGAGCGGGTCGCGGCGAGGGCGGGCACGACGAAGCCGTCGATCCGGCGCCGCTGGCCGGTCAGGCAGGACCTGGTCATCGATGCCCTCGCCTCGGCCCTCGTCACGCCACCGGTCCCGGACAGCGGCTGCACCCGCTGCGACCTGACCGAGAGCGTGCGGCTGCTGGCCGAGACGCTGCACGACCGGCTCCCGCCCGGCGTCCTCGCCCCGCTGCTGGCCGACTGCGCACACGACCCGGCGCTTCACCGCCGCCTGGTGGAGACCGTCGTGCAGCCCAGCCGGCGAGCCGCGGCGGTCGCCGTGCGGCGCGCGGTCGACCGGGGCGATCTGCACGACGACGTCGATCCCGAACTGCTCGTCGACCTGCTCGCGTCGACGGTCTACCAGCGTGCACTTTTCGGTGACGGACCAGTCGGCGGGACGTCCGCACGCCCGCTGGTGGACCTGCTCCTGCGCGGGGTGGCCGTCGACTTCGACCGGCTGGTGCGGATCAGCGAGCTGCCCCCCGGCGCCCGGCACCGCCACTGACGGACAGGAGTCGGGGGTGCCGGACCAGGCGTCAGGGCACGAGCGGACGGACCTTCTCCGCGACGAACCGTACGAAGCCCTCCGGGTCCGGTTCGTCGGCGGTCGGCTGCAGCACCACCGTGTCGGCCCCGGCGTCCACGAGCCGCTGAACGGCCTCGGCCACCGCGCCCGCGTCCCCGGCGACACCCAGCTCCGGCACCGACTCCGCCCGCGATCCCGCCAGTTCGCCCCGGAGCCGGTCGGCGGACCCGGGGCCGGTCGCGGTGTGGAGGTAGACGACCACCGGGTGGGGGCCGGTGCGTCCGCCCGCCGCTCGGCCCTCGTCGATGAGCTTCCGGGCCCGGCGCACCCCGTCGGCCGGCACGCTCGCGTCCAGCACCGTCCCGTCGGCCGCTTCGCCCGACAGCCGCAGCGACTTGGGCCCGAGGGCGCCGGCGAGCACCGGCGGCGCGACAGCCGGCGGCCAGTCCAGGGCGACGCCGTCGAGCTTCACGTAACGGCCCTCCACCGTCAGCCGCTCGCCGCCCAACAGGGCCCGCATCGCCAGCAGATGCTCGCGCAGCAGGGTGACGGGTGACTCGACCCGCGCCCCGACCTGGCCCATCCAGTCCTGTACACCATGACCGAGCGCCAGCGTGATGCGGCCGGGGAAGAGACGCAGGAGTGTGGCGGCCTCCATCGAGGCCAGCGCCGCATTGCGCAACGGGACCGGCAACAGGCCCACGCCCACGCACAACCGCTCCGTCCAGGCGAGCGCGGCCGCCGCGGTGGCGATGCCGCTCTCGAGGAAGCAGTCCTCCCAGAGCCACAGCTCCTCCAGACCTGCCGCGTCGGCCGCACGGGCCATGCCACGAAGCCGTTCAGGGGGCAACTGCGGCCGGAACACCGCACCGAGAGTAGTCATGGACCCCTTCCTACCCATCCGTTCCCGCGCCTACAAGGCCGCGTCGTCCGCACGTGCTGCGCTCCGGGCCGGGACAGCATGCCGGACCTGCGCATTTTTGGGTGGACATGCGAGCTATGTCGGGTCGTGCAAGGCTGAACGCGCCCAGAACCCCACCTCGAAGGAGAGACTGATGGGTATCAAGGACCAGTTCCAGGACAAGGCCGAACAGCTCCGGGACCAGGCGCAGAAGCGCATGGAGGATGCCAAGTCGCGCGGCCGGCAGTCCCAGGAGCGCGGCCGGCAGGAGCGCGAGCGCGGCCGGCAGGACCGTGAACCGCGCCAGGAGATGCTGGACGAGGACGAGGACCGCTACTAGAGCTGATCCGGGCTGTCACGTCACAGCAAGGGGCGCACCCTGCCCGGGTGCGCCCCTTTGCTCGTGCCCGGCGCGTACAGGCGGATCAGCAGGTGCGGCCCGTGCGGAACGCTCCCTGGATCGTGCTCGACGCGGGCTCCTGATCAGGGCCGCGGACCCTCAACTACAGTCGGGGAGCAGCCCGATCGGACCTCGGAGGCTCCCGTGACCCAGCACCTCACCGTCGTCACCGGCGGCGGCCGCGGCATCGGCGCCGCGATCTGCGCACGCCTCGCCGCCGAAGGCCACGACGTGGTGGTCGGCTACCGGTCCGACGAAGACGCCGCGCAGGCCGTCGTCAAGGCGGTCAACGACTCCGGAAGGCGCGCGCTCGCGGTCTCCGTCGACACCGCCGACGAGACCTCCGTGGACCGGCTGTTCGACCGTGCCGCAGAACTGGGCACCGTCACGGGCCTCGTCAACAACGCCGGTGTCAGCGGCCCCAACGGCCGCCTCGCCGACGCCGACGCCGCGGGCATGCGCCGTGCCCTGGACGTCAACGTCCTCGGCTACCTGCTCTGCGCGCGCCGCGCCGTGCGGGACATGACCGGCTCCGGCGGCGGTGCCATCGTGAACATCTCCTCGGCGGCCGCCACCCTCGGCAGCCCGGGCCAGTACGTGCACTACGCCGCGACCAAGGCCGCGGTCGACGCCATGACGGTGGGCCTGGCCAAGGAGGTCGCGGCCGACGGCGTGCGCGTCAACTGCGTGGCGCCCGGCATCGTCTGGACCGAGTTCCACGAGGATCCGCAGCGCCCCGCCAAGCTCGCGGGCACGATTCCGCTCGGCCGGGCGGGACGGCCCGAGGAGATCGCCGGATCGGTCGCCTGGCTGCTCTCCGATGACGCGTCGTTCACCACGGGCGCGGTGCTGCGGGTGGCCGGCGGCATGTAGGACCGCCGTCGCGCGGTGCGCCCGGCCCGACATCAGCGGGCGGGCTCGGCCCCCTTCAGCACACCCACCTTGTCGATGCGGTGTTCGGGGTTGCCCCGGTCGTCACGCCAGAAGTTTCCCGCGGCGTCGTCCTCGGGGGTCGCGCAGGTCGAGACCGTGATCATGGGCTTGACCGGCCGCTCGCCGGGACGGCCGGGGACGGCCGCCCGCTGCTCGGCGAGGGAGCGCTCGGAGCGGAAGGAGGTGGACCGGGTCTCCGTGATCTCGTACTCGTACACGCGGCCGCCCGCCCGGACGAACACCGACTCGCCCTCGTCGAGCGACGGCAGATCGCGCAGCGGGCCTCCCGCGGAGAGGCGGTGGGCGGTGACCAGGTAGTTGCCGACCTCGCCGGGGCCGACGCCGCCGTTCTCGCCGTACGGGCTGGCGCCGACGCCGCGGTTCTGGATCCGGGTGCCGGGCCAGTCGTCGGTCGTGCCCTCGTACGGGACGACCTTCAGCTCGGCCAGTCCGATCGACGGTATGGACAGCAGCGCCGTCTCCGTCCGTGGCCGAGGCGGCTCGGGGGACGGCGTCGGGGACGCCGTACCCGCCGCGGGCTCCGTCGGGGTCGTCGCGGCGGAGGAGGCGGAGGCGGCGGCCGGGCGCTCGACCGTGGCCTGGGCGCCGCCCGCCGTCCGGGGCTCCGCGGAGGCACTGGCGCCCGCGGTGGCGGTGCATCCGGCGAGCACGGTGATGAGCCCGCCCGCGAGGGCGAGGGGAACAGCTCGGAGAAGAGTCATGGGAAACCCGGATCGTCAGCCGGCGGAACGGCCGGCGCTCCGGCGCGGGCGCGCCGATCACGCCAATAGCCGTTTTCGGACAGAACCACGATATTCGACCGAATGTTCCCTCGATCCGGCCGGGGCGTGCACCCCTCGATCCGTGCAGGTCAGCGCCCTGTGTCAGTGCCGCATGCCAGCATGAGGACGTGACTAACCTGGCCCATCTGAAGCAGCTGAGGTTCGCCAAGGACGCGATGGATCGCGACTGGAGGGAGCCGCTCGACCTCGACGCGGTCGCCGCCCACGCCGGGTACTCGCGCTATCACTTCGTGCGTGCCTTCAAAGCGGTCTACGGGCAGACGCCCGGCCGGTATCTGTCCGGCCGCCGCATAGAGCGGGCGGAGGAGATGCTCCGCACGGCGAACCTGTCCGTCACCGAGATCTGCACCCTCGTGGGATTCACCAGCCTCGGGACGTTCTCCGCCCGTTTCAAGCGGCAGACCGGACTGTCCCCCAGCGAGTACCGCGCGCGGCACGTCGGCCGCGGTGCCGCTCTCATACCGGGGTGCTACGCGATGCTGTGGGCCGGCGGATTCTCCCCGGCCAAGGAGCCGTCCGGACGCAGGGGCGGCGCGGGAGACCGCAATTCTGAAGAAGCGGGCTGAGCGGGCCGCTGCCTACGGTGGCAGGGCAACGGACATCCCCCTTCCTCAGGAGCACGTCATGATCAAGGGTCTCGCCATCACCACCGTCTGGGTGCTGGACCAGGACCGGGCCAAGGAGTTCTACACCGAGAAGCTGGGCCTTGAAGTGCGGACGGACCTGACCATGGGCGAGGGCGGCATGCGCTGGATCACCGTCGGGGCCCCGGACCAGCCCGACGTGATGCTCACGCTCATGGTCCCGGGCCCGCCCGCCATGGACCCCGAGTCCGCGGAGGCCATGAAGAAGCTCGTCTCCAAGGGGATCCTCGGCGCGGGCGTGCTCGCCACCGACGACATCCACGGCGACTACGAGAAGCTCAAGGCGCGCGGTGTGCAGTTCCTGCAGGAGCCGCAGGAGCGTCCGTACGGCACCGAGGCGATCTTCCGCGACGACTCGGGCAACTGGTTCTCGTTCACCCAGGCCCGCGAGGGCGACCTCGACCTCGACAAGGACTGGGCCTGCTGAACGGCGCTCCGCGCGCGGGGGAGGGGGGCGGACCCGGCACCGGCAACCCCCTCTCCCCGAAGGCGGAGCCGCCCATGCGCTGCGTCGCCGCTGGTCATGTCCCCCTGCAGGCCGCGCTGTTCGACAGATGGCGCAGGACGAGTATGGTCGAACGCAGTCCCCTGCTGCAATTGCAGATGGGATTGCACGCGTGGGCCCAGGGTGACCGGATCGTGAGCGACGAGGGGCTGGTGGCAGTGGAGTTCGTCAACGGCATGGACGCCGGAGCGCTGACCGCGGTGTCATGGGTCAAGAGCAGTCACAGCAACGCCACGGGAAACTGCGTGGAGTTGGCCGCCCTGCCGGGAGGCGGAATCGCCGTCCGCAACTCCCGCGACCCGCAGGGGCCCGCGCTCGTCTACACCCGCGAGGAGATCGCCGCCTTCGTGGCGGGCGCTCGCGACGGTGACTTCGATGGGATGCTCGGCTGAAAATCACCCACTCGGGGTGTCCGGTCCCTTGGTGCGCGCAGACGGGGCCTGGGACACTGGCGCTTCTCCTAGTCTCCGCAGGAGTGTGCGATGACTGCCGCCGATACGAGCCCGTCGTTGTTCGTTCGGCCGCTGGGAGCGGTCGAGAGCAACCCGACCGCCCTGAAGCTCATTCTCGGCGGCAAGTTGCGCGAACTGCGGATGAGCGCGGGTCTCGATCCCGTCGACGTCGACGGCAGGCTGGGCTTCTCACGGTCGAAGACCAGTCGCATCGAACTGGGCCGGCACGGCTGCAAGCCCTCCGACGCACTGGCCCTGCTGAGCCTCTACGGGGTCCGGGCCGAGCCGCAGATCGCGGAGTTCATGCGCCTCGTGCAGCAGTCCCGCCGCTCGGACTGGTGGCGGTCCTTCAGCGATGTCCTCTCGGACTTCTTCACGCCGCTCGTCTCCCTGGAGGGCGCCGCGGCCACGATCCGCACCTACGAGTCCTTCTACGTCCCCGGTCTGCTCCAGACGCCCGCGTACACGCGCGCCGTCATCCAGTCCGGGCCGGGAAACCTGCTCGCCCACGAAGTCCAGCGCCGCGTCGATCTGCGACAGGAACGGCAGCGGCAGCTCGACCAGCCGGACGCGCCGCGCCTGTGGGCGGTCATCGACGAAACCGTACTGATGCGCTCCGTCGGCGGCCCGCGGGTGATGCGCGAACAGCTGCGGCACCTCGTCACGATGATGCAGCGCTCCCACGTCACCCTGCAGATCGCACCGCTCGACGTGACGGCCGCCGTGGGCATGGGGACGGGCGTGAGCTACCTGCGCTTCGCCCGTGGTGACCTGAAGGACGCGGTGTACATCGAGCACCTCACGGACAGCACCTTCTCGCAGAAGCCGTCGACCGTCGAGCAGTACCGCGACATGCTCGACCGGCTCTGCGCGTGCGCGCTCACCCCCAAGGAAACGCTGCAGACGCTCGAGGAGCGTCTGGCAGCGATGTGATCCCCGTCCGGGGGGCTCGCCGGAGCCGGCTCAGGCGAGCCGGCCCACACCGCCCCACTCGATCCACTCGTCCGTCTGCTGCCCGCGTCCATGGAAGTCAGGCTGTGGGACGCACATGCTAGGGAGCACACGCGCGGCGGTACAGATGAAGCGTCGAGTGACGCATTGTGCGCGGCGTGTTTCGGCCACTGCCGTGAGGAGGGGACACGTCACCGAAGGGGCCGGCGGAGGCAGGTCGGCGCCCGGCCGGCGGTCAGCCCGTGATGCGGACGTCCAACCGCACGCACGCTTCCCAGGTGGTGTTGTCGCCGGTCACATGGATCCGCACGTCGACGTTCTGACCAGCCATCAGCGAGGAGGGGGCCATCTCGTGCGTGACGGTGTAGAGCGCGCCGGCCTGTACGGCGCCGATCGAACCACGGGCGTACACGAACGTGCCGAACGCGCCCTCGGTCCGCACGCGGAGCTGGGTGGTCGCGTGGGAGTGCGCGGGGCGGTAGTCCATCTCGAGTCGTGTCGTCCGGTCCACGTCGAGGGTGATCGGACCCGTGTCCGTCGCCGTGTGGCCGAGGACACGGAGGTCGGAGACCGTGCCCTTCCCGCCGCACTCCTCGCCCGGGCCGACGGGACCGGCGTGGGCCTGGGCGGTGGACAGGACGAGGGCGAGCGCGCAAGCGGCGGCTGAGTAAGTGATCTTCTTCACGCCCGCCCCAGCGAGGCGTCTGCGCGCTTGTCACGGCGGCGTGGGCCGCGCAGGTCCCTCCCGGTGTGCAAAAGCAGGCGAACAGAGCACAGGCCGTCGATTCACCCGTGCCCGCGTGCCCGGATCACGGGTGGGACGGTGTGTCCGGACGGTCACGCGGTGTGCCTACGCGGGGGCCGACGGTCAGGGGCCGCCGGCCCACCCCGTACACTCGGCCCCTGCTTCCGGCAGTACCGCGTGAAGCCCGTGCCCCGGCACGGAACCGTGCCAGGGCACCGGCCCAGGGCCATCGAACGAAGGGACTTATCGTGAGCTCCGCAGACAGGGCTGACGCACCGATCTACGACAGCCTGGTCGAGGAGCGGGGCGACGTCCCCGCGGATGTCCGGCAGACCGCCGAGGAGACGCTGCGCGAGGTGAGCCGCACGCTCGGCTTCGCGCTGCCGGGCTCGGCGGCACGCCGCTAGCCGTCCCGGCGGACCGCCTCAGCGTTCCTGGTCGACCGCGAACGAGCAGAGCCGCGTCAGCTGCTCCGTGCTGTCGTTGTCGTCCGAGAACGGGGCGGGTGCCCCGACGGGCACGGCTGCCCGGCCCGCCCCGCACAACACGCCATGGTGACAACGCCGTTGCCCCACGGCCGGTTCCCCAGCGGCGGCACCGGAGGTACGCGCCTTTCCACGGCCGTGTCCCCATGAACACCGGCCTCGCTTCCGGCTGTCGCGGCCCCGTCTTTCGTGGTGCACTTGAGGGAACGGGAGCCGGGGCCCATGACGACACGACGAGGACAGCACCACAGACGGAGCGGCCGGGCCGCGGCCGCGCTGACCGCTGTGTCCCTCGTGCTCGGGCTCTTCGGCTGCTCGGACGGGGACGACCGCCCCGAGCCGACCCGCCCGCCGACGACCGCACAGCAGCGCATCTCCTACTTCACCGGCCTGCCCGCCGAACCGGGCCCGGTGCTCGCCGTCAAGGTCGACAATGTCCGCCCCGCCCGCCCGCACACCGGGCTCGACGCGGCCGACCTCGTCTACGTCGAGCAGGTCGAGTCGGGCCTCAGCCGTATCCTCGCCGTGTACGCGTCCCGGCTGCCGCCGCAAGTCGGCCCAGTGCGCAGCGCCCGCGAGTCGGACCTCGAACTGCTGCGCCAGTTCGGCCGGCCGGCGCTCGCCTACTCGGGCGCGCAGTCCGCGCTCGGACCGCTGATCGACGCGGCTCCCGTCGTCGCCCTTCCCCAGGGCAGGGTGCCGGACGCGTACGTCCGCGGCAGCGACCGCCCGGCCCCGCACAACCTCTACCTGCGTCCCGGGAAGGTGCTCGCCGGGGCCCGTGGCGTGAGCGACGCCTCGGACATAGGACTGCGCTTCGGCGCCGCCCCCGCGGGCGGGCGGCCGGCCGCGGAGCACACGGTCCGCTACCCGTCCGCCAGCTACGCCTTCACCTGGTCCGCGGCCGAGAAGCGGTGGCGGGTGGCCATGGATGGGACCGCGGCCCGCACCACCGACGGCAAACGGCTCGCCCCGGCGACGGTGGTCGTCCAGTACACCGAGGTCCGCCCCTCGCAGTTCCGTGACCGAGGGGGCAACGTGTCCCCGTACACCGAGACGGTCGGCTCGGGCCGGGCGCTCGTCCTGCGCGACGGCCGTGCCCACGACGCCCGGTGGCAGCGGGAGTCGGCGGCGGGCGACACGGTGTTCACGACCGCCGCGGGGGAGCGGCTGAACTTCGCGCGCGGCCAGGTGTGGATCCTCCTCACCGCCCGCTGAGACACCGTGCGCCGTCCTCCCTGCCCGCCGCCCGCGGGCAGCTCGGGCCGTGCGGCGGACATCCCGCCGTTCGCCTGCGTCGCTGCCCGGCCCGCGGCCCGATCGCTGATGTGATGGCGTCCGTACCAGCGGCGGTTGCACGGAGGTGGCCCTTGTCGGCACGGCACGAGGGGCAGGGGCACGGGGAGGGGCGGGTGCGGGAACGGCTGGCGGCGATCGAGCGGGCCCTGGAGGTCATCGGCACCACACTCGAGGAGCGGACCGTCTGCCGGGAGCTGGCCGAGTTCCTGTGCCCCTCCCTGTACGAGGCCGCCGCCGTCGACGTCCTGGCCGAGGACATCGCCGCGGACCGGCCGCACGCGCACGGCCCGCTGACCCGCGCCTGTGCACGCGGCCGCGACGACCTCCTCGCCGCCGGGGCCGACGTCGCCGCACGGTCGGTGGCCGCCCTGGACGAGGGCCACGCCATCCGCACGGTCACGACCGTCACCGGAGGCGGGCCCGTCACCCGTCTGCACGTACCGCTCCTCGCCCACGGCCGCGCCTACGGCGTCCTCGTCGCCGCCGCTTCGGGCGAGGGCTTCACCGACGACGAGACCGCGACGCTCCACTACGCGGCCCGCCTGGCCGCCGTCCTCGTCGGCCACGCGCGCGCCTACTCCTCCGTGCACAGCGCCGCGCTCAACCTCCAGCGCGCGCTGCTCGCCGAACCCGGCAGTCCGCACCCCAACCTGGAGGTCGCCACCCGCTACCTGCCGGCCGGAGGCGGCGCCCTCGTGGGCGGGGACTGGTTCGAGACCGTACGCCTCCACTACGGCCGGAACCTACTCGTCGTCGGGGACGTGATGGGCCACGGACTCGACGCGGCCGTCGACATGAACGCCTACCGTTCCGAGCTGCGGTACGTGGCCTCCGCGGACCTGCCCCCGCACCGGGTGCTGCGCCAGCTCGACGCCACCGTCGCCGCGAGAGCCGGCCGCCGCCCGGCCACCTGCCTGATCATCCGCGTCGATCCCGCCCGGCGCGTGGCCGCGTTCGCCAGCGCGGGCCATCTGCCGCCCGTCCTGTTCACCGCCGACAACGTGGCCGAGGTCGTTCCCGTGCCGGTCGGCCCGCCGCTCGGCACCGGCGTCGGCGGGTACGAACTCATCACCCGCACCATGACTCCGGCACAAACCCTGCTGCTGTTCACCGACGGTCTCGTCGAACGCAGGGGAGAGGACATCGACGTCTCGCTGGCACGCCTCGCCGGGCAGTGGTTGCGGCCCGGTGCCGGCGTCGAGGAACTGCTCGACACGGTCGTCGACCGCTTCGACGCCCAGCACGCCGAGGACGACGTCGCGGTCCTCGCGGCCCGTATCCGCCGCCGCCCTCACCACGAAGCCGACGAATCCGTGACGGCACCGCCCCCGGAGGCGCTCTGAGGAGCTGTCATTCGGTGCCCTACGCCCGCGGCAGTCGCCGCACGGACGGGATCACCAGCAGTACGCCCACGGCCAGCGCGCCGAGCACCACGCCGCCCAGCAGGACCTGCCGGGTGCCGAGCGCCTCGGCGGCGGGTCCGGCGAGTGCCCTGCCCGCCGCCAGCATCAGCAGCGAACCGGCGACGTCATAGGCGTGCAGACGGTTCAGCGCCTGCTGCGGCACATGCGTCTGCACGGCCGTCGACCACATCACGAGCCAGTACGCGAAGGCGACTCCGACCACGAACTGACCGACGCCCAGCGCGACGACGGACACGTCGGAGGCCAGCAGGGCGAGGTTCACCGGCACCCCGAGCAGGGCCACCGCGCCTGCCGCGAGCGGCCGCGCGGGACGGGACCGCAGCGCCAGCAGACCGCCGACCGTGCTGCCCGCACCGTTCACCGCCATCAGCAGTCCGTACGACGCCGAGCCGTACCGGTCCGTCACCAGCGCCGCCGTGAGCGGCAGCATCGGCCCGAGGACCGTCAGCCCGTACACCGTCCAGACCGCGATCACCTGCCACAGCCAGCTGCGGGCCCTGAAATCGCGCCATCCGTCGACCAGTTCCGCCATCATCGACCCGCGGTGCACCTGGTCGCCCGGCAGCGGAACCAGCCGCATCAGTGCCAGACACACGGCACTGACACCGAACGTCGCGGCGTTGGCCCCGAAGACGGCACCCGCGCCCGCCAGCCCGACGACCAGCCCGGCGAACGCGGGCCCGGCCATCGTCATGAGCGCCTCACTGACCCGCAGGACGGCGTTGGCACGCTGGACGTCCGCCGATAGCCGCGGGATGGTGCTCGCCACCCCTGGCTGGAAGAGGGCGGCGCCGACACCGCTGACCGCGCTGAGCACGTACACCGACCACAGGGGCGGACTGCCCGCGGCGAACAAGGTGGCGAGCGTCGACGCGCCGGCCAGCCGGAGCACATCCGCGATGATCATCATGCGGCGGGCCGTGAACCGGTCCGCCAGCACCCCGCCGAACAGCACCAGCAGCGCGAACGGACCCATCCACGAGCCCAGCGCATACCCGACGGAGGACGCGGGACGGCCCGCGTCGAGCAGGCCGGCGGCCAGCGCCACGGGCACCATCCCGTCGCCGAAGACGGCGACGGAACGCGCCACGAAGAAGAGCCGGAAGTTGCGGTTCCACAGGCTGGGCGGTTCGCTCGCCACCGCCATGGGGTGGGTGCCGGCCGTCGCTTGAGGGGCGGGAACCTGCCGGCCCGCGGGAGTCTTTTCGGTCACGGGTGTGACATGTATCAGGCCAGAGGTCTGGACCACCAACGGTTTAACTGGCCTCGGCGCAAGGGATTGCCCCCGAACTCCCCGCCGCAGAGGCCGCGTTGGACCGGGGCGGGCTGGGGAGGCACAGTGATCACGTGGGTATGCTGCGGGCGCGGTGCTGCGGGGCTTGACGGGGCGGGTCTCGGCTTCCCTGTGTCCTTCCTTGTTCTCTGGAGGTTGTGGTGACCACTCCTTTCTCCGACCCGTCGGGTACGCCCGACGCCGTTCCGCCCGTGGGGTGCCCGGCGCACGCGTCCGGTGGGGCGGGGCGGCGGCGCTTGTACGGGCCGGAGGCGGACACTCCGTATACCCTGTACGACGCGCTCCGGCGGGAGCACGGTCCGGTCGCGCCCGTGCTGCTGCCCGGGGACGTCCCGGCCTGGTTCGTGCTGGGGCACCGCGAAAACCTCGAAGTGATGCGCTCGCCCTCGCAGTTCTCCTGCGACTCCCGCATATGGAACATCCGGCTCCAGCCGGACTCCCCGCTGCTGCCGATCACCGCGTGGCAGCCGCTGCTCGTCTTCGCCGACGGGCAGGAGCACGCGCGGCTGCGCTCCGCGGTCACGGACAGCCTCGCCCGCTTCAACCGCAACGGTGTACGCCGCTATGTGGTGCGCTACACCCACCAGTTGATCGACTCCTTCGCCGGCGTCGGCCACGCCGACCTGGTGGCCGACTTCGCCGAGAAGCTGCCGGTGCTCGTCCTGGCGCGGCAGTTCGGCGTCCGGGAGTCGGACGCGCCGGCACTGGGCGCGGCCGTGCGCGACATGGTCAAGGGCACCGAGACGGCGCTGCAGAGCAACGAGTTCGTGGTGTCCGTCATGGCCGAACTGGTGCAGCGCAAGAAGGAGCAGCCGGGCGAGGACTTCACCAGCTGGCTGCTCGCCCACGAGTCGTCCCTGACCGACGACGAAGTCCGGGAGCATCTGCGCCACGCGATGGTCGCCGCGAACGAGAACACCACGAACCTCATCGCCAACACGCTCCGGATGGTTCTCACCGACCGCCGCTTCCGCGCGAGCCTGTCCGGCGGTTCGATGACGCTGCCCGACGCCCTGGACCAGGTCATGTGGGACGCGCCCCCGCTCGCGGTCGGCGCGTGCCGCTGGGCGACCGGTGACACCCGGCTCGGCGACCAGCAGATCAACGAGGGCGACCTGGTGCTCCTGGGGCTCGCGGCGGGGAACGTGGACCCGGAGATCCGGCCCGATCTGTCCGCGCCGGTACACGGCAACCGCTCGCACCTGGCGTTCAGCAGCGGACCGCACGAGTGCCCGGGCCAGGACATCGGGCGCGCCATCGCGGACACGGGCATCGACACGCTGCTCGCCCGGCTGCCCGACGTGCGGCTCGCGGTCACCGAGGGCGAGTTGCAGGTGACGGCCTCGCTGGTGTCCAGTCGGCTCAACAACCTGCCGACCCGCTTCACTGCCCGACACCCCCTGCGCGACGGCGACACGGGCGCGATCCCGGTCGCGGCCGCGCCGGCGGCCTCGGCGGGACGCCCGCTCCCGGCCGCCGCGCCGGCCCCCGAGCCGACCCCGGCGGCCCCGACCCCGCGCACGCCGTGGTGGTCCCGCCTCGTCGGCCGCTAGGCACGTCCGGGCGGCCGGTGCCGCCCCATGCGTGGCCCGGCCGAAGAGCCGCCGGGGCGGCTCCGATGCCGCGGGCCGACGGCCTCGGTACCCGGGGGGTGCGCAGGTCCCCGGTAGCGGCTCTGCCTCCTCGCGCGTCCTGGGCCGGCGAGTCGTCCGGTCATGCCCTCGGACGATCGGGCGGCGAGGGTGACACCCGGCCGGGCCGACGGCGCGACCGACGCCGGACGTGCCGCCTGCGAAGCAGGCGTAGCGTCCCGCGCGGTCCCCCGGCACCTGCACCGGCGCGGGATCCGGGGCCGTGCTCCCGCACCGGTGGGACAAGGCCGCAAACCGGAGCCGGGCGGCGGCGGCCCGGACACGCTCCCCGTCAGTTCCGCGGGACCCCTTCGAACGGGCGGAGCCGTACCGGCAGGGTGCGGAAGCCCTGGAGCGCGATCGAGGAGAGGCGGTCCGGTTCACCCGCCGGGGCCAGCCCGGGGAAGCGGCCGAACAGCGTGCCGAGCGCGATCTCCGTCTCCAGCCGGGCCAGCCGCGCGCCCAGGCAGTAGTGCGCGCCGAACCCGAAGGCGACATGGTCGCGGCGCGTGGGCCGGGTGAAGTCGAACTCGTCCGGCCGCTCGTGCCGGACCGGGTCACGTCCCGCGGCGAACAGGCTCGCGATGACCGGCTCGCCCTGCGCGATCCGCACCCCCGCGATCTCGGTGTCCTTGACCGCGTATCTCATCAGCGCGTGCGGCACCGGTGAGGAGAAGCGGAGCCCCTCGTCCGCGACCGCCGACCACGTGTCCGGATCGTCCGACTCCAGGGCCCGTGCGAGCGCGGCCGGGTTCGCCAGCAGCGACTGCACCGTGTTGGTGATGGCGTTGATCGTCGTCTCGTGGCCGGCGATGAGGACGAGGAACAGGGTCTCCACCAACTCCTGCTCGCTCAGCCGGTCGCCGTCGTCGCGGGCCTGGATCAGAGCCGTCGTCAGATCGTTGGCGGGCACCGCGCGCTTGGCCTCGATGAGCGCGCCCAGCGACGCGTAGATGTCCGCGACGGCGACGCGGATGTCACCGGCCCCGCCGCCTTCCTGCTGCGGGGTCACCAGCCGGTCGAAACGGTGGCGCAGCTCGGACACCGCGGTGTCCGGCACCCCGAGCACCTCGCAGATGACTCGTACGGGCAGCGGGTAGGCGAACTGCTCGCGCAGGTCCACCGTCGCGCCGTCGCCCTTCGCCTCCGCCTGGTCCAGCAGCTCGCCGGCGATCTCCTCGATACGCGGCCGCAGGGCCTCGATGGGCGCGCGGGAGAACGCGGAGCTGACCAGGTGCCGCAGCCGGCGGTGGTCCGCGCCGCCCTGGTGGAGCATGGCGGCACCGCGGACCAGGGCGATGAGTTCCCAGTCGTCCGGTATGCGGCCCTCGGCCAGATCGGGCCAGTACGCGGGGTCCTTCGTCAGATCCTCGTGGCCGAGCACCTGCTGCGCGGTGGCCAGGTCGGTCGCGGTCCAGGCAGCGACGCCGCCCGGCAGTTCGACCGCGACCAGCGGGCCCAGAGCACGCAACGCGCGGGCCTGGGCGACCGGGTCGGCCTGGGGGTCGAGCACGAAGGGCTTGCGGCGCAGCAGTTCCACGGACACTCCTTGTTCGAGACGACAGCCCGGGGAAGCGTAATGAAGCCACCGTGGCGATCACAGGGGACGAAAGGCGAAGGGACCTGGACGGAACGGCCACGAAACGGCTCGTTGGAGCACGGGGAAGGGGGGAACCCGGGGGGCTCGGGGAGGGACGGGAAGCCAGCACGCTCAGGAAGGCGGTCGGACCCATGGAACCCCACCTCGACACCCGAGGCCCCGCGGCGCACAGCGACCGCACCGGTGGCCGCGCCCCCGCCGTCGACGAGGCGCGCGCGGCGCTGGCGTCGACCGGCGTGTACTTCATGCCGCCGGAAACGGTTCTCGCGTCGCTCGGCGCCGACGGGCCCCACTGGCCCGACTGGGCCGTGTTCGCCGCCCACTGGAACGACCTGGCGGAGGACCCGTACGCGGCACAGCGCGGTACCCGCAGGCTGCGGCGCTACGGCCACTTCGCGTGGGATTCCGCCACCGGCGGCATACGGATGCTCCCGCACGAGGTGTTCGTGCAGCCGGAGCACACGAACCCGCTCTACGACACGGTCGACCGCCATTTCGAGCCCCTGACGCGCGCTTGCGCCGACGACCCCGTCCTGCGGTCCCTTCTCGGCCTGCTGGGGCGCATCGCGGGGGCACTGGACGGGGCCGGGGAGTGGAGCGTCAAGGTCCATCCGTTCCGCGTGGTCGCGACGGCGGACGGCGCGGGGGAACCGACTCCCGAGGGGCGTCACCGGGACGGCGTCACCCTCGTGTCCTCGCTGCTCGTCGCACGGAACAACGTCTCGGGCGGCGAGAGCACCGTCTTCACTCCGGAGGGACGTCAGCTGCTGTCGACGACGCTGCGCGACCCGGGAAGCCTCCTGCTCAACGACGACCGCGTCACGCTCCACGGGGTGTCCTCCGTCCGCGCGGTCGACCCCGCACGCCCGGCCCACCGCGACGTCCTGGTCACCACCTTCACGCCCGTCTGACGGCATCGGCCCCGTGCGCGGCGGGCCCCGGCCCGGCTCCGGCGAGCAGGCCGTCCACGACGTCCGTCAGCCGGGAGCGCCGCTGCCACAGGGCGCGCTGCCTGCGCGCCCCGCACCCGTGCGTGGCCAGCCGCCCGAGGAACGCCGTCACCCGGTCCAGGTCCCCGCACTCCCGCAACACCTCCCGGACGTGCCCCACCAGACGGGCCGCCTGGACCTCGAACGGCACCACCTCCTCGGTGGTTCCGTCCAGTCCCGCCCCCGCCCAGCCGTCGCGCGCCGCCCGCCAGTACGAGGCGCGCAGCAGCTCACCGGAGGTGCGCGGACCTGGATCGCCCTGCCGGACCAGCGACACCGAGCGCACCACCAGCGCCCGCACGAGCGCGGCGAGCGCCGCCGTGTCCGCCGCGTCGGCCGGAACGTCCATGACACGGACCTCCAGCGTCGGCACACGCGGATTGGGCCGCAGGTCCCAGAAGGGATTGTTGGCGTCGAGCATCGCCTCCGACGCCTCCAGCGCCGCCGTCAGCCGCTCGTAGTGCGCCAGCGAGTCGGCGTACGGCGGCGCGCCGAGCGCGGGGAAGCCGAGCCGCACGACGGTGCGCCAGCTCGCGTAGCCCGTGTCGCGGCCGTGGAAGTACGGCGAGTTGGCGCTCATCGCCACCAGCAGCGGCAGCCACGGCCGCACGTGGTTGCCGGCCAGCACCGCGGTCTCCCGCTCCGCCACGTGGACGTGCACATGGGCGGAGCAGACGGTGAAGTCGTCGAGCATCGCGCCGAACTGCCGCACGCCGGCCCGGTAGCGCGGATGGTTGCCGACCACTCGCGCTCCGGGGCCGCCGATGACGGGTGTGCCGCTCGCACACAGCGCCAGGCCCTCGGCACGGGCGGCCCCGGCCGCCGCCGCCCGTACGGATTCCAGCGACCGGTGCACCGCTCCGGCGTCGGCGCACGGCGGTGTGCGCACCTCGACCTGGCTGTCGTGGAACTCGCCCGCCACCAGGTCGCCGGCCGTCCCCCGGGCACGCGCCACGACGCGGGGACCGGCCGCCTCCAGCGCCCGGCTGTCCGCCCGTACGACGAAGAACTCCTCCTCCACCCCGACGGTCGGCATCCGGCCGTCGCCGGACACCGGCTCGGGCATGGCCACCACCTCCGCCCGCCCGGGTACCCCGGCTGACCGGCACGATGCCCGCGCGTGCCCGCGGCCGGCGGTCACGGCGGTTCGGCGGACCTGTGGCGCAGGCGGTCGAGGCGGGTGATGACCGGCGTGGCCGCGGCCCCGTGGACCATCACGGACGCGAGAACCGTGAACGCAACCACGGCCCACAACTGCTCGGCGCGGCCTTCGAAGCCGTCGTGGCCGAGGGCGTACGCGAGGTAGAACAGCGAGCCGATGCCCCGGATGCCGAACAGCGACGTGACCAGCCGCTCCCGGGGTCCGGCCGGGAACCCGGTCTGGGCGGCCCAGCCCGTGACGGGGCGCACGACCAGGAGGAGCAGACCCGACAGGAGCGCCCCCTGCCAGGTCAGGGCCGCGAGCCCGCCAGCGGCGAGGAAGCCGCCCAGCAGGAACAGCAGCACAGCGGTCAGCAGCCGCTCGATCTGCTCGGTGAACTCGTGGAGCACCTTGTGGTAGCCGTGGCTGCGCTCCGCTGCGCGGATCGTGCAGGCGGTGACGAACACGGCGAGGAACCCGTAGCCGTGCAGCAGCTCGGCGATGCCGTAGGACACGAAGGTGGCGCCCAGGGCGACGAAGCCCTCCATGTGCTCCGAGAGCCGCAGCGCCGACGCCTTGGCACGGAAGAACATCCGGCCGAGGAGCCAACCGGTGGCCAGACCGGTCCCCAGCCCCACGGCGACCCGGCCCAGGACGTCCGTCAGCAGCCAGCCGCCCAGCCAGTCGGCCGACCAGCCGGAGCCCGCCGCCGCGGACAGGGCCAGTGCGGCGATGACGAAGGGAAAGGCCAGGCCGTCGTTCAGCCCCGCCTCGCTGGTCAGGGTGAAGCGCACCTCGTCCTCGTCCTCCTCGGCGTCGGTCGGCTCGCCGACCCGCACCTCCGCGGCGAGCACGGGGTCGGTGGGCGCCAGCACGGCCGCCAGCAGCAGGGCGGCGGCGGGCGGCCAGCCCAGCAGCCAGGCCGCGAGCGCCGCCGTCGCGGCCACGGTGAGCGGCATGGTGATCCCCAGCAGCCGCCAGGTGCCCGCCCACGCCCGCAGCCCGACCGGCCGGTTGATCGCGAGCCCCGCGCCCATCAGGGACACGATCACGCACACCTCGGTGACGTGCTCGACCCACAGCCGGTCGCGCACCGGGTCCACGGTCGGCAGCGGAACGGGGAACACCGCGGCGAGCACCCCCGCGGCGAGGAACACCATGGGCATCGACAGCGGTCGCCTGAACACGATCCGCGGCACGACGGCGGCGGCCAGCGCCCCGATTCCCAAGGCCGCGTAGACGGCGTCCGAGAGCATCATCCCGGCCATCCTCACTCAGCGTTGTCGGCCCGGCAGGTCGGCGCATACCCCCGCACACGCCCGGGCACGCGTCAGGCGGCGCGGGCCCGGCGCCGTGCATGGAGGCCGGGCCTCCGGGTAACCGGGCTTGGCGGGCGGCGGGCAGGCCGGGGCAGGAGAATCGTCGTGCTGCCGGCTCATGTCGCGCCCGCGCAACCCGCCCGGGCGGCAGGACAGGCCCTTGGAGGGCGGGAGACCCGCCGACTCGGAAGGGACGGACACCGTGACACGACCGACGATTCTCGTGGTGGGTGCCGGATTCGCAGGAGTGGAGTGCGTACGCAGACTGGAGCGTGAACTGTCCGCCGCCGAGGCGGAGATCCTGCTGGTCACACCGTTCTCCTACCAGCTCTACCTGCCTCTGCTGCCCCAGGTGGCGGCCGGTGTGCTCACGCCCCAGTCGGTCGCCCTGTCCCTGCGGCGCAGCCGCAGGCACCGAACGCGGATCATCCCGGGCGGAGCGATCGGCGTGGACCCCGCGGCCAAGGTGTGCGTCGTGCGGAAGATCACGGGCGAGACGGTGGCCCAGAGGTACGACCGGCTCGTCCTGGCACCCGGCAGCGTCACCCGGACCTTCGACATCCCCGGCCTCCTCGAGCACGCGCGCGGTATGAAGACGCTGGCCGAGGCCGCCTACATCCGCGACCACGTCATCGCGCAGCTGGACCTGGCCGACGCGAGTGAGGACGAGGCCGAGCGGACCTCCCGGCTCCAGTTCGTTGTGGTCGGCGGCGGATACGCCGGCACCGAGACGGCCGCCTACCTGCAACGCCTCACCCACCACGCCGTGCGGCGGTACCCGTGCCTCGACCCCCGGCAGATCAAGTGGCACCTCGTCGACATCGCGCCCAAACTGATGCCCGAACTCGGCGACCGCCTCGGCCTCGTCGCCCTGGACATCCTGCGCAAACGCGGGATCGAGGTGTCGCTCGGAGTGTCGGTCGCCGAGGCCGGGCCCGAGAAGGTGACCCTCACCGACGGCCGCGTCCTGCCGAGCCGCACGCTCATCTGGACGGCCGGTGTCGCGGCGAGCCCGCTGGTCGGCACGTTCGACGCGGAGACGGTCCGCGGGCGTCTGGTCGTGACCCCCGAGATGACCGTCCCGGGCGCCGACGGCGTGTTCGCCCTCGGCGACGCCGCCGCGGTGCCGGACCTGGCCAAGGGCGACGGAGCCGTCTGCCCGCCCACCGCCCAGCACGCCCTGCGCCAGGGACGCAAGGCCGCGCGCAATGTCATCGCCTCGCTGCGCGGGCAGCAGTTGCAGCCGTACGCGCACAAGGACCTGGGGCTGGTGGTCGACCTGGGCGGCAAGGACGCCGTCTCCAAGCCCCTCGGCATCGAACTGCGCGGACTGCCCGCACAGGCCGTGGCACGCGGCTACCACTGGACCGCGCTGCGGACGAACGTCGCCAAGATCCGCGTCATGACCAACTGGATGCTCAACGCCGTCGCGGGCCACGACTTCGTGCGGACCGGTTTCCAGGCGCAGAAGGCCGGCACGCTGCGGGACTTCGAGTACACCGACGCCTACCTGACGCCGGAGCAGATCCGCGAACACTCGGCCGCGCTGCGTGCCCGCACCTGATCCCGGCTCCGCCCCGCCTGCCTCACCGACGGTGTGCGGGGCCGGTGGGGCCCCCGGCCCGAGCGAGTCGGATTGGGCCGTGTCCTCCAGGGGGTACGGGCAGTTGAAGGGGGCATGAAGAAGCGCAGCATTCTCGCCGTCATGTCCTTCGCCACCGGCGCCGTGATCGCCGCCGTCAGCCCGCCGCCCGCCGCCCAGGCGGACGCGCTGGACGGGGCGCTGAGCGCCCCCGACGCTCTCCGCACCACCGACGCCCTCGTCGCCGACGCCGAAGGCGACGCCCGGGCGGTGCTGGACGGCGCGGCCGACCAGGTCTGAGACCGCCCGGGAAGCCCTCGTACACGTCGGACGCCCGTCTTCCTCGCGAGGAAGACGGGCGTCCGACGTGTACGAGATTCGTCAGCGCTCCGACGGACCGTCCGCCGCGGCGTCGGCCGCCACGCGCTTGAGGGTGCGGCCCGTACGGGCGGACCTCGCCCGGCGCGGCTCGGTCGCGTGGTGCGCGGACGCGTGCCTGTCGTTCTTCTTCACCAGCAGCCAGGTCTCCCGCTGCCCGTCCCCGCCGGGCCGTGTCCGGGTCAGCGCGTACCCGCCGCGGAGCTTGCCGCCGTGCAGGCAGAACGAGGCGTGCCCGTCGCGCAGGGCGTCCGCGAAGGGGATCTCGCGCCCCGGCCGGTCGGTGCTCAGGCTGTGGTACGTGCCCTCGTCCCAGATGATCACGGTGCCGCCGCCGTACTCGCCCTCCACGATCACCCCCTCGAAGTCCGCGTACTCCAGCGGATGGTCCTCCGTCGGCATCGCCAGGCGCTTGTCGTGCGGATCGGCGGACGGCCCCTTCGGCACGGCCCAGCTCTTGAGAACGCCCTCCACCTCGAGCCGGAAGTCGAAGTGCATGGCGGTGGCGTCGTGGATCTGCACCACGAACGCGGGCTCGGGCCGGTCACCGCGCCCGGTGCTGCCCTCGGGCTCCGCCGTTCTGCGAAAGTCGCGTTTGCGTTGGTACTCCGCCAGGGCGTCCGTCGAGGCCATGGGGACCTCCTCCGCGTCCGGCTGCGTCTCCGCCCCCGGAGTACCCGGCAGCCGCCGCCGTAAGCGTCCACCGGGTCCGGCACCGCCGGACGGGTCACCCGCGCGGCCGACTCAGCCGAGCCGGCGCGCGGTGAGCAGCAGGTACTCCCAGTCCATGGCCGTCGGCGCGGTCTCGTCCGTGTCGCTCGCCCGACGCGCCAGAGCCGCGAGCTCCCGGTCGAGCGCTTCGACGCGCTCGGGGTCCTCGGCGATGTTCCGGTACGTGGCGATGGTGGGGCCGTAGTTCGCCTTGAAGTAGTCGCGGAACGCCTCAGGCGACTCGAAGCGGTCCACCCGTACGGTCTGCCGCCGGGCGTCCACATCGGTCACCCGGTCGGCGAAGAGCGCCCTGACGTGCTGCTCCTGGCCCCACAGCGGCGGCGGCCGGGCACCGGGCGGAGGCGGTGGCATGTACGGCTTCATCGTCGCGAACATGCGCCCGACAAAGCCTTCGGGCGTCCAGCTGATCAGGCCGATCGTGCCGCCCGGCCGGCACACCCGCAGCAGTTCGTCGGCCGCCGCCTGGTGATGCGGGGCGAACATGACCCCGACGCAGGACATCACGACGTCGAACTCGCCGTCCCCGAACGGCAGCGCCTCCGCGTCCGCCTCGCGCCACTCCAGCTCCGCTCCCTGCTTCTCCGCGGCCTGCCGTCCGGCGTCCAGCAGCTCCGGGGTGAGGTCGGACGCCACGACGTCGGCACCGGCGAGCGCCGCGGGGATCGCGGCATTGCCCGTACCGGCCGCGACGTCGAGTACGCGCTGCCCGGCGCTCACCCCGCAGGCCCGCACGAGGAGGGGCCCCAGGTCGGGGATGAGCTCGGACGCCACGGCCGCGTAGTCGCCCAGTGCCCACATCTTGCGGTGCTTGGTCTTCAGGGCGCGGTCGGCTCCGGCCGCCCCGCTCGCGTCGCTCATGACGGATCTCCTCGCAAGCCTCCTGCGCGTCCGCTCGGGACGGCCGGGTCCGGCGCGGGGCACTCCGGCGGGCCGGTCGGGGGCGACGGCACGCCCCGGTCTGCCGGAGGGCCCTGGTCACCTGCTTTCCATCATCCGCCGATCCTCCAGGCCGCGCCGCCCGGCCGCCGACCCATGCGACGCGCCTCTCGGGCCATGGGGGAGTTCCGGACGCGACCGGCGAGTCGCGCCCCGCTCCGTGCCCGCCGGCCGCTCGGCCCCGTTCCGCGCCGTGTCCCGCGGTGCAGTGCGTACCCGCGGTACCCGCGCCACTGGCCCGGCACGGCCCCGACACGCTGCCCGCCGTGTGCGATGAGCGTGTTGACCGGCGTCATGGGGTCCGAGCCCACCGACCTGGCCAGCAGCATTCCGGCCACCAGGGGCACCAGGACACCGGCCAGTGCGGTCCCGGTCGCGGTGACGTGCCGCAGACGAAGTCGGGAGGAGACGTCAGAAGTCATGGGCACCATTCGACCAGCGGTGCGAGCGGCGGTGATCGGACGAGATACCCAGAGGACGGTGCCTCTCCTACTCATTCCGGCCCCGGCGACCCGGCCTGGGAGCTGGGCACGCGGAGCGCCCGGCGTGTCGGTCTGCCGTTCGTCCCGTCGGTCGCCACAAACCGGCCGCGCCGCGCGGCGGCCGGTTTGCCGGAAATATAATGAGTGTGGGCTGTACGAGCCCAGCTGAGCCGGGGCCACCGCGTGGCAAGGAAGTGGCCGGCCAGTCGGCCTTCGGACGTTCCTCGGAGAGGTCCATGACCCGGCGTCGTCCCTCGCAATCGGCGACCGCCGATGATCTCCTGACGACCCTGGGGCGGCTGACCGACCGGGTGCGGCAGGGCGCCGAGCGCCAGCGCGCCCGCGTCGAGCTCGCCGAGGCCCTCCAGCGTTCCATGCTGCCCACCGGCCTTCCCGACCTGCTCGGACTGAGCGTCGCGGCCGAGTACGCGCCGGCGCGCAACGGCCTCGACATCGGTGGCGACTGGTACGACGGCTTCGTCCTGCCGGACGGCTCGCTGGGCTTCTCGATCGGCGACGTCCAGGGCCACGACGTCGAGGCCGCCGCCTTCATGGGGCAGGTACGCCTGGGGCTGCGCGCCGTCGCCACCGCCACCACCGACCCCGGCGAGGTCCTGGGCCGGGCCAACGAACTGCTGCTCTCCGTGGACCACGGCCTCTTCGCGACCTGCAGCTTCCTGCGCTTCGACCCCGCCACCGGCGAGCTGCAGAGCGCCCGGGCCGGCCACGTGCCCGCCGTCTGGGCGACGGTCGGCGGGCAGGGCGGGCTTGCGGAGGACGACGCCGGCGTGCCGCTGGGCATCCTGCCCGGCGAGGTCTATCCCGTCACGCGGCGCCGGCTGTCCAGCGGCGGGGCCTTCGTCCTGCTCACCGACGGGGTCGTCGAGGGGCCGTCGTACCCGATCGAGGCGGGACTCGACGCCGTGGCCCGCCTGGTCCGCTCCGCGGTCGCGACCGGCGTCGAGGCGTCCGAGCTGGCGCAGCGGGTGATGGGCGTCGCGGCGCTGACGGACCACACGGACGACGCCGCCGTCCTGGTGCTCGTCCACAGCCCGGAGGAGAGCCGCACGCCGCGTCCGTGACCTGTGCACGGCCGGGGGTCCTGGTGCAGGCAGGGCGTGTCAGGGCGGCGCGGGGGCGGGGAACGTTGTCTGATGACACACGTGCCCCGTAGCGAAGACCTCCGACGCCCGGCCGCAGCACTGCTGCGGATGCTCGCCGTCGCCGCCGCCTACTGGGGCGGCGGGCAGATCGGCCTCCTCCAGCAGGTGGTGGTCGAGGGCGCTGTCGTGACGCCGCTGTGGCCGCCCACCGGAATCGCCCTGAGCTGTCTGCTCTGGATGGGCGTCGGCGTGTGGCCGGGCATCGCCGTCGGAGTGCTGGCCACCATCGCCACGATCGGCACCATCGACGTCACCACGACCGGCGTGGTGGCGGGGAACACCCTCGCACCGGTCGCCGCGTACCTGATGCTCCAGAGGGTCCACTTCCGCACGGAGCTCGATCGCTTGCGGGACGGGCTCGCGCTGGTGTTCCTCGGGGCGGGCGGCATGCTGATCAGCGCGACCTTCGGTGTGGCGGCGGTGGTGTGGAGCGGGTCGCTGCCGCTCGGCGAGTTCTGGCCGGTGTGGTCGGCGTGGTGGGCGGGCGACGCGATGGGCGTCCTGGTGATCACGCCGCTCCTGCTGGTACTGCGCCGTGCCCGGTTGCCCCGCGACACGCGGCCGTACTGGTGGACCGAGGCAACGGCCCTGTGCCTGACGGCTGTCGTCGTGGCCGTGACCATCACCCGTACCGAACTGTCCCTGCTGTTCCTGGCCTTCCCGGTGCTGATCTGGGCGGCGCTGCGGTTCCAGCTGCCCGGATCGGCTCCGTGCGCCGTGCTGATCTCGGTGCTGGCGATCTCGGCCGCGACGGCGGGGGCCGGGCCGTTCGCGGCCCGCACACTGATGGAGGGCATGGTGGTGCTCCAGGCACTCAACGGCTGCGCCGCGCTGACGTCCCTGCTGCTCGCCGCCGTCGTCACCGAGCAGATCGGCATCCGGCGCAGGATCGAACAGGCGTGCACGACCCTGGCGGAGGTGGTGGACCAGCTGGCCCCCGGCGAGACGACGCATCTGTGGCCCTTGATCGACGGCCGCAAGCGCACGGATTCGACGTCCCGGGACGAATAACGACGCGTCGGGCCCCCGCGGGGTGCGTCCGCGCCGGGGGTGCGGCCCGCTTGACCACGGGGCCGGCGCCGGCCTGCAGGGGCACGCCCGTGCGGGGCCGGCGCCCGGTCGTCAAGGGGATGTCCGGCTCGACGACTCTCCGGACACGCCCTGGTGCAGCAGGAACTTCTCGGCCGCCCGGGCTCCCTCGTCACTGCCGGCGGGCCGGTGGTGGTCGAGCGCCGACCGCTGCCGCTCGACCGAAGGGGTAGGACGTCGACCACGTGATGGCCCGGGGGCATCGTCCCAGCACGTTCCGAACCTCTGTTCACCATCGCGGCGAGCCGCCATCATGGCGGGGTCATGCCAAGTACGGCCGGGAGCGGAGAGCCGTGAACAAAACCTTCTTCTGGCCTGCCATGGCCGCGCTCGTGCTGGCCCTGTCCCCGGCCGGGCCGCCGAGCGGGTCTGCGCCGTCGCCGCCCGGCGGGGGAGCGAGCGCGGTGACGACGGCCTCGCCCGGGAAGGGACCGACCGCAGCGCCCGCCGCCGACTGGACGCCCCCGCTCAGCACCCGCGGCCGGTACATCGTCGACGCCCACGGCAACCGGTTCAAACTCAAGTCCGGCAACTGGCACGGCGCTTCCGGCACATGGACCGGATCCGGCAGCCCGGACGACCCCGCGAACCACCACGCGGGGGAAATGTCCGGGCGCGTGCCGCTCGGCCTGGACCGCGCGCCCCTGGGCGAGATCGTCGCCGGCTTCCGTGAACTCGGGCTCAACAGCGTCCGTCTGCCCTTCTCCAACGAGATGGTGCACGACACGCACCCCGTCAGCGACGCCGCCGTCGCGGCCAATCCACAACTGCGCGGCAGGACACCCCTGGAGGTCTACGACGCCGCCGTCGCAGCCCTCACCGGGGCCGAGTTCGCGGTGATCCTCAACAACCACACCAACACCACCCGCTGGTGCTGCGGCCTGGACGGGAACGAGCGGTGGAACGCGAGCCAGAGCGACCGGGCCTGGGAGGACGACTGGCTCTTCATGGCGAAGCGCTACCGGCACAACCCGCGCGTCGTCGGCGCCGACCTCTACAACGAGGTGCGCCGCTCACTGTGGGACGACCCCAACTGGGGCCTCGGGGACGCGCACGACTGGTTCACGGCCTCCCAGCGGCTCGGCGACCGCATCCTCCAAGAGGCCGATCCCGACCTCCTCGTGATCGTCGAGGGCATCAACTGGACCGGTGTCCCCGTCGACGGCCTCCCGCACGGGCGGCCCACCCTGGAGCCCGTGCAGCGGCTCTCGCACACACTCGTCACCTCGGGCAAACTCGTGTACTCCGCCCACTTCTACGACTACACCGGCCCTCACCACAGCGGCGCGACCGGGACGGGCGAGACCTCCGACCCCCGCTACCGGGACCTGACGCCCGCCGCGCTCGAGGACGTCCTGTACCGGCAGGCGTTCTACGTCACGGCCGGGAAGGACCAGCACTTCACCGCACCCGTGTGGATCAGCGAGTTCGGGATCGGCGGGAGGGACGAGCACGGGGTGAAGCAGCGCGCGTGGTTCGAGAACTTCGTCGACCAGCTGATCAGGACCGACGCCGACTTCGCCTACTGGCCGCTGGTCGGCTGGCACGAGGACAAGAAGGGCAACGGCTGGGCGCTCCTCCACTGGGACAGCGCCGGCCGGCGGATCGGGGTCCACGACGGCGACGACTGGCGGGCCGGCGCGTGGTCCCGCCTGACCGCGGCCGACGGCAGGACCGGCCAGGTGCCCGCCGCGGACCGGTGGTCGATGCTCAGCCCCGACCACGGCGATTTCGTGCAGTCCGCGCGGATGCGGGCCGCGGGGGACTGGGACGCCGGCGCACGCAAGGCGGCCTGCCCCGACGGGCAGCGCCTCGCCGGACTGAGCCACACCGGAAACCGTGGCCTGTGCGCCGACACCGCGGCCCGCGACCTCTGGCCGTCGGACCGCGCCCACGAGGTGGTGCGCGACGAGCGGCACGTCACGGCCGGCCGTGACTGGGCGAGGGGCTACACCAAACTCCAGTGCGCGTCCGGCCACTTCCTGATCGGGTACAGCGTCCGCGGTGCCGCCGTCTCCGCCGCCCTGTGCGCTCCGGCCCGGACGCCGCTGGGCACGGCGGACCGGACGGTCTGGTTCGACCGCCACGACAACCGGCCGCCGGCGGGCCCGGGCGGCGACTTCGCCCACGGCCACTACAAGGGCCAGTGCGCCGAGGACGAGTACGCCGCGGGTATCGCGTTCACCCGCCGCGCAGGGTCCGCGGGCTGGCCGGACGCCCTGCTCTGCCGACCCCTGCGCTGACGCGCGAGGCGGCCCCGGCGGCGAGCCCAGAGCCCGCGGCGTCCCGCAGCGCTGCCGCCGCCGCCGGGTCTGCGCGGCCGGGCCGTACAGCTGCCGCCTCGGGCACCGTGAGGCACGGGGACCACCCGCCCGTGGTCGGCACGCTGCTGCGTGGCCGGATGCTGAGGCACGCGCGCATGGCGGCCCGCAAGCGCCCGCAAGGCTGTGTCGGCGAAAGCGCGCGCGGCGCTGTGACGCCGGGGCGCCGCGCCAACGTCCGGCAGCATGCCGCCGTATCCGCCGCCGGAGCCGGACGGGCCGAAGCTTCCGCCGGGAGGTGGCGGTGCCGCGTGGCGGCCGAGCCCGTCGCGCGGCCGACCGGGGTCGGCATCGCGCCGCCGTCGGTTGGCGGCCGGCAACCTGCGCCGCGGCGCCGCGCGCCCCCGTGGTCGGCAAACCTGCGCAGCTCCGGGGAAGCCGTCGGTCCGTTCCTTTGCCTGGCAAGGGAGTGTGCCGGCCCGGGTGGCGGGAGCGGCGAAGACCGGCCCCGCCCGAACGGCCCCGCTCAGCCGATGTCGAGGCGGGCCGCGGCGCGCAGCAGGCCGGGGGAGAGCCGGCCGATCAGGCGGGCCGCCTTGGCCTCGAAGGTCACGGGCACGACCGCACGGTCGCCGGACACGGCGCGCAGGATCTCGTCCGCCACCTTCTCCGGTGGGAAGTTCCGCTTGGCGTACAGGCCGGAGAACCGCTTCTGCCGTGCGGCCTCCTGCGCGGCGTCGAGCCCGGAGAAGGTCGTCGTCCGCGTGATGTTGGTGTTGACGATGCCGGGACAGATCACGGAGACGCCCACGCCGAAGCCGGCCATCTCGGCACGCAGACAATCGGAGAGCATGAAGACCGCGGCCTTGCTGGTGGCGTAGGCGGCCAGCAGCTTGGACGGGAGGTAGGCGGCCGCCGACGCGAGGTTGACGATGTGTCCGCCCTCACCGCGTTCGGCCATGAGGCTGCCGAAGGCGCGGCAGCCGTGGATGACACCCCACAGGTTGACGTCGAGGACGCGCCGCCACTCCTGCTCCGTCGTCTCCAGGAAGGTGCCCGAGTGGCCGATGCCCGCGTTGTTCACGACGATGTCCGGCGCGCGGAACTCCGCCGTGACGTCGGCGGCGAACGTGTCGACCGCCGTGCCGTCCGCGACGTCGACCCGCCAGGCGCGGGCCGAGGCGCCGAGCAGGCGGGCCAGCTCGGCGGTGCGCTCGGCGGCCTCCAGGTCGAGGTCGCACAGCGCGACATCGGCGCCCTGCTCGGCGAAGGCCAGGGCGGTGGCCCGGCCGATCCCGCTGCCGGCCCCGGTGACGACGGCCAGCCGGCCGGTGAACGGCTTGCGGCCCTTCGGCGACCGGCGGGCCGCGGGTGCGGTCCGCTCCTCGGGACGTGCGACGAACTCCTCGACCATGCGGGCCACAGTTGTTCCCTTCTCCAGCAGTGCGGACCAGTGGGTGGCGGGCACGGTGCGCCGCCACAGGTGGGGGACCCAGCGTTCGAGGCCCTCGGCGAGTGCCGGACTGACGTAGTGGTCCCGGGTGAGGCCGATGAGCTGCACCGGAACGGTGGTGGGCCGTGCCCTCGGGCGCAGCAGCCGGGGGAGCATGTTGGCCCGGTAGAGATCGATGCCGCGCACCGCGTCGGCGGCGAGCGTGGGCTGCGGGTGGCCGGGCCGCGGGGTCACGGCCTCGGCCAGACGCAGCACCGTGCCCCAGCGGTCGGCCAGCCCGAGCCGCCAGGCGGCGGGCGCGAGGACGGGCAGGTGGAAGGCGGCGATGTACCAGGAGTGGGCCAACTGCCCGAGAAGCTGGGCTACATGACGTGGCGTGGGCCGCGTCAGGCGGTGGCGGATCCAGTGGCCGACGTGGTCGAGACACGGGCCGGAGATCGAGGTGTACGAGGCGATACGGCCGGCCGCGTCGGGGTGGGTGACGGCCTCCCACGACTGGATGGAGCCCCAGTCGTGGGCGACCACGTGGACCGGGCGGCCGGGGCTGACGGCCTCGGCCACGGCGAACAGGTCGCCCGCGAGCAGCTCCAGGCGGTAGTCGCGCCGGCGGGCTGGGCGGCCGGAGTCGCCCGCGCCGCGCACGTCGTACCGCACGACGTGGTGTGCGGTGGCGAGGGCGGCGGCGACGTCGTCCCAGACGCGGTGCGTGTCGGGATAGCCGTGCACCAGCAGCACGGTGGGGCGGGCGGGGTCGCCCTGTTCGTACACGGCGAGTGGGACGTCGCCGGAGCGCACGGTGCGGCGGCGGGGTTCCTCCGGGGCGCCGAGCGCGTCTGCGGCCGCCATCAGGCCGCGCCCTGCTGCCAGCGGCGGACGTGGGGCAGGTCGTCGTCGAGCCAGTAGGCGTCGTCCTCGGTGACCACGAGCAGTTCCTCGAACTTCAGACCCACGTCCCGGAATCCGATGTGCGGTTCGACGGCCCACAGCCCCGGCGTCGGGGCGTGGCGCGACGAGCGGCCGTCGGCCCACAGCGGGGACCGGCCGTGCAGGCGCTCGCTGATCAGCTCGCGGCCCAGGGTCTGCAGCGTGCGCACGCCGAAGCCGAAGACGGTGACGCCGGCAGGCCCGCGGGCCTTCGTCCGGGTGACCTGGTGCCCGATGACCCGGCCCGGGTAGACCTTGTGCCGGTTGTCGTAGCCGTGCCTGGCGATCAGCGCGTCCACGGCCGCGTACACCTCGTCGAGCGGCTTGCGCAGCCGCACCTCCCGCACGATCAGTTCGCGGTACTCGCGCAGGTCCTGGGCCATCCGGTCCCAGACCGGATTGTCGCCGATCTTGCCCGCGTAGCCGATGTCGGCCGTGTAGCCGTCGACGACGGGAGCGCAGTCCAGGACGTAGGACATGCCCTCTTCGAGCCGGCGGCCGCTGGCGAAGAACTGCAGCGGTGTGCGGAAGTGCCGGAACGCGGTGCGGTCGCCGAACCAGGCGAAGGGCACATGGAAGAAGTCCTGGACACCTTCGGCCACGAGTTCGCGGCGCAGCCGCGCGGTGGCCTGGCGTTCGGTGACGCCGGGCGCCAGCCAGTCGCCGACCCGCTGCGCGCAGGCGTAGGCGAGCTGCTGGAGTTCGCGGAAGCGGTCGAGGTCGTGGCCGTCGAAGGGGAACGACGGCATGCGGGAGGAGCGTGTCGTGCGGTGTGTCGCGGAGGTGCTCATGGTCTCGCCTTCGTGATGTCGGGGGAGAAGGGACTGCGCGTCCCAGAAGGGAGGGGGCGGGGCTACAGGTCCAGTTCGAGGCGGGAGCCCTCGGGCGCCCGGGAGACGCACACCCGGATCCGGCCGCCGGCCCTTTCCCGCTCGGTGAGCCTGCCGTCCCGGTGGTCGGCCGTGCCGGCGGTGACCTGCTGGGTGCACACGCCGCAGAACCCCTGGCGGCAGGAGTACGGGGTCGCCGGGTCCCGCTCCAGCAGCACGTCGAGGACCGACCGGTCGGCGGGCACGGGCAGTACCTCACCGCTGCGCCGCAGCCTCAGCTCGAACGGCCGGCCGTTGCGGACCGGCGCGGCGGCGAACCGTTCGAAGTGCAGGGCGGACGCGCCGCTGCCGTCGAAGGCAGCGCGTACGGAATCCAGCATGGGGCCGGGACCGCAGCAGTAGACGGCGGCTCCGGCGCGGGCGCGGCCGAGGAGGCTCGCGCCGTCGGGCACGCCGTGCTCGTCGTCGGGCAGGATCTCCACCCGGTCGCCCCCGAGCGCGGCGAGTTCGCCGAGTTCCGCGGCGAACGGCAGCGAGGCGCGCGAGCGGCCGGTGTGGACCAGATGCCAGTCGAGGCCGAGCCGGGCCGCCTCGCGGGCCATCGGCAGGATCGGCGTGATGCCGATGCCGCCCGCGAGGAACAGCACGGCCGGGTCGGCGGCGAAGGGGAACGCGTTGCGCGGCCCCTTGACCGTGACGCGCGAGCCCACCGGCAGGGCGTCGTGCACCTCGACGGATCCGCCGCCTCCGCCGGCGATGCGGCGGACCGCGATCCGGTACGCGTACCGGTCGTCCGCCGCACCGCACAGGGAGTACTGCCGTACGCGGCCGGACGGCAGGCACAGGTCGAGATGAGCACCGGCCTGCCAGCGGGGCAGCGGGGAGCCGTCCGGTGCGGTGAGCCGCAGCGAGACGACGTCGTCGGCCTCGCTCTCACGGGCGGCGACGACGAGGTCGAGGGAGGTGGCGGCGGGCCGGGGCGGACGCCGTCCGTAGCGGTCGGCCTTCGAGACGACGGGAAGGTAGACGTCGGAGAACGCGGCGAGGAAACGCATGAGGCGGTCGCTGCGGTCTCTTCCGTACAGGTCGGGTGGCACGGGGGTGCGGTGGCGGCTCATCGGGGGTTCCTTGTCTGGCGTACGGCGGATCGGGTGCCTACGGCGCGCGTTGGACCGGGCCCGCGGTCGCGGCGCGGGCCGGGCGGTGTGCGCGTCCGATCAGTGCGCGGCGGCGCGGGCAGCGGGAGAGGTGCCGAGGTAGGCGACCGCCTGCCGGGTGGAACCCTCCTGCGAGGGGTGGTAGCGGGGGCTGAAGTAGCGGGAGGCGGAGCGCGTCAGCCTGCCGAGCCGTGGCAGCAGCCCGCGCCGGGCGGCCTCCCGGTAGGCGCGCCAGGTGGGCCGGGTGCCCGGCGGGAGAGTCGGATCGGCGGCCATCAGGAACCGGGCCCCGCGGATCCACAGGTGCAGGAGTACCGGGCCGCCGACGGCCAGGGTGCGGATGCGCCGCAGGTATCCGGGGTCCAGATGGCGCAGCAGGTCGTAGGCCACGCTGCGGTGCTCGACCTCCTCGGCGCCGTGCCAGCGGAGCAGGTCGAGCATCGTCGGGTCGGCACCGGCGCGGTCCAGCCCCTCCGCATTGAGCACCCAGTCACCGAGGAACGCGGTGAAGTGCTCGACGGCCGCGATGATCGCGACGCGCTCGATCACCTGCTCCCGCCGCCGCACCTCGGAAAGACCCGGACGCGAGCCGAGGACGCGCCCGAAGACGAACTCGGCCTGCTCGACGTAGGGGCGGGGGTCGAGGCCCTGTGCCAGGAAGTGGTCAAGGACGCCCTGGTGCGCCTCGGCGTGCATCGCCTCCTGCCCGACGAAGCCGAGGACCTCCTCGCGCAGCTTCTCGTCGGTGATCAGGGGCAGGGCCTCCTGGAAGGTGCGTACGAACCAGCGCTCCCCCTCCGGCAGGAGCAGGTGGAGGACGTTGATCACGTGGGTGGCCATCGGCCGGCCGGGAATCCAGTGCAGCGGCAGGCTCGCCCAGTCGAAGCTGACGTCCCGTGGCTGAAGGACCAGATCGTCGTGCTCTTCCGTGGTGCTCATGCGGGCACACTCCTCCGACGCGTTGAGGGGGATGGGCAGACCCGGAAAAGGGGCGGCGTCCCGGCCGGGCCTTATTGAGGGTTACTCAACGGTAGGAGTTATTGACTTCTTGTCAATAGGATGGGCGCATGACTCGGCACAGCTCTTCCGCCCGCGCGTCCCGGATGCCTCCGACCGACCGGCGCACACAGATCCTGGCCGCGGCCCGCCGCGTCCTCGAAGTCCGCACCATCGACGAGATCTCCGTCGAAGCCGTCGCCGCCGAGGCCGGCGTCTCACCGGGGCTGCTGTTCCACTACTTCGGATCGCAGCGCAGCTTCCGGCAGGTGATCCTGCAGGCCGCGGCCGAGGAGCTGCTGGGGCACGTCCGGCCCGATCCGGCGCTCAGCCCGGCCGAGCAACTGCGCTCCGGCATGGAGACCTTTGTCGACTACGTGTCCCGGCACCCGACCGTCTATCAGGCCGTCACCCGGCTGAATGCGGGCAGCGGGATGCGCACCCTGCACCGCTCCGCCCGGTCCACGCTCGCGGGATGGATCTCGGACGCCCTGCGTGCCGCGGGCGCGCCGGACACCGCCGCCGTCGCGCTCGCCGTCGCGGGCTGGCTGGCGTACATGGAGGAAGTCGTCCTGGCGTGGCTGGACGAGCCGTCGACGGACCGGACGGCCCTGATCGAGCTGTGTGAACGCAGCTTCTACGCGCTGGTCGGGGCGGCCGTCGACGACGACGCCCGGTGGGAGCGCATCCTCGCCGGGATCGGTGACCGGCCGTCTCCCTAACGGCCCCTGCTCGCGCACCACGGCCCCGCCGGCCGGTGGCCGACGAGGCGGTGGGCGTTCGGGACGGTGCTGCGTACCAGGTGGTGCTGCCTGTGGCGCGGCGTTGCAACCGAAACGGTCACCAATAGTGGCGACGGCCGCCGACTGCGTGTCCGACCGCGCCGAGCAGCCAGAGGATCGCTCCGACCGCGACCAGAATGATGCCGATGGTCCACAGAATGCCGATGTTTGCCACAGCGCCGACGATCAGAAGTATCAGCCCGAGGATGATCATTGTTTCCTCCGTTGTCGGAGCGGCCCTATGCCGTACGGTTTTCCACTCTCCGCGGACGCAAACGGGCGACCCGGGGCCACGCCCTACGGCTGCGGTGCGGGGCCTGGCGCAGGGGCCGGCAGGAGCGTGCGGAAGTGCGCGACGCATGCCTCGAGGGCGAGTTCGAAGGCGGCGTCCGCGCGCCGGGGCGACAGCGCGGCCAGCGCGCTCGCGAGCCGGGGCGTGGCCGCCTCGTCGGTGAGCTCCCACATCGCCTGCGGCGCCGCCATGTCGAGGGCCGAGCCCAGGACCAGGTTCTCCAGGGCGATGATCACGTTCATCACCTCGTCGAGCGGGAATCCGGCGCCGAGCAGCAGGCCGACGGCCCGCTCGTACTGCTCCAGGACCTTCGGGGCGCGGACCGGTGAGGTCATCAGCAGCGGGATCACCCGCGGATGGGCGGCGAAGGCGGCACGGTAGGAGCGGGCCCACATCGTCATGGCGGTGTCCCACGGGCGCAGACCGAGGGTCTCCGAGTCGATCGCCGCGCACACCCGCTCCCGCATCAGCTCGACGATCCCGTCCCGGCCGTCCACATGGTGATACACCGAGGCGGTCTGCACGCCCAGTCGCCGGGCGACCTGCGGGACGCTGAACTCGCCTTGCTCGTCGATGAGTTGCAGAGCGGTCGTGGCGATGCGCGTCCTGTCCAGCAACGGTGTCCGCGGCCGTCCCATGTGTGCTGCTCCCCGTCGACGTCTTCCCGGATGTTCAGGCGGAAGCTACATTGCCACAACCGCAACCGAAGGCCTTTAGGTTTACGGGTCGCGCCCGTCCTCCCGCCGCTTCGCAGAAGGGCTTCCCCCGCATGTCCGCAACCACCGAGGCGAGAGCCGGCTCCGCTCCCGACCTTCGCCCGGGCACGCTCGGCACCGCCGACATCGCCTTCTTCGTCGTCTCCGCCGCCGCCCCGCTCACCGTGATGGCCGGCGTCGCCCCCATCGCCATCGTGCTCGGCGGCATCGGCGCCCCGGCCGGCTACCTGCTCGCCGGAGTCACCCTGGCGATCTTCGCCGTCGGCTTCACGACGATGAGCCGCAACGTCCGCAGCGGAGGCGCCTTCTACGCCTACATCACCCGGGGTCTCGGCAAGCCGGTCGGCATGGGCGCGGCCCTGCTCGCGATGATCGGCTACAACGGGATGGAGATCGGCGTCTACGGGCTCCTGGGCACAGCCACCGCCGACACCGCGCACGCCCTGTGGGGCATCGACATCCCCTGGCTGCCCGTCTCGCTCGCGGGACTGCTGCTCATCTGGTGGGGAGGCTTCCGGTCGATCGACTTCGGCGCCAAGGTCCTCGGGGTCCTGCTCCTCGCCGAGACCGGAATCCTCTTGCTGCTCGCGGCAGGCGTCCTGATCAAGGGCGGCCAGGGCGGCATCGGGCTGGACTCCTTTGCACCCGGCCACGTCCTCGTCCCCGGCACGGCCGCCGTCCTCGCCTTCGCCTTCTCCGCCTTCACCGGCTTCGAGTCCACCGTCATCTACCGCCGCGAGGCCCGCGACCCTGCTCGCACCATCCCGCGCGCCACCTACATCGCCGTCGGATTCCTCGGTCTCTTCTACGCGTTCATCGTCTGGACCGTGATCCCAGCATTCGGCGACGAGGCCGTCGTCGCCGCGGCCACCGACGACCCCGGCGGACTGTTCTTCGCCGCCATCACCACCTATGTCGGCGGCTGGGCGGCGGACCTGATGCACGTGTTCATCGTGACCAGCATCCTGGCGTCGCTCCTCGCCTTCCACAACGCCATCAACCGCTACGGGCTCGCGCTGTCGGAGGAAGGCGTCCTGCCCACGGCGCTCGCGAAGGTGCACCCGCGCCACCGTTCGCCCCATGTCGCGGGCATCGCCCAGACGGTCCTCGGGGCCGCCGTCGTCCTCGGCTTCGCCGCCGCCGGAGCCGACCCCTACACGCAGCTGCTGTTGTGGGTGAACACCCCCGGCATGATCGGGCTCATGGCGCTCATGCTGCTCGCCGCCGTCGCCGTCCCGTGCTACTTCCGCGGCATCGGCCACGGCGAGGGCCGGATGCGCACCGTCGTCGCGCCGGTGACCGCCGCCGTGCTCCTCGTCGTGGCCATCTGGCTCGTGGTCTCCAAGGTCGCCCTCTTCACCGGCGCCTCACCGGCCGTTAACACCGTCCTCGTCGCGCTCGTCCCCGCCGTGTTCCTCCTCGGCATCGCGCTCGCCCTGTGGCTGCGTCGCAGCCGGCCCGAGGTGTACGCCGGATTCGCCACCGAACCGAACGAGTAAGGAACAGCACCCCGTGCCCACCGCAGACATCGTCCTCACCGCAGCACACGTCCGCACCCTCGACCCCGGCCGTCCGCACGCCACCGCCGTGGCCGTCAAGGACGGCACGATCGCCGCCGTCGGGGACGCGCACGACGTCCGCCCGTGGCGTGGACCGGACACCGTGCGGATCGACCTGCCCGGCGCCACCGTCGTCCCCGGCCTCACCGACAGCCACAGCCACCCCGTCTGGGGCCTGCAGATGGCCACCGGCACCGACCTCTCCGGCGTGCGCGACCTCGGCCAGCTGCGCACCGCCCTGCACGCCGCGGTGCCCCCCGACGGATGGATCACCGCCTACGGTCTCGACCACAACGTCTTCGGCGGCAAGCCCGTCGACCGCGACCTGATCGAGGACGTCCTCGCCGGCGCGCCCGCCTTCATCCGGCTCTACGACGGCCACTCCGCCCTCGTCAGCGGCGCCGCACTGCGCGCCGCGGGCATCGACGGCCCCCGGTCCTTCGAGCAGCGCGCCACCGTGGTGTGCGACAGCACGGGCCGTCCCACCGGGCACCTGATCGAACACGCCGCCGTGGACCTGGTGAGCGGACTCGTGCCCAAGCCGTCGGTCGCCGAACGCCGGGCCCGGCTCGTCGCGCTGCTCTCCGCGATGGCGGCGACCGGTCTGACCGGCGCCCATGTCATGGATCTCGGCGACGGCGACGTCCCCGAACTCCTCGCCGCCGTCGAGGAGGAGGGCGACCTGCCGCTGCGTCTGCGCCTCGCCCCCTGGTGCATGCCCGGTGCGAGCGCCGCGGACCTGGACGAGCTGATCGCGCTGCAGTCCCGCGCGGGACGCCACTGGCGGGTCGACGGCGTCAAGTTCTTCATGGACGGCACCGTCGAGGGCGGCACCGCCTGGCTGGAGCACGCCGACTGCCACGGCCAGGGCACGGACGCCTTCTGGCCCGATCCCGAGGCCTACACGGCGACCGTCCACCGACTGCACGCCGCCGGTGTGCGCACCGCCACCCACGCCATCGGCGACGCCGCGGTGCGGCACGTGCTGGACACCGTCGAAGCGCTCGGCGCCGGCGCACGGCTCAGGCACCGCATCGAACACATCGAGACCGTGCCTGAGGAGCAGATCCCCCGCTTCGCGCGGCTGGGCGTCATCGCCTCCATGCAGCCCCCGCACACCGCGTACACCCGGGCCGACCGCACCGACGAGTGGTCCCGGCGGCTCGGGGACGAACGGTCCGGCCGCGCCTGGCGCTGTCGGGACCTGCGGGACGCCGGCGCCTGGCTCGCGCTCGGCTCCGACTGGCCGATCGCGCACTACGACGCCCGCGAGGTGCTGGCGACCGCCCGGGCCCCCAAGGGCGCGGCGTCCCGTCGCGCCGGACTGACCGGGCTGATGGCCCTGGAAGGCTGCACCACACACGCGGCCGTGGCCGGGGGCGAACAGGACGTGTCGGGTCGGATCACTCCCGGCCGCCGGGCGGATCTCACCGCCTTCGGCCTCGACCCCGTGGACGCCCCGGCGGACGAGGTCGCCGAGGCGCCGGTCCTGCTGACCATGACGGGAGGCCACATCACCCACCGGTCGGAGTAGCGCGGCGGGCCCGGCGAACCCGCCGGGCTCGCAAGGCCGTTCGGCTCGCGCCGCCCCACTACTGATACGATCCCCGCGCGTGCGAGAGCCGCGACTTCCGCTCCAGCAAGGGAGGTTGATGAATATGGCCTGCGAGGCCCCTCATCGGCATGCCCTTGGCCGGGCCGCCCGCGCAGTGTGAGCGGCCCGGTCGTCAACACGACCAGGAGAGTCGCGTGTCTTCTTTCTCATCGGCCGGTACGGATCCCACCACCGACCGCCTCGTCCTGCGGACCTGGTCCGCGGATGAGCTCGCCGCCGTCCTCGACGGCACTCACCGTGCCCACTGGGCGGAGGACTTCCCCGCCGACGGCGACCGCGTCATCGCGGACTTCATCACCGGCCACCCCGACGCCCTGCACATGTACGGGCACCGGCTGGTCGTCGAACGGGACACCGGGCTGGTGGTCGGCTCCATCGGGCTGTTCTGGCCGCCCACCGACGGGGCCGTCGAGATGGGGTACGGCATCGTGCCGTCCCGGCGGGGCCGGGGCTACGCCTCGGAAGCCACCCGCGCCCTCGCGGAGTTCGCCCTGACGGCACCGGGCGTGCACACCGTCCACGCCCAGGTGGAGCTCGCGAACCCCGCTTCGGTCCGCGTGCTGGAGAAGGCCGGGCTGCGGCGCTGGAGCAGCGACGCGGACACGGCCCGGTATCGCATCACGGCAGCGGATGTGACGCTGCGGTGAACCGGCCGGGGGGCCGGCGGCGGGTGCGTCCCGCCGTCGGCCCCCCGGTGCCGCGGCACAGCGCGCGCCCACGGAGGAAGCCCCTCCGGGCCGCTGACCGGGACGACAACTCGTCTGCTGCGCCGGGCAATTGTTCGACCACCTGTCGATTGTGGCGTGGGTCACCCCGGAGGAAGCTCTCTCGCCATGGCAGACAACCGCACCTCTGAGGTGCAGCGGCTCAAGGCGAACTCGGTCAGACTCGTCAGCGTCGTCTTCATGGCGGTCGCGACGGCCGCACCCATCACGGCGATGACCGGCAACCTGCCCATCGCCGTCGGCTTCGGCAACGGCACCGGCGCACCCGCCGGTTATCTCTTCGCGACACTCGTTCTGACCGTCTTCTCCGTCGGCTATGTCGCCATGGCGAAACGGATCACCGCGGCGGGCGCCTTCTACGGCTACATCTCCCACGGCCTGGGCCGGATCACGGGCCTGGCGTCCGGCATGCTCGCCGTCCTCGCGTACATCGTCTTCGAGGCCTCGATCGTCGGCGTCTTCGCCTACTACGCCCGGACGACCGTCGCCGACCAGCTCGGCGTGGACCTGCCGTGGATCGTCTATGCGGCGGCGATGCTCGCGGTGACCGCCGTCCTCGCGTACTTCGACATCAACCTCACTGCCAAGGCGCTCGGCGTGATGCTCGTCGCCGAGATCGCGGTCCTCTTCGCCGTCGCCACCGCGGTACTCCTCGCCGGCGGCGGCCCCGACGGCATCCCGCTCGAACCGGTCAACCCGAAGAACGCTTTCACCGGGGTCTCGGCCGGTCTCGGCCTCTTCTTCGCCTTCTGGTCGTGGGTCGGCTTTGAGTCGACCGCCATGTACGGCGAGGAGTCCCGCGACCCCAAGCGCGTCATTCCCCGCGCCACTCTCGTGTCCGTCATCGGCGTCGGGCTCTTCTACATCTACGTCTCCTGGATGACGATCGCCGGAAACGGCCTGAACGGCGCCGTCCAGGTATCCTCCTCCACCAGCCCGCTCGACCTCTTCTTCGACCCCACCAGCGCCTTCATCGGCGCCTGGGCCGTCGACGCCTTCCAATGGCTGCTGCTCACCGGCTCGTTCGCCTGTGGCATGGCCTTCCACCAGTGCGCCTCGCGCTACCTGTACGCGATCGGCCGCGAGGGCTTCCTGCATCCGGCCCTCGGCCGTACACACCGCTCGCACGGATCCCCGTACATCGCCTCCTACGTCCAGAGCGCCATCGCCGTCGTGCTCGTGGGCGCCTTCTGGCTCACCGGCCAGGACCCGTACATCCACCTCTACACGCTGCTCGCCATCCTCGGCACGATGGCGATCCTGATCGTCCAGACACTGTGCTCGTTCGCCGTCGTCGGCTACTTCCGCCACAACCACCCCGAGGACCGGCACTGGTTCAGGACCCTCACCGCGCCGCTGCTCGGCGGCGTGGGCATGATCGCCGTCGTCGTCCTGCTGGTGCTGAACATGGAGACCGCCGCCGGCCTCGCCGCCGACTCGGTCTTCTTCGCGGCGATCCCCTGGATCGTCGGCGCCGTCTTCTTCGGCGGGCTCGGACTCGGCCTCTACCTGAAGGCCAAGCGACCCGACCGGTACGAGATCATCGGCCGGATCGTCCTGGAGGACGCGGCCGAACGCACCGAGGACGACGAGCGGCCATCACCCGACACCACCGCCGTCACCCAGAGCTGACCTCCCTCTTCCTCCCCCAGGAGCGCCCCATGGCACGCACCAGTCCGATGCACCTCCTGAAGCAACTGGCCGCCGACCACGCAGCCGCCCGGCGCCTGCGGATACCCGTCGCGGAACTCCGCGGCCTGAGGTCCGAGCCGATCGGCCGCAGATCCCTGCTCAGGTACGCCGCCGCGGCCGGCGTGACGGCCACCGCGTCGACAGCCCTCTCCCGTCCCGCGCCCGCAGCCGCGGCGACGCCCCGGGCCGCGGCCGGCAACGGTGCCCGGATCGCCGTCGTGGGCGCCGGGATCGCCGGCCTCACCGCTGCCCTCACGCTCCAGGACGCGGGCCTCGCCCCGGTGCTGTACGAGGCGAACCCCTCGCGTGTCGGCGGCCGGATGTGGACCCAGCGCGACCACTGGGCGTACGGGCAGACCGCCGAGATCGGCGGAGAGCTGATCGACACCGGCCACAAGAAGATGCTGGAGCTCTGCCGCCGCTTCGCCCTCCCCGTCGAGGACTTCCTCGGCGGCGGGCCCACCGGCGCGGAGGAAGTCCTCTGGTTCCACGGCGCCTACTACCCGCGCCACCAGGCCGACGAGGACTTTAAGGCGGTCTACCAGTCGCTGCACCGCGACCTGTCCGAGGCGGGCGAGGTCATGTGGAACCGGACCACACCCACCGGCACCGCGCTCGACAACATGTCGATCCACGAGTGGATCGAGTCGCGCGTCCCGGGCGGTCACTCCTCGCCGCTGGGCCGGTTCATCGACGTCGCCTACACCGTGGAGTACGGCGCCGACACTGCCGAGCAGTCCGCGCTGGCCCTCGTCCTGCTGATGGGCTATCAGACCAATCCGGGGCACTTCAACGTGTGGGGCCTGTCCAACGAGCGCTACCACATCACCGGCGGCAACGACCGGCTCCCCAACGCCATCGCCGGGGCACTGTCCCCGGGCACCCTCCGCATGGGCTGGTCGCTGACCGCCGTACGTGCCAACGCGGACGGCACGCAGACCCTCACCTTCGACGAGGCGGGCAGCCTGCGGACCGTCACCGCGGACCACACCGTGCTGTGCGTCCCGCTGCCCGTCCTGCAGCAACTCGACCGCAGCCAGGCGGGGTTCGACCCGCTGATGCAGAGCCTGCTGCGGGACGCGCGGATGGGGTTCTGCACCAAACTCAACATGCAGTTCGGCAACCGGCCCTGGCGCGGCACCGGCGCGTGGCCCGGTGTGTCGGCGGGCGACTGCTTCACCGACACGGGCGTCCAGCAGACCTGGGACACCACCAAGATCCAGCCGGGCACGGGCGGCATCCTCATCCAGTACGGCGGTGGCCGCCTCGCCCGGGAGCTCACGCCCGCCGGGCCCTTCTCCACCGAGTCCGACCCGTACGTGCGCGATCTGGTCGCCCGGCGGCTCGCGGGCATCGACGCCTTCTTCCCCGGCACCTCCCGTGCCTACACGGGCCGCGCCCAGCTCTCCGCCTGGCACCGCAACTCGTACTCCCTCGGCGCCTATTCCTGCTGGCCGGTCGGCTACGTGCACCGGTACGCGGGCTACGAGGGGACCGCGCAGGGCAACATCCACATCGGCGGCGAGCACTGCAGCTACGACTTCCAGGGCTTCATGGAAGGCGGCGCGACGGAGGGCGAGCGTGCGGCGCTGGAGGTCGTCGACGCGCTGAGCTAGCAGGTGTCCGGCGGGCCGGGCTGCGGCCCAGGTCCGCCGGACAGGCACCGGTGCGGCCGTCAGGCCCGTTCCACCAGCAGCGCGGCCACCGAACGTGCCGTCTCGAGCGCGCCGTCGCGGTCCGCGCCGCGCTGGCCGAGGACGACGCGCGTGCTCAACCCGTCGAGCAGGGCGAGGAGCTCCGACGCGCGGGCCGCCGCGTCCGGACCGGCGGCGAAGCGGCCCTGCCGGACCCCGGCGTTCGTCGTGATGCTCGCCGGACCCTTCTAGTTACGTCCCGATGCCCGCCGACTAGACCCGCTACCTGCCGAGGACGACCCCGTTGCGCTCGCTCACCTGGTACGGCGCCCTCGGCGGCTTCGTCTCGTCGGTGGCCCTGGGCATGGCGGGGGGCGCGGCGGCGACACAGACCGACATGACGGACGCCGTCGCGGGTGCGGAATCGCTGCTGCCCGACTGGTTCCAGCCGCTCTTCCTCGCGCTGGCCCTCGGCGGCTCGGTCACCCCGTCTACTGGGCCCTCGCCCGGCGCACCGTCGCCCCGCACACCGCCCTGTCGTGACGACTTCCCGCGCGGCGCGACGGGCGCATCGCGCGGGCCCACAGCACCGAACCACCCGTACCACCACTGGAGTTCCCTGACATGGCCCCCGCCGCGCACCACGCCGACCTCGTCCTGCGCAACGCCCGCATCCACACCGTCGACCCCGCGCTCCCCGAGGCAGGGGCCGTGGCGGTGACCGACGGCCGCATCGCCTGGCTCGGCCCCGACGACGACGCGACGGCGTGGACGTGGCCGCGGACGCGTGTGATCGACGCCGCCGGGAAGCTCGTCCTCCCCGGCTTCATCGACGCGCCCAACCACGTCCGGCTGGGCTCCAACGACGCCTGCGATCTCGACCCGGCGACCGGCGAGGTGCCCGCGTTCGTCCTGAGCTACGACGTCCACACCGGCCCTCTCCAGCGACTGGAACGTGGCCGAGATGGACCCGGTGATCGGCATCTACACGGCCGTCACCCGGTGCCCTCTTGGCGGCGGCAAGCCCTGGATGCCGCAGGAGACGATCAGCGTGGCGGCCGCGGTCCACGGCTGCACGATGGGCTCCGCGTACGCCAACTTGCCGGAGCACGACCGCGGTTCACTGACCGTCGGCAAGGCAGCCGACTTCGTCGTCCTCTCCCGGGACATCCTCCGCTCGGCCCCAAAGGACATCCCGGGCACCGTCGCGGAGACCGTCGTGGTCGGCGGCCGGGTGGAATGCGACGGATGACTGGGGACAGGCCGTCGTAGGGTGGCGGCGTGACGACACGGGACGACGCGCACCGGGACACGGTGCTCTACGGGTGTATGGGGCTCGGCGGGAGCTGGGACTCCGAGCCCTACGGCGCACAGGAGATCGCCCAGGCCGAGGCAGCGGTCGAGGCGGCGCTGGAGTGCGGCATCACCACCTTCGACCACGCCGACATCTACCGGCACGGCAAGGCCGAGGCGGTCTTCGGAGAGGTGCTCGCCAGGGCGCCCGGGCTGCGCGAGCGCATCGTCGTGCAGACCAAGTGCGGCATCCGGCTCGCGGACGGCGACCGGCCCGGCATCTACGACCTGCGGGGCCGGACCGTCCTGCGCCGGGTCGAGGAGAGCCTGACACGGCTGCGGACCGACGTCGTCGACGTCCTGCTGCTGCACCGTCCCGACCCGCTGGCGGACCCGGACGACCTCGCCGAGGCGCTGACCGCACTGCACCGTCAGGGCCTGGTGCGCCGGTTCGGCGTGTCCAACATGGGGGCGGCGCAGATCGCGCAGTTGCAGGCCAGGCTCGATGTCCCGCTGGTGGCCAACCAGTTGGAGATGAGTCTGCACCGGCGCGACTGGCTCGAAGCCGGCGTCCTGGTCAACACTCCGGCAGCCGCGGCCAACGGCTTTCCGTTCGGGACCGTCGAGTTCTGCCGGGACAACGGGGTGCGGCTGCAGGCGTGGGGCGCCCTCGCGCAGGGGCGCTACACGGGGCTGCAGGAGACGGCCGAGGAGGCGGCGACCGCGCAACTGGTCGCCGCCATGGCGAAGGCGAAGGGGACGACGCCGGAGACCGTCCTGCTGTGGTGGCTGCGGCGCCACCCCGCGCGGATCGCCCCGGTCGTCGGCAGCGCGCGCCCCGACAGGATCCGCGCCTGCCGCGACGCCGTGCGGCACGACCCTGCGCTCAGCCACGAGGAGTGGTACGAACTCTGGCTCACCGCCCGCGGCAAGCCGCTGCCCTGACCCAGGGGTACGGGCGTGTCCCCCAACGAGAACGAGCGCTTCGCCCCCGTGCCCCCGTGGCCGCCTGCGCGGCGGGGTCTTCACCGCGCGCCGACTGCGCGGCGCATCTCCGCGCGTGCGCGGTCGGGCGCCTGCTCCGCGGCGCGTTCGCTGGCCCACGGGGCTCGGCTGCGCGCCTGCCCGGGATTCTGACGAGACCCGGGGCTCCGTCCCTGACCCCGCGGCCGCTTGCGGGGCGGGGAAGGCGGCTCCGCCCCCGTGCGCCGCGCGCATGCGCGGTCGGCGTGGCCGCTGCGCGGCGCGGGCGGTGGCCCCGGGGGCTCGGCCCCGCCCGCGCCGTCGGGTGGCGGCGCGGGCGGGGCGTTCACGCTTCGCGAAACCGCTCAGCGGTCCTCGCGCAGCAGATCGGCGCACTTCTCGCCGATCATCATCGTGGTGATGCACGGATTGACCGTGACGAGGTCCGGCATGACCGACCCGTCCGCCACCCGCAGCCCGTCCACGCCCTTCACCCGCAGCCGGGCGTCGAGCGGCGCCGTGGGATCGTCGTCCGCGCCCATCTTCACCGTGCAGGCCGGGTGGTACACGGTGTTGTGCGTCTTGTGGATGTAGTCGAGCAGCTCGTCGTCGGTACGGACATCGGGCCCCGGCGCGAGTTCCACCCCGGCCCAGCCCGCGAGCGCGGGCTGCGCGGCGATGCGGCGGGCGAGCCGCAGGCCGTACGTCATGACGCGCACGTCGTGCTCGTGGGTGAAGTACCGCGGGTCGACCATCGGCTTGTCGCGGTAGTCACGCGTCCTCAGCCGCACCGTGCCGCGCGACTTGGCACGTGTCACGTTGGGGGTGAGGCAGAAGGCGTTCTCGGACGTCGGATAGCCGTGGCGGGCGGTGTTCATGTCGAAGGGCACCGAGCCGTAGTGGAACATCAGGTCCGGCCGGTCCAGGCCCGGCTCGGTGTCGTAGAAGATGCCCGCCTCCCACCACTGGCTGGAGGTGGTGGTCATCGGCTGCTTCGCCTCCCACATGATCACGCCCTCGGGGTGGTCCTGCAGGTTCTCGCCGACTCCGGCCGAGTCCACCAGCACGTCCACGCCGACGTCCCTCAGATGCTCGGCCGGGCCGATGCCGGACAGCATCAGCAGCTTGGGCGTGTCGATCGAGCCGCAGGAGACCACGACCTCGCGGCGGGCGCGGACCGTGCGGGTGTGGACCAGGTCCGGGTCCAGGTACTCGGCGCCGACGCAGCGGCGGCCGTCGAACACCAGCTTCTTGGCGCGTACCCCGGTGCGTACCTCCAGGTTCGGCCGCTTGCCCATGACCGGGTGGAGATAGGCGACCGAGGAGGACTGGCGGATGTTGTTCTCGTCCGAGTTGATCTGGAACCAGTTGGCGCCGCGCACCACCGTCGTCCCGGTGTTGAACGCCGTCGTCGGTATGCCCTCCTGCGCGCACGCCTCCAGCAGCGCCGCGCCGCACGGATCGCCGCCCTTGAGCGTGCGCAGCTTCACCGGACCGGTGCGGCCGTGGTGGTCGCCCGGCGCGTCGTTGTTCTCCAGCCGGCGGTACAGCGGGAAGAGGTCCGCCGCGCTCCAGCCCGTACAGCCGGCCTTCGCCCAGTCGTCCAGGTCCTCCGCGGGCGCCCAGAACGCGATGCACGAGTTGTGCGACGAGCAGCCGCCCAGCACCTTGGCACGGGCGTGCCGCATGAAGCTGTTGCCGCTCGTCTGCGGCTCGACCGGGTAGTCCCAGTCGTAACCGGACTCCAGCAGGCCCATCCAGCGTTCCAGCCTCAGGACGTTGTCGTCCCCGACGTCGCTCGGCCCCGCCTCCAGGACGCACACCGTGACGGACGGGTCCTCGCTGAGCCGCGCGGCGACGACATTGCCCGCGGTTCCGCCGCCGACGACGACGTAGTCGAACTCTTCGGTCATGAGGTGGTGATCTCCTTCAGTTCACGGGGCTCCGGGGCCGCGACGGCCGCGTGCTCGGCGAGTACGCCCGTACGGTGCCGCTGGACGAACCAGTAGTAGGCGAAGCCGCCCACCGCGATCGCGCCGACGAACAGGACCGCGCCCCAGCGCAGGTACCAGTGGAAGGGGGCGGCGGCGTTGTAGACGGCGGACCGCGGCCAGATGAGGTTGAGGGTCATGGCGCCGCCCCACAGGACGGCGATGACATTGACGGGCAGGCCCCACCGGCCCAGCGAGAACTTGCCCTCGGCCGGCTGCCACCGGCCGCGCACCCGCGCCACCAGCATCGGTACGGTGACCAGCAGGTACGCCAGGTAGATCATGATGATGCCGATGCTGGTGACCACGGTGAAGATCTGCGGCTGGCGGATGTTGACCAGCAGGATCGCCAGCGCCAGCACCCCGATGATCACGGTCGGCAGGATGGGCGTGCTGAACCGCGGACTGACCTTCGCCAGCCGGGACGAGGCCGGCAGGTTGTTGTCGCGGGCCATGGCGAACGCGAGCCGGACCGCCGCCGTGTGCACGGCGAGCGCGCACACCGTCACCGCGATCAGCACGCACCACAGCATCGCCTTGCCGGCCGTTGGCCCGAGCACGTCCAGCACGACGTACTGCAGCCCGTCGGTCGACAGCTTTTCGCCGCGCAGACTCGACACGCTCATCAGCGCCAGCAGCAGGATGAGCCCGCCGAGGACGAAGGAGGCGACGATGGCCCGGATGATGGCACGCGGCGCGTTGCGCGACGGGTCCAGCGACTCCTCGCCGAGCGAGGCTGCCGTGTCGAAGCCGTACATGACGTAGGCGGAGGCGAGCGAGGCGATCAGGAACGCGCCGAGATAGCCGAAGGACTGGCCGGAGCCGGTGCCTGCCGTGTCCGTGACGACCTGCGGACCACGTACGACGTTCACGGCCAGCAGCACGATCAGCACGACGGTGGCGATCAGTTCGATGAAGACACCGGCGGTGTTGATCCTCGCCATCAGCTTCACGCCGAAGGCGTTGACCACGGTGGTGAACAGGATCAGCACGGCCGCCAGCAGGACCGCGTTCGTCGCCACGTCGTACTTGCCGGTGCCGTCCCCGACGAACTGGAAGGAGGACGATATCTGCGGCAGCGTCAGCTGGTAGGCCAGCGCGACGGCCGCGATGGACACGACGGAGGCGAGGAGCATCATCCAGCCGGCGAGCCAGCCGACGTGCGGATTGCCCACCTTCTTCGACCAGTTGTAGATGCACCCGGCGACCGGGTAGCGGGCGGCCAGCTCCGCGAAGCAGAGCGCCACCATGAACTGGCCGACGAACACCATCGGCCACGACCACCAGTACGCGGGGCCGCCGCTGGCGTAGCCGAAGTAGAACAGCTGGAAGGTGCCGGTGAGGATCGAGATGTACGAGATGCCGGCGGCGAAGGTGTGGAAGTTTCCGAGGGTGCGCTTGAGCTCGGGGCGGTAGCCGAATTCGGCGAGTTCCGCGTCGTCATCCATCTGGACGGGACCGGGTGGGGCAGAGGTCATGAGCAACTCCTGGGCGAGCGGAGGAGGGTGTCAGGCGAACCAGCCCTGCGGTTCGGGGGACGTGTTGCGCCAGATGTGCTTCACCTCGCGGTACTCGGCGAGGCCTGCCGGACCGAGCTCACGCCCTGTGCCGGACTGCTTGTACCCGCCCCACTCGGCCTGGGGCAGATAGGGGTGGTAGTCGTTGATCCACACGGTGCCGAGCCGCAGCCGGGACGCGATCCGCTGCGCCCGGGCCTCGTCGCCGGTCCACACGGCGCCCGCGAGGCCGTAGATGGTGTCGTTCGCGAGCCGTACGGCCTCGTCCTCGTCCCCGTCGCGGAACCGCTCCACCGTCAGGACCGGTCCGAAGGACTCCTCCCGCACGACCGACATGCCGGCGTGGCACCCGTCGAGAACGGTCGGCAGATAGTAGAAACCGCCGTCGTACGCGGGGCCTTCGGGCCGGGCACCGCCGCAGCGCAGCACCGCGCCCTCCGCGACACCGGCCGCGACATACGCCTCGACCTTGGCGCGATGGGCCGCCGAGATCAACGGACCCGTCCGCGCCTCGTCGTCGAAGGGACCGCCGAGCCGGATCAGCTGCGCCCTGCGCACGACCTCGTCGACGAACCGGTCGTGCAGCGAGTCCTCTACCAGCAACCGCGCCCCGGCCGAGCACACCTGCCCGGAGTGCAGGAACACCGCGGTCAGGGCCATGTCCACGGCAGTCTCGAAGTCGGCGTCCGCGAACACGATGTTGGGGTTCTTGCCGCCCAGTTCGAGCGCGACCTTCTTCACCGTTCCCGCCGCGGCCGCCATCAGACGGCGGCCGGTGTGCAGACCGCCGGTGAAGGACAGCAGGTCCACGTCGGGATGGTCGGCGAGCGGTGCGCCCGCCTCCGGGCCCGCGCCCAGCACCAGGTTGGCGACGCCGTCCGGCAGTCCCGCCTCCGTGAGAAGCCGTACCAGATGGATCGCGGTGTGCGGAGTGAGCTCGCTCGGCTTGAGGACGAAGGTGTTCCCCGCGGCCAGCGCGGGGGCGACCTTCCACGCGGTCTGGAGCAGCGGGTAGTTCCACGGCGTGATCAGCCCGCACACGCCGACCGGTTCGTACACGGTCCGGCTCTCGCTGCCGACCGTGCCCGTGTCGATCACCCGGCCCGTCTCGGTGGCGGCGAGCCGCCCGAAGTACCGGAAGCACGCGACGATGTCGTCGATGTCGTACGCGCTCTCCACCAGGCGCTTGCCGGTGTCCAGGGACTCGGCGCGGGCCAGCGCGTCCTTGTCGCGGACCAGCAGATCGGCCACCCGCAGCAGCAGATCACCGCGCTCGGCCGCCGGGGTGTGCGGCCACGGCCCCTCGTCGAACGCCCGGCGGGCCGCGGCGATCGCGTCCACCGTGTCCTCGCCGCCGGCCTCGTCGACCTCGCCGACGAGGGAGCCGTCGGCGGGACAGCGGATCTCCCGGGTGCGCTTGTCGCGGGCGGCGGTCCATGTGCCGCCGATGAACAGATCAGGCATGGACGCCTCCGAGGTGCTCGGTCAGCCAGGAGTGGAAGATGCCGATGTGGTGCTCGGTGGGCACCAGGACACCGCCGTCCCGGTAGGCGCGGGACGCCATCGCCGGCTGGGTGCGCTCACACGCCTCGAAGTCCTGGGCGTTGACCCGGTGGAACAGCTCCACGGACTTCGACACGTCCGCCCCGGACTCCACCACCTCGGGCGCGTACAGCCAGTCGCACTCGACGACCGTGCGGTCCTCGGCGAGCGGGAACATCCGGTGCAGGATCACGTGGTCGGGCACGAGATTGATGAAGACCGTCGGCTTGACGGTGATCGCGTAGTAGCGGCGGTCCTGGTCGTCCGCGACCTCGGGCAGCTTGGCGAACCCCTCGCTGCCGTCGACGGTGAAGCCCTTGATCCCGTCACCGAACTCGGCACCGTGGCCCACGTAGTACTGCGCCGCGTAGCCGTCGGCGAACTCGGGGAGTACTTCGGTGAGTTCGGGGTGGATCGTCGCGCAGTGGTAGCACTCCATGAAGTTCTCGACGATCAGCTTCCAGTTGGCCTTCACGTCGTAGGTGATGCGCCGGCCGAGTGCGAGGTCCTCGGTCCGGTAGCGCTCGATGGACGCGGCGTCGCCGAGGCGCTCGACGGCCGCGCCGATGACGCTCTCCTCGAAGGACGGCGGCTCGTCGGCCAGGCACACCCAGGCGTAGCCCAGCCATTCCCGCAGCGCCACGGTCACGAGACCGTATGTGGTGCGGTCGACGTCGGGCATCTTCGTCAGGTTCGGTGCGGCGATCAGCTTGCCGTCGAGGTCGTAGGTCCAGGCGTGGTACGGGCACTGCAGGGAGCGCTTGACCTCGCCGGACTCCTCCGTGCACAGCCGGGCGCCGCGGTGGCGGCAGATGTTGAGGAAGGCGCGCAGCTCGCCCTTGCGGTTGCGGCTCACGATGACGCTCTCGCGGCCCACCTGGACGGTGCGGAAGGCGCCGGGCTTGTCGAGGTCGGCGCTGCGCACGGCGCAGAACCACATCGATTCGAACAGCCGCTCCTGTTCCTGCCGGAAGATCTCCGGGTCGGTGTAGTAGTGGCCGGGCAGGGTGCTGATCAGACTCTGGGAGACGGGGGACTCGGGGGAGACGGGGGTTGTCGTCAGGGCGTGCTCCTCAGGCGGGCGCGGCGGGACAGCCGGCGAGGCGTGTTCCCCCGCGAGCGAGGGGAAGTGTTGTTGCGCAATGCACGATCACTTGCGCGATGGGGAACATCGTGGGGACGTGGAGAAGGCGCCGTCAAGAGTCGCGGGTTAACGACAGGCAAAACCGGGAGCGAATCGGAAACGCCCGGGACGCACGACGCGGGGCCCGGTACCCCGGCTGCGTCGCATCGGCAGCGCACCGTGGAGGCGCCTGCCGACCGCGCCGCGTGCCTGGTCCGGGCGGTGTCACGAGCGCAGCGTCGCCGCCCTGTCCGGCGGCACGGACGCGCACCTGATCTGCTTCCGTCCGGGTCATCCCCGTCGTCACACGTCCGCGACACCACACGCGCGCCTGCGGATGGGGGCGGGGAAGACGGGGTAGAACGGTCCCGGGCGCTGAGGCACGGCGCTCGGAGCCGCTCGTGACGCGGGCTGTTCCTCAGATGGACAGAAGGACGGGTATGGCCAGCGGTACGGTGAAGTGGTTCAACGCGGAAAAGGGCTTCGGCTTCATCTCACAGGACGGCGGAGGCCCCGATGTCTTCGCCCACTACTCGAACATCACGGGCACCGGCTACCGGGAGCTCCATGAGGGTGAAGTCGTGACCTTCGACGTCACGCAGGGACAGAAGGGTCCTCAGGCGGAGAACATCGTTCGCAACTGAGCCGCCTCGGCGGCATGTGCACCGGACCGCCACCTCCTCGGTGGCGGTCCGGTGCGCGTTCCGGGCCGGACGCCGACGGCGCGGGCGCGCGGGCGGTGCGGGTGCGCGGGCGGTGCGGGTGGCCTTGCTCGCGCGGGCGGCGTCAGTCCACCCGCAGGACGAGCTTCCCGCGGGTGTGGCCGCTCTGGTTGAGGCGCCACGCCTCAGCCGCCTCGGCCAGCGGGAGCACCCGGTCGACGTGCACTGTGAGTCTGCCCTCGTCGGCCAGGGCGGCGAGGGCGGTCAGCCCCGCGGCGTCGGGCCGGACCCAGACGTATCGGGCGCCCTTGGCGGGTGCCTGGGGATCGGCGATCGACGCCACCCGGTCCGGCCGGTCGACGAGCGCGAGCGAGACGTCGACCGCGTCGCCACCCACGAAGTCCAGGGCCGCGTCGACGCCATCCGGGGCCAGCGCCCTGATCCGGTCCTCCAGTCCGGGGCCGTAGGTGACGGGTTCGGCGCCGAGCTCGCGGAGGAAGGCGTGGTTGCGCTCGCTCGCCGTACCGATCACCCGAGCGCCGAGTGCCACGGCGATCTGTGTGCCGATCGACCCCACGCCGCCGGCGGCGGCGTGGACGAGGACCGTGTCACCCGCGCGGACGCCGACACGCTGGATCGCCTGATGTGCCGTCAGCCCGGCCAGGGGCGTTCCCGCCGCCTCCTCCCAGCTCATGGTGGCGGACTTGCGGGCGAGCATGCGCACAGGGGCGGAGACGTACTCGGCGTAGGCGCCGAGCTGGGCGGTGTCCTTGCGGATGTACCCGTACACCTCGTCGCCGACCTGGAACTCGTCCGCGTCGAATCCGACGCGCTCGACGACTCCCGCCACGTCCCAGCCGGGGATCAACGGGAAGCGCACCTCCATGACGCCGTCGAGCCCGCCCTGCGCGAGCTTCCAGTCGACCGGGTTCACGCCCGCGGCCTTCACGCGCACGAGCACTTCGCCGGGGGCCACTTTGGGGTCGGGGTGGTCCGAGAGTTCCAGGTCGTCGGCCTTGCCGTACCGGCTCATCGTCACAGCTCTCATGTGCGGCAATCCAACCACGGCCGGTCCGCGGGACACCGCAACGTGAGGGATCCGCCTGGTGGGCACCCTTGTCGGGCCTCCGGCGTTGTCCCATACTCACACCGGTGATTGACAGGGGCACATCATGCAGGAGCGAAACCCCTGCCGGTGTCCCTCCTGGCTGCACCTCACGAGCCCGCCCACCCATCGGGCCCCTGAACTCCACAGGAGGAGATCGAGTGAGGAACAAGCGCACCAACCCCGGCACCTCCAGACGCATCCGCCTGCTCGCCGTCGCCGCCGGCATCGTGGCCGTCACCTCGGTCGGCCTGCCCAACGCGGGCGCGGCGTCCCCGGAGGTCCACAGCGCCACCCTGCTGGCCCGGGTCAGCGACGCCGTGCTGAAGGCAGACGTCGGCGGCACCGCGTGGCACGTCGACGAGGCGTCCGGCCAGGTCGTCGTGACCGCGGACAGCACCGTCTCCCGGGCCGGGATCGCCGAACTGAGGAAGGCGGCGGGAGCCGACGCGGGAGCCCTCAGGATCGAGCGTGACAGCGGCGTCTTCGCGCCGCTCGGCTCGGCCGGCGACGCCATCTACGGCAGCGGCTACCGCTGCTCGCTCGGATTCAACGTCGTCAGCGGCAGCACCTACTACTTCCTGACCGCGGGGCACTGCGGGGACGTGTCCAGGAACTGGTACGCCAATTCCGCGCAGACCACACTCATCGGCCCGACGGTCGGATCCAGCTTCCCGGGCAACGACTACGCCCTCGTCCGCTACGACAACGCCTCGCTCAGCCACCCCGGCGGCTTCACCGCTGCCGACGCGTACATCGGCGAGTCCGTCAAGCGCACCGGATCCACCACCGGCACGCACAGCGGCACCGTCACCGCGCTCGACGTCACCGTCCACTACAGCGGCGGCGGCACCGTCAGGGGCATGATCCAGACCAATGTCTGTGCCGAGCCCGGTGACTCCGGCGGCCCGCTCTACGACGGCAGCAAGGCACTCGGCATCACCTCGGGCGGCAGTGGCAACTGCCGTACCGGCGGCACCACCTTCTACCAGCCGGTCCCCGAAGCGCTCGCCAAGTACAACGTGAGCGTCTACTGAACGACAGGCGGCCGGACCGGGATGCCGACCCGGTCCGGCCGCCGTGCGCGTGAACTGCCTAGAAGGTCAGGTTCCAGGCGTTGATCCTGCCCGTGTCCTGTGTGGCGGTGTCACGCACCCGCAGCTTCCACGTACCGTTCGCGACCTCGCTCGAGGCGTCGACGCTGTACGTCTTGCCCACGTCGTCCGTGCCGTCGTTGTTCGCGAAGTCCTCCAGCAGGTACACCGTGCCGTCCGGTGCGACGAGCGAGAGGACGAGGTCCCCGCGGTAGGTGTGCTGGATGTCCACACCGACCTTGAGCGTGGCGGGCGCGTTGCCGGAGACACCGGAGACGGCGATCGGACTCTCCACCGTGGCGTTGTCGGCGATCGCGACATCAGCCGTGTTCTCGAAGAACGTCCCGGTCGGCGGGGTGCTTCCGCCGACCGCCTTCAGCGCGTCGACCTGACCCTCGCCGAAGAACCCGTTGTCGGCCGTCGTGCCCGTGCACCGGCTGTCGGACGGACAGGCGGTGTCGGTCGCCTGCGAGTCCAGCCGGGCCCCCTGGTGCTGCCCGTCGAATCCGTCGTCCGCAGGCCGCGGGAGTGGACGCGGTGACATCGGCGGCCGTGTGGCTGACCTACTCGACCGCCTACGGCGGCCTGGTGACCACCGGTGGTCTGAGCGCGGGCGAGCACGTACTGATCACGGGTGCGTCGAGCGGTGTCGGCACCGCCGCCGTGCAGATCGCCAACCAGGTCGGTGCGATCCCCATCGCGACCACGCGCACCGCGGACAAGCGCAAGCGCCTCCTCGACCTGGGAGCCGCGCACGTCGTCACCACGGACGAGGACGACCTGGTGGCGGAGGTCCGCCGGATCACCGGCGGACAGGGTGCCCGGCTGGCCTTCGACGCCATCGGCGGCCCCGGTTTCCGCGCCGCCGGGCGACGCGCTGTCGCCCGGCGGCGCGGCCGTCCTGTACCGCTGGCTCGACCCGCGCCCGGTCGAACTGTCCATGAACTGGCCGCTGACGGTGCACACCTATGCCAACGGTGCGATGCTCCGCGCGGCGGACGGCCGCCGCCGTGCGGAGCACTTCATCGAATCCGGCCTGAGAGACGGCTCCCTCACGCCGGTGATCGCCGAGACCTACGACGGGCTGGAACGCATGGCCGACGGCCACCGGCTCATGGAGTCGAACCGTCACACGGGCAAGATCGTGATCCGGGTCTGACCCGGATCCGCGCGAGAGGCCCTGGGCTCAGCCCGGGGTCTGGCCGCGCTCGAAGTAGGCGGCCAGCTCCGGGTCCACCGCATCGACCCGGCGCGGTGTGCCGCCGTCCCGGAGCGATGCCGTGGCCTGGACGCCGGCGGCGACGGCCATCCGGGCGGCGACCGGTGAGGTGTCGGTCCGGCCGCCCTCGCGCACGAAGCGGACGAACTCGTCGACGAGCCGCGGGTCGGCGCCGCCGTGCCCGGCGTTGTGCTCGGCGGCGGGGATGGCGTGGGTCTCGTCCGCCTCGGGGCGGTGGCCGGAGCGGCGCGTGTTCCACACCTTGACGCAGCCGCCGGGCCCGTCGCCGAAGTTCTCCAGCCGGCCCGCGTCCCCGATGACGGTGTAGTTGCGCCAGTAGTCGGGGGTGAAGTGGCACTGCTGGTACGCGGCGAGCACACCGTTGTCGAGGCGCATGTTGAGCAGCGAGACGTCCTCGACGTCGATGACCGGGTTGAGGGCGCGCTGGGTGTGCGGCGGCCAGTGGCCGTCCTTGGTGTACCAGTCGTCGGGCTTGGGTTCCCCCGGGGCGCGGCGGTGCGGGTTGTCCCCGTAGACCATCAGGTCGCCGAGGGCCTGGACGTCCCTCGCCCATCCTCCGGCGAGCCAGTGCAGGACGTCGATGTCGTGCGCGGCCTTCTGGAGCAGCAGGCCGGTCGTGAAACGGCGTTGGGCGTGCCAGTCCTTGAAGTACCAGTCACCGCCGTAGCCCACGAAGTGGCGGATCCAGACGGTCTTCACACGGCCGATCGCGCCCCGGCCGATCAGGTCGCGCATCAGCCGGACCACGGGCATGTGGCGCATGTTGTGGCCGACGTACAGGCGGGTGCCCGTCGCGTACGCCGTGCGCAGGATCTCGTCGCAGCGCTCCACGGTGATGTCGAGGGGCTTCTCGACGAAGACGGCCTTGCCCGCGCGCAGGGCCTCGCACGCGACGTCGGCGTGCGTGTGGTCGGGGGTGAGGACCAGTACGGCATCGATGTCGGGGTCGGCGATCACCTTGCGGTGGTCGTCGGTTGCGGCGGCGTCGGGGAAGGCCGTGGCCGCCTCCGCACGGGCCCGTGGGTCCGGGTCCGCGACCGCGGTGACACGGGAGCCGGCTCCCGGACGGTGGGCGGTGCGCGCCAGGCTGCCGCGCAGGCCGTAGCCGAGAACGCCGATGCGGAGGTCGGTCATGGTCTTCCTTCCGAGGAGCTACGGGTGGACGAGGACGCGGGAGCGCCTCCCGGCCGTTGTTCCGGACCTCGGCCTGTCCTGCGTGCCGGGTGCTGCCGAGGTCCACCTGCGCGCACCGGGCCTCAGGACGCAGGCAGCGGAAGCGTCACCCGTCGCCCCAGGCCGAATTGCTCGGCCTCGTCGTCACTGACGACCGCGAAGGTACCCGTTGGGACTCCGGGCAGCGTGGCCACGCGCGAGGCTACCGCCAGGAGATGCCCTTCACCGGCTCCGGTGACGAAGAAGACGTAGGCATCCCCGTACTCCTCTGCGTCATCGAAGACCTCTGCGTCGCCCTGGTCTTCGAGACCGGCGAGGAAGTCCTCGACCTCCTCGATCCACGGGAACGAACAGGCGCCGTCCGGCAGGTTCGGCGTCGGCAGCAACGGCACGTGGATCTCAACAACCATGGAGGGCACGGGATCCATCCTGCCCTGAGCGTCATTGGGCGAGGGCAGTGGGCCCGATGGAGTCAGTGGAGGCAGAGGCAGAACGGATGCCCGGCCGGGTCCGCGTAGACGCGCCAGTTGGCCTCCGGGCGGAGCTGGTCCGTCCGCTCCAGCACGGTCGCACCGAGGGCGAGCGCCCGCTTCTCCTCTCCGTCGAGGTCGTCCACGTCGAAGTCCAGGTGGAGTTGCTGCGGGCGCTCCTGGCCGGGCCATTCGGGCGGTCGGTAGCCGTCCACCCGCTGGCAGGCCAGCGGCGTCCCCTCGAACCCGTGCACCTCGACCCAGTCGGGTTGCTCCGGGTCCGCGACCACCCGGCCACCGAGCAGATCCGCGTAGAACTCCGCAAGCCGTACCGGATCGGCGCAGTCCAGCGCGACCGCCTGCAGCTTTCGAATCACTTCCGACACCCCTCGCTCTTCGGCCGCTTCCGCGACGCCCTCGTACGGCAGGGGTCGTACCCGCCGCCGCGCCGGGCATGTCCGGCGGCACGCCGGACCGCCGCCGGGCTTGGGGCGTACGGACACGGGGTGCCCGTCGGCGGACAGGCAGTCGCCGCGTCACCGGTCGGCGCAGAGGAGCACGACATCGCGGGTGGGAGCGGCATACGGCCGCTGCCGCGGCATCGGGCCGGTCACGCCCGTGATCCCGTTCGCGGCCCACCGCCGTCACGGGGCCGACCGTTCCGTCCAAGCGGGCCGCATACCCCGCGGCACGCGGGCTACCCGTACCGGAAAGACAGCTGGAGGGAGACGGTGGCGGTGATCTCCAAAGCGGTTACTGTTCCTGCCGACGGTTCGGCGATCGCCGGTGACCTGGTCATTCCTCCGCAGGCCCGGGGCATCGTGCTCTTCGCCCACGGCAGCGGAAGCTCGCGGCACAGCCCGCGCAACAGAGCCGTCGCCGCGGCCCTGCGGAACGCCGGTCTCGGGACCCTGCTGATGGACCTGCTCACCGAGGAGGAGGAGCGGGTGGACGTGGTGACGGCCGAGCACCGCTTCGACATCGGCCTGCTGGCCCGGCGTCTGGTCGCCGCGGTCGACTGGCTGGGTACGCACCCGGACGCCGCCGGACTGCCCGTGGGCCTGTTCGGTGCGAGCACGGGTGCCGCGGCGGCACTCGTCGCGGCGGCGGATCGGCCCGGCCGCGTGCAGTCGGTGGTCTCGCGCGGCGGCCGCCCGGACCTGGCGGACGAGGCCCTGGGCCGGGTGCAGGCGCCGGTGCTGCTGATCGTCGGCGGCGACGACAGGGAAGTGCTGCGCATGAACCGGGACGCGGCCGAGAAGCTGCGCACGCCGCACCGGCTGCACGTGGTGCCGGGCGCCACGCACCTGTTCGAGGAGCCCGGCGCGCTGGAGGAGGTGGCCGAGGTGTCGTGCGACTGGTTCCTCCGGCCGGGCGGCTACGGATCGGAGGACGTGTGGCAATGAGACCGGGGCGCGCCGGTGGTGACGGCCGGCGCGCCCCGCCTCCCGTGCTCACGCGGGCCTCAGTCCATCCACTGCGACTCGTAGCGCGCATACGTCCCGTCATGCGTCGCCAGGTGCACGAACTGGTCCACGTACTCCAGGAATTCCTCGTCCCCGCGCGGCGTCGCGTACGCCTTCTCGGAGAAGGTGAACGGCTCGTCGGGGTGCACCGAGCACAGCTCGGGACGGATCTTCGCCTGGTACCGGGTCTCGCTCGCGTCCGTCATCATCACGTCCGCCCTGCCCTCGACGATCTCGTCGAAGATCGTCGTGTTGTCCGGGTGCACCGTGAGGGTGGCCTGCTTGATGTGGGCCCGGGCGAACTGCTCGTTCGTACCGCCCGGGTTGACGATGACCCTCGTGCCCGGTCGGTCGATCTCCTCGAGAGTCCAGTACCTGTCCTTGTCCTCGCAGCGCACGATCGGCGTCTTGCCGTCCCTGCGCGTCGGCTCGCTGAAATGGACCTGCCGGGCGCGGGGGAGCGTGATCGAGACGCCGCCGACGGCGATGTCGCACCGCCCCGCGGACAGGTCCCCGACGAGCCGCGCCCATGTGCTGTCCACGAACCGGGGCTCGGCGTCCAGGCTCTTCGCGAGATCCCGCGCCATGTCGACGTCGACCCCGCTGTACGCGCCGTCCTTCGGGTCCTTGTACGTGAACGGCCGGTAGTCGCCCGTTGTGCACACCCGCAGTACGCCGCGCTCGGGCACGGCGTCGAGAAGGCTCCGGTGCTTCTTCGGCGCCTTCGCGGGGGCGCCGGGCGCAGCGGGCGCCGACGGTGCCGCGGCCGTCACGGCCAGCAGGCAGACCAGGGCGGACAGAGTGACGACACGCTTCATTGCGGCTCCTCGGCGTGATGGGCACACGGTCGGAGTGACCACACTGGCAGATCGGCTACAGGCGGTGAAGGGGGCCGCACGCTGCGTGCGTTGGTGCCTGCCGGGCCACAGGGGGCGCTGTGCCGTGCGAGGAGGCCACCACGGGCGTGCGCCTGTGCCGTGCGAGGAGCCCCCGGGCGGCCCCGTCGGCGATGTGGTGTCCTGGTGTGTCAGGAGGTGGTGCGGCGCTGCTCGTCGCTGTCCCGGCGGAGTCGGTCGGCCTGGCTGGTGATGCCGTCGACGCGGGCGGCGAGGTCACGGTGGTCGTGCCCGAGGTGCGGGCGGGTGTCGGCCAGCGGGCCGACCAGGTTGGCGGCGTCGTTGTCCGCGAGCGCGCGGGCGAGCAGGGCGACCGGAGTGCGCGCCTGACTGGGGAGGTCGGTGAGAGCGGTGATCTGGCCCGCGAGCTGACGCAGGTCCGCCGCGTTGTCCCGGGCCCAGGCCGTCACCGAGCGGTTCGCGGCGCGGCGGTCGCGGGTGGCCTTCACGCGCTGTTCGCCGGTGGTGCCGTCGGCGCCGGGCCGCAGCCGCAGATAACGGCGCTCGGCCGCCTGCCGGCTCGTGACGCCCAGCGGCTGGGCGAGGTCGGCCCAGCTGGCGCCCGCCTCACGGGCCGCCTCGATGAGCGACGGCTCCCAGCCGGCGAGGCGGTTGCGCACCTCGCGCAGGAGCAGCAGCGCCGCGAGGGCCTGTTCCGCGCTCGTCGCGTCGGCGTCGCCGCCGTCCGACGTGTCGTGGGCGGCGCGCACGGCCTGGTCGATGACGCCGAGCGCGGAGGCGGCGGCGAGGAAGGAGGCGGGGGCGGGCCTGCTCGGCCGGTCTGCTTCGGACACGATGCTCTCCTCGATGTCACCCTTTCGATGACTTCTTCCTTGTCATCTTTTGGACGACATGCTACAACAGGAGGTAGGTGAAGCGCATTGGCACATTGCCTGGTTCGACTGGAGGTGTTTCACGATGTTGATGCGCACTGATCCCTTCCGTGAGCTCGACCGTCTCACCCAGCAGCTGCTGGGGACGTCGGGCACCTGGTCCAGGCCCTCGGCGATGCCGATGGACGCCTACCGGGAGGGTGACGAATACGTCATCGCCTTCGACCTGCCGGGCGTCACGTCCGAGGCGATCGACATCGACGTGGAGCGGCACATGCTGACGGTCAAGGCGGAGCGGCGGCCGGTCCAGAAGGCGGACGACGTGCAGATGGAGCTGTCGGAGCGCCCGCTGGGCGTCTTCTCCCGGCAGGTCATGCTCGCGGACACCCTGGACACCGAGAACATCAGGGCCGACTACGAGGCCGGTGTGCTGACGCTGCGCATCCCGATCGCCGAGCGGGCCAAGCCGCGCAAGATCGCGATCGGCAGCGCGGACACCACGCGCAAGCAGATCGGCGACTGAGACACCCTCGTCGGCAGAGCGGCGGAGGACGGGGCGAGTGATCTTCCCCTCCCCGGCCCCGCCCTCCGCTCCGTGCCGCGCGGGACGCCGTGCCGCGTCGGGAAGGGGACAGCTGGTGCACATGCGATGGGAAGCGTTCCTGGAAGCGGTGCAGGAGCGCGGTGAGTACCCCACGAGGTCCGAGGCGGAACGGGCGGCCCGTGTGGTCCTCGCACTGCTGGGCGCGCACCTGGTGGGCGAGGAGAGGAACGAACTGGCCGCCCGCCTGCCGGAGACGTACGCCCTGATCCTGCTCAATCCACTGCGCGCCGCCGAGCCGCTCGGCCCCGACCGGTTCGTCCGGGCCACGGCGGCATGGATCGACGGGGCCACCGAGGAGACGGCCACATGGGACACCAGCGCCGTCCTCAGTGTGGTGGCCGACGCGGCCGGTGACGAGCTCATGCGCCGGGTGCTGCTGCAACTCCCGCCGGGCTACGACCTGCTCTTCGGCCGGCCCCAGAGGACCTGAGCGCCTCGGGACCGGGTGCGTCTCCTCATGCGAGTTCCGTGAAGGCCTCCACCGCGTGGGTCTTGCCGGTGACGACGAGGATGTCGCCCGGCTCGACCACCGTCTCCGCCGTTGCGTACGTGAAGTCCTGCCCCGTGCGCTTGATGCCCACGACCGTGACGCCGTACTGGCTGCGCACGCGCGACCTGCCGAGCGGCATGCCGGTGGCGACGCCCGGAGCGACGGTCTTGACGAGCGCGTAGTCGTCGTCGAACTGGATGAAGTCGAGCATCCGGCCCGTGACCAGGTGGGCCACCCGCTCGCCCATGTCGTGCTCGGGCAGCACCACATGGGGGATGCCGAGCCGCTCCAGGATCTTGCCGTGCTGGCGGCTGATGGCCTTGGCCCAGATGTTGGGCACGCCGGCCTCCAGGAGGTTGGAGCTCACCAGGATGCTCGCCTCGACGTCGTTGCCGATGCCGACGACGGCGCTGGTGAACTCGTCGACCCCGAGCTGCCGCAGCGCCTCCGGGTCGGTCGAGTCTGCGACCGCGGCGTGGGTGAGGGAGTCGCTGTACCTCTGGACGAGTCGGGCGTCGCTGTCGATGCCCAGGACGTCCCAGCCCCGCCGCATGAGTTCGTTGGCCAGTGAGCTGCCGAAGCGGCCGAGGCCGATGACGGCGACGCGTTGATCGCCCGTCTGGGCTTGCGGTGCGGTCGGGCGCCTGCGGCGGCGCTTCCTCAGGAAGTGCAGGTGGTCAGCCAATGACGGGTCGCTCCTCCGGCAGTTGGTACCGACGTGTCCGTTCGCGCAGCGCGAGCGCCGAGACCAGGGTGATGGGGCCGATCCTGCCCACCAACATCAGCCCGATCAGGATCAGTTGGCCAAGGGCGGGCAGATCCGGGGTGAGTCCCGTGGAGAGCCCGGCCGTGGAGAAGGCGGCGACGACCTCGAAGAGTGCCGCGTCCAGGGACGCCCGGCTGACCGAGAGCAGTGCGAGCGTCGCCGCCATGACCAGACCCACCCCGAGCAGGGCCACCGTCAGGGCCTGGCGCAGCACGTGCGGTGCCAGGCGGCGCCCCAGGACCACGGAGTGGGGCTCGCCGCGCACCTCCGCGAGCATCGCCGCGGCCAGGACCGCGAAAGTGGTCACCTTGATGCCGCCCGCGGTCCCCGCGCTGCCGCCGCCGATGAACATCAGCACACAGGTCGTCAGCAGCGTCGCGGAGTGCAGGGCGCCCATGTCGAGGGAGTTGAACCCGGCGGTCCGGCTCATCGCCGAGTGGAAGAAGGCGTTCAGGAGCTTGTCCGCGGTGTCGTGCGGGCCCAGTGTCCGGCTGTTGGTCCACTCGAGCAGGCAGGTCAGCACCATCCCGGCGACCAGAAGGACGACCGTCGTGATGAGGGTGAGCTTGGTGTGCAGGGTCCAGTTCCGGCGGCCGGTCGTCCGTGTCCGGTGCCGGTGCCGCAGCATCTCCAGCAGGACGGGGAAGCCGATGCCGCCGAGGATCACGGCGACCGCGATCGGCAGCGTGACCCACGGGTCCTGCGCGTAGCGGGTCAGGCTGTCGGCGTGGAGTCCGAATCCGGCGTTGTTGAAGGCGGACACCGCGTGGAAGTAGCCGAGATACGCCGCCTCGCCGAACGTGGACCCGTATCCGTAGCGGAAGCGCAGCGTGAGGACCACGCTCACCACGAGCTCGACGAGGAGGGTGGTCGCCGCGACACCGACGAGCACGCGGCGAACATCACCGATGCCCAGGCTCTTCGTCTCCGCCTGCGCCGTCAGCTGCATGCGCAGGCCCAGGCGCCCGGAGACGAGCAGGGCGAGGAGGGACGCCATGGTCATGATGCCGAAGCCGCCGATCTGGAACAGTGCGAGGATCACCCCCTCGCCGAAGCCGCTCCAGTACGTCCCCGTGTCGACCACGGCGAGTCCGGTCACACAGACCGCGGAGGTCGACATGAACAGCGCGGTCAGCACGCTGGTCGCGCGACCGTCCTCCGTGGCGGCGGGCAGCATCAGCAGCAGCGTGCCCAGCACCACGACGACGGCGAACCCCAGGACGACCACGCGGGCCGGGTGGACCACGAACAAGGCCCGCAGCAGGTGTGGCGCGCGTACCGACATCTCCCGGCCCTTCCGCACATGTGACCGGACGGCCCTCGCGCCGGGCACGACGCGGGCCACCGGCTGCTCACCCTAGCGCCGGTGCCCCGCCCGAAAGGTCGGTGATGTCGGGTGTTGCACGCTGTCGACCCGGGCGGTCCCGGGTGGCCCCGCCCGCTGCCGCGGGTGCCCTTACCGCGCGGGCACGGAGACCGCCGGAGCGTGACCGATCGGCGGCGGCGTCTCACCGCTCCGGGATGCCGGCGGCGCCATGAGTACCGCGGTGAGGATCATGCCGAGCAGGGCCACCACCGCGACCACGAGAGCCACCACCCACCGCCAGTCGTGCCCGTGGGGCGGCTCGCTCCTCTCGCTTCTCACCTCGGCGAACTGCCCGTTCAGCGCGTCCATGCGGGAGGCGAGCTCCGGGTCGTCCCGGACGAGGCAGCGTTCGATCTCCGCGAGGGCGCGGCGGTCATCCATCGGGGGATTCATTCCGACCACCTGGTTCTCGGGAACGGGTAGTGGGAAGACCGGCAGGGGGTCGCTCGGCCCGGTGTGCGGGACGGGACCGCGGATGAAGCTCCAATTCCCGAGATTACCCGCGCCGCGGCCCGCCTGCCTGCGGCCGCGTCCCGCTCCGCCGAGGCAGCTGCGAGGAGAGGCGCCTATGCTCCGGCCATGCGGCAGAGCGAGGTACTCAGGCATGTGATCGGCATCCTCACCCAGGCCTCCGAATGGCAGCGCCTGCTGGAGGAGGACGTGGAACGTGTCGACATCAACGACGAGGCGGACGCCGTCACCGCCCTCCTCAACGAGACGCTGCCGAGCGTCCAGGTGCCCGCCGACGCGAGCGTCGAGGAGATCGCCGGCATCGTGGGCCGGGAGCTCGGGGAGGCGGTCCAGCAGCTCGCCGGGGCATTCACCGTCGCCTTCGTGACGTTGGCCGAGGTGCACGACTCGGGCCGGCAGGAGATCAGCTCGGCCGACGTCCTGCGGGAGCTCGCGCTGCGCGCGGAGGGATTCGACGACACGGACGAGGACTGAGCCGCCGCCCGGCCTCGTGGGCCGCGGGGCGGACGACGTCCTCCGTCGGTCGTCGTCCGCGTGAGTCCGTAGCCGGATGTAGCGACCAGCGCCGCCGCCGGGGAGCCCCCCGCCGTGCGTTGCTGGCCGGATGCCGCGGGCCGCGTCGTCGGCTGTGCGGATGCCTCCGTCGGGCGGGTTCGGCAGGCGTCCCCGGCCGGGCGTTTCGGACCGGCGCTATCGGCTGGCGCACGCCTCCACCGGTCGTCGGCCGCCATGCGTACCCGGCGGGATGCCCGCGTCCTGCGTCGCCGGCTGGGCGGAGGCCTCCGTCGCGCGAGTTCCGGCATGCTTCCGGCCGGGCGTTTTCGGACCGGCGCTATCGGCTGGCACAGGCCTCCACCGGTCGTCGGCCGCCATGCGTTCCCGGCCGGATGCCCGCCTCCTGCGTCGCCCGCTGGGCGGAGGCCTCCGCCGGGAGCCGGCCGCCGTGCGTCCGTGGCCGGACGTCGTCGCCCGCGGCGTCGGCTGGGCGGACGCCTTTCTCGGGCGTGCTCCCACACGTCCCTGCGGGGACGTCCGTGCGGGGCGGCCGTTCCGGCGGAGGGCCATCGTCGGGTGCCGGCGCGGCCGGCGGTCCGAACGGCGGCGGACCGGCCACGGCGCTCGGCGCGCCGAACAGCGGCGGACCGGCCACGGTCCGTACGGCACCCGGGCCATGGGTATCAGGCGCGATTTTGAGGGCAAGGGGATTACACCGGATACGCCGCGGCGAGGGCGGCGCGGCCCCGTGCCGCTCCGGGCGGCGGGTCGAGTGCCGGCCTGCCAGAAGGGCAGCGATCGTGCGCAGTGTCGGAGTCGAGGAGGAACTCCTGCTCGTGGACGCCGCCTCCGGCGAACCGCGGGCGCTTTCGCAAGCCGTGCTCGCGGCCGGCGCCCACTCGGCGGCAGGCGAGAAGGACGCCTTCGTGGCGGAGCTGCAGCGTCAGCAGCTCGAATTCGCCACCAGACCGCAGACGGACATGGGGGCTCTGGCGCACGAGATCACCCGGTGGCGCGCCGAGGCCATGCGCCGGGCGGAGAAACTCGGGGCGGGCGTCGCCGCCCTGGCGACCTCCCCGCTCCCCGTCGACCCCGTCATCGCGGCGGGGGAGCGGTACCGGTGGATGCAGGAGCAGTACGGGCTCACCGCCCAGGAGCAGCTCACCTGCGGCTGCCACGTGCACGTGTCGGTGGACTCCGACGAGGAGGGCGTCGCCGTCCTGGACCGGATCCGGCCGTGGCTGTCCGTCCTGCTCGCGCTGAGCGCCAACTCCCCGTTCTGGCAGGGGCGGGACAGCGGCTACAGCAGTTACCGCAGCCGGGTGTGGGGACGCTGGCCGTCCGCCGGGCCCGTGGAGATCTTCGGGTCCGCGGACCGCTACCACGAGCACGTGGCGGCCCTGGTCGGCACCGGGGTGCTGCGCGACCTGGGGATGATCTACTTCGACGCCCGGCTCTCGCGCAACTACCCCACCGTCGAGGTCCGCGTCGCGGACGTGTGCCTCGACCCCGCCGCGACGGTGCTGGTGGCCACGCTCGTACGGGGGCTCGTGGAGACCGCGGCACGCGAGTGGCAGGCCGGGCTGCCGCCCAGCCGTCAGGGCGTGGGCCTGCTCCGGCTCGCCGCGTGGAGGGCCGGCCGTTCCGGGCTGGAGGAACAGCTGGTCCACCCGGCCACCATGCGCCCGGCCCCGGCCGAGACGGTGGTCCACGCGCTGTTCGACCATGTGCGCGACGCCCTGGAGGACACCGGCGACCTGCTGCACGCGCAGGACACCCTGGCCGCCGTGCTCAAGAACGGCACCGGAGCACAGGCCCAACGGGAGATGCTGGCCCGCACCGGGAGCCTGCGGAAGACGGTCGCCGAATGCGTACGCCGGACCTGTGCGTGACGCGCCCCGCGGTCACCGCAGGGCACGGTCGGCGGACGGGCCGCCGTTCGGGAGCGGGACGAACGGCTGCATGAAGTCCGGGCCGCCGCGCACGAGGCCGTAACTCGACTCGGGGACCTTGTTCCACGCGCCGGGCAGACCGCTGAGCGGCTCGGACACCACGAGACGCGTCTCGTCGGACAGCCCCTCCAGGAACTCCAGATCCGGGTGCAGCGCCCGCAGCGTCTCCACCTCGGCGCTGTAGTACAGGGACCGCGACCGGCGCTCGCTGGAGTAGCGGAAGGCCCACAGGTTCTCCCCGTCGGTGACGGCCACCGTCATCTGGAGCGGGAAGTCCACGCCGTGCCGGTGGCCGAGGCTCTCCACGTGCCCCGCCATCCGCGCGACGGCGGCCGGCGGATCCTGGTCCAGGCCGAAGGTGAGCGCCAGGAAGAACATGACCTCCGAGTCGGTCGACCCCTCGATGTCGGCGAACAACGACGGGTCGATGAGGAGGCACAGGTCCCGGCGCAGCCGGTGGAAGTCGGTGATCGCGCCGTTGTGCATCCACAGCCAGCGCCCGTGCCGGAAGGGGTGGCAGTTCGTCTGCTGGATGGCCGAGCCGGTGGACGCCCGGATGTGCGCGAAGAACAGGTGCGAGCGGACGTGCGCGGAGATCTCGCGCAGATTGCGGTTGTTCCACGCGGGGCCGGTGTCACGGACCACGGCCGGGGTGTCGATGCCCGGGGTGTACCAGCCGATGCCGAAGCCGTCGCCGTTCGTCGTCTCGACGCCCATCTTGGAGTGCAGGCTCTGGTCGATCAGGGAGTGGGCGGGGCGGTACAGAAGGGAGTCGAGGAGCACCGGGGTTCCCGAGTAGGCAAGCCATCGGCACATCTGAGCCCTTCCCCTCTCCGTCCCCGGAACGCGGGACTCGCTTCGCTTCGGGCGTCCTGGCGCGACCGGAGCCCGTGGGCAGGCAGCTCCATCATCACGCGTCGCGATGGGTGATCGCCATGCGGGACCGCGGCGCGACGCAGCGTGCTCTCAGGACGGCCGGACCGTGATCGAACCGTCCTGCTCGGCCCGCATGCGGGTGCCCAGGCCGTCGCCGATCCGGCTCAGGACCTCGTACACAGCGCGGCAGTCGGCCTGCGAGGCGTGCGTCAGCCGCATCTGCCGTGCCTGCAGGGGCGTGACGCGCAGCTCGTGGAGGCTGCCGGTGCCCGACTCGACGGAGGCGACGAGGAGCAGCCGCAGATCGTCGCGGTACCGCTCGTAGCCGGTGATGCCCTCGTAGTCGTTGATCAGGTCGCCGCAGCCGTAGAGGACGAGCCTGCCGCGGTACACCTCGACGGGCCGGGGATGGTGCGAGGAGTGCCCGTGCACGACGTCAGCGCCTCCGTCGACGAGCGCGTGGGCGAAGCGGATCTGCTCGCGGGGGACGCGGTAGCCCCAGTTGGAGCCCATGTGGACGGACACGACCGTCACGTCGCCCGGTCGTTTCACCCGGCGCAGCAGGGCCGTCACGTCCGCCGCGACGGCAGGGGAGGGCCCGGCCGCGAAGTGGACCCCGCTGCGCCGAGGAGTCGCGGCCCAGCTCGGCGGGACACCGCTGCACTCCAGGCCGAGGGAGACCACGAGCACCCGGCCGCCGCCGGGCACGGGGACGACCGCACACCGCCGGGCGCCCTCCAGGTCCCGTCCGGCGCCGGCCGTGCGCAGGCCGGCGGCCGCCAGGCTCGCGAGCGTCTCCTCGAGTCCGAGGCGGCCGTAGTCCAGGACGTGGTTGTTGGCGAGGGCGCACACATCGGGACGGGCGGCCGACAGGCTGGGCAGATTGGCGGGGTGCATCCGGTAGAGGACGGCCTTGCCGAAGGCGGCGTCGCCGCTGCGGGTCACGGAGGTCTCGAGGTTCACCAGCCGTACGTCGGGCGCGGCGGCGTCGAGCACCGGCAGCGCGTCGCCCCAGGGCCAGGAGAACGGGACCGGGCGGGGAATCGCACCGTTCACCGCCTCGGCCAGCTCGACGTAGCCGCGCGCGTCCCGCACGTACGGCTCGCACAGGGCCGGATCACCGGGGTGCGGAAGGATCTGGTCGACGCCGCGGCCGAGCATCACGTCGCCGCTGAGGAACAGGGTGACGAGGTCACCGTCCATGACCTCCACGGTAGCCCGCCCGTCCCGGCGCCATCGGGGTGGCGGGCCGTCCTCCGGCGGCGGTGAGCCACGTACCGGACGAGAATGGCAAGGGGGTCGGCCGCTGCCACGGAACGAGGAGGCCGATCGTGTTCTTCGTGGATCGCCTCGACGCGGGACGCCGACTGGCCGCCCGGATGCGGGGCTTCGAATGGGACGCACCGGTGGTGCTGGGACTGCCCAGGGGAGGGATCCCCGTCGCGGCGGAGGTGGCCCGGGAGCTGAACGCGCCGCTGGACGTGTGCCTCGTGCGCAAGCTGGGAGTGCCGTACCAGCCGGAGCTCGGCATGGGCGCGCTCGGTGAAGGCGGCGTCCGTGTCGTCAACGACGACGTGGTCCGGGGCGCCCGCGTCACCCCGGAGGAACTGGAGCAGGTCGAGGCGCACGAGCGGGCGGTGCTCGAGGAACGTGCCCGGCGCTACCGCGGGCACCGGCCCCCGCTGCCGGTCGAGGGCCGCACCGTCGTGCTCGTCGACGACGGAGTCGCCACGGGGTCGACCGCACGGGCCGCGTGCCGGATCGCCCGCGCCAGGGGAGCCGCCCGGATCGTACTGGCGGTCCCGGTGGCGCCGGAGGACTGGACGGTGCGGCTCGGCGACGAGGCGGACGACCTGGTCTGCCTGGACACCCCGCGCCAGTTCTTCGCGATCGGCCAGTTCTACGCCGACTTCGCGCAGACCGACGACAGCGAAGTCGTGCGCTGCCTGGAGGAGGCAGCCGACCGCATGGCCGGCTAGGCACGGCCGGCCCGCGGCCCCGCCTCAGGCACGGAAGGGTCGGCAGCACGCGCGGAAGGGCCGGGAGCGTCGACTCCTCAGTCCTGCGCCGGGGCTCCCATGTCCTGCAGAGCGTCCAGGAGTTCGCGTTCGCGCGCGGCGCTCAGACCGGCGCGCCTGGTCCGGTCCAGGCCCTGCGCCCGTTCCCACACGAGGGTGTCGGTGAGCAGCTCCTCGCGGTCACGGTGCCGCAGTCCCGCGGCCCGGGCGGCGGACCCGCTGCGGGCCGAGAAGCCCTCCCAGCCCGGTTCGTCCAGCCACATCGCCAGCGACTCGGGCCCCATGAACTGCGCCACCTCACGCTCGCGCAGCCACGCCGGCGCGGCGGCGACGACCGGGCCGGTGTGCCCGCCGACAGCACGGCACAGCTCCAGCCACCGCGCGAACGGCACCACCGGCCCCACCGCGTCGTACGTCCCCGTCGTCCGCGCCTGCGCGGCGTCCAGTAGCCACGACGCCAGATCCCGGACGTCGACCACCTGGGTCGGCGACGCCGGGTCGTCGGGAACGAGCATGGCTCCGAGCGGATCCCGCGCGGCGCGGGCCACCCAGTATCCGGAGCGGCCGCTGGGATCACCGGGCCCGCCGATCAGGCCGGCCCGTGCGATCAGCAGCCGGTCTCCCGCAGCGGCCAGCGACGCCTGCTCGCAGGCGACCTTCGCCTGCCCGTACCCCTCGCGATCGGCCCGGCCGGCTTCCGCCGCGTCCAGCAGCTTTGTGGACTCGTCCGCGCCGGGCACGGCATGGGACGCGTAGGCGCTGACCGACGAGACGTACGTCCAGTGGCCCGCCCGGTCCGCCGGCGCCGACAGCGCCTCGCGGACGAACCCCGGCTGCCACGAGACCTCCACGACGGCGTCCCACCTGCGCTCGTGCAGCGGTGCGTACGCGTCGGGGTCCTCACGGTCGGCCGTCACCAGCTCCGCACCCTCGGCCACGGAGCCGCTCTCCCCGCGGGCCAGACACGTCACCCGGTGGCCCCGTGCCACGGCCTGCCGCGAGACCTCCCGCCCCAGCCACGCCGTACCGCCCAGAATCAGGATCTCCATGCGGTCACCCCAGCATGTGCGGCGGCAGCGGTCCCGGAAATCCGCTGTCGGCGGAAGACGGCTCCCGGCCGGTCCGCCCAGGGGTTTACGTACGACCCTCGATGATCGTCGATGCGAGGGCCGCGATGGGCGGCCACGACCACTGGCCGACGCGTGCCAGCAGAAAACTGCGGCGTAGGCCGGCGACCGGGTCCAGGGGGCGGAAGGCCACGTCCGTACGGTGCCGTTCGATGCCCGAGCTCGCGAGCAGAGCCACCCCCAGCCCGGCTCCCACAAGGCTGTTGACCAGGCTGAGACTGTCCACCCGGTGCGCGATGCGGGGGACGAAGCCGGCGATCGCGCAGACGCGCTGCACCAGCTCGTCGTCGTCCGTGCCGCGCGAGTTGGCGATCCAGCCGGTGTCCGCGAACGCGGGCAGGTCCGCCACGGCGACCGGCCGGTCCGCGTCGGGGTGGCCGGCGGGAACGGCCAGGTACAGGGACTGCTCCTCGAACTGCCGGGCGCTCAGCTCCGGCGGCACCGTCCGCGGCACCAGGCTGTAGTCGTAGACCACGCCCAGATCGGCGCCGCCCGAGCGCAGCAGCCGTGCCGTGTGCTCCGGTTCGTGCTCGTGCACCTCCACCACGACCCGCGGATGCTGCTCGCGCAGCCGGGCCAGTGCGGGCAGGACCACCGGTTCGACCGCCGTGAAGAAGCTCGCCAGGCGGACCCGGCCCACCGGGTCCGCCGTGCCCCGCAGCTCGGACTGCGCCTCCTCCACCGCCGCGAGGATGCCCACGGCGTGCTCGACCAGACGCTCGCCGGCGGGCGTGAGCTGGACGCGGCGGCCGTCCGGTGTCAGCAGCCGCACGCCGACCTCCTGCTCCAGCACCGCCAGGTGCTTGGAGACGGCCGACGTCCCGTAGCCGGTACTGGCCGCGACGGCGGCCATGGTGCCGAGCCGGTGCAGCTCGACCAGCAGCCTCAGCCGGCCCAGGTCGGGGAGTCGTTCCATGTCGTCCGTGATGGCCATCCGCCGATTGTCCATGAAAGGTGGCCGGTCGGTCCACCTTCGGCCAGTGGACAGAAACATACGGATGCCGGTGCAATGACCCGGTGACCGCCACCTCCGACATGACCTCCACAAGCCTGCCGACCGCCGGCTCCACGACCGCCCCGGCTCCCGGCCGCCGCATGATGCCCGGCCCGGCCCTCGTCCTCGTCGCCATGCTCCTGCTCCACACCGGCAGTGCCCTGGCGACCGAGCTGTTCCACTCCCTCGGCCCGGCGGGCACCACCTGGCTGCGCCTCACGTTCGCGGCGGTGCTCCTGCTCCTGGTCACCGGAAGGTCCCTGTGGCGGACGCTGCGCACCGTGCCGCGGCGCGATCTGCTGGCCACCGGCCTCCTCGGCGTCGTCAGCGCCGGAATGATGCTGCTGTTCTCCGAAGCCGCTGCCCGTCTGCCGCTCGGCACCGCCACGGCGCTGGAGTTCCTCGGCCCGCTGACCGTGGCCGTGTTCGCGTCCCACCGGGCCAGGGAGCTGGCGTGGCTGGGGCTCGCGGCGGCCGGTGTCGTCCTGCTCACCTCGCCCTGGACCGGCACCACGAGCCTGATCGGCGTCCTGTTCGGCCTGGGGTCGGCCGCCTGCTGGGCGCTCTACGTCGTCGGCACCGCGCACGTCGGCAGCCGCCTGTCCGCACCGCACGCGCTGACCGTCTCCCTCGCCGTCGCAGCCGTCGCCGCCGCACCCTTCGGCGCGCCGGGCGCTCTCGGCGCGCTGACCTGGCAGACGGCCGCCGCCGCGGCGGGCATCGCCGTCCTCATGCCCCTGCTGCCCTTCCTGCTGGAGATGAAGGCACTGCAGCGCATCGGCAAGACCACGTACGGCACGCTGGCCGGTCTGGAACCGGCCGTCAGCCTGCTGGCGGCCATGGTCCTCATCTCCCAGACCCCCGCCGTGCTGCAGGTAGCCGGCACGGTCCTGGTGGTCGCGGCGGGCATCGGCGCCACACGCGCCGAGTCCCGCCGCTGACCCGCCGGGCACACCGTCGCCTCCTGGCTCTGCCCGACCCGGGCCATGCCGGCGCGCCGGCGACCCGAAGGTCTGTTGGAGCTGAACTCGCCCCGGACGCGGGGCCGTGGGCCGGCGCCCACGGTCCCGCGCCCGACCGCTACCGGAGCCGCGCCCTGTCCCGGACGACGCCGACGGCGACGACGAACGCGGCGGCGAGGAGGGACAGCACGACCTGCCGGCGGCCGGAGTCGTCGAACAGCATGTAGACGAGCACGAAGGAGATCATGCCGATGGTGGCCCAGGTCAGGTAGGGGAAGAGCCACATCCGTACGACGAGCCTGTCCGGCGCCTCGCGCAGGATGATGCCGCGCATCCGCAGCTGGGTGAAACAGATGACCAGCCAGACGAACAGGGCGACGGCACCCGAGGCGTTGAGCAGGAACTCGAAGACCGTGTCCGGCCACTTGTAGTTGAAGAACACGGCGAGGACCGAACGCGACCGAGGAGAGGATCGCGGCCATCGGGACACCGCGCGCGTTGGTGCGGGCGAACGACGCGGGGGCGTCACCGCGCTGTCCGAGCGAGAAGGCCATGCGGGAGGCGGTGTAGAGGCCCGAGTTGAGGCAGGACAGCACGGCGGTCAGGATGATCACGTTCATGATCTGGCCGGCGTGCGGGATGCCGATGGAGTCGAGGGCCGCGACGTACGAGCCGTCCTCCACGATCGACTTGTCGTTCCACGGCAGCAGGGTGAGCACGACGAAGATCGAGCCGAGGTAGAAGACCGCGACCCGCCAGATCACGCTGTTGGTGGCCTTGGAGACGGCACGCTGGGGGTCGGCGGACTCGCCCGCGGCCAGGGTCACGATCTCGCTGCCCATGAACGAGAAGACGACCATCAGGATGCCGGTGAGGATCGCGCCGTAGCCGTTGGGGAAGAAGCCCCCGGCATCGGTGAGGTGGGCGAGTCCGGCACTCGGGTTGTCGGAGCCGGGCAGCAGTCCGAACACGGCGAGACCACCGACGACCACGAACGCGCCGATCGCGACGACCTTGATGCCTGCGAACCAGAACTCGAACTCGCCGTAGGAGCCCACCGAGACGAAGTTGGTGGCGGTCAGGACGACCATGACGATCAGCGCCCAGCCCCATTGCGGGACGGCGGGCACCCAGCCTTCGAGGATCTCGGCGGCGATGGTCGCCTCGACGGCGAGCACCACTACCCAGAAGAACCAGTACAGCCACCCGATCGAGAAGTCCGCCCAGCGGCCGAGCGCCCGGTCCGCGTAGGCGGAGAAGGAGCCCGAGCTGGGGTCGGCCGCGGCCATCTCGCCCAGCATCCGCATCACGAGGACGACCATCAGGCCCACGAGGGCGTACGAGGATTTCCCGTTCCGCATCGCGAAACCTCCCGCGCATTGAGCATCTGTCTGACCAGGACGCGGGAGGGTGTGACATTTGTCTGTGGTGTGGCCCGCGGCGCGCCTCCTACCGTCGGGAGACACATCGAACGACGCGTCAGGGCGACCCCCGCGCTCGTCATCCGCCGTGCGGCGCCTCTATCGGAGGTCGCTCCCCGCCCTGTTCACCGGGGGCCGCCCCTCGGCGTACTGCCGCGACCCGATCCGTTGGTCCGTGCGGCTGGTCCCCCTGAGATTTCGACCCGATCGATGACTGCAACCACCGCCTTTGAAGCCTTGCGCACCGGTGACGTCGAGCAGCGGCGCACACCCCACACGACCGGATCCCCGCTTCCCGAGAGCGAACCCGGTCGGCGTTTCGTCGTGATCGGCAGCGACGTGGCGCGCAAGGTGTGCGGCTCGCTGCAAGCGGCCGGACACGACGTGCACCACCTCACCCAGCCCACGGACGACGATCTCCGCCGCGCCCTGAAGGAGGAGGTGGCGGGTGTCGCGATCCTGCTGGACGACGACGTCGAGTCCCTGCGCTACGCACTCGCCGTCGAACACATCCGCCCCCACGTCAAGCTGGTCGTCACCGTCTTCGACCGGACCGTCGCCGAGCAACTCGTACGTGTGGTCCCCAATTGCGAGGTGACCTCGCCGGCCGACGTCGCGGCGCCGGTCCTGCTGGCGGCCTGTCTCCAGCCCGGCCTCCTGGCCCTCACCCGTACGCCCTCCGGACACGCCGGGGCGCGCTGGGCAGGGGACGGCGTACGGCTGGAGCCGTACCGGCCGCCGCGGTCGCTGCGGTACCGGGCCCTGCTCGGCAAGGTCCGGGGCCAACTGCGGCCGCACGACGGCAGTTCGCGCATCATGCTGACGGGCCTCGCCGGCCTGCTCGCCGTGCTGCTGTCGGACTGGGCCTGGCTGGTGGCCCTGCACCACCGCCCACCGGTCGAGGCGCTCTTCGAGGCGACGCGCACGGTGTCCACCGTCGGGCCCGTGTCGGTGCACGGCGCGGGTGTCGCGTACCCCGCGTTCGCCATCGTCGCGATGCTCGTCACCATGGTGTTCACCGCCGTCTTCACCGCGGGCATGATCGACCGCCTGCTCGCCCCGCGCTCCGTCGGCATCGTGGGGCCGCGGGCCCTGCCACGGGCCGGGCACGTCGTCGTCGTGGGGCTCGGACAGGTGGGGCTGCGGCTGTGCACCCGGCTGCAGGCCCTCGGCATCGGTGTGGTCGCGGTCGAGCGGGACCCGGCGGCCCCGAACCTGCGTCTGGCGAGAGCGATGGGCCTGCCCGTCGTCGTGGCCGACGCGAAGGACAGGTTCGTCCTGCGCAGACTGGGCCTGCACAAGGCGCAGGCGATGGCGGCGGTGGCGTCTGACGACCTGGACAACATCGCGGTGAGCGTGGCGGCGCTGGCGGTCGCGCCCGAGCTGCGGGTCGTGATGCGCGCGGGTGACCACGAGGCGATCGCGGAGACCCGCTCGCTCTTCAAGATCGGTATGGTCCACGACCTCGGCAGCCTGAGCGCCGCGTACACGACCGCGAGCCTGACCGGGCTCGGCCCGCGAGGGGTGCTCGCCCACGACGGACGGCTGCTGGTGGAACGCGCCGACGGCCACTTCACGCCCTGGCCCCACCCGGACCGCTGCGCCCACCCCCAGGACCACGGCCCCCGGCCCACGACGGCCACGTGAGCCCCGGCCCGGCCCGTGGTGGGCCTCCCGCGCGCGGCTCGACCGGCCCCTGTCTGTCCCAGGGCCGACTGGATCGACGTTTCGTGGATACCCGGAGGCAGTAGCGCACGATCGGCAGCCTGTGACCGGCCACGACACGGTGAGGGACCAGCGCGATTCAACTCTTCGTCCGGCATGCCTTCACGCACCGTAATTCACTCGAATGCCTCGTTGTCGTGCCGTCCGCGGCGTCGCCCGGCAGGGTGATCGCAGGTCTCGCGACCGGCCCATCCGCCGGTCAGGGGCCCCGCGCCCGTCGGCGCGCCGACGACGTTCGACGGCAATCGCCGCCCATGCCAGAGGGAGACGGACATGACCAACGCTTTCTCGCCCACCTGGGAGCACGCCGTCGTCACCGGCGGCGCGGGTTTTGTCGGTTCGCACCTGTGCGCGGCGCTGCTGGCCCAAGGCGCCGACGTGACGTGCGTGGACGACTTCAGCACGGGACGGCCCGAGAACATATCCGGGCTCCGTGACCACCCCGGATTCCGGCTGGTGCAGGCCAACGTCTCGGAGCCGCTCACCGTCGACCGCCCGCCCGACCTCGTCCTGCACTTCGCGTCCCCCGCGTCCCCCGCCGACTACCTGCGGCTGCCCCTGCACACGCTGGAGACCGGCAGCCTCGGTACGCGCAACGCGCTCGCTCTCGCCCGCGACGCCGGCGCGCGGTTCGTTCTCGCCTCCACCTCAGAGGTCTACGGCGACCCCCAGCAGCACCCGCAGAACGAGCGGTACTGGGGCAACGTCAACCCCGTCGGCCCGCGCAGCGTGTACGACGAGGCCAAGCGCTTCGGCGAGGCCCTCACCACCGCCGAGAACGATGCCCACGGCGTCGACACCGCGATCGTGCGGCTGTTCAACACCTACGGCCCCCGCATGCGCGGCTACGACGGCCGCGCCGTGCCGACGTTCGTCCGGCAGGCACTCACGGGCCGGCCGCTCACCGTGACCGGTGACGGACTCCAGACCCGCTCCCTGTGCTACGTCGACGACACCGTGCGCGGCATCCTCTCGGCGGCCGCACACGGCATGCGCGGCCCCGTCAACATCGGCAACCCCGCCGAGATCACCATGCTCGAACTGGCCCGCCTGGTCATCCGGTTGACGGACTCGAGCTCGGAGATCCGCTTCATCGAACGGCCGACGGACGACCCCGCCGTACGCTGCCCGGACATCACCCTCGCCCGCGACAAGCTCCAGTGGGAGCCGCGCGTCGCCGCCGAGGAGGGCCTGCGGCGCACCATCGCCTGGTTCCGCGCCCACACGGACAGTTGATCCGGCCGAGCCCCTCCGGCCGCCGCCCCACCGCGCGGCCGACCCCGTCCCGATCCGCCGAAAGGCCTGGCACCCCATGCGCATCCTTGGCATCAACGCCCTCTTCCACGACCCCGCCGCCGCCCTCGTCATCGACGGCCGGTGCGTGGCCGCCGCGGAAGAGGAACGTTTCTCTCGACGTAAGCACGGCAAGCGACCGGTGCCGTTCTCGGCCTGGGAGCTCCCCGAGAAGGCCGCCGCCTGGTGCCTCACGAGGGCCGGACTGCGCCCGCAGGACCTCGACGCCGTGGCGTACTCCTTCGACCCCGCCCTCGCCCGGCCGGCGGACGCCATGGGCCTGGACGACCCGTGGGACCACCTCAGGCTGACCTATGCCCGCCAGGCACCGGGGTTCCTCGCGGAGGCGCTGCCCGGACTCGACCCGCAGGCGGTGCGCTTCGTACCGCACCACATGGCGCACGCCGCATCGAGCGCCTTCGCCGCGCCCGGTGCCGAGGCGTCCTCGGTGCTGGTCCTCGACGGACGCGGCGAGCGGGCCTCGCACCTGGCGGCCCATCGCGTGGGCGACCGCCTCGAAGCCCTGCACGCACAGGAGCTGCCGCACTCCCTGGGCCTGGTCTACGAGGAACTCACCGAGCACCTCGGATTCCTGCGCTCCTCCGACGAGTTCAAGGTGATGGCACTCGCCTCGCACGGCAGCCCCCGCATGCTCCCCGAACTGCGCACGTACGTGCACCCGACCGGCGACGGAGGCTTTCACGCCACGGCCGTGCCCTGGTCCGAACTGTGCGCGCCGCGGGGCCCGGACGAGCCTTGGACGCAGGACCACGCCGACGTCGCGGCCAGCGCGCAGGCCGTCCTCGAGGAGACCCTGCTCGACCTCGTGCGCTGGCTGCACGGACGCACGCACGACAGCGTGCTCACCCTCGCCGGCGGCGTCGCGCTCAACTGCGTCGCGAACTCCCGGATCGCCCGCGAGGGCCCGTTCTCCCGCGTATGGGTGCAGCCCGCCGCCGGCGACGCGGGCACCGCCCTCGGCGGAGCCCTGCTCCTCGCGGCCGGCCAGGGCGACGAACCGCAGCCCATGACCGGCGCGGACCTCGGCCGGGACTGGTCGGACGCGGAACTGGGCGCCTGGCTCAAGACGGCGGCCGTGCCCTTCGAGCGGCCCGCGGACATCGCCGCGACCGTCGCCCGGGCCCTCGCCGACAACGCGATCGTGGCCTGGTTCCAAGGGCGTTCGGAGTACGGCCCCAGGGCCCTGGGCCACCGCTCACTGCTGGCCCACCCCGGACACGCGGGGAACCTGGAACGGCTCAACGACGTCAAGGGCAGGGAGCAGTTCCGGCCGGTCGCGCCCATGGTGCTCGCCGACCGCGCCGCCGACATCTTCGACGGCCCGCTGCCCAGCCCCTACATGCTGTTCGTCCACGAGGTGGCGGACGCCTGGAAGGAGCGGATCCCGGCCGTCGTGCACGTCGACGGCACCGCCCGCATCCAGACCGTCGACCCCGCGGGCGAACCGCTGGTCGCCCGCATGCTCGGTGAGTTCGAGCGCCTCACCGGCCTGCCCGTGGTGGTCAACACCAGCCTCAACACGGCCGGCCGGCCCATGGTGGACGACCCGCGCGACGCCCTGGAGTGCTTCGGCTCCGCACCGGTGGACCTGCTGGCCATCGGGCCGTACGCGATCCGGCGCGCCGGTGTCTTCCAGAACTCCGACGAGGGGGCCATGCGATGACCGCCTTCGGACCGTGGTCGCCCGAGACCGCCTACGCCGTCGTCGTCCCGACCATCGGACGGCCCAGCCTGAACGTCTGCCTGCGCGCGCTGGCGGACGCCTCGGGACCGAAACCGGCACGCGTGGTCCTCGTCGACGACCGGCCCGCTGCCGGGACCACCCCTCTCCCGGTCGAGATCCCCGCCGCTCTGCAGCCCGTGACCACCGTCGTCCCCGGCCGCGCGCGCGGACCCGCCGCGGCCCGCAACACCGGACGCCAGGCAGCCGGTCCCGCGCCCTGGATCGTCTTCCTCGACGACGACGTGGTGCCCGGCCCCACCTGGGGCGAGGACCTCACGCGCGACCTCGCGGCCACCACGTACCGGACGGCGGGGGTCGCGGCCCGCATCACCGTGCCGCTCCCCGCGGACCGCCGCCCCACGGACTGGGAGCGCAACACCGCGGGCCTCGCCACCGCCCGGTGGATCACCGCCGACATGGCGTACCGCAGGGAGGCCCTGGACGCCGTCGGCGGGTTCGACGAGCGCTTTCGCCGCGCGTTCCGCGAGGACGCGGATCTGGCCCTGCGGGTCCTGGCCGCCGGCTGGACGCTGCACACCGGCACCCGCGCCACCACGCACCCCGTCCGCCCGGCCGACCGGTGGACATCCGTACGCCTCCAGGCGGGCAACGCGGACGACGTGCTGATGAACCGGCTGCACGGCCCCGACTGGTGGAGCCGCGCGCACGCCCCGCGCGGACGCCTGCCCCGCCACCTCGTCGTCACCGCCGCCGTCGTGGCCGCCCTGTCATGCGCGGCACTGCGGCGGCCGGCGACGGCCGCGGGCTGCGCCGCCGCCTGGCTGGCCGGCACCGCCGAACTGGCCGCGGCGCGCGTCGTGCCGGGCCCGCGGACCCGGCACGAGATCGTCACCATGGCGCTGACCAGCGTCCTCATTCCCCCCGCGGCCACCTGGCACTGGCTGCGCGGCCAGGTGCGGCACCGCGGCACACCGCCGTTCGACCCGGCGGCCACGACCAGGCCGCCGCGCGCTCCGCGCGGGGCGGCCCGACAGCGGGTGCTGCCATGACCTCGCCCTCCACGGTGGGCCACCGGCGGTCCGTGACCGGTCCCTGGCTGTTCTACGGACCAAGGGGCGCACGCCCGCACACCTCCGCGTCACGCCGGGCTACGGGTCCGCACGGCGTCCTGCCGCAGGCCGTCCTCTTCGACCGGGACGGCACGCTCGTCGCCGACGTCCCCTACAACGGCGATCCCGCGCGGGTGACACCCATGCCGGCCGCCACGGAGGCCGTCGCCGCCCTGCGCTCGCTGGGCATCCCGGTGGGCGTCGTCAGCAACCAGTCGGGCGTCGCCCGGGGCGTGCTGACCCGCCGTCAGGTCGAGTCGGTGCGGCAGCGGGTCGACACGCTCTTCGGCCCCTTCGCGGTCTGGGCCGTCTGCCCCCACGGGCCGGACGACGGCTGCCGCTGCCGCAAACCGGCGCCCGGCCTCGTGCTCGCCGCCTGCGAACGGCTCGGCGCGGCCCCCGAACACACCGTCGTCATCGGGGACATCGGCTCCGACATCGCGGCCGCCCGCGCGGCAGGCGCGCGCGGTGTGCTGGTGCCGACGCCTGCCACGCGGCCCGAGGAGATCGCCGCCGCACAGGAGACGGCCGCCGACCTGATCGACGCCGTGCGCCTGCTGCTGGCCCGCTCACCGGGGGGCCGCCGATGACGGCCCCGCGCACCCTCGTCGTCCGCCTGGACAGTGCCGGCGACGTCCTCCTCGCCGGACCCGCCGTACGCGCGGTGGCGGCGGGCTCCTCGCACACCGCCCTGCTGTGCGGGCCGCTCGGGGAGCAGGCCGCGCGGCTCCTCCCCGGCGTGGACGAGGTCCTCGTCCACGACGCGCCCTGGGTCGGGCTGGAACCGTCGCCCGTCTCGCGCGAGGACACCCGCGCCCTGCTCACGGCCCTGTCCGCGGGCCGCTACGACCGCGCCCTCGTACTCGTCTCCCACCACCAGAGCCCGCTGCCCGTCGCCCTCCTGCTGAAGCTCGGCGGTGTCCGCTGGACCGCGGCCGACAGCGAGGACTACCCCGGTGCCCTGCTGGACCTGCGCCACCGCCGGCTGCCCCGCCGCCACGAGGCCGAGGCCGCCCTGGACCTGGCCCGGGACGCCGGTTTCCCCCTCCCCCCTGGGGACTCCGGAACCCTGCGCGTCTGCGACCCGCCCGACACCACCCACCTGACGGGACAGGAGCCGTACGTCGTGCTCCACCCCGGCTCCGCGGTGCCGGCCCGGTCGTGGAGCGCCGGGCGGGCGGCCCGCGCCGTGGCCGCGCTCACCACCGCGGGACACCGCGTCGTCGTCACCGGAGGCACGGGGGAGAAGGACCTCACCGCCCGCGTCGCCGGCGACCACGCCCTCGACCTCGGCGGTGCCACCGACCTCCCGCACCTCGCGGGCGTCCTCGCGCGGGCGAGCGTCGCCGTCGTCGGCAACACCGGCCCCGCGCACCTCGCCGCCGCGGTGGGGACACCGGTCGCCTGCCTGTTCGCACCGGTGGTGCCCGCCGAGCGCTGGCGTCCCTACGGCATACCGCACGTGCTGCTCGGCGACCAGCACGCGCCGTGCGCGGGCAGCAGGGCACGCCGCTGCCCGGTCCCCGGCCACCCCTGCCTCGACGCCGTCACCGACAGCGCCGTGCTCGACGCCGTCACCGCGCTCGGCGGCGGCCCGGACACCGCGGCCGCTCCGGCCGGAGCGGCCGCGGCGGGCCGGGCCCCCGGAACAGAACGAGGAGCGAGCGTATGAACATCCTGCTGTGGCACGTCCACGGATCCTGGACGACCGCGTTCGTCCAGGGCCCCCACACCTACCTCGTTCCCGTCACACCACGCCGGGACCCGGACGGTCTCGGCCGCGCCCGCACCTTCTCCTGGCCGGACTCGGTCCTGGAGGTGACGCCGGAGGAACTGGGCCGGACACAGGTCGACCTCGTCCTCCTCCAGCGCCCGCACGAACTCGGCCTCGCCGAACGCTGGCTGGGCGGACGCCGCCCCGGCCGCGACGTGCCCGCCGTCTACCTGGAGCACAACGCGCCGGACGGCAACGTCCCCGACACCCGGCACCCCTTCGCCGACCGCGACGACCTCACCCTCGTCCACGTCACCCACTTCAACCGGCTGTTCTGGGACAACGGCTCCACCCGCACCCACGTCATCGAGCACGGCATCGTGGACCCGGGGCACCAGTACACCGGGAACCTGGCCCGCGCGGCCGTCGTGGTCAACGAGCCGGTCCGGCGCGGCCGTTACACCGGTACGGACCTGCTGCCGGTCCTGTCCGACGCGGCTCCTCTCGACGTCTTCGGCATGCGCACCGAGGGCCTCGCCGCACACCTCGGCCTTCCCGCCGACCGGTGCCGCACGGCCGATCTGCCGCAGCAGGAACTGCACGCCGCCCTCGCGGAGCGCCGGCTGTATCTGCACCCGGTGCGCTGGACCTCCCTGGGCCTGTCCCTGCTGGAGGCCATGCACCTGGGCATGCCCGTCGTGGCGCTCGCCACCACCGAAGCGGTGGAGGCGATCCCGCCCGGCGCGGGCACGCTGTCCACCCGGCCCGAGGTCTTGGCCCGGGCCGCCCGCCGCTACCTGGCCGAACCGGAAGCGGCGGCCGAGGACGGCGCGCGCGCCCGCCAGGCGGCCCTCGAACGGTACGGGCTCAAACGCTTCCTGACCGACTGGGAGCGTCTGATCACGGAGGTGCGCTCATGACATCCCTCGGCCCACTCCCCGTCGGCACACTGTCGATCGCGCTCGTCTCCGAACACGCGAGCCCGCTCGCGGTCCTGGGCGGCGTCGACGCGGGCGGACAGAACGTGCATGTCGCGCGCCTCGCCGGCGCACTCGCCGACCGGGGCCACAACGTCACCGTCTACACCCGCCGGGACGCACCCGACCTCCCGCAGCGCGTCCGGCTGCGCGACGGCGTCGAGGTGCACCACGTGCACGCGGGACCGCAGGAGAAAATCCCCAAGGACGAACTCCTGCCGCACATACTGGCGTTCAGCCGCCACCTCGTCCGCGAGTGGCAGGCGCACCCGCCCGACCTGGTGCACTCGCACTTCTGGATGTCCGGCCTCGCCTCCCTGGAGGCGGTCGCGGACCTGCGGATCCCGCTGCTGCAGACGTACCACGCGCTCGGCACCGTGAAGCGGCGGCACCAACGGCAGTTCGACACCAGCCCGCCGGCGCGCATCGCCTGCGAGAAGGAAGTGGGCCTGGCCTGCGACCGGGTGATCGCCACCTGCCGGGACGAGGTCGTCGAACTCGGCAGGATGGGCATCCCGGCCCACCGGATCAGCGTCGTGCCGTGCGGTGTCGACACCGACCAGTTCACGCCGCACGGGCCGGTCGCCGACCGGGGCCCGTACCGCCACCGGCTGCTGCATCTCGGCCGCCTGGTGCCGCGCAAGGGCGCGGCGGTCTCCATCACCGCCCTCAGCCGGCTGCCCGAGGCCGAACTCGTCGTGGCCGGCGGCCCGCCGGCCGACCGGCTGGACGACGACCCGGAGGTTCGCAGACTGCGCCGCATCGCCGAGTCGGAGGGAGTCGCCGACCGGGTCACGTTCGTGGGCGGCGTCCCCCCGGCGCAGGTCGCACCGCTGCTGCGGAGCGCCGACGTGGTGCTCTGCCCCGCGGACTACGAACCGTTCGGCATCGTGCCCCTGGAGGCGATGGCCTGCGGCAAGCCGGTCGTCGCCAGCGCGGTGGGCGGCCAGCTCGACACCGTCGCCGACCCGGCGACCGGACGTCTCGTGCCGCCCGGCTCGCCCGACGTCCTCGCCCGCGCCACCGCCGAACTCCTCGCGGACCCCGCCCTGCGACAGGCGTGCGGGGCGGCAGGCCGCCGCCGTGTCCTCAGCCGCTACGGCTGGCCCCGGATAGCGGCGGCCACCGAGACGGTGTACAGCGCGGTGCTCACCACCCGCTACGCCGTGACCGGAGCGACCTGAGACGCGGACAGGAGCGACCCGGGACGCACGCCACGCGAACCCCCCGAGACGCACGCCACGCGAACCTCGCGCAGCACCGACGCCCGAAGGAGGTGCGGGTCCGGCCGCCGTCCCGTACGACGCGCCGCCCCCGACGACGATGAGCGAACACCTTGCACTCCAGGACGCGCACCAGCACTGCCAGTCGCTGCAGGACGCGCTCGGCCGGTTCCGCAGGCACGGCATCGACCGGATCGCGGACTGGGCCGCACACCTCGCCACGGTCCTCCCCGCCGGCGGCCGCCTGCTGGCCGCGGGCAACGGCGGCAGCGCCGCCCAGGCCCAGCACCTGACGGCGGAACTGGTGGGACGGTACCGGCAGGAACGCCCCGCCTTCTCGGCCATCTCCCTGCACGCGGAGACGTCCAGCGTGACCGCCATCGGCAACGACTACGGATTCGACCAGGTGTACTCCCGGCAGGTGTCCGCGCACGGCCGCCGCGGCGACGTCCTCGTCCTGCTGTCGACGTCGGGGCGCAGCGCCAACCTGATCTCCGCCGCCGTGACCGGCCGGACGGCCGGGCTGCGCGTGTGGGCGATGACCGGGCCGGGCCCCAACCCGCTGGCCGAGGCGGCCGACGACGCGCTGTGCATCGACGCCCCGTCCACGGCGACCGTGCAGGAGGCCCATCTGGTCGCCGTGCACCTGCTCTGCGAATGCTTCGACGCCGCGTCCCCCGTCGCCGGGACGGTCGTGAAACGACCCCTGGCCGTCCACCGGAGGACGCCGTGACCCGGCCCGGGCCGCTCGTGGTCGTCGGGGACGTGCTGCTGGACGAGGACATCGACGGCGTCGCCACCCGCCTGTCGCCCGACGCGCCCGCCCCGGTCGTCGACGTCACCGGCGACCGGCGACGGCCCGGCGGAGCCGGTCTGGCCGCCGCGCTGGCAGCCCGTTCCGGCCGCGAGGTGACCCTGGTGACCGCGCTCGGCGACGACCCGGCCAGCGATGTCGTACGGAGCGCGCTGCGGGACCGCGTACGGCTGGTGGAACTGCCGCTCGAAGGCTCCCTCCCCGTCAAGACGCGCGTCCTCGCGGGCGGCCGGCCCCTCGTGCGGATCGACCGCGGCGGCGGCACCCCCGGCCCGCCGGACGACGCGGTCCGCGACGCGCTGGAGCGGGCCCGCGCCGTCCTCGTCGCCGACTACGGGCGGCACACCGCCCGTGCCGTACGCGACGAGCTCGCCGCGGCGGCCCGCCGCGTACCGCTCGTGTGGGACCCGCACCCTCGGGGCGACGCCCCGGTGCCCGGAGCCCGGATCGTGACGCCCAACGCGGCGGAGACCCGCGCCCTGTGCGACGCCGCCACCGGCGACTCGTTGCGCGCCCACGCCCGCCGGGGCTCGGACCTCGCGGACCGGTGGCGGGCCGCCGCCGTCGCCGTGACGCTCGGCGAGCGGGGCGTCATGCTGACGCTGCCGGGCGGCGGCACGCCGATGCTGGTGCCCGCCCCCTACCGGGCCGACGGCGACCCCTGCGGCGCGGGCGACTGCTTCGCCGCCACGACCGCCGCGGCACTGGCCGACGGCGCGCTCCCCGAGGAGGCGGTGCAGCGGGCCGTGGCCGAAGCGGCCGCGTTCGTGGCCGCCGGCGGCGCCGGCAACCCGGCCCTGTGGCGTACGGCGGCTCCGGCCGTGCCCCCGCGGACCCGCGAGACCGACCCGTTCGTCCTGGCCCGCGAGGTCCGCGCCCGCGGCGGCACGGTCGTCGCCACCGGCGGCTGCTTCGACCTGCTGCACGCGGGTCACGTCGGACTTCTGGAGAGCGCCCGGCGGATCGGCGACTGCCTCATCGTGTGCGTCAACTCCGACGCGTCCCTGGCCCGCCGCAAGGGCCCGGGCCGACCGATCAACCACCTGGCCGACCGCGTACGCGTCCTGGCGGCTCTCGGCAGCGTCGACGCGGTCGCGGTGTTCGACGAGGACACCCCCGAGGCGCTGCTCGGCCGGCTGCGCCCGGACGTGTGGGTGAAGGGCGGCGACTACGCGGTCGAGGACCTGCCCGAGGCGGAGGTCCTGCGGGCATGGGGCGGCCAGGCCGTCGTCCTGCCCTATCTCGACGGCCGCTCGACGACCCTGCTGGCCCGCCGAGCGGCACAGGCCGCCGTACGGTCCGGCCGGTCCCCGGCCTGACGGCCCCCGCGGGCCGGTGAGGGCCGCCCGCACGCGAGAGAGGCGGACCTGACGTGAGCACTCCGGGCCCCACGGCTCGCCGGGACGACGACCGGACGGCGGCAGCGCGCCCGCGCGTGCTGGTGCTCCGCGCACTCGGCCTGGGCGACCTGCTGACGGCGGTACCCGCGCTGCGTGCGCTGCGCCGCCACCTGCCGCCCGGTCACGAGCTTGTCCTCGCCGGGCCCCGCAGGCTGTCGGCGGCGGCAGCCGCCACCGGCCTGGTGGACCGGCTGCTGCCCACCACGGCGACCGGACGCGACGTGCCCGCCGATCTGGCCTGGAGCGGACCGGAACCCGACGTCGCCGTGGACCTGCACGGCAACGGCCCGCCCAGCCACCTGCTGCTCCAGCGGCTGCGCCCCCGACGCCTGTTCGCCTACGCACATCCCGGCACGCCCGGCATCGAGGGCCCGGTGTGGCGGGAGGACGAGCACGAACGGGACCGCTGGTGCCGGCTGCTCGCCTGGTACGGGATCGCCGCGGACCCCGGCGAGGTGGGGATCCCGCCCGCCCGCGCCGCCTCCCCGGCCCCCGGCGCCGTCGTCCTGCACCCCGGTGCCGACGCGGGCGCCCGCCGCTGGCCGCCCGAGCGCTTCGGGGCCGTGGCGCGGGAGCTGCACCGCTCGGGCCACGCCGTCGTGGTGACCGCCGGCGCGGGCGAGGGGGCGCTCGCGCACCAGGTGGCGTGTGCGGGGGGTCTGCCGGCCGGGGCGGTGCTGGGAGGTGGGGACGACGTCCCCTTCGAGCGGCTCGCCGCGCTGGTCGGGCAGGCGCGCTGCGTGGTGGTGGGGGACACCGGGCTCGCCCACCTCGCGACGGCGCTGGGCACGCCGTCCGTCGTCCTGTTCGGCCCGGTGGCGCCGCGGCTGTGGGGGCCGCCCGCCGACGCACGGCACCGCGTGCTGTGGCACCCCGGCGGGGACGGCTCGCCCCGCCCGGGGGACGCTCACGGACGGCTCCCCGACGAACGGCTGCTGAGGATCGTTGTCGACGAGGTCGTCGACGCGGTCCGCGCACTGCCCGAGCCGGAGCCGGCTCGTGCGGGGGAGTCGGCGGCGGGCCCGGGCAGGACGCCGGTGGCACAGGCGTGAGCCGCGCACACCGGCCGCGACCGCCCCGCCCGGCGGCCGGCTCGGGCAGGACGCCGGTGGCACAGGCGTGAGTCACCCCGCACCGGCGGTGCTCAGGGCGTGCTGGTCAGGCTGCGGTGATCAGGGCCGGGCGCTGCTCGGCCGCGGGCGTCTCCTCCGTGCGCAGGATCACCGGCGGGGCCGTACGGCGACGGTGCAGGAGGAAGCCCGCGCCGATCGCGCCCGCGATGAGCAGTCCACCGGTGACGAGGGCGCCCCGCGCCCCGGCGAGCTCCATGAGCAGGCCGAGCGCCGGCGGCCCGGCCAGTCCCCACAGGGTGCGGATGCTGCCCCACACACCGAGGACACGGCCGCGCAGATGCGCGGGCGGGTCCGTCTGGAGCACGGTCGTCCCGGCGGTGTCCGACACGGATTCGACCACGGCCATGGGCAGCACGAGGACCAGCAGCACGGCCAGCGACGGCGACAGTCCCGCCACCACCTGGAGCAGCGCGCCCGCGGCGGCCAGCGTGCCGACCAGCCGTACGGAGGGCTTGCGCAGCCGCGCGCCGAGCACGGCACCGACGATGCCGCCCACCGCCAGAACGGTGGACACCGTGCCGAACGCCCCCGCGCCGCCGGCGAGCGGACCCGTCACGAGCACTGCCAGGGTGAGGCCGTAGTTGCGCCCGAACACGGCACTGATGCCGGTGATGCCCGCGAGCGCGACCAGGCGCGGGCGGCGCATGAAGAACGCGAGTCCCTGACGTACCGTCATGTCGTCCTGGGGCGTCGCGGCCACCTCCGCGCGCCGCTGCGCGGGCACCACCGCGCGCTCTGCCCGCGGCTGCGCGACCGTCTTGTGCACGGGACGGAGGAAGGGGATGACGCAGGCGACGAACACGAACGAGAGCCCGTTCGCCGCGTAGGCCGCGCCGGTGCCCAGGAATCCGACCGTCGCACCCGCGAGCGCTGCACCCGCGAGCCGTCCGGCGTTGTGCACCAAGGAGCCCACGCCGATGGCGGAGGGCACGTCCTCGGTGCGGACCAGGTCGTTGCCGAGCAGCGCGCACGCCGGTCCGTCGACCGTGGCGATCACACCGGTGACGGCGGCCAGCGCCATCAGGATCCCGAGGTTGAGCTGGTCGACGGCCACCAGGAACGCCGTGAGGAACGCCACAGCACCGAGCAGCGCCTGGCTGGCGGCCGCGGTCAGCTTGCGGGGCCAGCGGTCGACGGCGGCACCGCCCGCGACGCTCATCAGCAGACCCGGCGCCGCCTGCACCGACATGGACAGACCCGTCGCCGCCGCGGACCCCGTGATCTGCAGGACCAGCAGATTCTGCACGGTCAGCTGCATCCACGTCCCGGCGTTGGAGACGAAGTTCGCGACGGACCACCAGCGCATGCTGCGGTACCTGAGGGAACGCCAGGGCGAGCGGTCGGGGGCGGACGCGGACGTGCCGGATCGGACGGCGGTGGAAGAAGACACAGTGAAGTACTCGAAAGACGAGCCCGGAGGCAGGTGCGGCATACGGCGGACGTCGGACGGCCACTGCGCTGCGCGGCTGATCCACCGGATCTGTCTGGTGCCGTGACGCCCGGGGACGGAGCGCTCCGGGCGACGGCGTCGACCATCGTGGCAGACCGGAACGGACAAGAGCCGCAGCACGGCGGCGCGATGACCGCACCCCGTCCCCAGAACCCTTGTGCCGCTTGGGGACTCGTACTTCTCGTGTGCTTGCTCACAGGGGCACGGGGCCGCCCTTCGCGGGGTCGGTGGGCGTGACGGCGGCCACTTCGAAGGCCCGGAGGTGGCCTAGCACGGCGTGCCGTGGGCACCCGCCGGAGTCACAGTGAGAGACGGAGCGGATTCCCGGCGCTCACGGTGGGTGGCCCGCGGAACGGTGCAGTCAAGGAGAGGCAGGGACATGGGCAGCGCGGTGCAAATCGATCTTCGAGGCAAGCAGGCACTGGTGACCGGGGGCGCCCGGGGACTGGGAGCCGCCATCTCGCGCAGGCTGGCCGGGGCGGGCGCCTCGGTCCTCGTCGCGGACGTACGGAAGGAGACCGCGCGGGAGCTGTGCGAGGACCTGGCCCGGGCCGGTCACGACGCACGGTTCGTGGAGCTGGACGTCTGTGACTCCGCGATGGTCGCGGACGTCTTCCGCGACCTGGACGCCGAAGGGCAGGCGGTGGACATCCTGGTCAACAACGCCGCCGTCGACGTGTCCAAGCCGATCGAGCACCTGACGGCGGACGAGGTGACGCGGGTCGTCACCACCAATCTGCTGGGCCCGATGTACCTGTGCCTGGAGACCTACCGCCGCATGGTCGCGCGCGGCGGCGGGCACATCGTCAACATCCTCTCCACAGCGGCGAATCGCACCTGGACCGAGGCCGGACCGTACTCGGCGGGCAAGTCGGGCCTGCGCGCCTTCACGCACACCCTCTTCAAGGAGGCACAGCGGGACTGCCAGGGCATCGGCGTCACGGGGATCATCGCCGGCGGCATGGAGACGCCGTTCATCCTGGAGCGGTTCCCGGACGCCGACGTCTCGATGCTGCAGAGCCCCGACATCGTGGCCGACACCCTGCTGTACGCCCTCTCGGTGCCGCCCGGCAGCGCGGTCTCCGAACTGGTCGTCGTCCCGCGCAAGGAGCCCTCCTGGCCCTGACCGCCCCACGGTGTGAGGGGACGCGGTGCGGCGGCCGGTTGTGACGGGACGCGGGACGGCGGCTCCCGAATCTCACCGCGAACGCGCGTCGCGAGTCCTCGAACGGTTCTCCTTGCGAATGGCCTCCAGCAGCTCGGACCTGCTCATACGGGAACGACCCGCGATGTCCAGACGCTGGGCCAGGTCGTACAGGTGCTGCTTGGTGGCCTTCTCGTCGACGCCCTCACCGGTACGGGCGGGCTGCTGCCGCGGCGTCTGCGCCCGCGGGTCCGAGGGCCCCTTGCGGCCGTGTTCCTTCCGCTCCCAGTGGTCGGCGACCTTCTCGTACTTGTGCTTGAGCGCGCTGAAGGCGACCCGGTGGGCCCGCTCGCCTTCCCCGTACTGCTCCACAGCGGAGTCGTGGGCCTTGATCCACGTGCGCTGTGCGTCCTTGGGGGAGCGCTCCAGCGTCGAAGGGAGCTCTTCGCGTCCTGGCATGGTTCACCTCCGGTGGGATGCAGGGCGTGTGCCCCTTGTGCCCGGGACGAAACGGCCTCCCACGTCGGACGAGACGGCCTCCCGCGCTGTGGGGGCGGGGCGGATCCGCAGGCCCGGATGCCCGTGTGCGCCGTGTCGTTTGCGGCTCTGCACCCGCACATCCGGGGGTTGGCGTCAGCCGAGGCAGAGGACGAGCAGGCACACCTCGCCGGGGGACGTGGTCGCCGTTTGCGACGGCGTCGCCTGCGGAAGGTCCTCGCCGGAGGTGTCCGAACCGCCCGCGGCGCCCGTGGTGCCCGAGGTGCTCGGCTGCTGCGCGGCGGAGTCGTCGACGGTGGGCCGGGGGGCCGGCGTCTGTGAGCGCTGCGCCTCCGGCCGTGCGGCCGCTTCGGAGACCGGGCGCTGCGCGGGAGGCGTGGCCGTGGGGCGGGCCACGGTGATCGTCGCGGTCCGCTGCCGCGGGACGGCGGTCGGGGAGGCAGGGGCGTCCGGCTTGCGCGTGGCCCGCTCGGCCGGCTCCGCGGACGGCGAGACGGGCTCGCTCATCCGGGCCCCGTGGGGGCTGACGGTCTCAGGCGCCGACGCCGCGTTCGTCCTGCCCTTGGAGGGCCCGGACGGCAGTGCCGCGATGGTCAGGCCGCCGCCGACGAGGGCGATGGCCGTCCCGGCCACGGCACGGCGCCGGTTCTTCTTCCAGCGGGCGAGCTGCCGCCGCCGGGCCGCACGGCCCGGTGCGCCGGAGACGACGGAACCGTCGCCCGCCATGGCCGTCCCGGCCGCGGCCGGTGCGCCGGCACCCTCCTCGGCAGCGGGGCCGGACGGCGATGCGGAGGCGGGCGACCGCTCCGCGCGGAACGGTTCCCACCCCGCCGCGGCCGTCGTCGCCCGCTCGGCGCGGAGGGCGGGCGGGGCGATGTCCCGGGCGTACGCGCCGCAACCCGGGCACACGAGAGCTCCGTTGAGGTGCCGACGACATGACGAGCAGTAGTCCATCTGCAATCTTTCTGTGCTGCCGGAGCCGCCCCAGACATCGGCACCTTGTGCGCTGTCGCGCAGGAGTTCGGTCGGCCAGCAACGCTAACGCCGTTGTCGGCAGGCACTGCGCATGATGTGTGATGCTTCTGCAAAGATCGACCGTCGGCCGTGACCTCGCTGGTGCTGCCCGCGTCGCAGGAGTGCGAGAGGACGGGGCGCCCGGGGAACTGCGGTGCCCGGCGTCAGCCGGCCCCGGTCACCAGGTCCCAGGCGGCCATCGCGAGCTCGGCGGTTCGGTGAGGTGGTCGCGACGGTCGCCCACCTCGCGGGCCCGAGCGGCCGCGGAATCTCGGGCGCGGGGATCACGGTCGACCTGGGCGCGAACGCGTGACGCGAATTCGCGGAGTCCGTCGATGCGAAGTCCGTCGATATCGGACCCGCGCGCACTTCGTGTAACGCTTCCCACGTGTGCGGCGCAGTTCCGGGCAGGGTCGCGACGAGCGACCCGTATGCGGTCACAGCCGGGATTTCGCCTCCTGCGGGAATTCCCTCTGCGCGGTGACCGCACTTCCGTGCCGTCGAGGCGGTGTACGCGTCAGATTGGGACTCCAGTGAGTAACACCGAACCCCTGCCGGACCAGAGGCAATACGACGTGGACCAGGGGGCCCGGCCGCGCCGTCCCCGTGGCGGGGACGGGTCCGGTGCAAGCCGGGCCGCCCTGGTCATCCACACGATCGCCGACATCGCCGCGGCGTTCCTGGGCCTGTGGATCCTGCTCTACCTGCTCGAGGCCAACCGGTCGAACGTCTTCGTCGAGTTCGTCGAGGGGACGGCCGACTGGCTGGCGTGGTGGTCACAGGACATTTTCACGATGGACACGGACGGTCTCCGCGTTCTCCTCAATTACGGACTGCCCGCTGTCGTCTATCTGTTGGTCGGTCACGGCATCTCCTCGCGGGTCCGCCGCCTCTGACCGAATTCCCGGTTCATTCACGGGCTGGTGCGGGTGTGTGGAGAAAAGGAACATGCCCGGCGAAGGGTGTGCGACTTTTTCTCGGGAAGCCCGCCCGTACAAGGGCCGATGGGGGCCGGCGTTCGCATCAACGCCGGCCCCCACCGCCTTGTCCGCTCACGTGCGCAGGTACGAGGCTCCGTTGACGTCCAGCACCGTGCCCGAACACCAGGTGGCCTCGGGCGAGGCGAGGTAGAGCACGGCGGAGGCGATCTCCTCCGTGGCGGCGACGCGGCCGAAGGGGCTCTGCGACCGGATCTGCTCGCCCTCCGCGCCGCTCAGCCGGCCGGCGACCCGCTCGGTGGCGACGAATCCGGGCGCCACCGACGCCACCGCGATCCCGTGCGGCGCGAGCAAGACGGCCAGCGACAGACCGAACGCGTGCAGTGCCGCCTTGGTGGCGCCGTACGCCGGATGGTCGGGCTCGCCCCGGAACGCGCCGCGTGAGCCGATGTTCACGATGCGCCCGCCCCGGCCGTCGTCGATCATGCGCCGGGCAGCGCAGTAACTGACGTTGACGGCACCGAACAGGTTCACGGCGGCGGTGCGCTGTCACGCCTCCTGCCAGTCCGTGTACGAGGTGCTGGGCAGCGGGTGACGGATCATCACCGCGGCGTTGTTCACCAGGACCTCCACGCCGCCGAGCGCCGCGTCGGCCTCGGCGACCAGGGCTTCGACGCGTGCCGGATCGGTGAGTCACCCTGGACCACGGTGTGGCCGTCTCCGGCCAGACCGGCGAGCGTCTCCTCCGCGTCGGACCGGCGGGTGGAGCAGTGCACCGCTACCCGGTCTCCCTGCCGGGCGAACGCCGCGGCCACGGCGCGACCGATGCCCCGCGACGCGCCGGTCACCAGCACACCCCGGTTCACTTCGCGAACACCTGCGACTCCTCCTGGAACGCCTTGAACTCCAGGGCGTTGCCCGCCGGGTCGCGGAGGAACATCGTCCACTGCTCACCGGGCTCGCCCGCGAAGCGCACATAGGGCTCGATGACGAACGCGGTGCCGGCCGCGCGCAGGCGTACGACGGCTGGGCGGCGGTGCGCTCGCAGGTGCAACTGTTCCAGCTGACCCGCGTGCGGCTCGGGTACGACCACTACCGCGCGGTGGTCGTCGACGAGCATCGCGAGCTGGTGCGTCTGATCAGGGACCGGGACGTCGTGGCCTTGCAACAGGCCGCGGAGGAGCATGTGCTGTCGGCCTGCCGGGTACTGTGCGGGCAGCTCCGCGGGGAAACCGTCGCCTGACCGGAGCGGGTGACGGACACCGCCGGGCAGGGACCACGCCCGCCGGCCCCTCGGCCCCGGCTCCACCGCCACTGCCCACACCACGAACAAGGAGCCGCCGCGCGTGTTCACCACCCGCCCCACCCTCCAGGGCACCTTCGGCATGGTGTCGTCCACCCACTGGCTGGCCTCGCAGTCGGCCATGGCCGTGCTGGAGGACGGCGGCAACGCCTACGACGCGGCCGTCGCCGCCGGATTCGTGCTGCACGTCGTCGAACCCCACCTCAACGGCCCCGCCGGCGAGGTCCCGATCATCCTCGCGCCCGCAGGCGGCCCGGTACGCGTCCTGTGCGGCCAGGGCCCGGCCCCCGCCGCAGCCACCATCGGCCACTACACCGCACTCGGCCTGGACCTCGTGCCGGGGACGGGGCCGCTCGCCGCCGCCGTCCCCGGCGCGTTCGACGCGTGGATGCTGCTGCTGCGCGACCACGGCACCAAGCCCCTCGCCTCGGTGCTGTCGTACGCCATCGGTTACGCCGAGGCGGGTCACCCGCCCGTCGAGCGCGTCGGGCAGACGGTGGAGACCGTGCGCGAGCTGTTCGCGACGGAGTGGACCTCTTCCGCCGAGGTCTACCTGCCGGGTGGGCGGCCCCCGGCCCCCGGCCGGCTCCTCAGGAACCCGGCGCTCGCCGCCACGTGGCGCCGGCTGCTCGCCGAGGCCCAGGCCGCCGGGAGCGGGCGCGAGACGCAGATCGACGCCGCCAGGCGGATCTGGCGGGAAGGGTTCGTCGCCGAGGCACTCGCCGAAGCTGCCGCCCGCCCCACCCTCGACACCTCCGGCACCCGTCACGCCGGCACACTCACCGGCGACGACCTCGCCGCCCACCGCGCCGCCTACGAGGATCCGGTCACCTACGACTGGAACGGGTGGACGGTCTGCAAGGCCGGCGGCTGGTCCCAGGGCCCGGCCCTCCTGCAACAGCTGGCCCTGCTCCCCGGCCGGCTCCCCGCATACGGCAGCGCCGACTACGTCCACACGCTCGTCGAGGGCACCAAGCTTGCCATGGCCGACCGCGAAGCCTGGTACGGCGACGCCGACGGCCCCGGAACGGTGCCCGTCAAGACCCTGTTGTCCGACGCGTATAATACCGGGCGCCGCGCGCTGATCGGCGAGAGGGCGTCGTACGAGCTGCGCCCCGGCAGGCCCGACGGGCGCACGCCCCGGCTGAGCCGCCACGCGCTCGCCGTCGCGGCGGGTGCGCCGGGCCCCGACGCCGGGGGCGCTCACGCCGTGGGCGCGGGCGAGCCGACCGTCGCAGGGAACGGCGCGACGAGCGGCGACACCTGCCACCTCGACGTCGTGGACCGGTGGGGCAACATGGTCGCCGCCACCCCCAGCGGCGGCTGGCTCCAGTCCAACCCCGTCGTGCCGTCCCTCGGCTTCCCGCTCGGCACGCGGCTGCAGATGACCTGGCTCGACCCCGGCCTGCCCAACTCCCTCACCCCCGGCCGACGCCCCCGCACCACCCTCACCCCCTCGCTCGCGCTGCGCGGCGGCGTCCCCGTCATGGCCTTCGGCACCCCCGGCGGCGACCAGCAGGACCAGTGGCAACTGCACTTCTTCCTCGCGGTCGCGCTGCGCGACCCGGTACGCGGCGGACTCGACCTCCAGGGCGCGATCGACGCGCCCAACTGGCACAACGACAGCTTCCCCGGCTCCTTCTACCCGCGGCAGATGCGACCGGGCGGTGTCACCGTCGAGTCCCGCATCGGACCGGAGGTGATCACGGAGCTGCGGCGCCGCGGGCATGACGTCTCGACCGGCGATCCGTGGTCAGAGGGTCGCCTGTGCGCGGTGTCCCGCGACCCGGAGACCGGCATCCTGTCGGCGGCAGCCAACCCGAGGGGGATGCAGGGGTACGCGGTGGGCCGCTGAGCCCGGCGCGTTGTGTCCGTACCGGCCCGGCACCGGCCGGCAGACGCCCGCGCCGCCTCGGGCCTCGCCGATCACGGGCACCAGGGCGCCGCATCGGCCGATGACCTGCCGTGAGACCGCTCGTACCTGTGTCGACTCACGGGCTGTCAGTCGCCCCAATCCCCTTGACGCGGCGACCGTGCTGTCCGCTCTGTGTTGTGCGCGCGGTGGGCCCGCCTGACGGCCCGGGCGGTCCGCCGGGGGCGATTCCGGCTGAATTACGTTCGTTACTGAGCGCATCCTCGCGGCCGTGCTCCGTGTGTCCACCGGCTGCGACCAGCAGCGTCGACGCCGGCCCAGTCGCGCACCCACAATCCGCGCACCTACAAGGCAATTTGTCCCGTTTGACTTTATCAGGCGGCATGTCTAATTTGGGAAACGATTGAACGATTCCGAGGGGCGGATGCCCTGCGGCAGGGTTGCCCGACGCGCGCGTCGAGCGCGTGAGTCGGTGGTGGCGTTGCATCGTCACCAGAGGCCGATGCGCCGGGTCCCACATCGCGAACGCATCATGTCTGCTGCACCTGTTGTGCTGCTTCGCCTCTGCGGGCCATCGGCCCCGTCTACGCCCCCGGGAAGGATCACACCATGCGGGCAAAGACGACCAGGATTCTCCAGCTCTTCGCCGCGCTGTTCGCAGCTTTGGCTCTCGCCTTCGGCGGAGCCGGTGTTGCCAGTGCCACCGGTTCGTCGCACTCGCACTCCTCGTACGAGGACTGCGACCACGACTACTGGGACCGTCACGACGACAAGTGCGATGACGACGACGGCCGCGGAGGCAATGGGAACCACCACGACAAGGACGACGACGGCCGCGGAGGCAACGGGAGCCACCACGCCTACGACGACAACGGCCATGACGACGACGACAACGGCCACGACAACGGCCATGACGACGACGACAACGGCCACGACAACGGCCGCGGCGGCGACGACAACGGCCACGACAACGGCCACGACAACGGCGGTGACCGCCACTGATGGCTAGGAGTTGACGGCGCATCAATGGGCTGACGCCCAGCCGGACCGGGTTCGTCGAACCCGCCCGGCTGGGCACAGGCATCGCGTGGGGGCGGGAGGGGCGACGCCCTGTCGACGTTGTGATCGTCACGACCTTGTGATCCCGCTTGCCCGCTCGGGCCAGGGCGCGGACTGCCGCGACCCTGGCCCGTTGCGCCCCCGAGGCCTCACCCGGCGTCCGGGGGCAGTCCCCCGTCGGGTGACCGTCGGTCCTTAACGAAAACGATTGTCATCGTGTTAGGGTCGGGCCCTCCCTCCGTCGCGCCTTCAGGGGTCTACCTTGCAATCGTTTGAACGTTCACACATGCGCCGCCGGGGGTTTGTGCTCCCGGCCGCGTTGGGAGCCTGCTCCGTCCTGCTCACCGGCTGCTTCGCCGGCAGCGGGGCCCCGGGCGCGGCCTCCGGTGACAGCGGGAACGGCCGGGTACGCGTCGCGATGATGCAGCCGCCCCGCTCCGGGCTCTCGCCGCTGTCCGACGACGCCTTCAAGCTGTCGCGCTGGTCCACCGCCGAGACACTCGTCGAACTCGACCGGGACGGCAACGCCGAGCCCGCGCTGGCGACCGGCTGGAAGCAGTCCGGCAGGACCTGGACGTTCACCGTGCGCGAGGGGGTGACCTTCCACGACGGGACCGGCCTGACGGCCCAGTCCGTCGTCACGTCGCTGCGGGCCGCCGCGAGCGCCTCGCCCAAGCCGCGCATACTCGACGGCGTCGACCTCTCCGTGCAGGCACTCGGCCCCCGTACCGTCGCCGTCACCACCGCGGCGGCCGACCCGCTCGTCCCCCAGCGGCTCAGCTCACCGCAGTTGTCGATCCTCGCCGCCAAGGCGTACCGGGGCAGGACGGTCGATCCCGTGGGTGCCGGCACCGGCCCGTTCGAACTCGTGGAGGTGAACGGCGCCGCGTCGGCGAAGCTCGACCGCTACGACGGCTACTGGGGCGGCAAGGCCAGGGCCGCCGGCATCGACGTGACGTTCGTCCCCGACGGCACCGCGCGCGCGGCGGCGCTGCGCAGCGGCGAGGCCGACATCGTCGAGGCGGTGCCGGTCTCCCAGGCTCGGCTGCTCGACGAGAAGCTGATCACCGAGGTGCCGATGCCGCGCACCAACACCCTCTACCTCAACACGCGTTCGGGTCCGTTCCGGGACCCCGGGCTCCGGGCGGCGGCGCGCGAGGCGATCGACGCCGAGGAGCTCGTCCGCAGTGTCTACGAGGGCCGGGCCGACGTCGCCGAGGGCCTGCTGGGGCCGGCCCTGCCCTGGGCCGCGAAACTGCGCCGGGACGTCCGGCACGGCACGGCGGGCGATCCCGACGGCACCGAGATCACGATCGGCACCTTTACGGACCGCGCCGAACTGCCCGAGGTCGCCCAGATCCTCCAACAGCAGCTCCAGGCCGCCGGTTTCAGGGTGAAGCTCGACGTGCGCGAGTACGCCAACATCGAAGCGGACGCGCTCGCGGGCGAGTTCGACGCGTTCATCCTGTCCCGCGCCACCGTCCTCGACTCCGGCGACGCGGCGGCGTACCTCTTCAGCGACTTCGCGAGCGAGGGTTCCTTCAACATCCCGCAACTCGCCGACCCGGCCGTCGACAAGGCCCTCACCGAGGCGTCCCGAACCGCCGTCGGCGACGCGCGCCGCACGGCGATCATGGGCGCCGAGGCGGCCGTGCTCGCCACCGACGCGGCCGTCCCGATGCTGCACGAACGGGTCGTCCAGGGCGACGCCGCCGGTGTGACCGGCGTCGCGCACGACCCGCGCGAGCGCGAACTCGTCACCATCGACACGTACGTCGGGTGAAGGCCGCACTCTGCCGGTCGGTGTGCCTGGCCGGCGTGCTCGCCGTCGTCGGACTGCTGCCCTGGCTCTCCGGCAAGGACCCGGCCCTGAGCCTGCTGCGCGCGCGATCCGCCGAACAGGAGCCGACCCCCGAGGCGCTGGCCGCCATCCGCGCCGACCTCGGCCTCGACGCGGGGCCGCTCGGCCTGCTCGGCCAGTGGGCGGCCGGCGTGCTCCACGGCGACCTCGGCGTCTCCTGGGTCTCGGGCGCCGCAGTGCTGCCCTCGGTCCTCGCCGGCCTGCAGGTCTCACTGACGCTGATGGGCGCGGCCCTGGCCGTCGCGCTCCTGGTCGCGGCTGCCCTCGTTGCGCCGGTGCTGATACGGGGGCGGGGGACGTCCGGCGCATGCGCCGCCGTCCTCACGGCCGTGCCCGAATTCCTGCTGTCCATCGTGCTGTTGCTCGTCGTGGGCGTGGGCCTCGGCTGGCTGCCGACTTCCGGGTGGGCCGGTCCGGCGCACCTCGTCCTGCCCGCGCTCGCCCTCGGTCTCCCCGCGGGCGGGCTGCTCGGCCGCCTGGTCGCCGAAGCGCTGCCCGCCGTCCTCGACGAGCGCTGGGCGCACCTGTGGCGCGGTGCCGGCGTCGGCCGCGCACGCGTCGCCGCAGCCGCCCTGCGGCGCGTCCTTCCGCCCCTGGCCGGGCAGTTCGGGATGGTCGCGGTCGGTCTGACCGGCGGGGCGGTCGCCGTGGAGACCGTCTTCGCGATCCCGGGGCTCGGCCGCACCTCCCTCGGCGCGGTCAAGTCCCAGGACCTACCCTTGCTCCAGGGATCGGTGCTCGCCCTGGTGGTCCTCGGGCTGCTGGCGGGCGCCGGCGCGGCGGTGCTGCGCGGGAGGCTGCTCGGTCCCGCCCTTCGGGACGCGGGCCTGACGCTGCCCGCGCCCCGCCCCGTGCGGGTGCCCGCGCCGGTCCCGGCGGTGCTCGGCGCCGTACTGGTCGGCGTGATCGGCTGGGGTCTGCTGCGCGATCCGTACGCGGTCGACACGGCCGCCCGGCTCGCCGCGCCGTCCGGCGAACACCCGCTCGGCGCGGACGCGCTCGGCCGCGACGTCCTGGCCCGGCTCGGGCACGGCGCGGCGGCCACGGTCGGCATGGCGGCAGCCGTCTGCCTCATCGGCCTCGTGACCGCCCTCGCCCTCGGCTTCCTCCCCAACGTCGCCACTGGAGCGGCCGACATCGCCAACGCCCTGCCTCCCGTGATCGTCGGCGTGCTCGTCGCCGCTGTCGTCGGCCCCCGCGCCGACGGGGCCGCACTCGCCGTCACCCTCGTGTCCTGGCCGGCGCTCGCATCCCACGCGGCGGTGCTGGTCCAGGAGGTGCGGGCCTCGCAGTTCCTCCTCGCCCAACAGGCGATCGGCGCGAGCCCGGCCTGGATCCTGACCCGGCACGTCCTGCCCTCGGTGGCCGCCCCGGTCGCCCGGCACGCCGTGCTGCGCCTGCCCGGCATCGCGCTCGCCCTGGCGTCGCTCGGCTTCCTCGGGCTCGGCGCCCAGCCGCCGTCCCCCGAGTGGGGGCTGCTCCTCGACGAGTCCGCCGACTACGTGGAACGCGCTCCGGTCGCGGCCCTCGCCCCCGCCGTGGCCCTGGCCCTCCTCGCCGCGCTCGCCGTCACCTTGTCCGCGTACACCGGCCCCCGGCACGCCGGGTGGCCGCTCCTGCGAGAGAGGACGACTTCCGTTGCCGTCTGACCTCCTCCTCTCGGTACGTGATCTGCGCGTCGCCTTCGGCGGCGTCGAGGTCGTCCGCGGCGTCTCGTTCGACGTACGGCCCGGAGAAGTCCTCGCTCTCGTCGGCGAGTCCGGGGCCGGCAAGTCGCTGACCGCCCGGTCCGTGCTCGGCATGGCTCCCGAGGACGCGTCCGTCACCGGCGGCGTGCTGCTCCGGGGCGAGCCCGTCACCCCGGCCGACTGGGGGCGGAGCGTCGCGTTCGTGCCGCAGGACGCCCTGTCGGCCCTGTCGCCCGTGCACCGCGTCGGCACCCAACTCACCCTGGCCGTACGCTCCGTGCGGGGGCTCTCGCGGCGGGAGGCGCGCGCCAGGGCCGAGGAGGCCCTGGCGCAGGTCGGCATCCCGGGCGACCGCCTGGACGCGTTTCCGCACGAGTTCTCCGGCGGGATGCGGCAGCGCGCCGTCATCGCCATGGCCACGGTCAACGAGCCCGCCCTCATCGTCGCCGACGAGCCGACCACCGCGCTCGACCCCGAGATGCGCGCCCAGATTCTCGCGGCGCTGGCCGAACGGCGCGAGGCCACCGGCGCCTCACTCGTCCTGGTCACCCACGACCTCGACGCCGTGCGCGAGCACGCCGACCGGACGGCCGTCATGTACGCGGGGCGGCTCGTCGAGTACGGCCCCACCGACCGGATCCTGACCCGGCCCGGGTCCCCGTACACCGCCGCGCTCCTCGCCTCCGTCCCGTCGGACGACGCTCCGCGCAAGTCCCGCCTGCCCGCGCTGCCCGGCCGGCCGCCGTCGCCCGGCGCCGTCCCGCCCGGCTGCGCCTTCGCACCGCGCTGCGCACACGCGACGGCCCGCTGCGGCACCGAACTTCCCGCGCCGCGGTCACTGGACGGGCGTGAGGTCGCCTGCCATCTCGACGTCCTGGAGCCCGTATGAGCACGCAGCCGCCCCTGCTGGAGGTCAGCGACCTGGTCGTCCGGTACGGAGCGACGACCGCCGTCGACGGCGTGTCGTTCTCGGTCGACGCGGGCGAGACCGTCGGGCTGATCGGCCCCTCCGGCTGCGGCAAGTCCTCGACCGCCGCGGCCGTCCTGCAACTGCGCCGCCCGGACGGCGGGCGGGTCCGGTTCGCGGGCACCGACCTGACCGCGCTCGGCGAGAAGGAGCTGCGACGGGTCCGGCCCCGCGTCCAGCCCGTGTTCCAGGACCCCTACGGCACACTCAGCCCGCGCAGGCGCATCCGCGACCAGATCGCCGAACCCCTGCGCGTCCAGGGCCGCTGGTCCCGGGCCACCGGACCCGGCCGTGTCGAGGAACTCCTCGGCATGGTCGGCCTCGACACCTCCCATGGCGACCGGCTCCCGCACGAGCTCTCCGGCGGCCAGTGCCAGCGCGCCGGGATCGCCCGCGCGCTGGCGAGCGAACCGGACCTGCTCGTCCTCGACGAGCCCGTCTCCGCCCTCGATCCCTCCCTGCGCGCCGGGATCGTCAACCTCCTGCTCGACCTGCAGGAGCAGCTGGGCCTCGGCTACCTCTTCATCTGCCACGACATGCCGGTCGTACGGCACTTCTGCGACCGCGTCCTGACCATGTGGGACGGAAAGCTCACGTCATGACCCCGCTCGCGCGCCTGCTCGTCGCCAGTCAGTTCGCCTTCAACGCAGGCTTCTTCGCCGTACTGCCGTACCTCGCCGACCATCTGGGAGGCACGCTCGGCCTCGGCGGTGCCCTGGTCGGGCTGATCCTGGGGCTGCGCACCTTCAGCCAGCAGGGCATGTTCGTGGTCGGCGGCTCACTGACCGACCGTTACGGACCCCGGCCCGTCGTCCTTACGGGATGCGCGCTGCGGGTGGCGGGATTCGTGTGGCTGGGCCTGGCCGAGTCGGCGTGGTCGGTGACCACCGCCGTGGTGCTGGTCGGCTTCGCCGCGGCACTCTTCTCGCCCGCGGTGGAGAGCGAGATCGCGCGGGAGGCCGTACGGATGGAACAGGCGGGCGGCCCCGTGCGCACGCGCGTGCTCGCCACGTTCTCGGCCGGCGGCCAGGCGGGAGCCCTCATCGGCCCCCTCGTCGGCACGCTCCTGCTGGGAGAGGGCTTCCGCGGTGCGTGCCTGGCCGGTGCCGCCGTCTTCGCCGTGGTCCTGGCAGGTCACTGGCGGCTGATGCCCCGCGCCGAGGCGGCGGGCGCAGGCGAACGCCTCGCTCTCCGCCCCCTCGTGCGCAACCGCCGGTTCCTGGGCCTCGCCCTCGCCTACTCGACCTACCTGATCGCCTACAACCAGCTCTACCTCGCCCTGCCCGCCGAACTGGACCGTGCCACGGGCTCGCAGCAGACGCTGGGCTGGCTCTTCGCGCTCTCCTCGGCCATGGTCGTCTTCGGCCAGGTGCCCCTGGAGCGCCGGGTGTCGGCCCGGCTCGGCCTGACCGCGATGATCCGTTGCGGCCTGGCCCTGATCGCCGCCGCCTTCGCCGTGACGGGCGTCCTGCTGCCCCTGCGGGGGCTCTGGCCGGCCGTCTCGTTCGTCGTGCTGCTCACCCTCGGGCAGATGCTGGTGGTGCCCGCGGCCCGCGCATGCGTCCCCGAACTGGTCGACGCGTGCCGCCTCGGTCTGTTCACCGGCGCGCTCTCCTCCGTCTCCGGACTGCTCGTCCTCGCCGGCGGTGCACCGGCCGGAGCCCTCCTCGAACTCGGCGGCACTCTCCCGTGGCTGGCCCTGGGCGCCGTACCGGTCGTCGGTGTGCTGCTCGTGCCGCGCGTCGGCGCCGTGGGGGACCGGGTGTCACCGGAGAGGGCGTCAGAGAACGGTCTTTGTCAGAAGGGTTGACGCATCCCGTGCGCCCTCCCCGTCACGGTGACGTACGTCGCCATCCCGCCGCGAGCGTCCCGCCCACCACCCGAACCTCGGGCGCGGAACGCGTCCCGTCGTCGACGCCCGCCGCTGACGCAACACAACGTGAGGCCCCGGGGCGAAACGCCCCGGGGGCCTCACGTTGTGTGCGCGGTCAGTGGGCCGAGAAGCTGTGCACCGTGGCCGAGCGGTAGACCTCCCCGGGGCGCAGCACCGTCGACGGGAACGACGGCTGGTTCGGCGAGTCGGGGAAGTGCTGGGTCTCCAGACACAGCCCGTCGCTCTGCCGGCAGGTGCGGCCGGAGGGGCCGGCGAGGGTGCCGTCCAGGAAGTTGCCGGAGTAGAACTGCAAGCCCGGCTCGGTGGTGGCGATCCTCATCGTCCTCCCCGAGCCGGGGTCGCGGAGCGTCGCGCAGTGTTCCGGCGTGCGCGTCAGGCCCTTGTCGAGCACCCAGTTGTGGTCGAAGCCCTTTGCCGTCACCAGCTGCGGGTGCGCGTCGCGGATGTCCTCGCCGATCGTCTTCGTGCGGCGGAAGTCGAACGGCGTACCCGCCACGCTCGCCAGCTCACCGGTGGGAATCAGCGTCGTGTCGGTGGGGGTGTAGCGGGCGGTGGGTGCCAGGGGCACCCACTGCGGCGGCCAGCCCCGTGGTCGCGGCCGCTGTCAGTACGGTGCGTCTGCTCGTTTCCATGCCCAGCTCCTGAGAGGGGTAGAAGCTAGCGGCCGACCTTGCGCTTGTTCCACACGTCGAACCCGACCGCGGCGAGCAGCACGAGACCCTTGATCACCTGCTGGTAGTCCGTGCCGATGCCGACGAGCGACATGCCGTTGTTGAGCACGCCGAGGACCAGGCCGCCGATGACCGCGCCCATCACGGTGCCGACGCCGCCGCTCATCGAGGCGCCGCCGATGAACGACGCGGCGATCGCCTCCAGTTCGAAGTTGAGGCCCGCCTGCGGGGTGCCGGCGTTGAGGCGCGCGGCGTACACACAGCCCGCGAGCGCCGCGAGGACACCCATGTTGACGAAGACGAGGAACGTGACGCGCTTGTCCTTGACGCCCGACAGCTTCGCGGCCGCCTTGTTGCCGCCGAGCGCGTAGACGTGCCGGCCGACGACCGCGTTGCGCATCACGTAGCCGAGGCCGATGAGCAGCGCGCACATGATGAGCATGACGACGGGCACACCGTGGAAGCTCGCGAGCGTCAGCGTGAAGGCCACCACGGCGGCCGTCATCGCCACGCACTTCGCCGCCCACAGTCCCGTCGGCAGCACGTCGAGTTCGTAGGCGAGCTGGCGCTTGCGGTCCCGCCACTCGCGCAGCAGCAGGAACGCGATCGCGACGAGCCCGAGGACCAGGGTCGGGTTGTGGTACTGCGTGTACGGACCCATCTCGGGGATGAAGCCCTTGGCGATGTTCTGGAAGCCGTCCGGGAACGGCGCGAGGGACTGGCCCTCCAGGACGATCTGCGTCAGACCGCGGAACAGCAGCATGCCGGCCAGCGTCACGATGAAGGACGGGATGCCGATGTACGCGATGAAGAAGCCCTGCCACGCGCCGGCGACCGCGCCGATCAGCAGCGACAGCACCAGGGCCAGGACCCATGGCATGTCGTGTTTGACCATCATCACCGCCGACATGGCGCCGACGAAGGCGACCAGGGAGCCGACGGACAGGTCGATGTGGCCCGAGATGATGACGATCATCATGCCGATGGCCAGGATGAGGATGTAGCCGTTCTGCTGGATCAGGTTGGAGACGTTGTTCGGCAGCAGCAGGGTGCCGTCGGTCCAGATCTGGAACAGGACGACGATGAAGGCGAGCGCGACGAGCATGCCGTACTGGCGCATGTTGGCGCGTATCGAGTGCACGAGGATCGCACCGGCCGTCGGCCGGCCCGACTGTGCGGGGGAGGCGTCCTCGGTGGGAGTGGTCGTGGTGGTCATGGCGGGGGCCTCAGCTTCTGTTCATGGTCATGTGACGCATCAGGACTTCCTGGGTGGCCTCCGCGCGGGCGACCTCACCGGTCAGCCGGCCCTCGGCCATCGTGTAGATCCGGTCGCACATCCCGAGCAGCTCCGGCAGTTCGGAGGAGATGAACAGGACCGCCTTGCCCTGCGCCGCGAGCCTGTCGATGACCGTGTAGATCTCGTACTTGGCGCCGACGTCGATACCGCGGGTCGGTTCGTCGAGGATCAGCACCTCGGGATCGGCGTGGATCCACTTGCTCAAAACGACCTTCTGCTGGTTGCCGCCGGACAGCCGCCCCACCTGCTCGAAGACCGTGGGTGCCTTGATGTTCATCGACGTGCGGTAGCGCTCGGCGACGGACCGCTCGTGGTGTTCGTCGACGACACCTCGGCGCCGCATGCCCGGCAGCGAGGCCAGGGAGATGTTGCGGTTGACGCTGTCGATGAGGTTCAGCCCGTACTGCTTGCGGTCCTCGGTGACGTACGCGATGCCGGCCGCGACCGCGTCCGGCACGGTCCTGGTCGACACCTCCCGCCCGGCCACCGAAACGGTTCCGCCGGCGTAGCGGCCGTAGGAGCGGCCGAAGACGGACATCGCGAGCTCGGTACGGCCCGCGCCCATCAGGCCCGCGATGCCGACGATCTCCCCGCGGCGCACGGTGAGCGACACGTCGTGCACGACCGTGCGCTGGTGGTCGACGGGATGCCGGACGGTCCAGCCGTCCACGGCCAGCGCGACCTCGCCCGCGTCCTGCCCCGCGTAGGGTGTGCGGTCGGGAAAGCGGTGGTCGAGGTCACGGCCGACCATGCCGCGGATGATCCGGTCCTCGGACAACCGCGGCTCGCAGCCGGGCGTCTCGCGCACGGTGAGGGTCTCGATCGTCCGGCCGTCACGCAGGATCGTCACCGAGTCGGCGATCGTACGGATCTCGCCCAGCTTGTGGGAGATGATGATGCTGGCGATGCCCTGATCGCGCAGCTCCAGGATCAGCTCGAGCAGCTTCGCGCTGTCCTCGTCGTTGAGCGCGGCCGTCGGCTCGTCGAGGATGAGCAGCTTCACCTCCTTCGACAGCGCCTTGGCGATCTCCACCAACTGCTGCTTGCCCACGCCGATGTCGGCGACCGGCGTCTGCGGCTTCTCGCGCAGCCCGACCCGCTTCAGCAGCTTGCTCGCCCGGTGCAGGGTGGCGTTCCAGTCGATCAGGCCGCGGGTGGCCTGCTCGTTGCCGAGGAAGATGTTCTCGGCGATGGACAGGTACGGGACGAGCGCCAGCTCCTGATGGATGATCACGATGCCGTGCCGCTCGCTCGCGCGGATGTCCTTGAAGGCCACCGGCTCGCCCTCGAAGCGGATCTCGCCGTCGTAGCTGCCGTGCTCGTGGACGCCGCTGAGGACCTTCATCAGCGTCGACTTGCCGGCGCCGTTCTCGCCGCAGACCGCGTGGATCTCCCCGGCGCGCACGGACAGGTTTACACCGGAGAGCGCGGTGACGCCGGGGAACGTCTTGGTGATGTTCCGCATCTCCAGTACGGGCCCGGTCACCTGAGCTGTCCCGCCGTGAAGTAGCCCTCGTCGACGAGGAGCTGCGTGTTGGTCCGGTCGATGCTGACCGGCTTCAGCAGGTAGGACGGCACGGTCTTCTTGCCATTGTTGTAGTCGGTGGTGTTGTTGACCTCGGGCTTCCTGCCGTTCAGTACCGCATCGCCCATCCGTACGGTCTGCGCGGCCAGCTTGCGGGTGTCCTTGAAGACGGTCTGCGTCTGCTCCCCGCGCATGATGGACTTGACAGAGGCCAGCTCCGCGTCCTGCCCGGTGACCACCGGCAGCGGCCGGCTCTTCGTGCCGTAACCGGCGCTCTTGAGCGCCGAGATGATGCCGATGGATATGCCGTCGTAGGGCGACAGGACGGCGTCGACGCGTTCCTCCGCGTAGCTCTTGCTGATCAGGTCGTCCATCCGCTTCTGCGCGGTGCCGCCGTCCCAGCGGAGCGTGGTGGCCTGGCTCAGCTGCGTCTGCCTGCTGCGGACGACGAGCTGACCGCTGTCGAAGTACGGCTGGAGCACCTTCATCGCGCCGTTCCAGAAGTACTTCGTGTTGTTGTCGTCGGGCGAACCGGCGAACAGCTCGATGGTGTGCTGGTCCGCGGCGTCCTCGTCGGGCTCGCCCAGCTTCAGACGGTCGACGATGTAGCGGGCCTGAAGCTCGCCGACCCGCTCGTTGTCGAACGACGCGTAGTAGTCGACGTTCGCGGTGCCCATGATGAGGCGGTCGTACGAGATGACGGGGATGCCCGCGTCGTGGGCCCGCTGGAGGACCTCGGTGAGCGCGGACCCGTCGATGGCGGCGACCACGAGGAGCCGGCGCCCCTTGGTGATCATGTTCTCGATCTGGGCGATCTGGTTCTCGACCTTGTCGTCGCCGTACTGCAGATCGGTCTCGTACCCGGCCTTGCGGAACTGCTCGGCCATGTTCTGCCCGTCGGCGATCCAGCGCTCCGACGACTTGGTCGGCATCGCCAGGCCGATCGTGCCGCCCTTGCCGTCGTCGGGCTTGTAGCGGCTGCCGCCCCTGGCCTCCTGGCCGCAGGCGGTGAGCGAGACGGTGAGCAGTGCGGCCAGCGCGGCAGCGGCGGCGACACGCGGGCGCAGCGGGGTACGGGTACGGGGGGGTCGGTCGGTCATGGGGTCAGTCCCCTTCCGGGACGGGGAAGCGGCGGAGGTCGCCCGGCAGGCGCGATCCCAGCGGGGACATCCCGCCGTCCGCGCCGAGCCGGGCCAGCAGGTCGAGCACGAGACGCCCGCGCCGGACCCGCTCACGGGCGGTGGCCAGCGTGTGCTCGCGCAGTTGGGCGCCGTACGGGTAGATGCCGGGGGACCGGCTCAGCCCGAACTTGAGGTAGATCGGGGCGCCGCGCCGGATCAGCTCGGCGGCCTCGTACATGCGGATGTAGCCACCGAGGTCGTCGGGGGCCTCGACGTACATGTCCATCGGGGCGCGGCTGACCCGGCGGATCTCGGTGAGGTGGTCGAGGGTCAGGTCGGACGGCACGTTGACCGAGTCCGCGCCGAGCTGCTCGTAGACGGCGTAGGAGGCCGGATTGACCGGCCCGGTGAGGGCCGACAGCTTGAGCGTGGTGTCGGTGGGGAGCTCGCCCGCGGCGCGCAGCCGGTGCAGCGTCCACAGCACGCCCTCGTCGGCGACCAGCAGACAGCGCACGCCCAGTGCGGCAGCGCGCAGGGCGTCCTCGACGCACCCGGCGAGCGCGTCGTGGCCACGGGCCCGCAGCCCGGCGCCCCCGGACTCGGTACGGGTGCCGGCGCCGATGTCCCATGTGCCGCGCGGCCCGGTGAACAGGCAGAGTTCGATGGCGCGTTCGGCGCAGGACTCCACCATCTCGGTGATCTCGTCGTCAGTGAGCATCCAGACGCCGCTGCCCTGGCTGATCCGGTGGACGGGCACGTGGAGCCGGACGCTCTCCTTGAGCACGACGGCCAGGGCCTCGGGGCCCTCCACCGACGGGACCTCGGTACGCCAGGCGCCGCCGTCGGGGAACGCGTGGGGTGAGGCGTCGGCCCGGTCGACGGCGGGGAGCGGATGCCCTATGCGGGCGAGGGCTTCGCCGCCGGGACGGCGGGGTGCTGAGGGGACGGTCACAGGACTCCCATTCGGTGTTCGGAGGAGACAGGGCGGAGGGGGGCGGTGTGGAAGTGCGTCGGTGCCGGCGGCCGTACCTGCCGTCCGCCGCGGAGGCCGCACGGCGACAAGGCCCGGGGCCGGACGGTCGATTGGGCGGTCCGGGCTGTCCGTGAGCCCGATACGGCCGAGCGGTTTCGGTCGATCGTGGCGAGTCTGTCCGCGGGCCTGACAGGGCCCGGTGGTCGGCGGCGGACCGGGCCGGCGGACGGTTCGCCCCGCCCCGTCCGGCCGCGAAGCCGGACCGGCTACGGGGCGGTCCCGCGCCCGGCCACGGGCGAGGGCCGGGCCTAAGGGCGCAGGAGCACTTTTCCGGTCTTCGGGTCGCCGCCCCCGACCAGGGCGATGGCCTCGTCGAACCGCTCCAGCGGATACTCGTGCGTGATCAGCGCCGCCGGGTCGATCAGGCCGAGACCGAAGGCCCGCACCGCGTCCGACCATGCCGCCGACGGCGCGCCGAAGACGCTGCGGATCTCCAGCTGACTCAGCGACAGGTGCACCGGGTCGATGCCGGCCGCGCCGGGCGTGAACATCCCGGTGAGCACCACACGGCCGCCCCTGCGGGCGAGCAGGCACGACGCGGCGGCCGTGGGCGGCGCGCCGGCGGTCTCCACCACCAGGTCGAAGCGGCCGTGCGCAGTCGTCGCCTCGTCGGGATGCAGCGCACCGCTCGCACCGAACCGCAGCGCCTGCTCGCCGCGTGCGGGGCGGGGGTCGATCACGGTCAGTTCGCCGGGTGACGAAGCGGCGAGCAACTGCACGGCGAGCAGACCGAGGGTGCCCGCGCCGACCACAGCGATCCGCTCGCCGGGCCGCGGCCGCCCGGCCCGCACCGCGGCCGCGACGACCGCGGTCGGCTCCAGCAGGGCGGCGGCCCGCAGATCGGCGTCGTCACGCAGCGGATGCAACAGCCGTGCCGGCAGCACGACGTGGTCGGCGAATGCACCCGGCTCGGTGAACCCGGTCTCGGCGTACCCGCCGTCGCACAGGCTCGTCTCACCGCACCGGCACCGTTCGCAGACACCGCACGCCCGGAACCCCTCGGCGACGGTCCTGCGGCCGACGAGCGCGGGATCCACACCCGCACCCACCGCCTCCACCGTCCCGGCCCACTCGTGCCCCGGGACGACCGGGTAACGCACGAAGCCCGCGTCGCGGTGACCGTCGTACACCTCGCGGTCGCTCATGCAGATCCCGGCCGCGGCGACCCGCACCAGGACCTCGCCCGGGCCCGGCATTGGCACCTCACGGCGCACCAGGCGGTGCTTCCCGGGCCGTTCGACGATCAGACTGCGGCTCACTTCGGCGCCCTCTGTTCCCATCCCTCGGCCCACAGGTCGAACCGGGCCCGCTGCTGCGGGAACTCCGCCGCGGCGGCCACGTCCAGCTCGACACCGAGGCCCGGGGCGTGCGACACCTCGAAGCACCCGGTCTCCGGGTCGACCTGGGGTGCGCCCTTGACCACCTTCTTGATCTCCGCGTCGGCGAAGTCGTTGAAGTGCTCCAGGACCTTGAAGTTCGGAGTGCAGGCGGCGAGTTGGAGCGAGGCTGCGGTGAGCACCGAGCCGCCGACGTTGTGCGGGGCCACGAGCATGTAGTGCGTCTCTGCGGTGGCCGCCAGCTTCCGTGTCTCCAGGATGCCGCCGATGTGTCCCAGATCCGGCTGGATGATATCGGCCGCCTGCGACTCGAACAGCTCGCGGAACTCGATCCGGTCGTGGATGCGCTCACCCGTCGCGACCGGCAGGTCCACCTTCTCGGCGACCTTGGCGAGTGCCTTCAGGTTCTCCGGCGGCACCGGCTCCTCCAGCCAGGCCGGCCGGAAGGGCGCCATCTCGCGGGCCAGCCGGACCGCCGTGGCGGGACTGAACCGCCCGTGCATCTCCAGCATCAGCTCGGCGTCGGGCCCGATCGCGTCGCGCACCGCCTCGATCAGCGACACGGCGTACAGCGTCTGCTCGTGGTCCAGTTCGAAGTGTCCGGTCCCGAACGGGTCGATCTTCAGCGCGCGGTAGCCGCGGGCGACGACCTCGGCCGCCGCCTTGTGGTAGGCCTCCGGCGTCCGCTCCGTGGTGTACCAGCCGTTGGCGTACGCCTTGACCCGGTCGGTCACCTTGCCGCCGAGCAGCTGCCAGACCGGCACGCCGAGCGCCTTGCCCTTGATGTCCCAGCAGGCCGTCTCGACGACGGCGATGCCGGACATGACGATCTCGCCGGCCCGCCCGTAGTCGCCGTACTTCATGCGCCGCACGAGGTCCTCCACCGCGAACGGGTCGGAGCCCGCGATGTGGTTGGCCTCCGCCTCGCGGAGGTATCCGATCAGCGCGTCGGTGTGGCCGAGCATACGGGTCTCGCCGACTCCGGTGAGGCCCTCGTCGGTGTGCACGAGTACGTAGGTGAGATTGCGCCAGGGAGTCCCGACGACGTGAGTGCTGATTCCCGTGATGCGCACGGCAGTTGCCCCTCGGGTCTGTTCGAGATTTCGTCATGCGTTCGAAATGGTGGCGTGACCGTAATCAGCATGTCCATGGGGTGTCAATGGGTCGCGCGACCGGTGTTTCGCACCGGACCATTGCCTGCGAACAACGCTGTGACTAGCCTGTGTTCGTCATACCGGCCAGTGGTCGGAGTGTCGAACAGAGAGTGGGTGGCGCCATGGGACGCCTTGTCCCCGCGGTGACGCGGGCCTTGGACATACTCGAGCTGTTCCTGGAGGGTGACGCAACCCTTTCGGCGCCGGATGTCACCCGAAAGCTGCAGCTGCCGCGCACCACCGTCCACGAACTGCTCACCACGCTCGCCGCCCGCTCCTACCTGGTCACCGTGCCCGAGCAGCCCGGCCGCTACCGCCTCGGCGTCCGGGCCTACCAGTTGGGCAGCCGTTACGCCGAGCAGCTCGACCTTGCGGCGGAGGGCGGACGGGTCGCCCGCGAGGTCGCCGAGACGTGCGACGAGACCGTCCACGTCGCGATACTCGAGGACATGGACGTCATCTACATCGCCAAGGTGGACTCCACCCACGCCGTCCGCATGGTCTCGGCCGCCGGCCGCCGGCTCCCCGCACACTGCACGTCCGTCGGCAAGATGCTGCTCGCCTCGCTGCCCGCGGACGAACTCGACGCCCGCATCGCCGGCCGTGACCTGGCCGCCATGACACCTGCCAGCCTCACCGACCCCGATGAGCTGCGCACGGCACTCGCCGCCGTCCGGGAACGGGGCATCGCCGTCGAGCACCGCGAGTCCAACCCGGACGTCAGCTGCGTGGCCGCCCCCGTGCGCGACAGCGCGGGCCGGGTCGTCGCCGCCCTGTCCATCTCCGTCCCCGTGATCCGCTGGAACGAGGAGCGCGAGGCCGAACTCGCCGAGCTGGCCGCCAAAGGCGCCCGTGACCTCTCCGTCCGACTCGGCCACCGCGGCACGCGGTGAGCGCCGACGTCGCGACACGGGAGTGCGCCGCACTCGGCGAAGGCCCCACCTGGGACGCGGCCGCCTCCCGGCTGATCTGGGTGGACATCCTGAACTCCCGCGTGCACACCTACGATCCGGCGAGCGGTCGCCACACCGTCATGGCCACCGAACAGCACGTCGGGGCGGCGAAGCCGCGGGCGGGCGGAGGGCTGGTGGTCAACCTCCGCGACGGCATCGGCCTGTACCACGCGGACGGGGCCTTCTCGTGGCTGGTGCACGACCCCGTGCCGGGCCGGCGCGGAAACGACGCGGCCGTCGCACCGGACGGGGCGCTGTGGGCGGGCACCATGCGCTACGACGAGGCGGCAGGCGGAGGCAGCCTCTCGCGTGTCGCACCCGACGGGACCGTCACCGAGGTCTTCGGCGACGTGGCCGTGAGCAACGGCATCGGCTGGAGCCCCGACGGCTCCCTCATGTACTACATCGACAGTCCCACCCGCCGCATTGACGTCTGCCGCATGGCGGGCCAACAGGTCGTCGACCGAGCGCCGTTCGTCACCATCGAGCCGGGCGCCGGTTACCCCGACGGCCTCACCGTCGACGCCGCCGGATGCGTCTGGGTCGCGCTCTGGGACGGCGCGCAGGTGCGCAGGTACGACCCGAACGGGGACCTCGACCGCACGCTCCACCTGCCGGTGCGCCGCCCCACCGCCTGCGCCTTCGGCGGCCCCGGCCTCCGCGACCTGTACATCACCACCGCCCGCACCGGCCTCTGGAGCCCACACCCGCTCAGCGGTTCCCTGCTGGTGGTGCCGGACGCGGGGGAGGGGACGGCGTCCGCCGCGTTCGGCGGCTGACCGCCTGTGACACCTCCACGCCCGCGACGGCCGAAACGGCGCCCGGCCGTCGCGCAGGCGGGAGTGTCAGCCGGTGGGCGCCTGGTAGAGACCGCGGCCGGCGCGGTGTGCACGGGAGGTGGCGACCAGGCGGTCCAGTGTGCTGCGCACGGTGTTGATGGCACCCGCGCTCTCGTCGCGGCCCAGCGCCTGCGCGACGTCCCGCGCCCGCAGCGGTGTGCCGGCCTTCCCGGACAGGATGGCGATGACCTGCTCGGTGAGGCCGCCGCTGTCCTGCGCGACCGGGGCCGCCGTCTTGCGCGGTGCGGTCTGCCTGCCCTTCATGGCCTGCTCGTCCGGTGCGGCCTTCGTGGGCGTCGCGGCCTTGGTGGCCTTCGTGCCGGTCTTCGTGGCCTTCGCGGTGGAGCGCTTCTTCGCCGGGCGGCGCGTGGACGCCTGCGGGGCGGCGGCCTTGGGCGCGGCCTTCCTCTTGGCACGGCCCGTGGTCTTACGGGCCTTGGGAGAAGCGCTCTCGGCGTCGGTGGTTTCGGTGGTGTCGCTGTCACCGCCGACGCCGGCGGACTCGGCAGCGGAAGCGGTCTCCTGGGCCGGTGCGGACTGCGGTACGGACTCCTGGACGGGCTCCGGTGCGGGCTCCTCCGTCACGGTGACGGCAGGGGATTCGTCGGCCACGGCCGCCGGTGCCGCGGCCGGCGGCTCCGAAGTGCGGGGCCGCGGCACGCTCGTGGCGGCCAGCGCATTGAGCGCCGACAGGGCGCCGCGCACGGATTCCAGCCGCTCGGACACCACGGCGAGTTCCTTCTGGAGCGCCTGCTGATGCTCTTCGAGACGGGGAAGTTCCGCCTCCAGCAGCGCTGTTGTGGTTTCGATGCTGTCGGTCTTCGGTGTCGTCGACATGACGCCCTCCTGTGTACGGGGGGTGTGAGCGTGCGGGTTGTTGTGATGCAGGGTACGGCCGAGACAGCTCGGCGGTCACCTTTCCCGGAGATCCCCTCTCGCACAACGCGCGACGGAGCGCAGGGTCACGATGCCAACGATGCTTCATGCCATCGCGTTTCACCGACCACGTACGGCAACGGAGGAGAAGCAACTGCGAACACCCGTCCCTCCACCACACGTTCGCGTCGCCCTGCCGTCCACCAGGACCGGGAGCGGCATGAGAAGGCCGGCAGTCGCCGCACCGGCGGGGGTGCCTTCCCCTGCCTGTGCCGCGGCTGCCGGCCAGGTGTACGCCACCCGGGTCCGCCCGCGACGCCCGCGTCCGGACCCCGGGCCTGCGCGCTACGTGGTCGCGTAGACGTGCGTGGCGAACTCCGCGATCTGCTCGTCGCTGAGGTTCTTCGCGACGTTGGCCTCGGTGATCATCCCCACCAGGCGGTGGCCGCCCGCGACGTCGATCACCGGCAGGCGCTTGATGTGGTTGCTCTCCATGACCTCCAGGACCTCGGACGCCTCCGCCTCGGCGTCGATCCAGTGCAGGGTCCCGCCCAGCGAACCGGCCTGAACGGTCGCCGGGTCGATCCCCTCCGCGCAGCACGTGACCACGATGTCGCGGTCGGTCACCAGGCCGATGAGCCGGTTGTTGTCACCGCAGATGGGCAGGCATCCGACGTCCAGATCCCGCATCATCCTCGCGGCGTTGTGCAGCGAGTCGTGCGCCCCCACGCAGTGCACCCCGCTCGTCATGATGTCCCGGGCCTTCAGCTGTCCGGCCATGATTCCTCCTGGTCTCGTCAGCGTGTGTCACCCACACTTCGATGACACCACGCCCCGCGTGAGGGTGCTCCCGGGGGCACACACCGCCCCGTGCCGACAGCGCGACTGCCGGGGCCGCGGGGGACTCGTTCCGGCGGTCGAGGCCGCTCTTGACTTGATCGGCCGCAGGATCTACGCAGGACATACCGGCAGTTCCTGTATCCGAGGAGGCTGGGATGACACGAGCAGTGGGCATCGACCTGGGAACCACGAATTCCGTGGTCTGTGTCCTGGAAGGCGGCGAGCCGACGGTCGTCACGAACACCGAAGGTGCGAGGACCACCCCGTCGGTCGTGGCGTTCGCCAAGAACGGCGAGGTGCTCGTCGGGGAGCTCGCCAAGCGGCAGGCCGTGACGAACGTGGAGCGCACCGCCCGGTCCGTCAAGCGGCACATGGGCGAGGGCGGCTGGCGCTTCCCGGAGTCCGGGGAGATCGACGGCAAGCGGTACACCGCCCAGGAGATCTCGGCCCGCGTACTGCAGAAGCTGAAGCGCGACGCCGAGGCGTATCTCGGCGAGGACGTCACGGACGCGGTGATCACCGTCCCGGCGTACTTCAACGACGCACAGCGCACCTCCACGAAGGAGGCGGGGCAGATAGCGGGTCTGAACGTCCTGCGGATCATCAACGAACCGACGTCCGCCGCTCTCGCCTACGGCCTGGACAAGGGCAACGACCAGACGATCCTCGTCTTCGACCTCGGTGGCGGAACCTTCGACGTGTCGCTGCTGGAGATCGGCGAGGGCCTGGTGGAGGTGAAGGCGACCAACGGTGACACCCACCTCGGTGGTGACGACTGGGACGAGCGGATCGTCGACCACCTGGTGAAGCAGTTCAAGAACGGGTACGGCGTCGACCTGTCCAAGGACAAGATGGCGTTGCAGCGTCTGCGCGAGGCGGCCGAGCGGGCGAAGATCGAGCTGTCGTCGTCGACCGAGACGACGATCAACCTGCCGTACATCACGGCCTCCGCCGAGGGGCCGCTGCACCTGGACGAGAAGCTCACACGCGCCCAGTTCGAGCAGCTGACGGCGGATCTGCTGGGGCGTTGCAAGGCTCCGTTCCACAACGCGGTCAAGGACGCCGGGATCAAGGTGTCGGACATCGACCACGTGATCCTGGTCGGTGGTTCGACCCGGATGCCCGCGGTGACGGCCCTGGTCAAGGAGCTGACCGGGAAGGACCCGCACAAGGGTGTGAATCCGGACGAGGTCGTCGCGATCGGCGCCTCGCTCCAGGCCGGTGTCCTCAAGGGTGAGGTCAAGGACGTCCTGCTCCTCGACGTGACCCCGCTGTCCCTCGGCATCGAGACCAAGGGCGGCATCATGACCAAGCTCATCGAGCGCAACACGACGATCCCGACCAAGCGGTCCGAGGTCTTCACGACGGCCGAGGACAACCAGCCGTCCGTGCAGATCCAGGTCTACCAGGGCGAGCGCGAGATCGCGGCGTACAACAAGAAGCTCGGCATGTTCGAGCTGACCGGTCTGCCGCCGGCCCCGCGCGGTGTCCCGCAGATCGAGGTCTCCTTCGACATCGACGCCAACGGCATCATGCACGTGACCGCGAAGGACCTGGGCACGGGCAAGGAGCAGAAGATGACCGTCACCGGCGGCTCCTCGCTGCCGAAGCAGGACATCGACCGCATGATGCGCGATGCCGAGCAGTACGCGGAGGAGGACCGCCGCCGCAAGGAGGCCGCCGAGACCCGCAACCAGGCCGAGAGTCTCGTCTACCAGACCGAGAAGCTGCTGAAGGACAACCGCGACAAGATCCCCGAGGACACGCGGTCCGAGACCGAGGCGGCCCTGGGCGAGGTGAAGGATGCGCTCAAGGGCGAGGACACCGCGGCGATCCGGTCGGCCACCGAGAAGGCCACCACCGCCGCCCAGAAGATCGGCACCGCGCTCTACGCGCAGGCCCAGGCAGACGGCGGCGGTACCGGCACCACCGGCGGCGGCACCACGGGAACCAAGGCGGGTCCCGACGAGGAGGACGTCGTCGACGCCGAGATCGTGGACGACGAGGCGAAGGGCGGTACCGGATGAACCGGGAGCCTCCGCCGAACACCGGGAGCGGCGGCCCCGGGGCAGAGGCCGACCAGCTGCGGGCGCGGCTCGCGGAGCTGACGGCCGATCTCCAGCGGGTGAAGGCGGAGTACGACAACTACCGCAAGCGCGTGCGGCGCGACCGGCTGGCGATACGGGAAATCGCCGTGGTCAACGTCCTCACGGGCCTGCTGCCGGTGCTCGACGCCGCCGACGAGGCACGCGGTCAGTGGAACGACCCGGGTACGGAAGCCGTCGCGCGCGTCCTGGAGAACCGGCTGGCCGCGCTGGGCCTGAAGTCGGTCGGCGAACCGGGGGAGCCCTTCGACCCGACGGCACACGAAGCACTCACCTACACCCCGTCCGACACCGTCACACGGCCCGTCTGCACAGCCGTGCTGCGCCACGGCTACCGCCTCGGTGACCGGCTGCTGCGCCCCGCCCAGGTGTGCGTCACCGGCCCGCCCGCAGGCGGGCAGGCGACCGGGGCCGCGGTGTGAGGGCGCCCGGGAGGCGCGGCGACCGCCAGACCGACGCCGCCTGAAGCGCCGGGGCCACCTGCCCCGGGCCCCTGCCCGGGGCCGACCGGAGGCCATTGGCCGCACCGGAGACCGCCGGCACACCGGTCGCATCACGCAGACCGGCCGGAGGCCGTTGGCAGACGGGTCGCAGCGAGACCGCCGGCGCACCGTTCGCATCGCGGCAGGCCGGCCGGGAGACCGTCGTGGCCAGCGGCCGCATCGCGCACGGGGGACCGGCCCGAGGCCGGTGTGCTCACCGGGCTCGGACGGCGCTTCGCCTCACCCGCTTCGGTCGCCCTCCGCACCGGGACGGTCGCCCCGGTGCCGGGTCCCCGGCAGCAGTTCCTGCACCTTCGCCTTGAAACCCTGCCGGAGCACGGCCGCCCGGTCGCTGTCGCCGTGCCAGATCGCCGCCGCCGCGGCCTCGATCTGGTCGAGCGAGGCGTGCGGCGGTACGGGGGGAACGGCCGGGTCCGTGAGGAAGTCGATGACGAAGGGCCGGTCGGCGGCGAGGGCCTGCCGCCACGCCGCTTCGACCTGCTTCGGCTTCTCGACCCGTATACCGTCGAGCCCCATGTGCCGCGCGATCTCGGCGTAGGGCAGATCGGGGATGGCTTGCGACTCCTCGAACTGCGGCGCTCCGGACATGGCCCGCATCTCCCACGTGACCTGGTTGAGGTCCTGGTTGTTGAGGACGGCCACGACGAGCCGCGGGTCGGACCACTCGTGCCGGTACTTCGCGGCCGTGACCATCTCCATCATGCCGTTCATCTGCATCGCCCCGTCGCCGACCAGCGCGATCGCCGGGCGGTCCGGGTGGGCGAACTTCGCGCCGATCGCGTACGGCACGCCCGGCCCCATGGTGGCCAGCGTGCCGGACAGCGAGCCGCGCATCCCGCCGCGCAGCCGCAGATGACGCGCGTACCAGTTGGCGGCGGAACCCGAGTCCGCGGTGACGACCACGTCGTCGGGCAGCAGCCCGTCCAGGGCGTGCACCACGTACTCAGGGTTGACCGGGTCGGCGTCCACGGCCGCCCTGCGCTGCATGACCTCCCACCAGCGGGCGACGTTCATCTCGATCTCGTCCCGCCAGGCGCGGCTCTCCTTGCGGTGCAGGCGGGGCAGCAGCCGCCGCAGCGTCTCGCGCGCGTCGCCGACGAGGTTGACCTCGAACGGGTAGCGCAACCCGATCATGTGCGGGTCGATGTCGATCTGCACCCCGCGCGCCTGGTCCAGCTCCGGCAGTGCCGGAGTTGAGCACATCGGCGGCCCGTTCGAGGTCCTGGTCCGCCGGCACGGGCGCGTAGCTGCCGATGCCCAGGCTGGAGGGGACCATCTTGAAGGCGTGTCCCGGCGGGGTGTGTTCGAGCTCCTGGACGTCGGCCGGGACGATGACCGCGGTCACAGTTCGCCGGGCGTACGCGGTGCGCACGGCGCGGTCGAGCACATTGGGCAACTGCTCGGGAACGGTGACCGTCTCGCAGTAGTCGGACGCGACGTCCTTGTACAGCCCGGCGAGGTCCACCTCCTGCTGGTAGGAGCCGCCCATGGCGCTGCGGTTGGTCTGCCCGACGATCGCCACGAGCGGTACGTCATCGAGCTTGGCGTCGTAGAGGCCGTTGAGCAGATGGATGGCGCCGGGCCCGGAAGTCGCCGCGCACACGCCGACCTTGCCGGAGAACTTCGCGTAGCCGACGGCCTGGAGAGCGGACATCTCCTCGTGGCGCGACTGGATGAACCTGGGGTTGTCGTCCGCGCGTCCCCAGGCGGCGAGCAGGCCGTTGATGCCGTCACCGGCATACGCGAAGACGTGGGTCACGTCCCATGCGCGCAGCCTTTCCAGGATGTAGTCGGAGACCTTGGTGGCCACGTCGGTTCCTCTCTCACGGCTGCGGGTGGGCTTCGTCCCCCGTGTCGTCCTGCGTCCTGCGCGCGGCGTCCACGCCTGACGCGCTGCGGGTACCACCGCGCCCGCCCGCGAAACGGACCCCCGGCGGAACAGGCCGCCGATCAGGCACCGCGCTCTCCGCGGCGGTTGAGCGAACGCCACGCACGGCTGAGCAGCCCGTGCGGCGACCACGTACGCAACGCGGCACGCGCGGCGTTGGCACCCGGCGCGCCGTGCACGCCGCCGCCGGGATGGGCCGAGGCGGAGGCGAGGTACAGGTTCCTGACCGGTGTCTCGGGACGGCCGGTGCCCGGAACGGGCCGGAACACCAGCTGCTGATGCACGGCGGCCGTCCCGCCGTTGACGGCACCGCCGTGCAGATTGGCGTCCAGCGCCTCCAGCGTCGGTGGCGCGAGGAGCCGCCGCGCCCGGATCGTGGCGCGGAAGCCCGGCGCGTAGCGCTCCACCAGCGCCTCGACGCGGTCGGCCATCGCCTCCTGCTCCCGGCGGTCCCACGCACCCGTGATGCCCGCGTCTCCCGCGTCACCGCGGACGCCCTGCGGGACGTGCGTGTACGCCCAGGCCGACTCCGTACCCGGCGGGGAGCGGCCGGCGTCCGCCTTGGACATCTGGCCGAACAGGACGAAGGGCTCCTCGGGCACGTGCCCCGTGGCCAGCTGCGCGGCGAACCGCGTCAAGCCGTCGACGCCGTCGGCCAGATGCACCGTCCCCGCCCTCGCGGCCTCGCGGGCGGTCCACGGCACCGGCCGGTCGAGGGCCCAGTCCACCTTGAACGTGGCGAAGTCCCACTGGAACCGGCGCAGTCCGGCCAGCAGATGCGACGGCAGGTGCCGGGCGCCGACCAGGTGGCCGTACAGCGCCGGGGCCGAGACGTCCGCGAGCACCGCACGCCTGGCCGCCACGGTCTCACCGCCCGCCGTCCGCACGGCGACCGCCCGCCCACCGCGTACGACCACTTCGACGACCTCCTGACCGCAGCGCACCGTGCCGCCGCGCCGCCGGAGCCGGGCCACCAGCGCCTCGGGCAGGGCCGAGGCGCCGCCCACCGGCACGGGGAAGCCGACGTGCTGGCCGAGCATGGACAGGAGCCAGCCGAAGCCGCCGCTGCCCGCCGCTTCCGGGGCGAGATCCGCGTGCAGCGCGTTGCCCGCGAGGAGCAGCCGGCCGCCTTCCCCGGCGAACTCCTCCTCTCCCAGCCGCCGCACGGGCAACGCCATCATCCGCGCCAGCCGCAGCCCGCCGGCCGCCCGTACCCGCAGCCCGAGCCGGGCCGCCGCCCGTACCGGCGGGAACGGTGTGAACAACGCGTCGACGATTTCGGAGCCGAGCCGTTGCCACACCCCGCACAGCCGCGTCCACGCCTCCCCGTCACCGGCGGCGAAGGCGTCGAGCGAGCGTGCGGTGTCGGCGGGGCCGCGTTCCAGCACGGCACAGCGGCCGTCCGGCAGCGGATGGGCGAGCACGCTCGGCGCGTGCGACCAGCGCAGCCCCTCGCGCCCGAGGTCGAGGGCCGCGAGGACGGGGGAGGCGGCCGCCAGTGGGTAGAAGGCGCTGAACATGTCGTGGACGTAGCCGGGCATCACACCGCGGTCACTGCGGACGGCACCGCCGGGCTGCGGCTGGGCCTCCAGCACCTCCACGCTCCAGCCGGCGTCGGCGAGCACGTTCGCCGCGACCAGCCCGTTGGGTCCCGCGCCGATCACCACGGCGTCCGGCATGAGTGCGCCTCCCTGGTCAGGGCGTCCGCCTCGGCGACGGACGCCTGCGCCGGGCAGGGCCCGGATCAGTGCGCGCCCGAGGGCACGGACTGCTCAACCGTCTCGGCGAACCGCCGGAGCATTCTGCGGTGCCGCACCTGCTGCAGCGCGTCCAACGCCGCGTTGTGAAGCCGCCCGCCCGTCCCGCGCAACGGGTGCTCGTCGAGGATCACGAGGGTCTCCTCGCCCCAGGGCTTCACCTCGATCGCGATCCTCGCGGTGCCGAGCGGCCCGCTGTACGCCTCCAGTTCGAGGCGCTTGGGGGGATCGCTGTAGCGCACGACGGTACGGCCCTCCGCCTGCCACGGCCCCAGCTTCACGGTGTACGCGATACAGGCGCCCTCGTCGGGCCAGTTGCCCTCCCGCTCCGACGACTGGGACGGTCCGATCACCCAGTCCCCGTAGCGGTCGCCGTCCGACAGCACGGACCAGACCTGCTCGGGAGTCCGGTGGATCAGCTGGTGTCGTACCGCCATGAGCCCTCCTGGAACTCGTCGTGTCCGGTCACGGCCACACCTGTTCAGCCTAGGCCGGTGCCGCCGCCGCGGCCTGTTCACGGCCGCCCGCCGCACTCTGCCGCCCGCGCCACGGCGGCACGTGGCCGTTACGGTGGAGGTCGGACGGCTCCCGCGCGCACCGTGCACCCGTACCCCCGCGAGGAGGCAGGCGATGCACCGGCAGTCACCCCTCGAAGGCCGCACCGTTGTCGTCACCGGCGCGGCGCGCGGCCTGGGCGAGGCCATGGCGCGGGCGCTGGCGCGGCGCGGCGCGCGCCTGGCCCTCATCGGCCTCGAAGGGGACCGGCTGGCCCGTCTCGCGGACCGGCTCGGGGGCCGGGCGCACCACTGGCCGGCCGATGTCGGCGACGACGCGGCGATGTCGCTCACCGCCGCACGCGTACGGGAGCGGCTCGGGCCGCCCTCCGCGGTGATCGCCAACGCCGGTGTCGCCGCGGCAGGCCGCTTCGAGGACACCTCCCCGGCGGCCTGGCGGCGGGTCGTCGAGGTCAACCTGATCGGCAGCGCCAACACGGCACGGGCCTTCCTGCCGGACCTGATCGCCACCCGGGGCTACTACCTCCAGATCACGTCCCTCGCGGCCCTCGGGCCGGCGCCCATGCTGTCGGCCTACTGCGCCTCCAAGGCCGGAGCCGAGGCGTTCGCGCACACCCTGCGGGCCGAGGTCGCCCACCGCGGTGTGGGCGTGGGGGTCGCCTACCTCAGCTGGACGGACACGGAGATGATCCGCGAGGACGCGCCGCCTCCCACCCCCCTGCGGGAGCTGCGTGTGTGGCTGCCCTGGCCCGCCTCGCGCACGTACGACGCCGGCCCGTCCGCCGAACGTCTCGTACGGGGCGTCGAACGCCGACGACCGTCCGTGTACGTGCAGCCGTGGCTGAGGGGCGTGCGGTGGGCCCGGCCGGTGCTTCCCGCGGGCGTGGGCCGGTTCGCGGGCGTCCCCGTGCGCCGCGTCGCGGCAGGGGAGCCGCCGGCCGGGGAGGGCCTGCTGGGCGCGGGGGGCCGGGCCGCCGAGACCCGTGGAGAGGGACCGGACCCCTCCTGAGCCCTCGTGCCGCGGGCAGCCTCAGCCGTCATGCTGCTGCTCCGACAGGATGCCGGGACCGCGCAGTGTGGAGACGACCTCGTCGTCCGAGACCTGGGCGAATTCCTCGTACCACTCGCCGACCGCCAGGAACGAGGACGGCTCGTACAGGCACACCACGTCGTCGGCGTCCTCCCGGACCGATGCGGCGGCATCCGCGGCGCAGACCGGCACGGCGAGGATCAGGCGGGCCGGGTTCCCGGACCGCAGGCGGCGCAGGGCGGCACGCGCGGTGACACCGGTGGCGAGCCCGTCGTCGACCAGGATCACGGTCCGCCCCTCGACGGCGAGCGCCGGCCGCCCGCGGCGGTACAGCTCCTCGCGGCGGTGCAACTCGGCCCGCTCCCGGGCGACATCGGCGGCGAGGTCGTCCTCGGCCAGCCCCAGCATCTCCAGGGCACGCCGGTCGTACACCGGGGGATCGTCGCCCGCGATCGCCCCGATACCCGTCGCCGGATTGCCCGGTACGCCGATCTTGCGGGCCACGACCACGTCGAGGGGTGCCTTGAGCGCCCGGGCGACCTCCGCCGCGACGGGCACTCCGCCGCGCGGCAGCGCGAGGACGAGCGGGTCCGTGACGTCACCGTCGGCTGCCCACTCCAGCAGTCTCAGGGCGAGTTCCTGACCCGCGTGCCGGTGGTCTCGGAAGCGCATCGGTGGTCCTCCGTCCGCCTGCTGCCCCTGCTGCTCTTGTCCGCTTCCTGCCGGAGCGAACGCGGGCTAGTCGGTGGACAGCGCCTCGACCAGCTCACCGACCTGCGGATCGGGCAGGCTGCGCGCGACATCGGCCTGGGCGACCATGCCCACCAGCCGGTGCCCCTCCAGCACGGGCAGACGGCGCACCTTGTGCCGGCTCATGGTGCGCAGGATCTCCGGCGCGTTGGCGTCCGCGCTGATCGTCACCACTTCGCCCTGGGCCAGCTCCCCGGCCTTGCACTCGGCGGGGTCCTTCCCTGCGCCCAGCACCTTCACGACGATGTCGCGGTCGGTGAGCATGCCCTTGAGCTTGTTGTCGGTGCCGCAGATCGGCAGTGCCCCGACTCCCAGCTCCTTCATCTTCTGGGCGGCCACCAGCACGGTCTCCTCGGCACCGATGCACTCGGCACCGCGCGTCATGATCTCTCGTGCGGTCGTCATGTTCCGTTCCTCCTTCACGCCGTGCCCGATGGCGGACCGGCAGCGGATCTGTCGAGGTGACCGGGTACGGGTGCCCGTCGCGGTGGTCCCGTAACGCTCCCCGGCTGCCCTGTGGTCGTTGATCAGCCCCGCGATCACGCGCCCGGCCGCGCGCCGCTCCGGCTCTCGGATGTGTCCAAGGCCACGTGCTGTCCGTGACGTGGGCCATGTGCGGGGAGCGCCCGGAAAGGTAGCGTCTGGCGGCACTCTCCCGATCTCTCCCACGGATGCGGACGGCCCGGCCAGTGCCCCCAGCTCTCTCCCCGCTCATCGCGGCGACCGCCCAGTGGCTGACCCGCGCCTACCCCTCGGGCGACGGCGCGCTGGACACCGCGCTCGCTGACGTGCAGGCGCGCCAGGCCGTCACGGTCGCCGCCTGGCTGCGCTACCCGACGCCGATGGACGCCGCGCTCGTCACGGTGGCAGGGCCCGGCGGCTCGGGCCGGCTGGACTGGGTCGCAGGGTCCGACGGCGCCGACCCGGCAGCAGGTGCCGCGGGTGACCACGCGTGGCGCACGTGGGTGGACGAGGTGGTCGCGAGCTGGGCGGCCTGCCTGCTCAGCGCCCCCGGACTGGCCGCGGCCGCGGTGGCCGCACTCGCTGGATGCGAACACGCCAACGGCTCGCCGATCGAGTTCCGGCGCCTGGTCACGCCCGATGAACGGGACCGCCGAGCCGCGGTGCTGTTGCGGCACCCGGATCTGCTCGCGCCCGTAGCCGCACTCCACCGTGCCCAGCTCCTGGACCGGCTGGAGGCGTACTCCGCGCCGGCCGCCTGAGGCGGCATTCACGGTCGGGCGCGAAGCGGCCGGGTCAGGTTCCCTTGCTGACTTCCTTGTTGACTGCTGCGGGAGAGTCGTACTCCTTTTCCGGCAGAGCCGACAACGCCTGCTTGATCTCCTTGCTGGCGCCGTGGCTCTTCGCCGTTTCGACGATGTCCTTCTTGCTGGCGGGATAGCTCACTCCGCCCAGCGCCTTCTGCATTTCGATGGGGTTCACGTTCATGCGGCGACGGGTACCCCCGCTTTCCCGGGCCGAACATCCCCCCGGAATTCCGTGGCAGTGGCAGAGGATCCCTATCGGCCGTCGCGCCGCAAAGGCCCCCAGCCGCCTTCCTGCCGGGCGACTTCCTCGGCCGCCTCCTCGATCACTCGTGCGTCGATCCAGCCGATCGGCTCGACATGCTGGACCAGCGGCTCGTTGTCGGGACCACGGCCGGCCTCCTGGCCCCGCAGCGCCCACGGATGGACTCCGGGCCCCTTGTCGCGCGGCAGGTGCGCGTAGTCGTAGAGGCGTCGGGCCACCCACACCCGCACCGGACGGTTGTCCCACCACGGCTCGACGTCGAGGGAATTCGCGGACAGTCCCGGCAGCGGTACTCCCGTGAGATCGTCGGTGCTCGACAGCGATTTCAGGTCGGCCGCGGGCCCACGCGACCAGCGCACGTACAGGCTCCCGCGCCGCTCGACGAGGCCGGTCAATTCCTCGAGCGTACGAAGGACGGGCAATTCGTCGGGGGAACTCATACCGGTGGTCACTCCTTGCTGCTGTCCGTTCACCGTCCTGTGGCGACTTCCACCGCCCCGTGGCGGCCCTGAAAACGGCATTCGCTGCGCATCCGCCGATTGGCGCGGCCTATGAGGAGGTACCCATGGCGGCGGAACGGAATCGACCGTGCGAAACGAAGGGGTGATGCCGGTGGAGGAGGCCGAGGAGCGAGGGAGCGGGCCGTCGCCGGGAGACCGCTCGCGGATCGGCATCGTCGTGATCACCCGTAACCGGTGCACGAGCCTGCTCTGTACCCTGGACCGGCTGGCGCGGCTTCCCGAGCGGCCACCCGTCGCCGTGGTGGACAACGGTTCCACGGACGGCACCGCGGACGCGGTACGCGCCGGGCACCCCGGCGTGCGGCTCCTGAGCCCCGGCCGCAACCTGTCCGCCGCCGGACGTACGCGCGGGGCAGCGGCTCTCGACACCCCGTACGTCGCGTTCAGCGACGACGACTCATGGTGGGAGGCCGGCGCCCTCGCCCGGGCCGCGGACCTCTTCGACACCCATCCCCGGCTGGGCCTGCTGTCCGCCGCGACCCTCGTGGGGCCCGAGCGTCTGCCCGACCCGCTGAACGCCGCGCTGCGCGACTCGCCGCTGGGCCGGGAGCCGGATCTGCCGGGTCCTTCGGTGCTCGGCTTCCTCGCGTGTGCCGCCGTGGTGCGGCGGGCGGCGTTCTTGCAGGTGGGAGGCTTCCACCCGCTGCTCGAGGTCGGCGGTGAGGAGCAACTGCTCGCGATCGATCTGGAAGCGCGGGGCTGGGGAGTCGTCCACTGCCCCGACGTCGTGGCCCGGCACGACCCCGACGGGCTGCCCCGCCCGGGGCGGGTGGCCCGGATGTGGCGCAACGCCCTGCTCACGGCGTGGCTGCGCCGGCCGCTGCGGCAGGCCCTCCTGCAGTCCGCAGAGCTGGCCCTGCACGCCCCGGGCGATCCGCGGGCCCGCACGGCACTGGCCGACACCGCGCGGCGGCTGCCCGCCGCGCTGGCCCGCCGGCACAGGATCCCGGCCCGCGTGGAGCGCCGGATCCGGATGCTGGAGCGGCAGTCGTGAGCGGGCGCCGCAGGCCCGTGGTGGTTTCCTGGTGGGCCCGCCGGGAACCCGGCATCAGGTGCCGTCCGAGGGGGCGACGAGTCCTCGGGCCCGCGCCCTCATAGACAGGCCAGGGAGAGAACCATGACCGAGCAGACCCCCAGTCAGGCAGAGGGAACCGACGAGAGCGGCGAGATCCAGGAGGAGCACGGGAAGGACGTGCCCCGGACGACGCCCTCGCAGGCGGAGGGGGAGCGCGAGGACGAGGAACAGGAGGGCGGCGACGCTGCCTGACGTTCGGCCGGGCGGCGTCGCGGCCTGACGTTCGGCCGGGCGGCGTCGCGGCCTGACGTACGGCCGGGCGGAGACGCGGCCTGACGCAGCAGGGGTGGCCGGGAGACGTCTCGCTCCGGCCACCCCTGGCGTCGGTCAGCGCTGCGTGCCGCGGCCGGCCAGCATGTCGCGCACCCGGTCGACCATGCCGACACCCGGCGCGAGAATCTTGTTGGCCGGCGCGGTGTCCGGGGCCGTGGGGTGCGGGCGGGTCGGTGCCTTCTCCTTCGCCGAGCGCACCCTGTGGCCCAGCTCGTCGAGGGCCTGCGCCGAGCAGACCTCCTCCAACAGGGGGAAGAGCCGCTGCTCCTCGTCCCGGATGTGCTCGGTGACCGCCGACCGCAGCCGGCCGAGCAGCATGTCGAACCGGTCGTCACCCGGCTCGCACCCTTCCAGTTCCTTCAGCAGACGCTCGACCTCGGCGTGATCCGCGATCTCCTTGTCGGCCATGTCGTCCCCGTCGTCGACGTAGCGGCGCACCGTGGGGTACAGGTGCTGCTCCTCGGCGATCGCATGGCGGACGAGCGCGATGGTCAACTGGTCCACCAGATCACGTTGGTGCTGATCGGCTGCTGTGTGGGCCTGGATCTGAGCGAACAGCGAGTCCACCTCGCGGTGATCCTGCGTCAGTTCGTTGATCACATTGCCGCCGTGTCCCACCTGGGGCTCTCCTTCCAATCGTCTGCGCCCGGTGACTCGGGCCGACCGTGCCGTCCTGCCGCGTACCAGCCACGGGGGGCCTGGGCCGACGCCCAGCGGGAATGCCTTCCACGGCCCTCGGGGGCCATCACGAGGCGCGCGCCGTGCCACCCGAAAGGGGGCCGCGAGCGCACCCACTCGGGCAGGGATGTGATCGCCGAGGGCGGGTAACCGCGAGGTGGCAACGGCGCAGTGGGAGGTGGTGGCGATGGCCCGCCCCGTGTGGTCGGGGGTCCTTTCCTTCGGACTGGTGAGTGTGCCGATCGGTCTCTACACGGCGACCGACAGCCACACGATCCACTTCCACCAGCTGCAGCGCGGCACCTCGGACCGGATCAGGAACCGGCGGGTCAACGAGCGCACCGGGAAGGAGGTCGAGCTCGCGGACATCGTCAAGGGCTACGACGTCGGCGACGAGTATGTCCTCGTAAAACCCGCCGAGTTGGACGAGATCGCTCCGGGCCGCTCGCGCGCGCTGGAGATCAGCGGGTTCGTGGACCTGGACGATATCGATCCGATCTTCTTCGACACGACGTACTACCTGGGCCCGAGGGGCAAGGAGTACGGCCAGGTCTACCGGCTGCTGGAACAGGCGCTGGCGCGGTCGAACCGGGCCGGGATCGCGACCTTCGTGATGCGCCGGCGCGCGTACCTCGTCGCGGTAAAGTCCGAGAAGGGGCTGCTGACCTGCCACACCCTGCACTGGGCCGACGAGATCCGGGACCCGCGGCACGAGATCCCGCAGCTGCCGGGGCCGGGCAAGGCGTCCGTCAAGGAACTGCGCATGGCCGAGCAGCTGATCGAGGCGCTCAGCACCGACTGGGACCCGGCCGCCTTCCACGACACGTACCAGGAGAAGGTCGCCGCCCTGATCAAGGCCAAACAGGCCGGCGAGAGCGTGGAGAAGGCACAGCCGCCGGCGAAGGCCACGAACGTCGTCGACCTGATGGACGCGCTGCGCGCAAGCGTCGAGCGCGCCCGCGGCCCCAAGCGCGCCGGAGGCAAGGCGGCCTCGCGGGGCGCGCGGCAGGCGACGGCCGGGAAGAAGCAGCCGGCGACGAAGCGTGCCCGGTCGGGCACCGCGGGCAGGGCGTCGCTGAAGGACCTGTCCAAGGCGGAGCTGTACAAGAAGGCGACGGCGGCCCACATCGCCGGCCGTTCCGCCATGACGCGCGACGATCTGATCGACGCGCTGGCGGCCGCGTGAACCGTCGGGCCCGGCCGGCAGCCCCGAGATCACGGGCCCGTGCACGAGGCCGTCGCTGCGCCAGTCGCGTGCATATCGACGGCCGTCCCGCAGAGCCGCGCGGCAACCGGGTACGACGCTTCCATGGCTGGAATCGAACTCAGGAGTGCCGCCTTCGACGACGGTGCGTACATCCCGCGCCGCTGCGCCAAGGACGGTGACAACGTCTCGCCCGACCTGTCGTGGTCCGGGGTCCCGGACCGCACCGCCGAACTGCTGCTGTTGTGCGAGGACCCCGACGCGCCCTCAGGGACCTTCGTGCACTGGCTCGTGACGGGCATCGACCCCACGAGCGGGGGCGTCCAGGCCGGACAGACGCCTCCGGGCGGGCAGGAGCGGCCGACCGGCTGGGGTGGGCCCGGCTGGGGCGGGCCCCGGCCGCCCGCCGGCGACAAGGCCCACCGCTATTTCTTCCGGCTCTACGCGCTTCCCGACGCGGTGTCCCTGCCCGGCAACGCGACGGCCCGCGACGTGCACGCCGCGGTGGACCAGCAGGCGCTGTCGAGCGGCAGCCTCGTCGGCCTCTACCAGCGCTGAACGCGGCCAGCCACCCGCCCCCTCCCTCACCGGTCGCGAGTGCGGGCCTCGACGGCCGCCCCGACGGCGACGGGGGCCGGACGCCGCCGAAGCGGCACCCGGCCCCTGTTGTTGCCGCGGCGGCGATCACACGCATCCGAGGGACACGCGCAGGCCGCCGCAGGCAGGCCCGTGACAGGCTCACATCATGGGATCGAGGTCCCTCGGACTCCGTTCCTCGCGCCCGCCGGCCTGCTCGCGCAGTCGGCGTGCCTTCTCCTGCAGGCGCTGACGCTCCTGCGGGTCGGTCGCGCGCTCGGCGGCCTGCTCGATCTCGCGGACCTGCCGACGCAGTTGCTGCTCATTGCCACGGGACTTGTCTGCTGCGCTCATGATCACTCCTCTGTGAACGGGAAGAGCGGGCCGGACCAGCGAAACAGCGGACCGTGGGCCGCGCACCTCGAACGGTCACGGACCGCCATCCGCCCAGGTCATGACCGCGGAAGCCGCTGCCGCGACGCCGTCGCGGCGCCGGTGGTCCCGGGCTCGCGCAGCGGCGCAGCAGGAGTGCGCCGAGCGCGGCAGCGCGATCAGCGGTACGAGGGCGGTGCGCAGCGAGGTGGCGTCGGCGAGTGCGCCGATCACCGGGCTCGCGATGCCGCCGACGCTCACGGCCAGGCCCAGGGTGACCCCGGCGGCCGTGCCGGCCCGTCCGGGCAGGTAGTCCTGGCCGGGGTGATGTGCAGCGAGAACGGCACGAAGGAACAGCGCCGCGGGGCCCGCCAGTTCACCGCCCGCGGTGCGCTCGCGCACGTACACCGCGATGAACGTGCTCAGCCCGACGAAGACGGCCGAGCGGCACACGACGGCACCGGAGAGCCTGCTGAAGGACCGCCAGTCGTCCGTCAGCCGCAGCCTGTTGGCGGATCCGGCGGCCGGCGGACCGGGCTCCGCGACCGGCCGCAGGGCGGCGAGGCACAGCACGGCGCCGGCCAGAGCCGGGACGATCAGCAGGGGCGAGGCGCGCAGCCCGCCGGTGGCGACGACGGCGGCCACCGCGAAGGGCGCCGCGGCGAAGCCGAGGTTGCCGCCGAGTGAGAACCAGCCCATCGCGGCGTGACTGCCGCGGCTCGCGGCGTGTGCGGTACGGGCGGCCTGCGGGTGACAGGCGGCCACGCCGATCCCGGACAGCGCGACCGCCGCCAGGCTGAGAGCGTACGAGCCGCCCACCCCGGCGAGCGCCACGCCCGCACCGCCCACCACCGTGCTCACCGGCAGCAGCCACGGCATGTTCCGCCGGTCGGTGAGTGCCCCGAACAACGGCTGCACCACCGAGGACAGCAGGGAGGCGGCCAGGACGAGGCCGGATGCGGCGGCATAGGTGGAGGACCGCTCGGAGACGAAATACGCCACCAGCGCGGCCACCGCGTCCCATCGTCACGACGACCACCAGATCGTCTACGCGGGCAGTGGAGTCGTGGCCGTCACCACCGACGCCGGGACGTGGTTCTCCCCCGGCACCCATGCCATCTGGGTCCCCGCGGGCTGCGTGCACGCCCACCGTGCGTACGGGCACCTGGAGTTGCATCTGCTGGGGCTGCCCGCCCGTACCAACCCGCCCGGCCTGCACACGCCCGGTGTGCTGACCGTCAGCCCCTTGCTGCGGGAGCTGATCCTCGCGTGGACCCGCGGCCCCCAGGCCGACACTCCCGAGCGCCGGCGGCTGCGTGCGGTCGTCCTCGACCAGCTGCGCGCCTCGCCGCAGCAGCCCGTCCAGCTGCCCACTCCCACCGACCCCCGCCTCGTGGCCGTCTGCGGCCTCCTGCACGACGACCCGGCGGACCCGCGCACGCTGGCCGCTCTGGGAGTCGCGGTGGGAGCCGGTGAGCGCACCCTCAGCCGGCTCTTCCGCCGCGAACTCGGCATGACCTTCCCGCAGTGGCACACCCAGCTGCGGCTCTACCACGCCCTTCGGATGCCGGCCGACGACGTGCCGGTGACCTCGGTCGCCCATCGTTGCGGGTGGCGTCCGCCAGCGCGTTCATCGACGTCTTCCGCCGCGCCTTCGGCTGCACGCCGGGCGCCCACGCCCGGCAGCCGTGAGCCCGGGCGCATACGGACACAGAAGTCCGTTCCCGGCCGTCGAAGAGACCGGGAACCGGCGCGCGACGGCCGGGGCTCACCGTGGGTAGGGGGCGCCTCCGCCCTGCTGCCCGGGGATCGGACCGCCGAAGCCGGCCGCGCCGAGCTGCTCGAACCGCTCCTGGACGTTGGCCGCGAACACCTGCTGCTCGGCGCCCGGGTACGGCTGCTGGGCGTTCATGGCCACCGTCAGGACACCGCTGATCGGCGCCTGGGGCGAGGTGCGCACCGGAGTGCACAGGAAGCTGAAGTCCTGCGGCCCGCGGGAGTCGTAGGTGGTGATGGACGCGTGGGGGAGCGTGGTGGTCCGGCCGGTGTGGAAGGCCTCGTCCATCGCGTTGAAGACACCGACGGCGTCAAGTCCCGTCAGCACGTGCCGGCCCGGGCTGAACTGGGGGACCATGCCGAAGGCGGCGCCCTGCTTGCCGTTGGCGTAGCGCAGCAGGTGTTCCGGCCCCTCGGTGAGCATGATCGGGAAGGGGGCGCCGTCGAACACGGCGAACAGCTCCTGCTGTTGGGCGAGCAGACTGTCGCGCAGCCGGAACTCGGACAGGAGGGTCTGGGTGAGTTCCTGCATACCCTCCTTGAGGTTGCGGTCCCAGGTGCGGGCCACCATGTCGGCCACGCACACGGTGCCGAGGATCATGCCGGTGTGGTCCCGCAGCGGCGTGCCGAGGTAGGAGCGCACTCCCATGTCGTTGACCAGAGGGTTGCCGCGGAACCTCGGGTAGTCGAACACGTCGTCCAGGGCCAGTTGCGATCCCTGGGCCACCACGTGGGGGCAGAAGCCGTAGTCGTTGGGTGCTTCGCGGGCGATGTCGCTGAGGTCGAAGACGATGCCGCGGCCCTCGCCGGCCGCGTGGTCGTCGGGGGAGGACGGCGGGACGTACATGCCGCGGAACATCTGCCGCTCGTCGTTGATGAAGTTGACCATGGCGAGGGGAGCCTGGGTGAAGGCGGCGGCAAGTCGGGCCACTCGGTCGAACGTCGCTTCCGCCTCGACGCTGTTGAGGCCCAGAACCTGGAGCCGGAGCTTGCGCTGCTCGGCGGCACGACCGTTCTGATCGGATGTCAGGGGATCCATGCGGCAGATGTAATCAGATCCCGGCCCTCCGCATCGCACGCACCGGAATCATTTTCTGTCTCACTTGACACGCCGGGACGGTTGCCCCGCACGTCCGATGCCGTAGGCCAGCAGCGGCTCCATGGCCAGGCCGACCGTGATTTCTGTCCAAACCGGGCAAGGTTCCCCCTGTGGTCGATCACTTCCCGCCAATCCATGAACCGGAACGAGCCGAAGCGGTTTGACATATGACAATCATGCGGTGGGTAAACATGCGGTCGGCGTGCCAGGCGATCGCAGGGAGGGGAATAGAGCGGTGGGTCACGTGCGGTTCGGGCTGTGGGCTCACTGCCGCCCCAGGCGCGGGCGAGCGCGCCCGGTCGGTCATGGTGCCGTGCACAACATCACGGCTGTGCACAACGTCACCCAGGAACACTCCACGGCCGCGTGCTCGGCGCGGTCCTCGCCACCGCAGGGCGGTGGTTGCGCCTGTCCGTGAGTCACCGCAACAGGTGAAGGACTCCGGTGCCCGCAGGCCCGACACCACGACGTCAGGCCGGCTGCCCCGTGCGACCGGCCCCGCGGCTGGATGCGGGACCTTCCGCGCCACGGCGGCCCGGCCGCGCTGAAGTGCCCGCTGCCTACGGGAGCCCCCGGAACGACGTAACAACATCTCCCTCGCAAGGACATCGGGAAGCAACGAAGGAGTGTTCTGATGAACAGGTCGGACGTGGACGCACGGTCGGTGGCGGTGATCGGCATGGCCTGCCGGCTCCCCGGCGCGTCGGGGACCGACGAGCTGTGGGAACTGCTGCGTGATGGTATGGACGTCACCAGCGAGACCCCACCTGAACGTTACGACGTCGACGCCCTCTACTCGGCCCGCCCGCAACCCGGTACGGTCGGCAGCCGCCGCGCCGGCTACGTCGACCGAGTGGCGGACTTCGACGCGGAGTTCTTCGGGATGTCCGCCACCGAGGCGGTCGAGCTCGACCCCCAGCAGCGGCTGCTGCTGATGACGGCCTGGGACGCCCTGGAGGACGCCGGCCGGCGGCCCGACGAACTGGCCGGCAGCCGCACCGGCGTGTTCGTCGGCAACGCCAGGTCCGACTACCTGGAGATGAGGTTCCGTCAGGGACTGGAGGCCGCCACACCGTCGCAGTTCAACAACTACCGCTCGCTGCTGCCGGCCCGCCTGTCCTACGTCCTCGACCTCCGGGGACCCAGCGTCGTGCTGGACACCGCCTGCTCCTCCTCCCTGGCCGCCGTGCACAGCGCCGTACAGAGCCTGCGCGCGGGGGAGAGTCCCCTGGCGATCGCCGCGGGCGTGAACCTGGCACTGCGCCCCGACGAGAGCGTCATGATGACGCAGGCCGGCGCCCTCGCCGCCGACGGCCGCAGCAAGTTCGGCGACGCGAACGCCGACGGCCATGCCCCGAGCGACGCGGTGGCCGTCGTCGTCCTCAAGCCCCTCGCCGACGCGCTGGCCGACGGCGACCGCATCCGCGCCGTCATCCAGGGCAGCGCCATCGGCAACGACGGCCGCACCGGCGACTCGCTGCTGACCCCCTCCCGGACGGGTCAGGTCGAGACGCTCCGGTGGGCGTACGAGGACGCCGGAGTGAACCCGGCCGACGTCGACTACGTCGAGGCGCACGGAGCCGGCTCACCCGCACTGGACCCGCTGGAGATCAGCGCGCTGGGCGAGGTGCTCGGGGAGGGCCGGCCCGCCGACCGGCCCCTGCTCGTCGGCTCGGTCAAGAGCAACATCGGCCACGCGGAAGCCGCCGGCGGCATGGCCGGACTGATCAAGGCCGTGCTCTGCCTCGAGCACGGACAGGTCCCGCCCAGCCTGCACCTCACCACCGCGAACCCCGCGGTGGCCTGGCACGAACTGCCGGTGCTGATACCGCAGAAGCTCCACGACCTGCCCGACCTCGGCCGCCCGGCCGTCGCGGGGATCTCCGGTCAGGGCTCCTCGGCCCTCAACGCCCACGTCGTGATCCGGCAGGCCGACCCCCGCCCGGCCGACCCCGCCGCCGCTGCCGACGGCACGCCCTACCTGCTGGCGCTGTCCGCCCGTACGCCCGCCGCGCTCGACGACCTGACCCGCGCCTACACCGCCTACCTCGCTCCCGGCGGCCAGGGCGGCACCCACCCCCTCCGCGACATCTGCTACAGCGCGGCCACCCGCCGCCAGCACCACGAGCACCGCCGGGCCGTCATCGGGGCGACCCACGAGGAGATGGCGGCCGCGCTCGCGCGCACCGAGGCGGAAACCCCGCCGGACGAGATCCCCGAGACCCTCGCCGCGGCCTCGGACCGCTACCTCGCCGGCCTGCCGGTGGACTGGGACGAGGTGTTCGGGAAGGAAGGACGCTTCGTCCCGCTGCCCCGCTACCCCTGGCAGACCAAGCGGTACTGGTTCGGTGACGAGCGGGAGGAGCAGGACGAGGACCTCACCGCCTGGGTGCTGCGCGAGCACGCCCGCGTCCCCTTCGACGACGACTCCGCGCTCGCCGACATCGGCATCGACTCGCTGGCGAAGCTGCGGCTCATCGTGGAGCTGTCGAAGAGGACGGGCCGCGAGGTCGATCCCGAGGACTTCGCCCGCCTGCGCACCGTGGGCGCCCTGCGTACGTGGATCCATGCCCTGGAGGCGGCTGCCTCATGAGCACCCCCCAGACCGCGTACGAGTGGTTCGCCCGCTCGGCCACCGCTTTCGGCCATGACTGCGTCGCCCTGGAGGTGGCGGAGGAACGCCTGACCTACGCCGACCTGCGCGACCTCGCGGACCGGCTCGCGGACCGGCTGGTCGCGGCCAACGGCGGCGACGCGCCCCGGCGCGTGGGGCTGCTGGCCGGCCGCTCGGTGACCGCGTACGCCGGCTACCTCGCCGTCCTGCGCACCGGCGCGGCCGTCGTACCCCTCAACCCCGAGCACCCCCGGGCCCGTACCGCCGACATCGTCAAGGCCGCGGGCCTCGACCTGGCCCTGGCCGACGCCGCCGGCGCCGAGTCCGCCGACCCGAGAATCCCCCTGCTCGTGGTGGGACCCGAGGAGCTGGACTCCCTGCGGGCGGGGCCGCCGCCCGAGCGCTCGCACCGGGCACCCGGCCCCGACGACGTCGCCTACCTCATCTTCACCTCCGGATCGACGGGCACCCCCAAGGGAGTGCCGATCCTGCACCGCAACCTCTCCGCCTACCTCGACCACCTGACGACCCGCTACGACGTCGGGCCGGGCAGCCGGCTGTCGCAGACCTTCGACCTCACCTTCGACGGCTCCGTGCACGACCTGTTCGTCGCCTGGGCGTCCGGCGGCACGCTCGTCGTACAGCAGCGCAGCCAGCTCATGTCACCGGTGAAGACGATCAACGCCCAGCGGCTCACGCACTGGTTCTCCGTACCGTCGCTGATCACCTTCGCCGCACGGCTGGGCACCCTGAAGCCCGGCAGCATGCCGACCCTGCGCTGGAGTGTCTTCGGCGGTGAGCCGCTGCACCGCGCGGCGGCCGAGGAGTGGCAGGCGGCGGCGCCCGGGAGCACGCTGGAGGTGCTCTACGGCCCGACCGAACTCACCGTCTCCTGCACCGCTTTCCGGCTGCCCCGCGACGTGGCGGACTGGCCCGCCACGCCCAACGGGACCGTGCCGATCGGCACCTGCCACCCGTCGCTCGACGTGCTGCTGCTGGACGAGCACGACAGGCCGGCCGACACCGGCGAACTGTGCGTCCGCGGCCCCCAGCGGTTCCCCGGCTACCTCGAACCGGCCAACAACACCGGACGGTTCGTGCCCTTCGAGAACGGCTCAGCCGCGCGGGACGCCGGTGCAGCCGTCCCGCACGACGACGCGGCGGCACCACCGCCGGACCGGCACTGGTACCGCACCGGGGACCGCGTCGCCGTGCGGGACGGGCACCTCGTCCACCTGGGGCGGACGGACCACCAGGTCAAGATCCGGGGCCACCGGATCGAACTCGGCGAGATCGAGGCGATGCTGAGGGAGCAGCCCGGTGTGCGCGACGCTGTCGTGCTCGCCGTCCCGGCCCCCGACGGCGAGCCGGAGCTCGGGGCCGCGGTCAGCGGCGACGACTGCGTGCCCCAGCGGCTGTACGCGGCGCTGGGCGACCGGCTGCCGCCGTACATGCTGCCGAGCCGGATCACCGTCCTTGGTCAGCTGCCGCTCAACGCGAACGGCAAGATCGACCGGAACGCCCTGTTGGCCGAACTCGGGCGGGGTCCCTGACCCACGGCCGCCCCGCCCCCGTCCGCTCACGAGAGGGCGCCTTCCGTCCCCCGTCCGGAGCTGTCGCCCGAGTCCGCCCCCCGAGGCGGCCTCGCGGCTCCCACCCGGCACCGATGTCTGTGAGGCATGCACATGTTCGACGCCATTGTGGTAGGCGCCCGTTGCGCCGGAGCTCCCACCGCCATGCTGCTCGCGCGCGCGGGCCACCGGGTCCTCGTGCTCGACCGGGCGTCCTTCCCCTCCGACACCCTCTCGACCCACCTCGTCCACCAGCCGGGCGTCGCGGCACTCGCCCGCTGGGGCGTGCTGGACACCGTCCGGGCCACCGGCTGCCCGCCCCTGGACCGCGCGGTCTACGAGGTGGCCGACATCCGCCTGGAGGGCTGCGCCCGGGGCGTGGAGGGGCAGCGCGCCGGCTACGCCCCGCGCCGCCACGTCCTCGACACGATCCTGGTGGAGGCGGCCGTCGCCGCCGGTGCCGAGTTCCGCGACCGGTGCTCCGTGACCGGCCTCCTGTACGACGACACCGGGCGCGTCGTCGGCGTGGAGGGCAAGCACGGCGGCCGCACCTTCACCGAGCGGGCCCGCCTCGTGATCGGCGCCGACGGCATGCGCTCCACGGTCGCCCGGCTCAACCGCGCGCGCCACACCGTCCAGGACCCCCGGCTGACCTGCGCCTACTACGGATACTGGCAGGACGTTCCGGCCACCCTCGAACTGTACGAGAAACCGCAGAGCTGGGTTGCCGCCGTACCCACCAACGACGGTGCCACACTCGTCCTGACCTACTTCCCGCAGTCCCGGTTCGAGGAGGTCCGCACCGACGTCCGCAGCGCCTATCTGGGGCAGATCCGCGCCACCGCGCCCGCGCTCTACGACCGGCTCCACGGCAAGCGGCGCGTGGAGCGCCTGCGCGGCACGGGCGACCAGCGGAACTTCTTCCGGCAGGCCACCGGCCCCGGCTGGGTGCTGGTGGGGGACGCCGGACACCACAAGGACTCCATCACCGCCCGCGGGATCAGCGACGCCTTCCTCCAGGCGGAGGCCCTGGCGCGGCGCGTGGGCGACGTGCTCGGCGGCGACCCCCGCCGGCTCGACCCAGCGCTCCGGGACTACGCCGAGGACCGGGACGCCGCCCTCGTGCCGGGCTACGAGTCCACGCTCGCGGTCGCCCGACTGGATCCGCACGAACAGCGACTCGCGCTGCTGCGCGCGGTGGAGAGGGACGAGGACCTCACGGCCATCTACTTCGACATGGTCGCCGGAATTGAGACCGTCAGCGCCCTTTACACCCCCAAGCTGCTGGCCCTGTTGTGACCGGCCCTGCACGCAGTGCTTTTCACAACCGGACGCACGTGTGACGGTGTGCCCTGATCCTGGTACGGTTCAACGGCCGCCGACTGCGGCTGATCTTTTGTCAAGTCGACGCGCTCTAGGGGTACTTGAGCATTCATTTGGACGGTCCCTAACTGCCATCAGTGTTTCGCTGTCGTACGAGGAATCAGATGCCAGGCACCCGCGACCGGCGGACCAGTCACAGGTCCTCCCCGCGCAGATCCATCCGACTGCCGTTCGCCCTGTCTCTTGCCGTGCCGGCGGTCCTCCTCGCCGGAGTGTGGGGGTACACCGCGACCGGACTCGTGGACGAGCAGATACACCTGCGTGACGAGGCCGAGCGCGTCACCTCCGCGGCCGGTCCCGCGCACGACGTGCTGTCCCGGCTCCAGGACGAGCGACGCCTCACCGCCGCGTGGCAGGCCGCCCGTACCAGCGCCGCCCGGACCGCCCTGGACAGCGTCCGCGGGAGAACGGACGTCGCCGTCCAGGAGTACCGCCGGACCTCGCCCCAGGGACTCGACACCACGTCGTCGAAGGACCGGGCCGGCCGGCTGAACGAGTCGCTGGACGCGCTGTTCGACCGCCGTAAGGCGATCGACGACCGCACCCTCGGCGACGACGACGCCTTCGCCTATTTCACGGACACCATCGCCGAAGCCACCGCCCTGGTCACCGCGGCCACACGGACCGACGACGGGAGCGTCGCCCACGCGGCCGCGGCCACGTCGTCCCTGGTACGGCTCACGGAGATGCTCTCCCGCGAGGACGCGCTGCTCGCCGGCGCGCTGCCCTCGGGCCGCCTGGACGCCGCGACCCGCGCCCGGTTCGGCCAGTACCTCGCGATCCGGCGCGCGGCGCTTGAGGACCTGAACACCGGTGACCTGCCCGCGAGTCAGGCCGACGCCTACGGGCGGCTCACCGAAGGGCCGCTCTGGACGCAGCTGGTGACGATCGAGGACGCCGTCGCGGGCGGTCGCGACACCGCACTGCCGAAGTCGGCCGGCGAATGGCCGGAGGCCGCCGACACCGTTGTCGAGGGACTGCAGAAGCTGGACTCCGACTCCCTCGCGCACGTGGCGGATTCGAGTGCGGACCAGGCCGACGACCTCGTGCTGGGCCTGATCCTCGGCTCCCTCGCCACGCTGGCAGGCCTCGCCGCCGTCGGCGTCCCGGCCCTGCGCGCACGGCGGGAGCTGGCCGGCCGGCTCTCCCGGCTGCACCACAAGACCGAGGACCTGGCGGGCAACCGGCTGCCCCAGCTCCTCGCCCGGCTCGAACGAGGCGAGCGGGTCGACCCCGCCGAGCTCGTGCCGCCCGCGGACCTGCCCGAGGACGACCTGGGACGGCTCGAAGCGGCGATCGACCGGCTGGCGCTCGCCGCCGTGGAGACCGTCGCCCACCAGTCCCGCGGCCGCGAGGGCATGGAAAGGGTCTTCGCCCAGCTCATCCGCCGCACGCAGGTCCTGATCCACCGGCTGATCTCCCTGCTGGACGACCTCGAGCGCAAGCACGAGGACTCGGACCTGCTGAAGGACATCTTCAAGGTCGACCACCTCGCCACCCGCGTGCGGCGGCACTCGGAGAACCTCGTCATCCTCGGCGGATCCCCGCCCACCCGCCGCATGACCGCCCCCGTCTCCATCACCGACGTGATGCGCAGCGCCGTGGCGGAGACGGAGCAGTACACCCGGGTCAAGGTGAAGAACCTGCCCCCGGGCCGGCAGGTGTCCCTCGCCGGGCGTGCCGTCGCCGACGTCACGCACCTGCTCGCCGAACTCATCGAGAACGGCACGAGTTTCTCCCCGCCCGACACCCAGGTGTACGTCAGTGCCACCAAGGTCGCCCGTGGCCTGGCCCTGCACATCGAGGACCACGGCCTCGGGATGCCGGAGGAGCACCGCGCCCGCGCCAACCACCTCCTGGTGCACCCGCCCAAGCTCGACATGATGACGCTGGGCGAGGACCCCCGCCTCGGACACTTCGTGGTGGCCCGGCTCGCCGAGCGTCACAAGATCAAGGTGGAGCTGCGCGAGTCCGTCTACGGCGGCACCCTCGCCATCGTGCTCGTCCCGACTGCCCTGTTGGAGGAGCACGACTCCCCGCTGCTGGAGCAGCTCAAGACGGCGGCCTCGGTGACCGAGCCGGAGCGGCTGGAGCCCCCCAGGCCGGCCGCGGCCGGCCTGCCCGGCGGTGACACCGTCGTGCTCAACGCGGTCACGAACGGCTCGGCGCCGGCGGGCGGCGCGGGCACCGTGCCGGTGCCGCCGCGCGTGGATCAGCACGGGTATCCCGAGTACGGAGGTGCAGGTCTGTTGCCGCCCACATCAGCTCATTCGGCCGGCGCACAGCCCCCGATGCCGGCGCAGTGGACGCCTCCCCAGGAGCATCCGGACCCCGAGGCGAGGCCGCCGGAGCCGGCGCGGTACGAGTCGGCGGCCTACGAGCCCGCGGGGTACGAGCGGGCCGGGTACGAGCGGGCCGGGTACGAGTCGGCGGCCTACGAGCCCGCCGCCTACGAACGAGCACAGGAACCGTCCCAGCCCCTGACGACCCCTCGCATCCTGCCCCAGCGGACCAAGGGAGCGAGCCTCGCGCAGCAGTTGCGCAAGGAAGCGGCGCAGGCGGAGGCCCAGGCTCAGGAGCGGGACGACGAGGAGACCGGCGGTCTCTCGCCAGGTGACTCGGCCCGCGCCATGATGGCCATCCAGCAGGGGATGAAGCGGGCGCGGATCACCGAGACGGACAAGTCGGCTGGTGCCGATGGTCAGACTGACCCGCACGACCACGGCGCCAACTAACTGTGAGGGAACATTCAGCAATGACTGATCAGGTACAAGCCGCTCCTCAGCTGGACTGGCTGCTGGACAGCCTCGTGGACCAGATCCCGGAGATCCGCTGTGCCATCGTGCTGTCCGGGGACGGCCTCCTCATCGGCAAGTCGAAGGACCTCGGCAGGGACGACGCCGAGCACCTGTCCGCCGTCGGATCGGGGATGCACAGCCTCGCCCGCGGTGCCGCCCGGCACTTCCACGGCGGTGAGGTGCAGCAGACGGTCATCCAGATGGACAGGGCGTTCCTCTTCGTCACCGCCGCGGGCCGCGGAGCGCGGCTGGCGGCCATCGCCTCCGAGGAAGTGGACGTCGGCATGATGGCGTTCGAGATGGGCACGCTGGTCAAGAAGGTCGGCAAGTACCTCAGTGCCGCGCCGCGCGTGCAGAGCTCCTTCCACGGTCACATTCAGGATGCCTGAAGCGCCGTGGTTCGACGAAGGGCAGGCCGGACGTCATGTCCGGCCGTACGCCATCACCGGCGGGCGCACCCGGCACAGTCAGCACAGCTTCGCGCTGATCACGCTCGTCGTCACACGCTTCCCCGACGAGGCCGGGCATGAACCGCTGGAGCCGGAGGCGGCCGAGATCCTGGCACTGTGCCGGGATCGCGCCGTGGCCGTCGCCGAGATCGCTGCCCACCTCGACCTGCCGGTGAGCGTGGTGAAGGTCCTCTGCGGGGACCTGCTCAACGCCTCGCTGATCCTGGTCCAGGCCCCGCCGTCGGAGACGGACAAACCGAGCGTGGAACTCATCGAAAGGGTGATGGATGCTATCCGCCAGCTCTGAGCCGATCATGCCGACGGCACTGAAGATCCTGATCGCGGGCGGCTTCGGCGTGGGCAAGACCACGATGGTGGGCTCCGTGAGCGAGGTTCCGCCGCTGGAGACCGAGGAACGCATCACCGAGGTCAGCCGGGGCATTGACGACCTGGCGGGCGTGGAGGGCAAGTACGCCACCACGGTGGCCATGGACTTCGGCCGGATCACCGTCTCCCCGGAACTGGTGCTCTATCTGTTCGGCACGCCCGGGCAGGACCGCTTCTGGTTCATGTGGGACGACCTGGCGCTCGGCGCGCTGGGCGCCGTGGTGCTCGCGGACACCCGGCGGCTCGACGCCTCCTTCGCCTCGGTGGACTTCTTCGAGGAGCGCAACATCCCCTTCGCGGTCGGCGTCAACTGTTTCGACGGCAGGCGGGACTGCACGAGCCGGCAGGTACGCGAGGCGCTCGCCCTCGACCCCACCACGCCGGTCATCCTGTGCGACGTCCGCGACCGCGAGTCCAGCAAGTCGGTGCTGCTCGCCCTGCTGGAAGCGGCGAGGGCCCAGGCCGCCGCACGCCTGGTGCCGATGGCCGGCCGCTGACCGCCTCACGGCGGCGGCCGGCCCCGGCGGCTGAGGTCCACGGCGGCTGAGGTCCCGGCCTAGCCCTCCGCGGCGGTCGCGGTCGCCGGCTCGTCGTCGAACTCCCAGGAGTCGCGCTTGAACTCGCGGAGGAAGTCCGGGTGGTCCTCCCAGTTCCTCGCGATGCGCCGCAGCACGTCCCAGTTGTGGGCGAGCGCCTGGTCGGCGATGTGCCGGATCTCCCCATCCGCCTTGTCGCGCTGCTCGAAGACCCCCTCCACCGCCGACGCGGCGAGCACGGTGGCGCGCAGGGCGCGCAGGGCACGGGAGGTGTCGTCCATCCCGAAGCCGTGCGTGCTGCCCGTCCCGGCGTCGAAGAGCGGCGTGAGCCGCGCCTCCACGAACGCCGTGATCCGCTGGAAGTGCCGGTGGTCCATCAGGGCTCCGTCTCCTGCCGCACCGGTCACCGGCACGGCATCAAGGGTGAACGCGTCGTGCTGTGCGAGCCGGTCCCCTCGGACCGGCACCGGCGCAGGATAGCCGCAGTCCTCCCGGCCCGGTTCGCCCCCCGGAATGGGGGTTACGAACCGGGACCCGGTCGCGGTCCAGCGCACCTTCGCGCCCGCCCGGTCCATCGAGTTCGACGCCCTGGTCCTGGCCGGAGCCCCTGCCCCCGCGGACGGCGCCTTCGGCGCCCGTGACGCCAAGGCGGGCGACGCCGTCGTCCGGCAGGACGTCGCAGCCGATCCGCGCGTCCTTCTGATGGTCTTCGAGGCGTACCGCCACGGAAAGGCTGTCGGCGGCTGGAACGGAGCGGCCGGCGTCCTCGCGGTCGGCCGGTGGAGCCGGCTCCGGGTGTCGTCCGGTGTCAGTCGTCCTTCAGACCGACGCGGCGTGCAGCCGGCGCAGCGGCCCGGGCGCCCACCAGTTCCGGTGGCCGAGGAGCCGCATGGCCGCCGGGACCAGCAGGCCGCGCACGATCGTCGCGTCCACCAGGACGGCGAGGGCGAGTCCCACACCGAGCAGCTTGAGGACGGCCAGCTCCGAGGTCGCCATGGCGCCGAGCACCGTGGTCACGATCAGCGCGGCCGCCGTGATCAGGCGGCCACCGTGCGGCCGTCGGGCGCGCGCAGGGCCGGATCGGCGGTGGTCCACGGCGACTGGGCGAAGACGACTCCGGGCGACTGCGCGACGCGCCGGACGAGTGCCCGTCCCGCGTCGGCGGGGGAGCCGTGGGCGAGGTCGCCGTCCGCCCGGACCACCAGGACCAGATTGGGCGCTCCGGCGCGGAACCGGTCGGCCAGGACTCGGTCGGCACGCACCGATGCGAACGAGTCGCTGGTGTAACCGCCGTTGGACAGATGCTTCTCCAGGCCCGCCCCGAGCAGCCCGGCGGCGATCGCGACGAGGGAGGTCACCAGCAGGACGGTGCGTCGCAAACGGACGAGCTGCCGAGCGAGCGAGGCGAGCAGTCCGCCCCCGGGCGGCCTGCGACCGGAGTTCGCGCGTGGGCGCACCCGTTCCGGGCAGCATGGCATCCCTCTCGCTGGAGTGTCACTCCAGTGAGATTCCCACTAGAGTCGGTATCCAGTCAAGGGAGGACGGCACATGGCGGCGGCGAAGAACACCGGGGCCCGGCTGGCCAGGACGGCGGCGAACCGTGCACGCATGCTGGAAGCGGCGCGGGACCTGTTCACCGCGCACGGCTATACGGCGACCACCATGAAGGCGATCGCCGACCGGGCCGGAATGGCGGTGCAGACGCTCTACTTCACGTTCGCCACCAAGCGGGCGATCCTCTCCGAACTCCTCGACGTGGAGATCGCCGGCGACACCGAGCCCGTCGCGACACTCGACCGCCCCTGGGCCGCCAAGGCGCTGGCCGCGCCCCCCGCCGAACAGATCCGCCTCCAAGTGGCCGCCGCCGCAGGGATCCTGGCGCGTGTCTCACCGCTGCTGGAGGTCGTCCGTTCCGCGGCCGCGACCGATCCGGAGATCGCCGAGCTGTGGCGTACCAACATCTCCCAACGCCACATCGTGCAGCTCCGGTTCGCCGACGCGCTCGACGCCAAGGCCGCGCTGCGGCCGGGGACCGACGCGGCCAGGGCCGCCGACATCGCCCTGGCCGTCCTGGCGCCCGAGACCTATCACCTGCTCGTCCACGAGCGGGGATGGTCCCCGGACGCCTGGCAGCAGTGGGCAACGGACGCCCTGCTCCACCAGCTCCTCACGCCCTGACGCTGCCTCGGGCGCCGCGAGGCAGTCCAGGAGTGCGGCGGCCTGCCGGCGCGCCTCCCGCAGCCACCTGGCGCGGGAGGCGGCGGTGGAGTCCGTGACTGTACGGAAGACGACGCGGCGCACGTCGTCGACGCCGACGTAGGGCAGCACACAGGAGGCCCAGATCCGCTCCAACGGGTCCCCGAACTCGCCCTGTTCACGGTCCTCGGGGGTGTCCGAGGTGTTCAGCACGAGAGCGCGGCCGGCGGTCAGCAGCCCCGCCGGCTCGCCCTCCGCAGTCGCCAGCTTGTACGCCACGCCCGGCGCCAGGACGCGCTGCACCCATCCCGTGAGAACGGCGGGGGCATGCCCCACCAGTTCGGGTGGACGAAGACCAGGGCGTCGAGCGTTGCCACCTCCGCCCGGTGCAGGGCCACCTGCGGATCGACGGGCGCGGAGGCCGGCGCGACCGTCCCGGTCTCCTCCGCGGCGAGCACGGGCGGGAACCCCTCGGCGCACAGGTCGTGCGCGAGCACCTCGCAGCCGCGGCCCCGCAGCTCCTCCACCACGGCATCGAACACGGCGTGGTTGAAACTCCCGGGCCGTGGATGAGCGAGATAGACCCCTGCGCGCATGGTTCCCCCTGTCGTGGACGTCGTCGTCGCCGGTCGAGCCGTTCGGGCGCGGGTGCCGGCGGAGGCGTCGTACTCCCCGCACCCGGCCCGACCGCGCAGCCGACGATACGTCAACCGGCGGGGATTACCTGGGGTGTTCTGTGCCGCCGCGATGCGCCATACGCCGTCGTCCTTCGCCAGGATGTAGAGCGGCCGGCCCTCGGGCTGGTCGTCGATCGGGCTGCCGTCGTGACGGACAGGGCCGCTGCCGCACGTTGACCGCGGCCACGTCGGGGCCGTACGAACAGCACGCGTTCGACGTCGTACGACGCGGTGGAGTGCGCCATGGCGCCCGGCAGGACCTTGTGCGTGAAGGAGCTGATCTCGTCCCACCCCGACAGGCGCATCCCGTGGGCCGTGGTCCACACCGGGTCCTGGGTGCGGAAGAGGCTCATGAACGCGTCAGCCAGCTCGGACTGCTGGGCGCGTTCGACCTCCGCGACGAGCCGGACGATGGCGTCGACGTCCTGTCGCACGTCGCCCTGGGCTCCGAAGACCTCGAAGGTGCGGTACGAGCCGTTGCGGAGGTCGTCGACCGCGCCCGGCCGGCTCGGGTTACAGCCGAGCTGCTTGCGGGCGGCGTCGCCGCTGACGCTCTGGTCGAGGGCGAGCGCGTCGGCGAAGTCGGAGCCGAGGGCCGCGGCCGCCTCGCCGCGGGCCCACGAACGCACCGCGGCACCGACGCCGGCGGCCCGTCAGGCCGCTGCCGCCAGGTCCCGTACGGGAACCGCCTCTTCGGCGACACCGTGCCAGACGGTGCCGCCGGGAGCCCGCTCGACCGCCAGGACGAAGAGGCCGGCGAGGTCGTCCACGTGGACCATCGGCCAACGGACGTCCTCCTCTCCCGCGAAGCGGGGCTCCCCGTGCTCACGGGCCAGGTTCACCAGAAGGGCCGGGATGCCGCCGCCCCGGCCGTGCACGATGCCCGGCCGGACCACGACGGCTCGCACACCGTCATCGGCGGTGGCGAGCACCCGCTGTTCGATGCGCGGCCGGTACGCCACGATGACCGGCGGGTCGGCGAGCGTGTCCTCGGTGACCGGGTCGGCACCGGTGGCGCCGAGAACCCACACGCCGCTGGTGTAGACGAAGGGGCGTCCGGTGCCTCTCAGCGGGGCCGTCAGAGCGTCGACGGCCGCGGCGTCCGTGGCTTCGTCCCCGCTCGGTGTGCCGAGGTGGACCACCGCCTCGATGTCCGGCGTTACGGCCCGCGTGAGCGACGCGGGATCGGCGAGATCTCCGGTACACCGGGCGGCAGGGGGCGGTGGAGGCGTGCGTCTGCTCCGTGTACGCGCCGGCGCGCGTCCCCCTCACTGGAGTGATGCTCCAGCAAGATCCCACTGGAGTGGTTCTCCAGTCAATGGGATTCCGTTGACGCGAGCCGTGGGCGTAACGCCGGTGCACCCGCTCGTGATTGGCCGCGCCGACCATGTGCCCGGGATCGCACGGCGCCGCCCGGAGGTCCGAGCCGGAGATACCACAGTCACGAAGCCGGTGAGTGCGGAACGGGGTCACGGCGACCGGATCGCGTACGCCCGGAGCCGATTTCGGTCAACGATCCGCCGTACACGCAGGGGCGGACAACCTCCGGCCCCTCACTCCCCTCTCACAGCGCAGACACATTGCGACCCCACCACGCCGGGGACCCGCACACGCGGCCCGGCCGCCCGGCCCCAGGCGATGGACCGTCCACCGTCCCTCAGGCACGTCCGAGAACGAGAACGAGGAATGATGACCCCAACCCCCCAGGCACGCCTCAGGCGTCCGGTGATCGCCGCTGCAGCGGCGATAGCCGTCGTCGCCGGCGTCGTCGCCGCCGCGCCCGACGGGAAGCAGGCGCAGGCGGCCCAGCCCGCACCGAAGTTCAGCCTCATCGCCGCGTCCACGTCCGTCACCCTCGACTCCTGGAAGGAGGAACCAGGCGTCTACCTCGACCTCGGTACCTACCTCACCGCGGAGAACGGCCCTCTCGAACTCAAGGTCACCCGTAAGTCCTACAAGGACCCCGTGGTCGCCACGCAGATCATCCGCGACGGCAGGACGACCCGGACGAAGACCCTTCCCGCGGGCCTGGTCAAGGACTTCTCGGGACTGCCGGGATTCGCCGAGATCACGGTCACCGACGCGGCCGGCCGGACGGTGCTCAAGAAGTCCGAGCCCTTCTGCCCGAACAACGCCTCCGGCCGGGTGCGCCCCGACGCGCCGGCCACGTCGCACTACCCCCAGAGCTGCCCGGTCAACCCGTTCACCCTCGGCTCGGTGTGGGGAATCGAGAAGGGCTGGGCCTCCAACACGTACTCGGGCTATTACTCGGAGAAGGCCGACCTCCCCGCCGGGAAATACACCGCCAAGGTGTCCGTCGCGAAGCGCTACCGCGACCACTTCGGCATCACCGACAAGCCGCAGACGATCCAGCTCACGGTGCGGGAACGCAGCTGGGACGAGGGCGGGGGCGCCGCGCGGGCCAAGCAGCACGGATCCCACGCCGCCGGGCACGCCCACCACCAGGGGCAGCGCACCGCCCCGCCGGCGGCCCCGACGAGCGGCGCCGGCCCGTCGTACAACGTGGGCCACGGCCCTTACCCGCCGGCGCCGCCCGCCCTTCCGTGGGCGCTGAAGAGGGCCGGGATCGCCGCCGCGAGGGTGGGCGACCGCACGGGGCAGACCGACGGCTCCCGCCGCGCGCCCGCCCTGAAGCCCAACGCGCAGCGGCCCACCGGCCGCGCCGCCGTCCCCGACGTCCCCAAGCCCGACCTGCGGTCGCTGCCCGCCTACGGCATCACCATCAGCGACGGGGGAGACGACGTTCCCGGCAAGGACTACCTCGCCTTCAGCGCCAACGTCTGGAACGCGGGCCCCGCCCAGCTGGTCGTGGACGGCTTCCGCTCTCCCGGCAAGAAGCTGATGGACGCCTACCAGTACTTCTACGACGCCAACGGCAAGCAGGTCGGATACACACCGACCGGCACCATGGAGTGGGACCCGCGACCCGGTCACGAGCACTGGCACTTCACCGACTTCGCCAGCTACCGGCTCCTCAAGGCGGACAAGAAGGAGGCGGTGCGCAGCGGCAAGGAGGCGTTCTGCCTGGCCAACACGGACGCCGTGGACTACACGGTGAAGAACGCCAACTGGCACCCGGACAACACCGACCTCTCCACCGCCTGCGGACAGGAGAACTCGATCTCCGTCCGTGAAGTCCTCGACGTCGGCTCCGGTGACACCTACACCCAGGACCTGCCCGGCCAGTCCTTCGACATCACCGGCCTCCCGAACGGCACGTACTACATCCAGGTGCTGGCCAACCCGGAGAAGAGGCTGAAGGAGACCAACCTGAACAACAACAGCGCGCTCCGCAAGGTCGTTCTGGGCGGCGTGCCCGGCGCCCGTACGGTCAAGGTGCCCGCACACGAGCTCGTCGACGCCAACTGACCTCTCGTCACAGGCCTCGGCCGCCCGGCGGTCGGGGCCTTCGCGTGCCCGGAGCAGGTGATGGCGCGGGTGGGCGCGGCGCGGGACGGGCTCAGACGAATAATGGGATGCCCAGGTCCTTTCCGGCTTCCTACACTCGCTCTCGCGCGCTGCCGATCACGGCAGCGCACGCGTGGTCGACGAGTGTGACGAACGAGGGGAGCCCGGCAATGTGTCACCGCACCGCTGTCGCCGTTCCCCGGTCCCGGTTCGACGTGATCCTGGTGTCTTCATGCACCCGGTGCCGGCTGCGCGGCCGCCACCGGATGTCCGCGACGAACTCCTGACCCACCGCTGACCGGTGCGCCACCGTACGGCAGTTGCCGTGCCCGGTGCGCCCCCACATGGCCGATGCCGTGATGCGTCACCGCGTGGCCGACGCAGTGCCGTCGAGCCGCGTCAGGAGATTCCGCCGGGCCCGAGCACGGGCCCGCCCTCGTCCGCACATCGCGCCGCCCTGTGAACCACAGATCACCAGGAAAGGCCTCGGGCCGTGCGTACCACCCTGCAACGTCATGCGACCAACCCGCCGACCGGCGTCCGGAACCTGGGCATCCTCGCCCACGTCGACGCCGGCAAGACCACCGTCACCGAACGGATCCTCTACCTGACCGGCACCACCCACAAGCGCGGCGAGGTCCACGACGGAACCACCGTCACCGACTTCGACCCGCAGGAGCGCGACCGCGGCATCACCATCTTCGCCGCTGCCGTCAGCTGCATCTGGCAGGAGCACCGCATCAACGTGATCGACACGCCCGGTCACGTCGACTTCTCCGACGAGGTGGAGCGCTCGCTGCGGGTGCTCGACGGCGCGATCGCGGTGTTCGACGCGGTCGCCGGTGTCGAGCCGCAGAGCGAGTCGGTGTGGCGCCAGGCCGACCGGCACGCGGTGCCGCGGATCGCCTTCGTCAACAAGCTGGACCGCGCGGGCGCCGACCTGGACACCGCGGTCGCCTCGATCCGCGAGCGACTGCACACGGTCCCGCTCGTCGTTCAGCTGCCGATCGGACGGGAGGACGAGTTCACCGGCGTGGTGGACCTGCTGCGCATGCGTGCCCTCGTATGGGGCGGGGGACGCGACACCGTCGAGGAAGGTCCTGTGCCCGACTCCCTGCGGGACGAGGCGCTGCGGCGCCGCGGCCTCCTGGAGGAGACGGTGGCGGAGCTGCACCCGGCCGCGCTGGAGGAGTTCTGCGGTGAGGGGAGTCTGTCCGCGGCGACCCTCGCGTCGGCGCTGCGCGATCTGACGCTGGGCGGTGAGGGCGTGGTGGTGCTGTGCGGTTCGGCCTACCGCAACCGCGGGATCGAGCCGCTGCTGGAGGCCGTCGTCGCCTATCTGCCCTCGCCCGTGGACGTTCCGGCGGTGCGCGGGGCCCACGCGGGGGCGGTCGAGGAGCGCGTGGCCGATCCCGGCGAACCGTTCGCCGCACTCGTCTTCAAGGTGAACTCGACCGCGACGGGACGCCTGACCTACCTGCGCGTGTACGCGGGAACGATCCGGAAGGGGGACACCGTGCTCGACGCGGGCGCACGCCGCAGCGAGCGGATCGGGCGCATCCTGAGGGTGCAGGCCGACCGGCACGCCGAGGTGGACCACGCGGTGGCCGGGGACATCGTCGCCGTGATCGGGGTGAAGAGCGCCCGCGCCGGGGCCACCCTGTGCGCGCCTGCGGCCCCGCTCGTGCTCGAACCGCCCACGTCGGTCGCCCCGGTCGTCTCGGTGGCGGTCGAGGCCCGCAGCAGTCTCGACACCGACCGGCTGGCCTCGGCACTGGCACGTCTGGTCGAGGAGGACCCGTCGCTGGCGGTGCGGACCGATCCCGAGACCGGACAGACCGTGCTGTCGGGCATGGGCGAGCTGCACCTGGAGGTCGCGGTGGAGAAGATCCGTCGCGCCCACGGGCTGGAGATCGGCGTCGGCCGGCCGCAGGTGGCCTATCGCGAGACGGTCGTCCGCGGTGTGTCGGGTCTGGTGCACCGGCACGTCAAGCAGGACGGTGGAGCGGGCCAGTTCGCCCATGTCGTCCTCGACGTGGCGGCGCTGGAGACACCCGACGACCCGTCCGGCGGCGCGGCGCACTTCGTGTTCCGCTCGACCGTCACCGGCGGACGGGTGCCGCAGGAGTACGTCCGCGCGGTGGAGTCCGGCTGCCGGGACGCGCTGGCCGAAGGTCCTCTCGGCGGTCACCCGGTGACCGGTGTGCGGGTCACGCTGACGGACGGGGCCACCCATCCCAAGGACTCCTCCGAGATGGCGTTCCGCACCGCCGGCAGGTTCGCGCTCCGCGAGGCGCTGCGCGCGAGCGTGATGGCGCTGCTGGAACCGGTGGTCGAACTCACCGCCACCGTGCCCGACGACGCCGTGGGCGGCGTGCTCGGTGACCTGGCGGCACGGCGCGGCCGGGTGTCGGGCCAGACCGCCCGGGCCGGCACAGCGGTCGTCACCGCGACCGTGCCGCTCGCCGAACTGTTCGGCTACGCGTCCCGGCTGCGCAGCCGTACCCAGGGCCGTGGGACCTTCACGACCCGGGCCACGGGTTACGCCGTCGTACCGGCGGCGACGGCCGAAGCGGTGCTGTCGGCTTAGCTCACCTGCGGGCCCCGCCCGTCCGTCACTGTCCGGGCGGGCGGGGCCCACCGGCTCAGTGTTCCTGCAGCACGGAGAGGACGTTCCCGGCAGGGTCCTTGAACCAGGCGATGGTCGGGCCGCCGGTCGCCCGCACGATGCCCTTCTCGTCGGCTTCGAATTCGGGATACCTCTCGAAGGTCACCCCGCGCCGCCCCAGCTCGTCGACGACGGCGCCGACGTCGTCGACCTGGAAGTTGAGGATCGTGAAGTCGGCCGGCCGGTGGTTGTGCTTGGGGTAGACGAGCACACGCGCCCCGCTGCCCAGGGTGAGGGACAGCTGACGCATGTCTCCCTCACCCGACTCCTCGACCTGCAGACCGAGTGTGTCGCCGTAGAACTGCCTGGCCGCGCTGAGGTCGTTCACCGAGAAGCCGCTGAACGCCTTGGTGTTCCTGAACATCGCCGTGCTTCCTTCCGCCATGGCCGATATCTGCCCCGGGCCACGTCACACCAGGTGTGCCGCTCGCCGCCGGGTACGCCACGCGGAAGGGTCCGGATGGTCGCCGTGGGTCACCCGCACGGGGCCGGAGCGGTCGGCCCGTCGCGGGCGCGGCAGACGAGCGCGCAGGTCGCCCGCTCATCAAGTGACGTACTACTGCGGGCGGTTGATGTATGGACGCCGCCCGGACGGGGCGGCGTGTGACGGCTCGTGATCCTGCGCACCGTTGGTGACGGCCGGCGACCGACGTCTCATCCGCGCTTGCGGAGGTACGCCTCCAGCTCGGCGGCCCCAGCCAGCATCGCCCGCCCGCGGGCGGACAGCCGGCCGCGCCAGTCGTGCAGTGCGGCCTCCAGCGGCTCCAGGCCGCCGGCCGCCCGCACCTGGGCGATCAGTGGGGCGATCTGCTCCAGCAGGTAGCCGCCCCGCCTGAGTTGGTGGGCCAGCCGGGCGTCCCGTACGTCGGCCTCGTCGTACACGCGGTACCCGGTCAGCGAATCGCGGCGCGGGCGCACCAGCCCGGCACGCTCCCATGAGCGCAGCGTCGCAGGTCGGATGCCGAGCTTCCCGGCGAGCGGCCCGATGAACGTGCCAACGGGCCCGGACGCCGCGGCCGGTTCGGACCTCGGGGCCGGTTCGGACGCCGGGGCCGGTTCGGACGCCGGGGTGGGCTTCAGGTCGCGGAGGGCGCTCTCCACGGCCTCGAGGGTCCGGCGGTCGTCGAGGAGCTGGACGTGGCCGGCGTCGATGAGGCGGAACGCCTCGTCGACCGCGCCTTCGTTCACGGCCCGCATGATCGACGCCGCCGTCTGGTGGCCGTGGCCGGGCACCAGGGCGAGGAACGCGCGCAGGGCACTCGCGTGCACTGGCGTATAGGTGCGGTAGCCGTGGGGTGTGCGCCCCGCGGCCGGAAGGATGCCCGCCTCCTCGTAGTTCCTGATCGCCTGCGTGGAAAGCCCGTGCCCGCGCGCCAGATCAACCGGCCTGAGCCGCTCGCCGTTTTGAAGGTCTCGCGCCATGGTCCTGTCGAAATCGCGGGAAAGTTTCAACCGTAGGTTCAACGATAGCGTTGACGGCATGGCGACTGACATCAAGGACACCGCCCATGCCGTCGACGCTGCCGCCGTCATGAGGCTGCTCCCGGCCCGGCCGCGGCTGCTCGCCCTGGGCGAGCCCACCCACGGTGAGGACACTCTCCTCGACCTTCGAAACCAGCTCTTCCGGCAGCTCGTCGAGGAGGAGGGCTACCGGACGATCGCGATCGAGAGCGACTGCATGAGGGGCCTGGTCGTGGACGAATACGTCACCTCGGGCACGGGCACCCTCGGCGAGGTCATGGAGCGCGGCATCAGCCACGGGTGGGGCGCGTTCGAGGCCAACCACGAGCTCGTGCGCTGGATGCGCGCCTACAACGACGGCCGGCCCGCGTCGGAGCGGCTCCGCTTCGCCGGATTCGACGGCCCGCTGGAGATCACCGGCGCCGCGAGCCCCCGCCAGGCCCTCACCGCTCTGCACGACTACCTCTCGGCCCGGTTGGACGCAAACCTGCTCCCCTGCACCGCGGAAACACTCGACCGCCTGCTCGGCACCGACGACCGGTGGACCGATCCCGCCGCGATGAGGGACCCGGCGAAGTCCGTGGGGCAGTCGGCCGAGGCCGGTCGGCTGCGGCTGCTCGCCGACGATCTGGGGGAGCTGCTCGACGAGCAGATGCCGCACCTGATCACGGCGACCTCACGGGACGACTGGGACCGGGCGCGCCTGTACGGGCGCACCGCGACCGGCCTGCTGCGCTACCACCACTGGATGGCCGACACCTCACCGGCCCGCATGACCCGGCTGGTGGGCGTGCGGGATTCGATGATGGCCCACAACCTCCTCGCCGTCGCCGCTCGCGGCCCGGCACTCGTCCACGCCCACAACTCCCATCTCCAGCGGGCGAAGAGCACGATGCGGATGGGCGGGACGCCGCTGGAGTGGTGGAGCGCCGGTGCGCTGGTGAGCGCCCGGCTCGGCGAGGAGTACGCCTTCGTGGCCACGGCCCTCGGCACGATCCGGCACCAGGGAGTGGACACGCCGCCGCCGGACACCGTCGAAGGGCTCCTGTACGCGCTCCCGGAGGACCGCTGCGTGATCGACGCCCCGCGGCTGGCCACGGCCCTCGGCACCCCGCGGCCCGCGGCCCGCGTTACCCCCTGGTTCGGCTACGCCCCGCTCGACCCGGCCCGCCTGGCGGACAACGACGGCATCGTGTTCGTCAAGGACGTCCGGCAGAGCTAGTGCCACCATCAGCGGTCCGGCCTGCGCGCTCGTGTCGCCGAACCGGCCGCTCCGGCTCCGGTCCTGGGGACCGATCGGCGGGCGGGCCGTAGACTCGGCGGATGGCGAAGTACTTCGACGTGCATCCGGACAATCCTCAGCGACGCGTCATCACCGGTTTGGCCGACAGCATCCGTTCCGGCGCGCTCGTCGCGTATCCGACGGACTCCTGCTACGCCCTCGGCTGCCAGCTGGGCAGTCGTGACGGCATCACCAGGATCCGGTCGATCCGGAACCTGGACGACCGTCACCACTTCACCCTCGTGTGCCAGAACTTCGCGCAGCTGGGGCAGTTCGTGCAGATCGACAACGACGTGTTCCGCGCGATCAAGGCGGCGACGCCCGGCAGTTACACCTTCATCCTGCCTGCGACGAAGGAGGTGCCCCGCCAGCTGCTGCACCCGAAGAAGAAGACGGTCGGAGTCCGTATCCCCGACCACGCGGTGACCCAGGCCCTCCTCGCCGAACTCGGCGAGCCGCTGCTCTCCAGCACCCTGCTCCTGCCCGACGAGGCCGAGCCGCTGACGCAGGGCTGGGAGATCAAGGAGCGGCTCGACCATGTCGTGGACGCCGTGGTCGACTCGGGCGACTGCGGCACCGAGCCGACCACGGTCATCGACTTCTCCGGCGGGGAGGCGGAGATCGTCCGCAGGGGAGCGGGCGACACGGCTCGTTTCGAGTAGCCGGAGCAGGTGCGGGCACCCGTCCGGTGACAGCGCCGGGCCGACGGCCCGGCGCGCGAGACACGGGACGGGAGACGGCGATGGGCCACGACAGGACGCACCGGCAGCACGCACCGCGGACGGCCGCCGAGGAGGTCCGGCAGGAGTTCGAGGACGCCGAGACGACGGTGCCCGAGGACGACAGCGGTGACCGCGAGGCGGCGGACGCGCTGCGACCGGCGGAGCGGCCCCAGAAATCCGTGCAGAGGCCCGATAAGAGGCGTCGCTGAGCGGCGGTACGGGGGAGTGGTAAGTGCCGGTTTGCGGGTATTTCCGGCGGGTCGGAGGGTAGGCGGGTGACGCCACCGCCGCAGCCGAACCGAAGGAGACCCCCGTGCGCGACGACAACGGTGCCGGCCGGGACCCCGGAGCCGAGCACCCCCGGCCCGACTTCCCCCAGCAGGACCAGGAGCATCCAGGGTGGACCGGGCCGATGGACCCGCCGCCCGATCACGGCGAGGAGAGCTACCGGGGCAGCGGCCTGCTCCGGGACCTGAAGGCGGTCCTCACCGGAGGCGACTCGGGCATCGGCCGCGCTGTCGCCCTCGCGTTCGCGCGCGAGGGAGCGGACGTGCTGTTCACCCATCTGCCCGAGGAGGAGGACGAGGCCCGGCAGACGCGGGCCCTCGTCGAGGACGCCGGGCGCAAGGCCGTACCGGTGGCCTGCGACATCCGCGAGGAGGAGCAGTGCCGCCGCCTGGTCGAGCGGGCCGTGGACGAGTTCGGCCGCATCGACATCCTGGTGAACAACGCCGCCTATCAGATGTCACAGCCCGACGGCATCGGCGCCATCACCACCGAGCAGTTCGACCGGGTGATGCGGACCAACCTGTACGGCATGTTCTGGTTGTCGAAGATGTCTCTGCCGCACATGCCGAGGGGCGGCTGCATCATCAACTCCACGTCCGTGCAGGCGTACAAGCCCAGCCCTCATCTGCTGGACTACGCCATGACGAAGGGCGCGATCGTCACGTTCACGCAGGGGCTGGCGCAGATGGTGGCGTCGGACGGCATCCGGGTCAACGCCGTGGCGCCCGGGCCGGTGTGGACACCGCTGATCCCCGCGACGATGCCGGACACCGTCGAGTTCGGGAAGCAGTCCCCGCTGGGCAGGCCGGCGCAGCCGGCCGAGATGGCGCCCGCGTACGTCTTCCTCGCCTCGCCCCGGGCGACGTACATCACGGCGGAGATCGTCAACGCGACGGGCGGCACCCCGCTGCCGTGACCCGCAGCGCGTGAGTCACCGAGCCGGCGGGGTCGAGGCCCATGGCCGACTTTTGCCGTTCCGGCAACCATGCTTGCGGCTGTGGCCTCGCCCCTCGCACCGTGGTCGCGGAGGTGGTCACGGTGACCGATGAGCTGAGAAACGGCTATGACGTGGTGGTGCTCGGCGGTGGCGCCGCCGGCTTGAGCGGGGCGCTGATGCTGGCCCGAGCGCGGCGGTCGGTGGTGGTGATCGACTCGGGCTCCCCGCGCAACGCCCCGGCCGGGGGTGTGCACGGGCTGCTGGCGCGGGACGGTATGCCGCCGGCCGAATTGCTGGAGCGCGGGCGGGCGGAGGTGCGCGGCTACGGCGGTCACGTGGTGACCGGCGACGTCGCTGACGTGACGCGTGACGACGGGCTGTCCCTCGGGTCAGGGTCGGCACGGGACTTCGAGGTGACGCTGACCGACGGCCGGTCCGTCCGGGCGCGCCGGCTGCTGGTGGCCACCGGGCTGGTCGACGAACTGCCCGACGTGCCGGGGCTGCGCGCCCGATGGGGCCGGGACGTGCTGCACTGCCCCTACTGCCACGGCTGGGAGATCCGCGACCAGGCCGTGGGCGTGCTGGCCGGCGGGCCGCTGTCGGTGCACCAGGCCCTGCTGCTGCGGCAGTGGAGCGACGACGTCACCTTCTTCAACCACACCATGCCGTCGCCGGCCGGTGAGGAGGCGGAGCAGCTGGCCGCCCGGGGCATCCGCGTGGTCGAGGGCGCAGTGGCGTCCCTGGAGATCGCCGACGACCGCCTCGTAGGGGTGCGGCTGGGTGACGGCACCGTGGTCGCCCGTGAGGCACTGGCGGTCGCGCCGCGGATGGTGGCGCGCGCCGGTTTCCTGGCCGCGCTCGGACTGCGTCCGGTGGCGCACCCGTCGGGGGCCGGTGAGCACATCCCCACCGACGCGTCCGGCCGCACCGACGTGCCGGGGGTGTGGGCCGCAGGCAACGTCACCGACCTCGTCGCCCAGGTCGGCGCCGCCGCCGCGACAGGCGCCGCAGCGGCGGCCCAGATCAACGGCGACCTCGTCGCCGAGGAGACCCGGCAGGCGGTCGCCGCCCGCCGCGACCCGTTCTCACCAGAGTCCGAAGCACGCGTCTGCGAAGCGGTGGCGGGCAACCGTCGCCACGGTCTGTGAGCCACGGAGAGGAACGGCTGTGTCCAAGGGAGGAACGGGCGTGTCCGAGGAAGGAACGGGAGCGTCCGAGGCGGGAACGCGTGTGACCGGGGCATTCGGCAAGGAGTTCTGGGAGTAGCGCTACCGCGATCACCCAGTGGCCGGCGCCAGGCGGCCCAATCCGCAGCTCGTCACGGAGCCCGGCACTCTGCCACCGGGCAGGGCACTGGACGCGGGCTGCGGCGAAGGGGCCGACGCCATCTGGCTCGCCTCGCGCGGCTGGTGCGTCACGGCCGTGGACATCGCCGCCACCGCGCTGGGCCGGGCGCGCGAGCACGCCGAGGCCCTCGACGCCGCCGCGGCGAGCCGGATCGAGTGGATCGAGGCCGATCTGACCACCTGGACGCCCGCCGCCGCACACTTCGATCTGGTCTCCACGCACTACGTGCACCCTGCGGGGGTGCGCGACGCGCTGTTTCGCCGCCTGGCCGCATCGGTCGCGCCGGGCGGCACGCTGCTCGTCGTCGGCCACCATCCCTCGGCGCCCCAGGAGCCCGTCGCGCACGCCGCGTCCCGCGAGGTGCACTTCACCGCCGAGGACGTCGCGGCGGGACTGGACCCCGACCGGTGGGAGATCGTCGTCGCCGAGGCCAGGGCGCGATCGGTCGCCGCCCACGACGGCCGCGAGACCGTCCTGCACGACGCCGTACTGCGAGCCCGCAAGCGGCTCCGCGGGCAGGCCTAGGGGCCATCGGACACCGGGCCTGTCCCTCATACTCAAGAATCTGACTAGTCTTATGCATGAGTAACTCCCCCATGGTGGGGGGAAGGGAGGGGCTGGTCCGATGGCTTTGAAACACGCGGTGCTCGCCGCGCTGCTGGACGGCGAGTACAGCGGATACCAGCTGGCGAAGGCGTTCGACATCGGCGTCGCGAACTTCTGGCACGCCCTGCCTCAGCAGATTTACGCCGAGTTGGCCAAGCTGGAGAGGGAAGGACTGGTCACAGGGCGTCAGGTGGTGCAGGAGACCCGCCCCAACAAGCGCCTGTTCCAGGTGACCGACGCCGGTGTCGCGGAGCTGGAGCGCTTCGCCGCGGCCCCGTCGAAGCCCGCGTTCATCCGCGACGACCTGCTCGTGAAGGTCCAGGCCGTGGACCGCATCGGCACCGGGCCGGTGATCGAGCAGCTGGAGCAGCGGGCGTGCGCGGCCGAGTCCAAGATCGAACTGCTCGGCGCGCTGCTGCGGCGACTGCGCGGGGACGCGGACGAGGAGGAGTTCCTGCGCCGGGGCGAACGCATCGGCCCGTACCTCACCTGCCTGCGCGGCCTGGCCTTCGAAGAAGACCACCGGGACTGGTGCCGGCGCATCGCGGGTGTACTGCGGAAAAGGCAGGCGTCCCGTGCCCGGAGCTGAATACGTGCGCTACGTCGCCCTGGGCGACAGCCAGACCGAGGGGCTCGGTGACGGCGACGACTCCATGGGCCTGCGGGGCTTCGCCGACCGGCTCGCCGAGCACCTCACAACCGTCAACCCCTCCCTCCTCTACGCCCATCTGGGCGTACGGGGCCGTCTCGCCGGCCAGGTCCGTGACGAACAGCTGCGGCCCGCCCTGGCCTTGCGCCCGGATCTGGTCACCGTCGTCGCCGGAGTCAACGACCTGCTCCGGCTCCGGTTCGACGCGGCAGAGGTGGCCGGGCACCTGGAGGAGATGTTCGCCGCGCTCACGGCCGCCGGCGCCCACGTGGCCACGCTCACCTTCCCCGACGTCGGGAAGATCGCGCCCCTGGCCCGGCCGCTCAGGTCCCGTGTCGTCGATCTCAACGCCTGTATCCGCGCCGCGGCCGCCCGTCACCACGTCACGGTGGCGGACACCGACCGGCACGCCGTCGCCACCGACCCGCGACTGTGGACAGCGGACCGACTCCACGCGAGCCCTCTCGGCCACGAGCGGATCGCCGCGGCCGTGGCCCACGCCCTTCAGCTGCCGGGAAGCAGCGACGCCTGGACGCTCCCGCTGCCGCCCCTGGCGGTCGCCACCGGGCGGCAGGCCCTGGCGGCGGAACTGTGCGCCTCCGGCGCCACGGACGGCGGCCGGCCATCCCGAGATCGCCGCGTTCGCCCTTTCCGGGGTGACGGCCCGCGATGTCGCGGCAGCGGCGCCCGGGGGCACCCGGCTGGTGGCGTCGGACAACGATCCCTACTGCCCGGAGGGCGCTCCGGCCGTCTTCGCGACGCCGCTGGGACTGGACAGCGACCTCCTGCCCGGCGGCGCGCATCTGGACCTCGACGCCGGGTACGGCCCCTGGCCGGCCGTGCTCGACTGGTGCCGGGACACGACGGCGGTGCGTGTGGTAACGGCGGCCTTCTCGCCCGGAGCAGACCACGGCGTCGCCGGCTGAGCGCCCGAGTGTCGGTCACGAGCTCTTCAGTGCCGCGCTGAAGGCGTCCATGCAGGAGGAGCAGTAGCGTTCGACGGCTGCCTCGAGCTGGGGTGCCGCGGCTGGGGACAACTCCAGGGGGACTCCGCACAGGGGACTGGCAGGCGTTCCCTTGCTGATGACATGCCAGATCAGTTCGCCTCGGTCGGCTGTGGCCTCGGCGCGCATCTCGTACATCGGCGTGCCTTTCTCTCGCGGGCCCGACAAACGGCCCGTCCCCATGGGAGCCCGTCTCGGCCGAACGGACCAACGGAGAGGGCCGAACGGGGGAAAGGGGGCGGAAGAGGTTTACCGGCCCGTGGCCGGGTGACCTGGCGGGCCTGAGACCCAGCCTCCGGACCGGCCGGCCAGGGACCCACCTCCACGGTGCCACGCCGTGCCGGACACCGCCGGGTGTCCCGTTTCGTCGCTTGCAGGCGGGCCGACGCGGGACGGCGCCCGGCAGCGGGGTTCCACGGCCGGGCCGCCGCCGGGCCTGGCCTGCGGGCACGGACCCTGGAGGTGTGATGGCCAACGTCGATCCCGTATGAAGCCGGTCACGGTGAGGCGCGGCGGTCGGTCACGTCGCCGCTGCGATGCGGTCGGTGACCGCAGGCGGACAGGCGTCCACCAGGGGCGAGTTGAGCACCGCACTGCGTGGAGACCCGGTTCGCTCCGTGACCGGCCTCGGTCCGACCCACCACTCACTCCTCGCGCGGCCGGTGACGCGGGACGCGCCTCCCGCTACGACAGGGTGTCGGTGACCACCGACGCCGCTTCCGCGATCAGCCTGTTGTCGAACTCCTCGTCCGCCGCGTCGCGGTTCGACATGATCGCCACCACGATGGGCGCGGCGTCGGGAGGCCACACGACGGCGATGTCGTTGCGCGCGCCGTACCCGCTGCCCGATCCGGTCTTGTCACCGACCACCCACCCCTTGGGCACCCCGGCCCTGATCAGCTCGTCGCCGGTCCTGTTGGTCCGCAGCCACGTGGTGAGCTGCGCGCGTTCGGCCTTGCCCAGGACGTCTCCGAGGACGAACGCGCGCAGGTTCCCGGCCATCGCCCGCGGCGTACTCGTGTCCCGCGTCTCGCCCGGCGTCCATCGGCTCAGCTCGGGCTCGCGGCGCTCCATCCGGGTGACGTCGTCGCCCAGTTCCTCCAGTACGGCGTCCAGGCCCTTCGGCCCGCCGAGTCGGTCGAAGAGCAGGTTGGCCGCCGCGTTGTCGCTGTACCGGACAGCGGCCTCGCACAGCGCCCGCAGGGTCATTCCGGTCCCGACGTGCTTCTCGGTCACGGGGGAGTGGTGGATCAGGTCGTCCCTGGAGTACGTGATCACCTGGTCCATGCCGCCCGGCGAATGCTTGCGCAGCACCGCGCCCGCGGCCAGCGCCTTGAACGTGGAGGCGTAGGGGAACCGTTCGCCGTCCCGGTAGGCCACCTCGCGCCCGGTGCCGGTGTCGACGGCGTAGACGCCGAGGCGCGCGTCGTACCGGCGTTCGAGTTCCTCGAAGGCGCCGACGAACGGCTTCGCGGCCGTAGTCGCCCTCGTCGCGTGCGTGGAGGGAGCCGACGAGGCGGGCGGACCGCCGCCCTGACCGCAGGCGGCCAGCGGGACGAGCGCGAGCAGGGCGAGGGCGCCGACAACGGTGTGCCGGACACGGGTGTGCCGCATGGTGCGAACCTCCGAAGAGCCCTGCGGGCAGGGCGGATGAGGGGATGGAACAGCACGGCCCCATCCCGGTGCGTGGTCGTGTGTGCCGGGACCACCCTCGCGTCGCGCTGCCGTGCGGTCCAATGCACTCGTGCGCGGTTCCATGCTGATCCGGCATAGAGTGCGGGCTGTGGATCTGGTGGAGCGTGTCGCGCGTTCGTGAGCGTCAGTGAGCGCGGCAGTTTCACCGTCGGGGCGGCGGCCGCCCGGATGTCCCAGTCGGTGGCCAGCCGCCGCATCGCCGCTCTGGAAGAACGCTTCGGTGAGCGGCTGTTCGAGCGCACATCACGGCGGGCCGTGCTCACCCCCTTCGGCCGGGACATGCTGCCGGTGGCGAGACAGCTCGTACAGGCTGCCGAGGTGCTGCTGCACGAGGCGGAAGCGGCCAAGGCCAAACCGTGGCGGCTCGCGGTGCCCGGCATCTGTTCCACGGCGGCCCTGGCCCTCCTGGTCGCCGAGGCGCGCGGGCGCGGCGTGACGCTGGACCTCCGCGTCGCCGCACCGGCGCAGCGCAGGGAGCTCGTCCACGCGCAGAAGGTAGCGACAACTGCACGACGGCGGGCTGCACGGCTGCCTGCTCGTACGGGATCTCCACACGGGTGACGAGCTGGGCATCGACCCGGACGCCCAGCTGCCCGCCGCCTCCCTCGTCAAGGTCCCGCTCGCGCTGGCGACGGCGGAGCGCATCCGGCGCGGCGAACTCGACGGTGCGACGATGCTCGACGTACAGCCCGGGCGCATCACGACGCCGGGGCCGACCGGGCGCAGCTGGTTCCGCCACCCGGCCCGGCTCGCGGTCGACGACCTGCTCTACCTGAGCACCTGCGTGAGCGACGGGACGGCCGCCTACGCGCTGTTCGGCCTCACGCCGCCCGCCCGGGTGGCCGCCGTCCTCGACGACCTCGGCATCGACGGCCTCACCGTCCGGCACGGCATGGGCGAACTGAGCGACACCCCGGTGGAACGCTTCGAGCCCGCACAGGTCCACCTCGCCCACGCCCTCGCCGTCGACGCCGGCACCAGCGGCCGCGGACACCGCGTGCCCCAACTCGACACCACCTGCGCCAACACCGGCAGCGCCCGCGCCTGGGCCGACCTGCTCCAGGCCCTGTGGACACCGTCGGCGATCCACCCCGTCGCGGACGACCGGGTGCGCGGACTCATGGCCCACAACGTGCTCCGGCACCGACTGGCCCCCGACTTCAGCTCCGACGCCTCCACCTGGTCGTCGAAGACCGGCACCCTCCTCAACCTCCGCCACGAGATCGGCGTCGTCGAGCACTCCGACGGCCAGTCCTTCGCCGTCGCCGTCCTGACGGAATCACTCGTCCCGGCCGCGGTCCATCCCGGCGCCGAGGCCCTCATGGCCCAGGTCGCCCGCAGCCTGCGCGACCACCTCCGACAGCTCTAGCTCCCGAGCCGGGCCGGGACCGCGGGCTGCAGGCCAGAACGGGCTCATCCGGAGAAAGGAGCTGCCTCACCCGTTACGCGTCGCGAATGACGACGTGAGCCATGCGATCACGTGCAGCAGCCAGTTCGGCGGCGATCGCGCCGGCCCTCTCCTCATCGCACCGGACCGCCGCCTCCCACTGCTCGCCCTCGCTCACGCGCCGCCGCCGCAGATGCGTCGGCGGATGGGTCGAGTCGGCGCAGTGCCCGCGCAGGACGCTGACGCGGCGCAGCCGCTCGTACTCCCGCTCCGGCACGGACGCGACGCGCGCGGCGAGCCGCTCCCACAACCGCTGCTCCGCTTCGCGCCGAGCCGCCGCTCCGCCCCTGCTGTGCGCGACGACGGCTTCGCGGTGGAGCGCACTCTCGATGGAAGGAACGACGAGCAGCCGGTCCAGCAACTCGGCTGCCGCCACGCTGGATCCTGCGCGCGCCGCGGTCTCGTCCGCCAGGTACTCGGCGCGCTGAGCAGCTCGCAAGGTCAGCTGGTCCAGAAGGTACAGGAGCCCGAGGACCGCCCATCTCGGCACGACCATCATCCAGTTGGTCACGCGCTGCATCAGGTCGGTCTCGGAGTCCGGTGTCAGGAAGTACAGCCACAGCGCGAGGGAGTCCAGGGCCCGCCCGACGACGGCGCCGTGACGGGTGTCCCCGTGGGCGAAATGGCCGAGCTCGTGGCCGAGGAGCGCGACACGCTGCTGCGGGGTCAGGATCTCCCAGAGCCCGAGCCCTATGCAGAGCATGCGTCGATGCCTCATGCCGTAGGTGCTGACGGCCGCGTTGGCGTCAGCAGCGATCACGACAGTGTGCACTCCCGCCGTTCCTGCCACGGCCGCGACGTCGTCGACGAGCTCGAACAGCCGTGGCGCATCGGCCCGGCGAAGAACAGGAGTGTCGTCGGGCAGAACACCGAAACGGGGCCTGAGGGCGACCGCAACAGCGAGCAACAGGGCGCCGAGGACAGGCAGCAGGCCCACGCCCCAGCCGAGCACGATCAGCAGCAGCCCCGTCACCACCAAGGCCACCGTCACTCCGTGGACGAGAAACGCGAGCGCATAGGCGAGCACGCCCGCGATGTCCCGCCGGGGGCGCGGGCCCAGCTCCGCGAAGAGCCGCTCGCCGTACCGCTGCGCGAGCCTGCGCCGCAGTGCCTCGATCCGTCGGATTTCGGGATCCAGCGCGCCGGGATCGACGTTCCAGTCGCATGCGTCGCACCACGTGACGAACCGCGGCTCGACCGGCACGTCCGCGCCGCACTCCGGGCACCTCTGCCTCTGCTCGGCAACTGAGATCTGCGCTGCCATGTTCTCTCCCCACCCCTTGGCGCACCGGCGCCGACGCTGTGCCGAACCTGGGGCGTACCCCCTCGGCAGTCCCACGGCGATGTCCGGAAAGGCATCCGTACGACATCGGCCGTGAGATTACGACACGGGGCGGCGAGACCCTGCACTGGCTCTGCTCGGGGCTGCTGCGCCCCATCCCAGGTGGGGCCGGTGTTCCAGTCGCCGGGCGCGCTCCTCCGCCCACGGCGTGACAGGCGAACTGCTCGTACAACGACTGGTGTTCTGTCTGGTCGATGCCCTTCGGGTACGGTGCCATGGACCACACCTGGTTCCACGCGCCGTGGAAGTCGGTGCGGGCGTTGATGAACCCGTTCCTGGTGGGGATGGCGCGGACCCTCTCGCCCCGTTCGACAACGTCGGATGCCAGTAGACGGTGCGGCCCTGGAACTGCTGCCCTTCCCGGCGCCGTCGGGGTCGGTGCGTTCGTCGTCGACCGGGTAGCCGAGCTTGCCGCCCTCCCGGCCCCGTGCGCCCCACTTGTCGCCGATCGCGCCCCATACGGGGTGCGCGCCGCTCGCGGCGGACCGTATACGCGGTGTCGCTCGGGGACAACGACGCCTGCTCGGCCTCCAGGGGGCAGCCGCACTGCCCGGTCGGCGAGCGGGCCGGGCTCAGCGGTCGGAGCGGCGGTGCACCACGACCTCCAGCGGTGCACGGAAGGAGAGCAGGCCGAGCATCGGCGGCTGCGTCCCCAGTGCCGCGAGCGCCGCGTCCGGCAGAGCGCGGGCTGCCGCCCGCAGCGCGACCGCGGCCTCGGTGCGCGCCAGGGAGGCGCCCAGGCAGCGGTGCCGTCCCGCACCGAACGCCAGATGGTGCCGGATGTTCTCCCGATGCGGGCACAGCCGGTCGGGATCGTCGAACACCTCGGGGTCGGACCCGGTGCCCATCAGCATCAGCAGCAACTGGGCGCCGGCCGGCAGACACACCCCGGACAGTTCCGTCTCCTGCGCGGTCACCCGGCGCCATGTGGTGACCGGCGGCTCCCGGCGCAGGATCTCCTCCACCCACGCCTCGGCGAAGCCGTCCTCCGCTGCGACGCGTGCCCAGACCTGCGGATCGGTCACGGCCCGCAGCAGCGCCGTGGAGATCAGTTGCCCGGTGGTGGACTGCCCGGCGATGAACACGAAGAAGCACACGGCCACGGCGGTCGCCGTGTCCAACGGCGCGCCGTCCGCCTTCCGGTACCGGCGCAGCCCGCCCATGAGCCCGTCCGCCGCCGGGGCAGCGGACACCTGGGCGGTCAGCCACTGGTGGAACGCGCCCACCTGCTCCGCCAGGTGGAGCTGCCGATCGGCCGGCGGGCGGCCGTAGAAGAGTTCCAGTGCGGCGTCGCTCCACGTGGCGAGCGTGTCAGCGGACACGCCGTCGATGCCGAGGAGCCGCATCATCACCCGGCACGGCAGGAGTCGCGCGTACTCGGCGGCCAGATCGCAGCGGTCGCCGGCGGCGTAGCGGGAGCGCGGACCGGTCAGCATCTCCGCGGCGGTCCGCTCGACCATCGGCACCGCCGCCGCCACCCGCTCGGCGTTGAAGAAGCGCATGACCAGGCGCCTAAGGCCCGCGTGGTCGGCGCCGCGGTTGTTGGCGAGCGCGGGCGGCAGGGAGAAACCGGCCCTGGCGAGAACGCGCAGTACGGACACGGGCAGGGGCGTCACGGCGTGCTGGGCGTTGTCCGGCAGGTACGTCCCCGGATCCAGCAGCACGCTACGGACATCGGCGTAGCGGCTGACCAGCCACAGCCCCGTGCCGGGATCGAGGTGGACGGGCGAGGCGCTCCGCAGCGCGGCCAGCGTGGGGAACGGGTCGGCGACGAACGGCGGGTCGAAGAGGCCCGGAATGCCGGGAAGGCCCCTCGGCAGGGGCGCCGGACGTGTCTTGGTGCTTGCCACGCGCGTGTTCTCCGTCAAGGCGTACCGACCATCACCCGACGGGGGACAGTTGACCAGGCTGCCCGCTCGGGGCCGAGGCCACACGATAACCGACCGGGTGAGCCGGGCAGCGTGTGGCCCCCGCCCCGGTGAGAGCCCGGGGCGGGGCGGCGGGTCCGCCGCCCCGGGCTGAGTGGTGTGTCCCGCGACGCGGACCTGGACGCTCGGCCTGGACGCGGGTCTAGAGGAAGCTGACGTTCTGGGCGAGGGAGAGACGGCCCGAGTAGTTGATGGTGTTGGTGGCCGGGCGCATGTAGGCGCGCCATGCGTCGGAGCCGGACTCGCGCCCGCCGCCCGTCTCCTTCTCGCCGCCGAACGCGCCGCCGATCTCCGCACCGGACGTGCCGATGTTGACGTTGGCGATGCCGCAGTCGGAGCCCTCCGAGGACAGGAAGAGTTCGGCTTCCTGCTGGTCACGGGTGAAGATGCTCGACGACAGGCCCTGCGGGACGTCGTTGTGCAGGGCGATGGCCTCCTCGATCGTGTCGTAGGTCAGCACGTACAGAATGGGGGCGAAGGTCTCCTCCCGGACGACGTCGGTCTGCGCGTCGACGCGGACGACGGCCGGTTCGGCGTAGGCGGCCCGGGGCGCGGCGTCGGCCAGGCGCCGGTTGCCGCCCGCGAGGATCTTCCCGCCCTGCGCCTGCACCCGGGTGAGGGCGTCCTGCATCGCGTCGAGCGCCGTATTGGAGACGAGCGGTCCGACGAGAGTGTTCTCGTCGAACGGGTCGCCGATGGGCAGCTTCTGGTACGCCGCGGTCAGCCGTGCCACCAGCGCGTCGGCGATGTCGTGGTGGACGATGAGGCGGCGCAGTGTGGTGCAGCGCTGCCCGGCGGTGCCGGCGGCGGCGAAGACGATGCCCTGGACGGCGAGGTCGAGATCCGCGGAGGGCGCCACGACGGCGGCGTTGTTGCCGCCGAGCTCCAGCAGGGTCCGTCCGAAGCGGGCCGCGACACGGGGGCCGACCTCCCGGCCCATGCGGGTGGAACCCGTGGCGCTGACCAGCGCGACGCGCGGATCGTCCACGAGCCGCTCGCCGATCGCTCGGTCGCCGAGCAGCAGGCGGTGCACGTCGCGCGGTGCGCCGACGTCCTCGGCGGCCCGGGCCAGCAGCCGGTCGCAGGCCAGCGAGATCAGCGGGGTGAGCTCGGACGGCTTCCAGACGACGGTGTCGCCGCAGGCCAGCGCCACGGCCGTGTTCCACGACCACACGGCGGCGGGGAAGTTGAACGCGGAGATGACGCCGACGACACCGAGCGGGTGCCAGGTCTCGGCGAGGCGGTGGCCGGGACGCTCGGAGGCGATGGTGCGCCCGTAGAGCTGCCGGGACAGGCCGACCGCGAAGTCGCAGATGTCGATCATCTCCTGGACCTCACCCAGCGCCTCCGAGCGGATCTTGCCCGCCTCGACGGTGATGAGGTCGGCGAGGTCGCTCTTGTGCTCGCGCAGCAGCTCGCCCAGCCGGCGGACGAGTTCGCCGCGGCGGGGAGCCGGTGTGGTGCGCCAGGTCAGGAACGCCTCGCGGGCGGCGGCGACGGCCGCCTCGGCATCGGCCGGGGTGGTGGCCGTCAGGCCGAAGAGGTCCTCGCCGGTGATGGGCGTCCGGGCGTGGAAGTCGCTGCCTTCCCGGACGGCGACGCCGACGCGCTCCAGGCTCCTACGGGCGCGGGCACGCAGGTCATCGGTGGTGGGAAGGGCGGTGCTGGTCATGATGCTCCCTTGGGGGATCGAGGGGGGTGGGGTGAGGACGAGGACCGGCCGGTCAGCCGGGCGTGCCGTCGAGGTCGAGCGCGCGGGCGACCTGCACGAGCGAGCGGTTCTGCTGCTCCTCGTACAGGGCGAACGGGTCCAGGACCTCGCGGCCCAGCGCGCCCGACAGCCACGCGCTGTCGTAGGCGGCTCCGGCCCGGTCGTTGTGCCTGGTGCCCTCGCCGCTGAGGTTCGACTGGAAGATGCCGGCCGCGGAGCGGGGCAGGAAGTCCTCGTAGACGATGGGCTCGGCCCGGACCCAGCCCTGTTCGAGGAGGTCTCCGATGCCGACGGGCGGACGGCTGCCGTCGCGGGGCCGGTCGGCAGTGACCTGGTAGGTGAAGTACGCCAGCCCCCGGGCGGCGAGCTCCCGCTCGGTGCCGGGGACGTGTTCGGCCCACACGGCGCGGGCGACCTCGGTCCGGTCGGCCTCGGGACGCCCGGCCGCCCGCTCGTCGACGAGGGTCAGCAGCCGGTCGTAGAGAGCCCGGCCGTCGGGCGTCACGGCGATCCCGCGGGCCTCGACCTCACCGAAGCGCACCCGCAGGGACCCGCTGACGACCCGTCCGTCAGGGGTGCGCAGGGCACGGGGCTCGGCGAGTGCCCGGAAGGAGGTCTGACGCAGCAGCAGGTCCGGGCCCTTCCAGTCGGGTGGCCCCTGAATGGTGTCGATCATCTCGATGCCGCGCTCGGTCATCCGCCGGTAGAGCTCGTCGATGTCCAGCACGCGCGGTGTGAGGTGGTTGATGTGGGTGCTGCGCACGCCGCCGATGTCTGCGGCGACGGCGGACACCTGCTCCAGGGTGTCGTACCAGGCCTGGTCGATCGGTTCGGTGGACAGCTCGAAAGCGCGCACGGCGAGTTCGAGGAACCGTTCGGCGTCGGCGTCCGGCAGCTCCTTCTCGGCCTCGGCCCGGTCGGCCAGGACGAGCAGTTCCGGCGGGAACAGCTCGCGTCCGGCGAGGAACGTCTCCAGCCGCGCGCGCAGATCGGCGTCGAAGAACCGGGGGTCGGCGGGGGTGAGCATGGACGTGAAGACGCGGAAGGGGTTGCGTGCCAGCTCCTCGCCGTCGACGGGACGGAAGGCGGTGGACACGACGGGCACCGCGCTGGCGGCGGCCTCCCGCAGGTCGTAGAAGCCGACGGGGTGCATGCCGAGGGCGCCGAAGACGCGGCCGACCTGGCGCAGTTCACCGGGTGTGCCGACGCGGATGGCGCCGTGCCGTTCCGCGGTCACCCGGCTGATGGATCCGAGGCGTTCGGCGTCGGCGCCCTGGGCACGCAGGACGTCCTCGTTCACCTCGCGGGAGACGGCCACGAGCGTGGTGTAGGCAGGGACCTCCCGCCCGTACATGTCCGAGAGCCGCGCGGCGAAGGCGGCGCGCAGTTGCCACTGGCTGATCATCGAGGGTCTGCCTTTTCCTGGGGGCGGTTCATGGGGTCGGGTTCCTGGAGTGAGTTCCTGGGGCCGGGTCATGAGGTCGGGTCTTAAGGCCGGGGCATGGGCCGGGGGATCTCGGTTGCCCCGTCGGGTCGCTTCAGACCACGTGCGCCTCGGGGCGGATCTCGGACCCGGCCCGGAAGCGGTCGGCGCTCAGCGGGGAGATGTCGACGCACGGCGTGCGGCCCAGGTACAGGTCGCGCATGATCTCGCCGACAGCGGGCGCCTGAAGGAAGCCGTGGCCGGAGAACCCGGTGGCGTACAGGAAGTTGTGCAGTTTCCCGGAGCGTCCGATCAGCGCGTTGTGGTCCGGGGTGACCTCGTACAGGCCGGCCCAGCCGCCGGTCGTCCTCATGCCGGCGAGGGCGGGGGCCCGGTGGCGCACGGCGGCGCGGAAGAGCTCCAGCCATTCCGGGGTCCAGGTGGTGTCGAAGCCGTCCGGCTGGTCCGGATCGGCCAGTCCGAACAGCAGTCCGTCGTCGCTGTTGTGGAAGTAGGCCGACGACGAGAAGTCGATGGTGAAGGGAATGCGGGGCGCGGGGGGTGTCAGCGGCTCGGTGAAGGCGAGCTGGCGCCGTACCGGCCGTACGGGCAGGTCGATGCCGGCCAGGCCGCCGATCTGCCCCGACCAGGCGCCCGCCGTGCACACGACCGTGGCGCACGCGATGACACCGCGGTCGGTGTGAACGGCCGTGACGCGGTCGCCGGACGTGTCGATGCCGGTCACCGCGGTGTGCGTCGCGAACGTGACGCCGGCACGGGACGCGGCGTCGGCGTAGCCCTTCACGACCAGGCCCGGGCGGGCGTGGCCGTCGGCGGGCGAGTAGGCGGCGGCCACCAGTCCCTCCGTGCTGACGTACGGGCACAGCCGGCGGGCCTCCCGCGGGGTGATCATGCGGCTTGGGACGTCCAGACCGTTCTGGATCCCGACGCTCGTCTCGAAGTCGGCGGCCTGCTCGGCGCTGGTGAGCAGGAAGAGGTACCCGACGCCGTCGAGGCGGATGTCCGCACCCGGACGGTGCGGGAAGTCCTGGTAGGCCCGCAGACTGCGGCTGCCCAGTGCGATGTTGAGCGGGTCGGAGAACTGCGCCCGCACACCGCCGATCGGCTTGCCCGAACTGCCGCAGCCCAGATCGCCGCGTTCGACCACGACGACACGGTCGACGCCGGTTTCGGCCAGGTGGAAAGCGGTACTCACACCCATCACGCCGCCACCGATGATCACGACATCGGCGTCAGACGGAACGGTGTGGAAGACGGATGAGGTGGACAAATGGCCGATCCCTTCCAGAGGCCGGTGCCGCGCCGTGGGGAATCCCGTCGGGTGTGGCCCGGCTGTCGGTGCCCGGGGAAACGCTGATCAGCTGTCTGCGCGTCATCGTGACGCAACCCAACCGTTGACGTCCATGAACAGTTCCTGCTTCCGACCTATTAGCATCCCTATATGGACTGGACGAGTTCCCAGCTGCGCTCCCTCGTGGAACTCACCCGGCGCGGCACCATCACCGCGGTGGCCCACGCCCTGGGATACACCCCCGGCGGCGTCTCGCAGCAGATCGCCGCACTGGAGAAGGCCACGGGCATGGAGCTGCTGTGCCGCGTGGGGCGGCGCGTGGAGCTGACCGACGCCGGAATGACGCTGGCCCGCCACGCCGAACGGATCCTGGCCACCGAGGCCGAGGCGGTCGAGGCGCTGGAACGCAGCCGCAACGAGATCTCCGGAGTGCTCCACGTCGGCCTCTTCGCCACGGCCGCCGCCGAGATCCTGCCGCCGGCCCTGCAACGGGTGCGCACGACCCATCCGGGGCTTGCCGTGCACAGCCGCGACATGGACGTGGACGAGGTGTACAGCGCCGTCGCCTCCGGAGGCGTGGATCTGGCGCTCGGGCTCGACTATCCGGACCTGCCCATCCCGCGCGATCCGGCGCTGCGGGTGACGCGGCTCTACCGCGAGCGGTTCTCCCTCGCCGTGCCCGCCGGGTCGATGGCCGGACGTACGCAGATCGCCCTGGCCGAGACGCAGGACCTCCGGTGGATCCTGCCGACGGCCGACAGTTACTACGGCCGCGCCGTGCGCACCGCCTGCCGCCGGGCGGGCGTCGAACCGGTGGTGCAGCACGAGGTGACCGACACCGCGGCAACGCTGGCGCTCGTCGAGGCGGGCATCGGCGTGAGCACCGTGACGGACCTGATGCTCCGGCTGCGTGCCTCACGCTTCGACGTGGTGCGGCTGCGCGAGACCATCGAACGGCACATCGTCGTCGTCTTCCGGGCCACCGCCGAGCACCGGCCGACCGTCGCGGCGCTAATCGACGTCCTGCGGGCGGTGGCCGTGACCCGGAGCGGCGGGCCCAAGGCCCGGCCCGACGCGTAGGGCAACCGCTCGGCGCCGAGGGCAGTTCTCCTGGGTGCTCTGGTGCCCGGGCACCAGCTGTGCTTGCCCTCAGGGACGCAAGTTGTCGCGCTGAAGTGTCTTTTGCCCGTACGGGATCGTGCGTGAGGGTGACAGGCCAGTGGTGACCCACGCCACGACGGTGGCCCGTCGTGCCGCCGTTGCCTGACAGGGAGCGAGCGATGTCCCCCGATCACACCCCCAAATCCCCTCTCCCTGCGCTGCTGGGAAGAGGACCGCAGGGAGTATTCCGGCGAACACTTCCCTCCGAGCAGCCCGCCGGCGCACGCATGGTGCGCACGCTCGGTCTCACCCAGCTGACGATGATCGGCATCGGCGCCATCATCGGGGCCGGCATCTTCAGTCTCGCCGCGGCCGTCGCACGCGACGTCGCAGGTCCCGCCGTGCTCATCTCGTTCCTCGTCGCCGGGGCCGCCTCGCTCTGCGCGGCCTTCGCCTACGCCGAATTCGCCGGCATGGTCCCCAAAGCCGGTTCCTCCTACACCTATTGCGCCGCTGTCCTCGGGGAGATCGTCGGCTGGATCGTGGGCTGGGACCTGCTGCTGGAGTACACGGCCATCGTCGCCGTCGTCGCGATCGGCATGTCCGGCTATCTCGGGTTCCTGCTGGACGCCGTCGGCATCCACCTGCCCACCTGGGCGCTGGGCGCACCCGGCACAGGGCCCGGTCACAGGATCGACCTGCTCGCCATCGTGATCTGTCTGGGCGTGGCCTGGCTCCTGACCCGCGGCACCCGGACCTCGGCGCGCGTCGAGACGGTCCTGACCATCGTCAAGATCGCCATCGTCCTGTTGGTGATCGTGGTCGGCTTCACCAAGGTCGACGCCGGCAACCTCACTCCCTTCGCACCCTTCGGGCTGGGCGGGGCGTTCACCGGGGCGGCCACGGTCTTCTTCGCCGTCTTCGGCTACGACGCCCTGAGTACGGCCGCCGAGGAGTCGGTGGAAGCACGGCGCAAGCTGCCCAAGGCGATGATGCTGTCGCTGGCGATCTCCATGGTCCTGTACGTCCTCGCCTGCATCGTGCTCACCGGCATCCAGCACTACACGGAGCTCAATCCGAGCAGCGGCATCTCCAGCGCCTTCGCGAGCGTCGGACTCAGCGGCCTGGCGAACGTCATCGCCATCGGTGCGGTCATCGGCATCGTGACGGTGACCTTCTCCTTCATGATGGGCGCCTCCCGGCTGTGGTACGCCCTCAGCCGTGACGGTCTGATGCCGGCGTGGTTCGGCGCCATCCACCCCAAGCGCAGGGTGCCGCACCGCGCGACCTGGGTCATCGGAGTCGTGTCGGCGGTGCTGGCGGGCGTCCTGCCCATCAACGCCGTCGCCGAACTCACCAACATCGGCGTGCTGTTGGCCTTCATGATCGTCTCCGCGGCCGTCCTGGTCCTGCGCTACCGCAAGCCCGACCTCAAGCGCGGCTTCCGCTGTCCGGGCATGCCGGTGGTGCCCGTCCTCGGCATGGTCTTCTCCCTCTGGCTCATGTCGTTCCTGACCTGGGAGACCTGGGTGCGGCTCGGCTGCTGGCTGCTCGCGGGCCTCGCCCTGTACGCCTTCTACGGCTACCGCCGCACCCGCCAGGTCATGCCCGGCGGCTCCGTCGACCTCGACACCCTCGACGACATGACGGACTCCGACGAACCGGAGCCCCGGCCCGCACACGCACCGGTCCCTTAGGTACACGCCCGCGCCTGTACGGCGGCACCTGCCGGACCCCGCGACAGCCGGCAGGTGCCGCCGGGGCCGGTCACGCCGGCTTGGCCGGATGCAGATACGGCTCATCGGCCGGCACCGCCCGCCGCAACGCGACCAGCATGGTGTCGAGCAGCGGATTGCTGTTCTCGCCGCGATGCAGCGCCATCACCCTGCGGTGTGCCGAGCGCTGAGTGAGCCGACTCGCCTCGACGGCCTCGCTCGGTGCGTATCCGAGGGCCGGCACCACCGCCACCCCCAGGCCCGCGGACACCAACTCCCGCACCACGTCGTAGTTGTTGCTGCGGAAGGCGACCGCGGCGTCGAACCCGGCCGCCGCGCACAGCCGTACGAAGGACTGGGCCCCGGCGGTGCCCTCCCGGCTCGTGATCCAGCGGGCCCGGGAGAGATGGGGGAGCTTTGCGCTCAGGCCGCTGCCGCGGGCCCGGAGCAGGACGAGGTCCTCACGCAGCAGGTCGTGGCGGGTCAGGCCGTCGGGCCACTGCCGTGGACTGAGCCCGTACTCGTACACCAGCGCGACGTCCAGGTCGCCGCTGCCGAGCGCCGCGAGCAGCTCGTCGGGCTCGCCCTCCTCCAGCTGGATCTGCGCGCGGGGATGGCTCTCGGCCACCGCGGACAAGGTGGACGGCACCAGCCGCACGCCGGCCGTGGGGAAGCTGCCCAGCCTCAGCCGGCCCGTGGCGCCGGTGGCCAGTTCCCGTACGTGCTGGTCCAGGTCGTCCATGGCCGCCAGGACCCGCGCGCTCAGGTCGACCAGGCGGTGCGCCGCAGCCGTGGGGCGGATGCCGTGGGCCTCGCGCTCGAAGAGGGCGAGGCCGGTGTCCTTCTCCAGGGCCGAGATCTGCTGGGAGATCGCCGACGGCGTGTAGCCGAGGTCGCGTGCCGCGATGGCGAACGAGCCGCTGCGGACGACGGCCTTCAACGTGAGCAGGTGCGCGGGCTTCAACAACGTCGCTCCCGGGGACGCAGGGGCAGCGAGCATAAGCATTTGTCACCCTCGACCGTCAATTCTTTCGCCCTGCTGGGCCTTGTGGACACTCTCGCCCGCCCCGCAGGGTGGGGGCACCAGGGCCGGACGCGGCCGGCGAGCACGAAGGAGCGAACACGTGACCACGACAGCGCGGGACCTGCGCAGCCCTGACGCGGCGACGGTGGCCGAGGCCCTCGGCCGCGGGAACTGCGGCGAGGTCGACGGCGACGCCGGCCGCCGGGCGCAGTACTCGGCCGACGCCTCCAACTACCGCCGGACACCGCTCGCCGTCGTGTTCCCCAGGGAGCGGCAGCACGTGCTCAACGCCCTCTCCGTCTGCCGCCGTCTGGGAGTGCCGGTCACCTCGCGAGGAGCCGGCACCAGCACCTCCGGGCAGGCGGTCGGACCGGGCGTGGTGCTCGACTTCTCCCGGTACTTCAACCGGCTGCTCGCGCTGGACCCCCAGGCGCGGACGGCGACCGTGCAGCCGGGCATCGTCCTCGACGACCTGCAGGAGGCCGCCGCGGGCCACGGCCTGCTGTTCGGCGCCGACCCGTCCACCCACAGCCGCTGCACCCTCGGCGGCATGATCGGCAACAACGCCTGCGGATCGCACTCCCTCGCCTGGGGACGCACTGCGGACAACGTCCTGGAACTCGAAGTGGTCACCTACCGGGGCACGGTGGTCCGGCTCGGCGAGATGACCCGGAGCGAGATCGACGAGGCCGTCGCGGCGGGCGACGACCGCGGGCGGCTGATCGCGTCCCTGCACCGGCTCGCCGAGGACAACCTCGCGGTGCTGCGCACCGAACTGGCACGGTTCCCGCGCCAGGTGTCGGGCTACGCCCTCGAACACCTGCTGCCCGAGCACCGCTTCAACCTCGCCCGCGCCCTGGTCGGCAGCGAGGGCACCCTCGCCCTCATCCTCTCGGCGACCGTCCGCCTCGTCTCCCCGCCGCCCGCCCGGGCGCTGGTCGTGCTCGGCTTCCAGGACGCCTGCGCCGCGGCCGACGCCGTGCCCGCCCTGCTCGCGCACCGGTTGCTGGCCCTGGAGGGACTGGACCACGCGCTGACCGACATCGTGACCCGCCCCGAGACCCGGGACGCCATCGACACCCTCCCGGCCGCCCGGGCGTGGCTGTTCGCCGAACTCGGCGGCACACCGGAGAAATTGCGCGACGGCGCCGCCGAACTCACGGGCACCGCCCGGCAGGCCGCGGGCTTCACCGGCAGCGAGGTCGTCACCGACCCCGCACGCGCCGGGCGGCTGTGGCGGATCCGCGAGGACGGAGCCGGCCTGGCCACGCGCCTGCCCGACGGCGGCGAGGCATGGCCCGGCTGGGAGGACGCGGCCGTCCCGCCCCACCGGCTGGGCTCCTACCTGCGACGCTTCACCCGCCTGCTCGACCGCCACGGACTACAGGGCGCGGTCTACGGGCACTTCGGCGAAGGCTGCCTCCACGTCCGGATCGACTTCGACTTCACCACCGAGCAGGGCACCGCCGTCTTCCGCGCCTTCGTCACCGACGCCGCGAAGCTGGTCGCCGAGCACGGCGGCTCGCTGTCCGGCGAACACGGTGACGGACAGGCCCGCTCCGAGCTGCTGCCGCTGATGTACGGCCCCGATGTCATCGCCCTGTTCGAACAGTTCAAGAACATCTGGGACCCCGACAACGGACTCAACCCCGGCATGATCGTCCACCCGCTGCCCCTCGACGGCCACCTCCGGGTCAGCCCCCACCGCACCCCGCTGCCCCTGGCCCGCCCGAGCACCGGCTTTCCCTTCCCCGCCGACGACGGCGACTTCGCCAAGGCCACCCGCCGCTGCGTCGGTGTCGGCAAGTGCCGCACCACGAGCCACCGCGGCGACGTCATGTGCCCCAGCTACCGGGTCACCCGGGACGAGAAGGACTCCACCCGCGGCCGCGCCCGCGTGCTGTACGAGATGACGCAGGGCGACGTGATCACCGACGGCTGGCGCTCCACCGAGGTCCGTGACGCCCTCGACCTGTGCCTGTCCTGCAAGGGGTGCAGCGCCGACTGCCCGGTCGGGGTGGACGTCGCCACCTACAAGTCGGAGTTCCTGCACCACCACTACAGGCGCCGTCTGCGGCCCGCCGCGCACTACACCATGGGCTGGCTGCCCCTGCTGTCCCGGCCCGCCTCCCGCATGCCGCGCGTGGTCAACGCCCTCACCGCCTCCCGGCTGGCCCCCCTCGTCAAACGGCTCGGCGGCATCGACGGCCGGCGGGAGATCCCGCGCTTCGCGGACGAGACCTTCCTGACCTGGTTCCGCCGCCGCACCCCGCAGGGCGACGGCCGGCGCGGCCCGGTGATGCTGTGGGCCGACTCCTTCAACAACCACTTCACGCCGGAGGTCCTGCGCGCCGGAGTCGCCGTCCTGGAGAACGCCGGCTTCCGCGTACAGGTCCCCGACGGCACCCAGTGCTGCGGCCTGACCTGGGTCACCACCGGACAGCTCACCACCGCCCGGCGCATCGCCCGGCGCACTGTCACGGCCCTGACCCCCGCTGTCGACGCCGCAGTTCCGGTCGTCGGCCTCGAACCCAGCTGCACCGCGGCGCTCAGGACGGACCTGCCTGAACTCCTCGACGGCGACCCCCGCGCCCGCGCTCTCGCCGGGGCGACCGTCACCCTGGCCGAACTCCTCGTCCGGCACGCGCCGGACTGGCAGCCGCCGCGCATCGACGCCCCGTCCATCAGCCAGACCCACTGCCACCAGCACGCCACCGCCGGATTCGGCGCCGACAGCGCACTGCTGCGCCGCATGGGCGTCGACAACACCGCGCTCGCCTCCGGATGCTGCGGACTGGCGGGCAACTTCGGCTTCGAACGCGGCCACTACGACGTCTCCGTCGCCGCCGGCGAACAGGTCCTGCTCCCCGCGGTGCGCTCGGCCGCCCCCGGGACGTACGTCCTCGCCGACGGTTTCAGCTGCCGCACCCAGATCGCCCAGCAGACCGACCGCACCGGCACCCACCTCGCGCAGCTCATCGCCGGTGCGCTGCCCGCCGGCGACACCTCCCTGTGAACACCCCTCCGCTACGGACTCCGAGGACAAGGAACACACGCCGTGACCGACGCACTCTCCCTCGTCGACGACTGGGGCCCCGAGAAGATCGTTGTCGTCTCCCACCGGCGCACCGGCATGAAGGGCGTCCTGGTCATCGACAACACGGCCCGTGGCACGGGCAAGGGCGGCACCCGCATGAGCCCCACCGTGACCGTCGGCGAGGTGGCCCGGCTCGCCCGCGTCATGACCTGGAAGTGGGCCGCCGTGGACCTCTTCTACGGTGGTGCCAAGGCCGGGATCGTCGCCGACCCCGCCTCCCGCGACAAGGAGGCGATCCTGCGCGCCTTCGCCCGCGCGCTGTCCAACGAGGTGCCCCGCGAGTACGTGATGGGGCTCGACATGGGCCTCACCGAGAACGACGCGGCCGTCATCCAGGACGAGCTGGGCGACCGCGGGGCCGCCGTCGGCACCCCCGGCCACCTCGGCGGCGTCGCGTACGACAAGCTCGGCGTCACCGGCTACGGAGTCGCCGATGCCGCCGATGCCGCGGCCCAACGCCAGGGACTGCCGCTGGCCGGCGCGCGCGTCGCCATCCAGGGCTTCGGCGCCGTCGGCAGCGCGGCCGCCCGCCGTTTCGCCGAGCTGGGCGCCACCGTCGTGGCGGTGTCCACGGCGCACGGGGCGCTGCACGACCCCAGCGGCCTCGATGTCGACGGCCTCCTGGCGGCCCGCGAGGAGCACGGCGACCACTTCGTCACCCGCGAGCGCCGTGGCGCCACACTCACCGCTGGCGCGGAACTCGGCGTGGACTGCGACGTCCTGGTGCCCGCCGCGCTCCAGGACGTGATCGACCACACCACCGCGCACGAGATCAAGGCGAGGCTCGTCGTGGAGGGCGCGAATCTGCCCACCTCCGAGGCGGCGCAGGGCATCCTCGCCCGGCGCGGCATCACGGTGGTCCCCGACTTCGTCGCCAATGCCGGGGGCGTGGTCGCCGCCGCGTTCGCCATGGACGCCCGCTACTCCGGTTTCCGGCCGGACCCCGCCGGCATCTTCGAGACGGTCTCCGCCAGGCTGCGGGCCAATACGGTCACCGTCCTCGACGAGGCCGAGCGACAGGACGTCACGCCGCACACGGCCGGACGCGGCCTCGCCGAACAGCGGGTCCGCACCGCGATGCGGACCAAGGGACGCATGCCCCGGGACTGACCGCACGGCCCCGCACGGGTGATCAACGCGCTGGCCGTCGCGCGGTCGCCGCGGTGCGGGAGGGGGCCATGGCCCAGCGGATGGTCCGTGTGAGGGCATGGCCGGTGAGACGGACGGCGGTCTCCGCGGCGCGGTTCGGGTTCGGCAGACCCAGCGGGGTACGGGCCCACGGGGGCAGCGCGGCGACCGCGTTCGCGGCCAGCAGGGCGTAGGGGCCTCTGGCCACGAGCGGCAGGGGCGGGTGGAGCAGGATGAACCGTGCCGCCTCGCGGGCCTCCGCGGTGCCGCGCAGCTCGGGGCGGTAGGCGTCGATCCGGTCCGCCAGTTCCCGCCGGTCGCGCGGCGGATCGAGGACGCCGAGGGCCGCCCCCACGCGTGCCATGTCGGCGATGTATCCGTCGCAGCCGGCACCGTCGAGGGGGTGGGCGCCGAAGCGCTGGTGGGCGCGGAGGAAGCTGTCGACCTCGGCCACGTGGACCCAGCCCAGCAGATGCGGGTCGGCCGCGTGGTAGAGCCGGCCGTCCGTCGTACTGCCCCGTGTGTGCTGGTGGACCGCGCGGACGCGCTCCACGGCCGCCTGCGCGTCGTCCGCTGTGCCGAACGTGGTCACGGCGAGGAAGGTGCTCGTGCGCTGCAGCCGCCCCCACGGGTCGCCGCGGTATCCGGAGTGCGCGGCCACGGCCGCCATCGCGAGGGGGTGCAGGGACTGCAGGAGAAGGGCCCGGAGACCGCCGATGAACATGGAGGCGTCGCCGTGCACCGTACGGATGGGCCGCTCGGGACCGAACCACCGGGGTCCCGGCGTGTGGTGGATGCGGTCCCTGTTGGCAGGACCGGCCGGGCCCGCGACGCGGCGGAAGATTCCTGCTCCCACTCGCTTGCGCAGGTCACCGACGACAGGCGCGGACCCGTTCATGCGCCAAGTATCGACCCCGCCGGGCAGGGTGTCACCAGGCGCGTCGGGCCGGGCCGCCGGGCCGCCGGGGAGCCGGCGCCGGGAGGCGGCAGGCGTGATGCGGGTACGGCCGGGCGTCGTCGTGCGTGCGTAGGCGCGGGGCGAGGGGGAACCCGCCCGTGGTACCGGCTGAAACGCACCTCGGGAATCGGGAGGGACGGATGGACACCCGGCCACTCACCTCTCAGGGCCGCGCAGGAGAAGGACCCGGACGGCGGACCTCGTCAGCCGCCGGGGAAAGGAAGTCGGTCGACGTGACCACGAACGAGCGGCAAGGCGAGCAACGCATCGGTGTCAGGGCGCACGGGGACGTCGCCTTCGTGTACAAGAGCCTGGCGGCACGCAGAGCGGCGCCGGAATTCTCCTCCGGCGCGGCCGCGGCGTACGAGTGGGCGATGGGGAACGCGGAGCCGTCACCCGTGACCGGCGCGGGCGCCGGCGGCGTCCCCGGCCTGCGGCTGCTGACCGCCGAGGTGGACGCCGCCGTGGTCCAACTGGACGACCCCACCATCCAGGCCGGCAGGCGCGACTACGTCCGTGGGGTGCACGACGCCCTCGCCTGGGTCTGCGGATACAGCGACCAGGTCGCGTGAGCGGACCGTCGGACGAGTGCCGGGCCAGCCGACGGCTGCCCGGCCCGCCGCGACGAAGGACGTCCGCTCAGCGGTCGGAGTAGCTGAAGTCCCCCACCGTCCAGGCGCTCACGTCCTTGATGGCGATGCGGTACATGCCGCCGGTCTCCGGAATCCCCACATTGCCCTGGAGGATCCGCGCGACATGGAAGTGCAGGTACGAGGGAGGCTCACCGTGCCGGTCGCGCTGGGCTCCGGGCTTGGTGAACACGGGGGAGAAGGCCCCCAGTTGGGCCGAGTCCTGCAGCACTTCGGCCACTCGCTCCCGCCAGACGGCCTCCGGAGCCAGTCGTCCGGTGATGACGGCACCGGGGATCACGACGGTGAGGGACATCTGATTGGTGTGCTCCGACTCCACCGTGGCGGCGATGTCGGCCAGCAGATCATCAGGGTTCGACATGAGCGCCGATTCTACGGGCCGGGCACGCGCACGTGCCGTCATTCCCGGGTCGTTCCCCGCCGAGTTCGCCCGCCGACACGGTGGCGTGGGACCTCGACAGCATCGCCGCCGCCGTGGCGGGCTGCCCGCGCTGAACGGGAGTACTCGCCCGCTTGCTACGCTGCGCACTGCGTCCCGTGGGGGAAGTCCGGTGGGAATCCGGCGCTGACCCGCAACGGTAAGCGCGGCCGCCCGTCCTGGGCGCGCCGCGTAAGCCCGATCACCCGTGGGGCGGCTGGAGTTCCCGACTGCTCGCCGCGGACTGCGAGAGGGATGGCGCACGTCCTCGTCCTGAGGGCCACCCCTTGATGCGTACGGACGCGGCCCGAGGCGAAGGACCGCGCCCGTGTCCGTCAGCACGTCCCCGTCCGCGGCCCCCGCCGGGCCGGCTCCGCCCGTCCCGAGGCGCGTACCGGCCCTGCCGCTCGCCGGCGCACTCGCCGCCCTGCTCCTCGCCTCCCTCGTGTGCGCGGTCGGCCTCGGCGCCTCGGACCTGACGTGGGGGCAGGTGGGGCACCTGATGCGGGCCGGGCTGACCGGCGGCACCATACGGGCCGACGAACAGTCCGCTTACGCCATCGTGTGGGAGATCCGGCTGCCCCGGACCGTACTGGCGGCGTTCGTTGGCGCCGGCCTGGCCACCGTCGGCGTGGCCGTACAGGCCATGGTGCGCAACGCGCTCGCCGACCCGTTCGTGCTCGGCATCTCCTCCGGGGCCGCGGTCGGCGCCAACGCCGTGATTCTCCTGGGGGCGTTCTCCGCGCTTGGCATGTGGGCGCTGCCGGTCTCCGCCTTCGGCTCGGCGCTCGCGGCCATGGTCCTGGTGTACGCGGCGGCGCGCAGCGCGCACGGCCTGACGCCGCTGCGGCTGGTGCTGACCGGTACGGCGATGAGTTACGGCTTCTCCGCGGTCACCACCCTCATGGTGTTCAGCGCCGACCGGGGCGAGGCCGCCCGGTCGGCGCTGATGTGGCTGCTCGGCAGCCTGGGCGGGGCGACCTGGGGCTCGGTGCCGGTCGCGGCCGCCACCGTGCTCGCCGGGACGGTGCATCTCGCCCTGTCGGCGGGGCGGCTCAACGCCCTTGCCATGGGGGACGAGACGGCCGCCGCACTGGGCGTGGACGCCCGACGGCTGCGCAGGGAGCTCTTCGTCGTGACGGCCGCCGTCACCGGGACCGTGGTGGCGGTCAGCGGTGCGATCGGATTCGTCGGCCTGATGGTGCCGCACCTCGTACGGATGGTGGTCGGCGCCGACCACCGGCGGGTGCTGGCCGTGACACCCCTCGCGGGAGCGGTGCTGCTGGTGTGGGTGGACGTCGTCTCCCGGACGGTGCTCGCCCCGGCGGAGGTACCGGTGGGCGTCGTCACGGCCGTCGTGGGCGTGCCCTGCTTCCTGCTGCTGATGCGCCGCCGCGGCTACGCGTTCGGGGGCCGCTGATGCGTGTCGACGTCGAGGACCTGTCGGTCGACGTCGCGGGCGCCCGTCTGGTCCACGACATCACCCTGCGCGCGGCTCCCGGCCAGGTCGTCGGCCTCGTCGGGCCGAACGGCAGCGGCAAGTCGACCCTGCTGCGCTGCGTGTACCGGGCGCTGCGTCCGGCCGCCGGCGCCGTGCGCCTGGACGGCGACGACCTGCACGCCATGGACGCGCGCGCCGGTGCCCGCCTGCTCGCCGCGCTGCCGCAGGAGTCGTCGGCCGAGTTCGACTTCACGGTGGCCGAGGTGGTGGAGATGGGGCGGCTGCCGCACCGGCGCGGCCCCCTCCCGGGCGGGCGCACCTCCCCGGACGACGCCCGGATCTGCCGGGACGCGCTCACCGGGGTCGGCGCGGCGCATCTCGCGGAACGCTCCTTCCTGTCCCTGTCCGGCGGTGAGAAGCAGCGTGTCCTGATCGCCCGCGCCCTGGCCCAGCAACCCCGTGTCCTCGTGCTCGACGAGCCGACCAACCACCTCGACATCGCCCAGCAGTTGGACGTCCTGTCGCTGGTGCGCGGCTTCGGCTCCCGCCGGACGGAGTCCGGGGCAGGACCGACCGTACTGACCGCCCTGCACGACCTGAACCTGGCGGCGGGCCACTGCGACGTGCTGTACGTGATCGCACACGGCCGCATCGTCGCCTGCGGCCCACCGGACGAGGTCCTGGCCCCCGAGGTGCTGGCCGACGTCTTCGGGGTGCGCGCGCACCGCGTACGGCATCCGGTGACGGGGGCCGTGCAACTGCTGTTCGACCGCGTCGCCGGTCCCGGCGAGCTGCCCACGTCCCGAGCCGATGCCCCAGCCGATTCCCGAGCCGATTCCCGGCACGACGAACGCCTCTGCTTCCCCGACACACCCGCCTAATGAGGAGCACCATGATCCCCGCCCTGCGACACGCGGCCCTCGCCACCGCGCTCACCCTCAGCCTGACGGCGTGCGGCGCGCATGTCGCACCGACGCCCGAGGCAAAGGGCAGCGGCCCGGTCACCCTGACCAACTGCGGCCGCCAGGTGACGTACGACAAGGTCCCCGAACGGGTGGTCACCAACGACGTCGGCATCACCGAGATCATGTTCGCCCTCGGCCTGGAGGACCGGATGGCCGGCTTCGTCATGCCGGACGACAAGGGAGACCTGGACGGCGTCCCCTGGAAGGCCGGCTACGACAAGGTGACGTGGCTCTCCAAGGACCGGATCACCAAGGAGATCGTCCTGGACGCCCGTGCCGACATGGTCTTCGCGGGCTGGAACTACGGCTTCGGCGAGGACAACGGCCTGACGCCGGAAGCGTTGCGCACGTCCGGCATCAGCTCGTACGTCCTCACCGAGTCCTGCCGCAACGGCCGGGACAAGGCGCGGGGCATCATGCCGCCCCTGGAGGCGCTCTACACCGATCTCACCAACCTCGGGAAGCTGTTCGGCGTGGAGGAGCGGGCACGGCAGCTCATCGCGGACTTCCGCGGGCAGGTCGGCGCCGTCGAGGCGAAGGCGCCCAAGGGAGCGGACCGGCCGACGGTCTTCCTGTACGACAGCGGCGAGGACAAGCCCTTCACCTCCGGCCGCTTCGCCGCGCCGGACGACATCATCACCAAGGCCGGCGGCGACCACGTCATGAACGACCTGAAGGACTCGTGGACGACGGTGGGCTGGGAGACCGTCGTCCAGCGCGATCCCGACGTGATCGTCGTCAACGACTACGGCGACACCACCGCGGCTCAGAAGAAGAACTTCCTGCTGACCTACCCGCCGCTCGCCCAGGTGTCGGCGATCAGGCACCGGCGCATCGTCGTGCTCGACTACGTCGACCTGGTGGAAAGCCCCCGCAACGCCGCTGCGATCGCGTCGCTCGGCGCGTACCTGAGGTCGGTGACGCCTCGCTGAGACCCCCTGCGTCGCAGGGTTCCTCGTGTCGGGCGGCCCCGTCGGGCCGCCCGGTCACCAGGGACGGTCAGGGTCGCGGCCCGCCCGGCCCGCTGCTGCCGCCCTCCGGCTGACGCCGGCGCGGTCCGCGTGGCGGGGCGTGCGGGTGGTCGCGGCCATGTAGTCCTCGTAGCGGTCGAGCACGAGAATCAGACCCAGCAACAGCAGGGGCAGGAGCAGAGCGACGGCTATCACGGCAGCCTCCCCGGAGGCGAAGAAAGCGTCTTGCCTTCCGGGTAGCCCGGCGGGAGCAGGCGGAGCACGGAGCGCTGTGAGGATCGTGTGATGATGCCCGCACGATGTAAAGGTCACCGGCGTCGCGTACCGGCCGTACGGCTCAGCCTGCCGCGTCGCGCGGTGACGACGGCTCGGACACCGCGTCGATCAGCAGCGGCAGGTACGTGACGGCCAGCTCCTCGGGGGCCAGGCGCTCCGGCTCGACGAGACTCTGGGCCAGGGAGCCCTCGTGGACGGCGGCGGTGAGGCGGGCCAGCGAGTCCAGGTCGACGGTCGGCCGGCGTCCGAGGCGGTCGAAGAGGCGGCCGAGCAGGTGGACGATCTCCTCCCGCAGCAGGCGGTCGTGCTCGGCCAGGGTGCGCGCCGTGTCGGGATGCCTGATGGCGTGCAGGGTGAACTCCGTCGAGAGCAGATACCAGCGGTGCTCGGCCTCGTCGAGGGCGCTCATCCGCGTGAGCACCGTCCGGACGGGATCCTCGGTGTCCTCCAGTTCGTCGACCGCATGGGCCAGCCGGTCCACGACGCGCCGCGCGTGCAGGTCGAACAGGGCGAAGAACAGCGCTTCCTTGTTGCGGAAGTTGGAGTAGAACGCACCCCGCGTGAACCCCGCCCGTTCGCAGATCTCCTCGATGGAGGCCCCGTAGAAGCCGCGCTCCGCGAACGTCTCCAGCGCGGCGTCGAGCAGCCGCGCCGTGGTCTGCGGTCGGCGCTTGGTCGGTCCCTTCGGCAACTCGCCCTCCCCGGGCATTGACACCTCAACCTGACCCCCGTCACGATACAGCACCGTATGCGATACAGGTGTGTATCGCATAACGCCGCGCAGCTGCTGGCCATGGCGTGGGGACTCGTCCCGCGCATGCTCGTCGGCGCGGCCCGGCGCGACCTGTCCGTCGGCCTTTTCGGTATGACGCTGCCGTCGCCGCTGTTCATGGCGCCCGTCGGTGTCCTCGGCATCTGCGCCCAGGACGGACACGGAGACCTGGCGACCGCCCGCGCCGCGGCCCGCAGTGGTATTCCCATGGTGGCCTCGACCCTGTCCGCCGACCCCCTGGAGGACGTCGCGGCCGAGTTCGGCGCGACCCCCGGCTTCTTCCAGCTCTACACACCCACCGAACGGGAGCTGGCGGAAAGCCTTGTGCACCGGGCCGAGAAGGCGGGGTTCGCCGGCATCGTGGTCACGCTCGACACCTGGGTCGCCGGCTGGCGCCCGCGTGACCTGTCCACCTCCAACTTCCCGCAGCTGCGCGGGCACTGCCTGGCCAACTACACCAGCGACCCCGTCTTCCGCGCCCTCCAGCCGCGCGAACAGCGCAGCGACCCGAGCGCCGCGGCCCTCATCTGGGCCCGGATCTTCGGCAACCCGCTCACCTGGGACGACCTGCCGTGGCTGCGCTCGCTCACCACGCTGCCCCTCATCCTGAAGGGCATCTGCCATCCGGACGACGTGCGGCGGGCCAAGGACCTGGGCGTGGACGGCATCTACTGCTCCAACCACGGCGGCCGCCAGGCGAACGGCGGGCTGCCCGCGCTCGATGCCCTGCCCGGCGTCGTCGAGGCAGCTGACGGGCTGCCGGTGCTCTTCGACTCCGGGGTGCGCTCCGGCGCCGACGTCGTCAATGCGCTCGCACTCGGCGCCACCGCCGTCGGCATCGGCCGCCCCTACACGTACGGACTGGCGCTCGGCGGCACCGACGGAGTCGTCCACGTCCTGCGCGCGCTGCTCGCCGAAGCCGACCTGATCATGGCGGTGGACGGTTACCCCACGATCGCGGACCTCACCCCGCGGTCGCTGCGGCGCGTCTGCTGCGGGGGAGGAGAGCACTCGGGCCAGGCCGGCCACGACCTCCCCCTGGAGCCCTGACCCCCCGGCCCCGCGCCCGCCGTGTGCGCGGGGCACATCCGCTCACGCCCCGGCGGACGACTGGGCCGTTGCCGCGGCCCGGTACAGCCGGCGCAGCCGGACCACACCGAGGTCGTGCTGGTACAGGTTCTCCTGCTGGTCGGCGTCCGCCGGCATGGCCTCCAGCATGACGCGGTCCTGTTCGAGGACGTCCCAGTGCCGCTTCTCGACCAGCGTCCTGTAGAGGAAGCGCCAGGAGTCCCGCTGCCAGCCCTGGACCCTGCGGTAGCGCCAGAAGAAAACGCCGCTGCGCTCCGCGTCCACCGGGCACACCATGCCGACGATGCCGAACGGTCCGCCGGGGCCGGCCGAGGGCGGGTACGGGATGGACAGGTCCACCCAGTCCACACCCGTGCGGCACAGCTCGACCCAGTCGAAGTTGACGCCCCGCTGGTCGGTCTTCTCGAAGAAGTAGCCGCGGTCGGTCTCCCGTATGCGGAACCTGGCCGTGGTGTCGCCGTCGAACATCGTGTGCGACTCGTGGTGCAGGAAGGCACCGTGCATCGGGTCGAGGAGGTTCTCCACCGCGTAACGCCACGGCACGTTCCACTCGGCGTAGCACAGGAACGCCTCCGTCCCCGGCTCGGTGAGCGGATCGGGGTGGGTCAGCGGCACCGGCTCGGGATGCTCCTCGTCGCCGAAGTACGCGAGCACCGCGCCCGCGACCTCGCGCACCGGCAGCGAGGTGACCAGCTTCTTGCCCTCCAGATTGCACCCGGGCAGCCCCGGCACGGACGAGACCGTGCCGTCCGTCTCCACCTCGACGCCGTGGTACCAGCACGCGACACGGTCGCCGAGGTGCTTGCCGAGGGACAGCGGCGCACCGCGGTGCGGGCAGCGGTCGGCCAGCATCGACAAGGTGCCGTCGGAGCGGCGGAAGAGCAGCCACTGCTCGCCGAGAGCCGTGACCCTACGCATCGCTCCGGGGGCGACGAAGTGCGAGGGGACGACGGCGTGCCATTGGTTGCGCAGACCGTTTGCGTAGATGTGGTCCGCGGAGGCGGTCGTCGACAGCGTCATGGTCAGGCTCCCAGTCGGTGCATCTCGGCGACGAAGGACTGCTCGGTCCACTGCTCCCCGTCAGGCGCGTGGACCTTCCGGGCGTTGAGCCCCCGGACGACGTCGGCCAGCTCGTGGCCCTCCGTCGTGTAGACCTCCTCGAGCGTGGCGGCCAGCTTGTGCTCGTAGGGGCTCGGTTCGTGCGTGCGGCTCTGGTGGATCTCCAGATACGGCCAGGTGTCGGTCACGGTGACTCCATTGCGGGAGGTAGAGGGAAAGGGGCGAGAGGGAAGCTCAGAGGTCGAGCACGAGACGGCCGGAGGTGCACCGCGAGACGCAGATCATCATCGTGGCACCCGCCGCGTGCTCCGCCTCGCTCAGCAGGAAGTCGCGGTGGTCGGGGATGCCGTCCAGGACCCGTGTCTCGCAGGACCCGCAGATGCCCTCCCGGCAGGAGCTGTTCACACTGATCCCGGCGGCCTCGGCGGCGTCGAGGACCGAGGTGTCCGCGCCGACGGTGAGTGTCAGACCCGACGCTCGGCACTCCACCTCGAAGCCCTGGTCGTCCTGCGTGCGCTGCACGGCCGGCGCGGCGAAGCGCTCGAGCCGCAGCATCCCCTCCTGGCAGCGCTGCTCGACGGCGCTCAGCAGCGGCTCGGGGCCGCACGCGTAGACCAGGGTGCCCTCGGCCAGCCCGGACAGCGCGGCGTCCAGGTCGATGTGACCGTGCTCGTCCTGCGGTACGAGCGTGATGTCCCCGCCCAGCGCGGCGAGTTCCGCGGTGAACGCCATCGAGCCGCGGTTCCGGCCGCCGTACACCAGCCGCCATGCGGTGCCGCGGCGGGCCGCCTCCCTGGCCATCGCCAGCAGCGGTGTGATGCCGATGCCGCCGGCGACGAACACGTAGTGTCCGGCGTCCTCCAGGGCGAAGTGGTTGCGCGGCTCCGAGACGGTGACCTGCTGGCCGGGACGGAGCGCCGTGTGCACATGGCGCGAACCGCCGCGTGAGGACGGCTCGTTCAGCACGCCGATCCGGTAGTGGTCGGCGGACTCCGGGTCGCCGCACAGGCTGTACTGCCTGACGTGACCGCCCACATGGACGTCGACATGGGCTCCGGGCGTCCACGCGGGCAGTGGCTTGCCGTCCGGGTGGACCAGCTCCACGGAGAGGACGCCGTCCGCCTCCCACGTCATGCGGTGGACGACCAGCCGCAGCGAGTTCTCGCTCATGACCTGCTGCCTCCTGACTGTCTTACGGGAAGGGCCTACTGGCCGGGGATCCGCACGGGCGGGGTGAACGGGTTCTTCATCGGGCCGAGCGCCGCGAGGTCCACCTCGACGAGCGTCGGGCCGTCGGACGCGACCGCACGGCCGATGACCGGCCCGGCCTGCTCGGCCGCGGAGATCCGCAGGTACGGCAGGGCGCAGGCGCGGGCGAGGAGTGCGAAGTCGGGCGTGGCGAGATCGACGCCGGAGCGGCGCTCGCTGTACCGGTCCTGCATGTTGCGCAGCACGCCGTAGCCGCCGTCGTTGAAGACCATCAGTGTGAGCCGCGGCCGTTCCTGCGCCAGGGTGAGCAACTCGCCGAGGTGGACGGCGAGGCCGCCGTCACCGGCGATCACCACGGTCGGCGCGCCGGGCCGGGCGAGCGCCGCGCCGATGCCCATGCCGAGCCCCTGGCCGATGCCGCCGCCGCGCGGGAAGACATTGTCCCGGGGGTCGTACAGCTCCAGCAGCCGGTTGCCCCAACTGCTGGAGGGGATGGTGACATCGCGGGCGACGACCGCCTCACGGGGCAGCGCGGCCCGGATCGCGTCGCAGATCGCGGCCTGCGGGCCGATGCCGTCGTGCAGGTTCGCCCGCACCTCGGTGCGCACGTCAGTGACGCGCTCGCCCCAGCCCGGCTCGGCGGGACGCGCATGCTCAAGCAGGCGGGCCAGTGTGGCGGCGGCGTCGCCGTGCAGGGGGTGGGGCGCGGGGTACACACGGCCGAGCGCGGCGGTGTCGACGTCGATCTGGATGTGCGCCGCGGGAAGCTCCAGCGTGTAGTCGGCGGTCTCGTTGGAGCGGAAGTGCGTGCCGACCGTGAGCAGCAGGTCGGCGTCCGCGAGCAGGGCGCGCACGGCCGGGGCGGTGGCGAAGTTGCCGATGACCCGGCCGTCGTCCTCGGGCACCGTGCCGCGTCCCGAGTTGGACGTGAGCAGTCCCGCTCCAGTGGCCACCAGCAGCCGGGACACTTCGTCGCGGGCGCCCGTCGCGCCGCCGCCGGCCCAGATCAGAGGGCGGCGGGCACGGGCCAGGACGGCGCCGGCGGCGTCCAGTTCACCGTCCGTGGGCGCCGGTGGGGTGGGCGCGGCAACGGCGGCAGGGGTGTCGGACTGCGCCGCGTACTGGAGGTCGATCGGCCACTCGACACTCGCCGGGCCGCCCGGCGCGGCGAGCGCCGCGCACGCCGCCTCGCGCAGGATCCGGCCGGCCCGGTGCGTGTCCGGCACGCTCGCCGCAAAGGCCGACACGGCCGTCAGCATGCCGAGCTGGTCCTTGGTCTCGTGGATGAAGCCGCGGCCGCTGCCGAGGTACGCGCTATCCACCTGTCCGGTGACGTGCAGCACCGAGCTGCCCGCGCTGAGGGACTCGATCAGCGAGCCGGCCGCGTTGCCTGCGCCGGTGCCGGTCGAGGTCAGCGCACAGCCGAGGCCGCCGCGGGCCCGCCCGTAGGCGTCGGCGGCGTTCACGGCGGACGCCTCGTGCCGTACAGGGACGAACCGCAGGTCGCGGTCGACAGCCTCGACCAGCGGCAGGTTGTGCACGCTGACGATGCCGAACACGGTGCCGATGCCGAGTTCGCGCAGGACGGCGACGAGGAGATCGCCTCCGTTGTCGTAACGCATGGTGTCTCCTCAGAGGATGGAGCGGCCGATGCCGCCGCAGACGTCGATGCTCGTGCCGGTGATGTACGAGGCGCGGGGCGAGAGCAGGGCGACGACCGCGTACGCGACCTCATCGGCCCGGCCGAGACGGCCGAGCGCGACACCCCGGTCGGCGGCCAGTTCCGCCTGCCAGTCCTCGTAAGCCGTCCCGGAGCCGGCGGCGGCGTGGCGGCGGGTCCACTGGCCGGTGTCGATGAGGCCGAGGCAGACGGAGTTGACCCGGATGCCGTCGCCGGCCAGCTCCGCCGACAGGGACTTGGAGAGGTTGAGGATGCCGGCGCGGGCGGCGCTGGTGGTGATCAACCGGGTCTCCGGCTGCTTGGCGAGGACGGCGTTGATGTTGACGACGCTCGCCGCGCCGGATGCGGCGAGATACGGGCGGGCGGCGTGCAGCGGGTTGAGCACCCCGGCGAACTTCAGCTCCAGCTCGTCGCGCCAGTCGTCGGCCGTCGAGTCGTCGAGTCCCTTCATCCGGGACTGCCCGGCGTTGTTGACGAGTCCGTCGACGCCGCCGAACTCCTCGGCGGTGCGCCGGACGAAGCGGCTCACGGAAGCGGCGTCCCGTACGTCGCACACCCCGGTCAGCAGGCGGTCGTGCCCGGCGCCGGTCCAGTCGGCGGCCCTGGCCAGCCGGCCGGCGTCACGTCCGCACGTGGCGACGCGGGCGCCTTCGTCGAGCAGGGCGCGGACCGTGGCCAGGCCGACGCCCGAGCTGCCGCCGGTGACCACGATCGTGCGGTCGGCGAGGCCCAGATCCATCAGTGGTACTCCTGCACTTCAGTTCATGGTGAAGCCGCCGTTGACGGCGATCACCTGTCCGGTCAGATAGCGGGACTCCTCACCGAGCAGGAAGGAGACGATCCCGGTGATGTCGTCGGGCTGCTGCGGCCGGGAGACGGCCCGGTTCGCGCGGTAGAGGTCGTGCCGCACGGCGGGCACGGTCTCGGTGGCCTCGCACTCGGTGAGGCCGGGGGCGACGGCGTTCACGGTGATGCCCCGGTCGCCGAGTTCACGGGCCATCGCCCGGGTGAGCGCGATGACCGCGCCCTTCGAGGCGATGTAGTGGGCAAGGCGTACAGACCCGTACAGGGCGGCGTCCGAGGCGATGTTGACGATCCGGCCGGGAGTGGTGAACAGCGGGTACAGTGCCTTCGACACCAGCCAGGGACTGCGGGCGTTGACCGTCATCAGCCGGTCCCACATCTCGACGTCGATGTCCTGGAACTCCTTGCCGCCCACGCCGTTGGCCAGCGCCGCGTTGTTGACCAGCCCGTACAGCGGGCCGAAGTCGTCTGCGCGGGCGGCGAGTTGCTCCACCGAGGCGGGGTCGGCGACGTCGCAGCGCACGAAGTGCGCGTCGACGCCTTCCGCGCACAGCCCGGCGACGGCCCGCTCGCCCCGCTCCCGGTCCAGCTCGGCGACGACGACCCGGAAGCCGTCGGCACCGGCCCGGCGGGCCATGGCCAGTCCCAGGCCACGGCCCGCCCCGGTGACGACGACCGTCCGCCCACCGGCCGACGGCTCGTCAGCCACGGGTGACGCCGTGCATCGGCGAGTACGCGGGGTACGTCGGTACCTGCGGCTTCTGCGTGCCGATGACGACGCAGAACAGGGCGTCGGTGTCGCCCTCGTTCTTCAGCGAGCGGGTCACACCGGCCGGGACGACGATCATGTCCCGGTAGCCGAGCGTGCGGTACTCGACCTCGTCCGGACCGCGGTGGATGCCGACCCGGACCTCGCCCTCTAGGACGAAGAACGCCTCCTCGACGTCGTGGTGCGTGTGGGCCGGGCCCTCGGCGCCGGGCGGCAGCAGCATGTTGGAGAAGGTGAAGCCGCCGGACGGGATGATGCGGCTGTCGTTCTCGTGGTTGCCGGTGGCTCCCGAGCCGACGTAGCGGATCTGGCCGCGGCGGTACTGCGGGCCGGCCTTCTCCTGGAAGGAGAGCGTGTCGAAGTCCGCCACGCGCGAGTCCTTGGTGGCGATGAGCGAGTCGGTGTACGCGGCGAGGTCGCCGCCGTTGTCGTACGCGGTGGTGGTCAGAGGCATGGTGACGACTCCTGATTACTCGGGGATGCGTGCGGTGATACGGAGGTGGGCGAGCAGCCAGGCGTTGAAGCGGCCCGGCTGTTCCTGGTTGGCCAGGTGACCGGCGTCCTTGACGATCACGCTGGCGGTCCTGGGGACGGACCCGGCGATGGCCTGACTGGCCTCCGGTCCGGTGACCGTGTCCTGGTCGCCGCAGAGCACGAGCGTGGGTGCGGCGACGGTGGGCAGTTCAGCGCGCAGATCGGCCGAGGCCATGGATTCGACGGCGTACGCGTAGCCCGGCAGCCGCACCGCGCCCGCCATGGTGTCGACGACGCGGCGCACCAGCTCGTCCGGCGCGCCGGGCGACACCAGCCGCGGGCCGCGTGCCTCGGCGAAGGCACGGGGGCCCAGCTCGGCCAGTTCGACGGCACGGGCCCGCATGGCCTCGGCCCTGGCCCCGTCCGTGCCGGAACCGGGGCTGGAGTCGGCGACGATCAGGGAGGTGACGAGGCCGGGGTGGCGGGTGGCCAGCCGCAGCGCGATCACACCTCCCCAGGAGACGCCGAGAACATGGGCGCCGGTGCCGCGCTCGCGGATGACGGCGGCAGCGGCGTCCGCGAAGTCGTCGAGGGTGAGGGCGGCGGCCGGATCAGGGGACTTGCCGTAGCCGGGAGCGTCCCAGGCCACGACCCGGAGGAGGGCGGAGAGTTCGGCGAACTGAGGGGCGAAGGACGCCGAGGACGATCCGATGCCGTGCAGGCACAGCAGCAGCGGTCCCCGGTCGCCGGCCTCCTCGACGTGGACGTCGGCGGGCGCGCTCACAGGATCTGTCCCGTCCGTCCGGCGATCGCCGCGACGCTGCGCAGCACCGCATGGGGCACGACCTGGCTGGTCGCCGGATTGCCGGGGATGGGACGGTGCGCGACCTCGAAGCGGTAGGCGCCGTGCGGTCCCGACGCCTCGACCACGTGCTGGGTCAGATGCGCAGAGGGGTCGGCGACGACCCGGACCCGCACGGCGTCCGGGTCCCCGACGGCCAGCGCGACCGACGCGGCCACGTTCGTCGACCTGGGGAACTTCGCGGGCACGTCCCGTGCGGTGCCCGTCATGACGTCGACGGGCCCGGTCGCCGTCCGCATCCGGTGCAGCAACTCCGCGTCCATCCAGGGCTGTTCGAGCGTCGCAGGGAGCTTCGTGGTGGTGAGGCGGACCTCGTCGAGCGGGCCGAGGCAGCGCGCCGCCTGCAGCAGGTCGAGTCCGCCGACCGCGCCGCCCGTGAAGTACACCCGGCCGGGCCCGGCCGCGAGCAGCCGCTCGGCGAGCTCGTCGTCCGTCAGCGCCCCGGTGGAGGCGACGAGCAGGTCGGTGCCCGATGTCAGCACCCGCTCGCCCCACTCGCGTACGACGCCCTGGCCTGCGGCCTCCACGATCAGGTCGCAGAGCTCGAGCGACTCCTCGAAGGACACCTGCCGCACGGGGAAGGCCCCGCCGAGGGGACGGTTGTCGACAACGCACACCAACTCGGCGCCTTCCAGCTGCCCTTCCGCGAGCGCGGTGCCGACGACCCGGCCGATCGCTCCCCAGCCGACGACGCCCACCTTGCGTACGGTGCTCATGCGGCGTTCTCCTCGGTGTGCTCGGTGTGCTCGGGTGCGGATGCGTCGACGGGGGCGAGCGGGCCGGGGTCGGGGGTGCCCGCCATGCGGCAGCGGATCTCCTTCGACGGCGGACCGGCCGTCCCCCACAGGTCCGACAGTTCCGGGACCCGCCGCCACACCCGGGCGATCCAGGCGTCCTCGACGATCTGGGCGACCTCGGAGGTGTACTCGCAGACCAGGCCGGACGGGTCGGTGAAGTAGGAGAACGTGTTGTTGCCGGGGCCGTGCCGGCCGGGGCCCCACTGGGGGGTGATGCCGTGGTGGCGCAGCCGCCCGAGGCCCCGCATGAAGTGGTCGACCGAGGGCATCTCGTACGCCACGTGGTTGAGCGAGGTCCACTCGGCCTGGTTGAAGGCGATGCAGTGGTGGTCCGCGTTGCAGCGCAGGAAGGCCATCTGGTGCTCGGACCAGTCGGACACGCGCAGTCCGAGCACGTCGCAGTAGAAGGCGACGGCGGCGTCGATGTCGGTGGTGTTGAGCACGGCGTGTGTGACGCCGACGGGCACCGCGGCGTCCCGGCCTCGCGGCACGACCGCCTCGACGTGGGCGCTGATCTCGATCAGACGCTGTTCGGGGTCGGTGAACCGGAGCCCGTAGCCGCCGCCCGTCTGCTCCAGCGGACCGGGCCCATGGACGGGGACGATGCCGCGTACCTCGAGGCGGCGGGCGGCCTCGTCGACCTCGGCGGGGGTGGCGACGGCGAACGCGATCCGGCCGAGACCGACCCGCTCCCGCTTGGTCAGGTGCAGGACGTGGTGCTCGTCGCCCGTGCCGCGCAGCCACCGGGCGTCGGCGTCGGACTCGACGGTCGTCAGGCCCCAGACCTCCTCGTAGAAGCCGGCGGCCTCGGTGAAGGCGGGTGTGTGCAGCTCGACGTAGCGCAGGGAGCGCAGCCGGGCGACCGGTCCGGGCGGTGGGTGATGCATGAGTCTCTCCAGAGGGCAGGCGTGTCAAGTCAGTTGGCCCAGGGGAGGGGCGTCTCGGAGGTGCCCCAGTACACGGACTTCTGGCGCTGGTAGGCGCGGATGGCGTCGCGGCCCTTCTCCGTGCCGAGGCCGCTGTCCTTCCAGCCGCTGAACGGGGTGGACGCGCTGAACTGCTTGTACGTGTTGATCCAGACGGTGCCCGCCTCGATCCGGCGCGCGAGCCGCCACGCGGCCCGCGCGTCGCGGGTCCAGATGCCGCAGGCCAGCCCATACACGGAGTCGTTGGCCTGGCGGACGAGGTCGTCCTCGTCCGCGTAGGGCAGGGTCACGAGGACCGGACCGAAGATCTCCTCCTGGCAAGTCCGGGAGGAGTTGGGCAGGCCATCGAGGACGGTCGGCAGGTAGTACGCCCCGTCCCGGTAGCGCTCGCCCTCGGGTGCACTGCCGCCGCACAGCACGCGCGCGCCCTCGGCGCGGGCGAGGTCGACGTAGGCGGCGACGGCGTCGCGGTGGCGGTGGTGCACGAGCGGGCCGACCTGGGTGCCGGGTTCGGCGCCGGGCCCGACGCGCAGTTTCCGTACCCGCTCGACGAGTTCGCCGACGAAGGAGTCGTAGATCTCACGGGCCACGAAGAGGCGCGAACCGGCGATGCAGGACTGGCCGCTGGACGAGAAGATCCCGAACATCACTCCTGCCAGGGCCTGTTCGGTGTCGGCGTCGGCACGTACGACGGTCGGCGACTTGCCGCCCAGTTCCAGTGAGGCGGGGACGAGCTTGTGCGCCGCCACGGCGGCGATCGACCGGCCCGTCTCCGTGCCGCCGGTGAAGCCGATACGGGCGACGAGGGGGTGGCGTACGAGGGCGTCGCCGACCACGCGGCCGCTGCCGGGCAGCACCGAGAGCAGCGCGGTGGGCAGGCCGAACTCGTCGAGTGCCCGGGTGATCAGCCGGCCGAGGGCGAGGGAGACGAGCGGTGTCCAGGCAGCCGGCTTCAGGAGGACCGCGTTCCCGGCGGCGAGGGCGGGGGCGATCTTCTGCGCGTCGCTGGCGACGGGGGAGTTCCAGGGGTTGATCGCGCCGACCACACCGATCGGCTCGTGCACGCTCATCGTGAGGTACGCGCCGCGGGACGGCGTCACCGAGTCCTCGGCGGTCTCCAGAGCCGCCGCCATGTAGCGGAACGTGCCTGCCGCGCTGAGCGCGAGGGCCCTGGTCTCGGCGAGGGTCTTGCCGGTGTCGGCGGTCTGCAGCGCAGAGAGCTCGTCGGCGGCCCCTTCGGTCAGCTCGGCGATCCGGTGCAGGAGCCGGGCGCGCTCGTGGGGAAGCAGGTCGCGCCAGGCCGGGTCCGCCATGGCCTTCGCCGCGGCCTCGGCCGCTTCGGCCACCTCGTCCGCGGATGCGGAGTGGACGGTGGCGAGAAGGCGGCCGGTGGCCGGGTCGACAGTGTCGACCGGCTCGCCGGCGCCGCGCCGCCACTGGCCCGCGATCAGGATGTCGGTGGGGAAGCGGGACACGGATGGACCTCCGGGCGAGGCGGTGAGAAGGGCGGGACTGCGACGGGGGACACGGCCCGAAGGGGGCCTGCTGCTTCGGTGTCCACAGCTGTCGAAGTGCTAGAAATCTAAGGGCTTAAATTTCTCGACGCAAGACCCCGAGGTGGATTCGTTGTGTGTCCCCCCTCTTGGGTGCGGGATCGCCGACCCGCGGTCGGCGATCGGTTGGTCGGCGGCCATATTCCTAAGCCCTTAACCATTGACCGCTTAGGTATGGCCACCTACTGTCTCCGCAACTCCTCTGTTGGCGGAAGGACCCCCTCCATGACGACTGTGGCCGGCAAACCAGCCCTTGGCTCCATAGCAGCGAGACTCGAACGACTGCCGCACTCGCGCTGGCACGTCAAGGTCCGCTTCCTGATCGGCGCCGTCACCTTCTTCGAGGCGTTCGACCAGCTGCTGGCCGCCTCGGCACTGCCCGTCCTGACGAAGGAATGGAACCTGACCACGGGGCAGGCCACCTTCGCCGTCACCTCCGCCTCCATCGGCATGCTGCTCGGAGCCCTGGGCGCCGGCTGGATGGGCGACCGGATCGGCCGCGTCCGCACGGTCGCCCTCGGAGTCGCCGTCACGGGCCTCGCGAGTCTCGCGGTCGCCTTCGCCGACGGCATCGAGACCTTCTCGCTCTTCCGGTTCGTCCAGGGACTCGGCATCGGCGGCGTCGTCCCCGTCGCCGCGACCTACATCAACGAGATCGCCCGGTCCGACAAGCGCGGCCGGTTCGTCCTGCTCTACGAGATGATCTTCCCGGCCGGTCTCGCGGCGGCCACCCTGGTCGCCGTGTGGGTGGTCCCCAACCTCGGCTGGCGCGCCATGTTCGTGATCGGCGCCCTCCCGGTGCTGATCGCCGCCGTGCTGCCGCGCCAGGTCGAGGAGTCCCCGCGCTGGCTGCTGGCCCGCGGCCGCACCGAGGAGGCGGAGGCGGTCATCGCCCGCATCGAGGCCGCGGTCGCCCGCGCCACCGCCGAACCGCTGCCCCTGCCCGCGGCGGCCGTGCCCGAGGAGACGTCCCGCAGCCGGCTGCGCGACCTGTTCCGAGGCCGGTACCTGCGGCGCACCGCCGTGCTGTCGGGCCTGTGGTTCGTCGCCTACTACGTCAACCACGGCATCTCCACGTGGCTGCCGTCGCTCTACACCAAGCAGTTCGGCCTGGATCTGACCACGGCTCTCGTCTACACCCTGCTCAGCAATGTCACCGGTCTGCTCGGCACGCTCGTCGTCGCCCTGCTGATCGACCGGATCGGCCGCCGCCCCGCGCTGGTGGCCGCACTGACGGGCACCATGCTCTCCCTGGGGGTGCTCGCGCTCGCCGGCGCGGTCTCGGGCGGCCAGGTCGCCGTCTTCGCCTCGTGCACGACCTTCTTCCTGTACGCGGTCAACGCGGGTCTCTACCTCTACTCGCCCGAGCTCTACCCGACCCACAACCGGGCCAGGGGAGCGTCGTTCGGCGGACTGTGGAACCGCCTCGGCGTGATCGTCGGCCCCGTCGCCGTCGGCGCGGTCATCGGCTCGGGCGGCAGCCTCTCCCTCGTCTTCGCGCAGCTCGCGGCCGTGGCCGCACTCGGTGCGGTGATCGCCTGGTTCGCGGTCGAGACCAAGGGCAGGACGCTGGAGGAGCTCAACTCCTGACGGGCGGCGGGCTCCGGGAAGGGCCCGGCGGCCTCCGTAGAACGCAATCGCCTCAGCGGTAAGATTCTCAGGGTCGTGAGAAGTCGGACGGGCGTGCCGGCGAGGCCTGCGAGGGGATGAGAATGGCTGCATCGAGGCCGACGGACCGGGACGCCGTGGCGCAGGTGATCGAGGACTGGGCGCGTGAACGGCCGGAGCTGGACACGAGCCCGCTGGAGGTCCTCGCCCGGCTCCACCGCTCCTTCCTGCGCTACAACACCAGGCTCACCGCGTCCATCGAGCGCCACGGCCTGTCCGTCGCCGGCTTCGACGTACTGACCGCGCTGCGGCGGTCGGGGGAGCCGTACCGGCTGACGGCGGGGCAGCTCGCCGACTCGGGCCTGGTCTCGTCGGCGGGAGTGACGCTGCGGATCGACCGCCTGGAGAAGGACGGCCTCATCGTCCGCGAAAGGGACGCGGACGACCGCCGGGTCGTCTACTCCCGTCTCACCGACAAGGGTCTCGCAACGGTGGACACCGTGTTCTCGGAGCACCTCGACAACGAGAGCCGGATGCTCGCCGGCCTCTCCCCGAGCGAGCGCCGCCGGCTCGCGGGGTTGCTGCGCAAGCTGGAGAGCTCCATTCTCGCGTCGGACGAGGAAGAGGCCGGCTCGGCGGTGTGAGGCCCACCGCGGGCGTCCGGCCGGAGCTGCCCGACATGGCCCTCGAACGGCGTATGCCGCGTCCGACCACAAACAACCAGCACAGAGCAACTCACCCACAACGGGCGGATGCGGTGATGCGCCGTCCGCTGCCGATGGTTACCGCCGTCGCCGCCGGATCCGGGACGGGGCCGCGAAGCCGACGCGTGGTGAACGACGCCCAGGCGGTGTGGCCGGCCCCGTGGCGCCGCGGTGCCCATCGACGTACCGGCGCCCGATGCGCTGATCCTCGGCGGCTGCTTCGTCAGGCTCGTCCAGGTCGTGCCGACGGCGTTCCAGCGGTGGCTCGGCGAGCGGATCGTCCAGCCGGTCCTCGCCCGCTGCGCCGCGCGACGCCCCCAACTCTTTGTCCAGCCAGGAGAAAAAGAAGAAGGAACCTTGGATAAAGCTCTTCCGTCCCTCGGGGGAAGTGGCTACGGTCACTGGCGAACTCCCGCCGTGGAAGGGCGAGTGGCGTCGATGGCTGCGCGAGCGGAGAACCCGCACCACGCGCGCCCGGCCCGACTGGTGCTCGAGCACGCCGCCACGGTTGGCGTTCGTGCGCAGGTTCACGGGGATTGAACCGTCCACCGCCGCCTTCGACGCGGCCTTCAACTCCGGCACTTCCGCAACCGAGCACGACCACAGAAGGGTCGATGGTGTCAGCCTCGATACACGCACGCGCGCGCAGCCTCATCGCCGGCCTCACCGCCTGCGCCCTCTTCATCGGTCTGCTGATGCTCAGCCAGGCCAGTCATGCCACCACCGTCTCGGACGAGCCTCCCTCTGACGAGAAGTTCGAGCAGATCACGCTGGCCATGGGTCCGGATCGGGTCGGTGAGGCCATCGCCCTCGCGGTGCTGCCCGACGGTCGTGTCCTGCACACGAGTCGTGACGGGCGGGTCTTCCTGAGCGAAGAGGGCGTCGGCACGACGGTCGCTGCGCGGATCCCGGTGTACAAGCACGACGAGGAAGGACTGCAAGGGATCGCGGTGGCACCCGACTTCGCGCAGACGCGGTGGGTCTACCTCATGTACGCACCGAAGCTCGACACACCCGCCGACGACCCCGCGACGCCCGGTGTCAACGAGGGTGACGCCCCTGCCGAGGGCAGCGCGGAGGACTTCGAGCGCTACAAGGGCGAGACGTACGTGTCGCGCTTCCGGCTCGACGGCTCGACGCTCGACATGGGCGGCGAGCAGGTCGTCCTGAAGATCCCCGCGGACCGCGGCCTGTGCTGCCACGTCGGGGGTGACCTGAACTTCGACCAAGCGGGCAACCTGCTGATCTCCACCGGCGACGACACCAACCCCTTCGCCTCCGACGGATACACTCCGATCGACGAGCGGCCGAACCGCAACCCGTCGTACGACGCGCAGCGGACCTCTTCGAACACCAACGACCTGCGCGGCAAGATCCTGCGGATCCGCCCGGAGGCAGACGGCAGTTACACGATCCCCGCAGGCAACCTGTTCGGTCCGAACGGGAAGTACCCCGACACCGACCCCACGAAGGTGCGGCCGGAGATCTACGCCATGGGCTTCCGCAACCCGTTCCGCTTCAGCGTCGACGCCAGGACCGGCTGGCTCTACGTCGGCGAGTACGGCCCGGACGCCGCCGGCGAGTCGGAGACACGGGGACCGGGCGGCCTGGTCGAGGTCAACCAGATCCGGGAGCCCGGCAACTACGGCTGGCCGTACTGCACCGGGCCCAACCTGACCTTCAACGACTACGACTTCGCCACCGGGCAGTCCGGCCCGAAGTTCACCTGTGACGCACCGGTGAACGAGTCGCCCCGCAACACCGGCCTGCGCGAGCTGCCGCCGGCACAGCATCCCTGGATCTGGTACGACGGCGGCACCGTGCACTACGACGGGAAGTCCACCGACGAGTTCGGCAGCGGCCAGGAGGCACCCATGGCCGGCCCCGTCTACCGCTTCGACCCCACTCTGGTGTCGGACACCAAGTTCCCCGCCCACTTCGACGGCCACTTCTTCCTGGGGGAATGGGGCCGCGGATGGATGAAGGACATCGCGATCGGAGTCGAGGGCCAACCCGCGACGGTCCACCCGTTCTTCGACTCCGGGACAGTGGCGGCACCGATGGACTTCGAGTTCGGCCCGGACGGGTCGCTGTACGTCATGGACTACGGCAGCGCCAGTTACGGCGGCATGTACGCCGGCGGGAGCCCGGACGCGGCCGTCTACAAGATCAATCACGTGGACGGTTCACGCTCGCCGACCGCCCGCGTATCGGCCGACCCATCGAGCGGCACGGCACCCCTGACGGTCGCCTTCTCCAGTGCCGGCAGCCGAGACCCTGAAGGCGACCCCTTGACCTACGCCTGGGACTTCGACGGCGACGGAAGGACCGACGCGACCGACGCCGACCCGAGCCACGTGTACCGGAGCAACGGCACGTTCACCCCCCGGCTCACCGTCACCGACGGCGCGGGCAAGACCGGGACGGCGACGACGACGATCGTCGTGGGCAACGACCGGCCCACCGTGACGATCAAGCGGCCGGCGAACGGCGGCGTGTTCGACTACGGCGACCGGCTCTCCTTCGAGGTCGAGGTCAGCGACCCGCAGGACGGGCCGATCGACTGCACGAGGGTGCACGTCGAGACGGCGCTCGGCCACAACGAGCACGCGCATGGGGACCAGAGCTTCACGGGCTGCTCTGGCACGCTGACCGTGCCGGCGGCGTGGGAGCCGGACACCCAGTCCAGCTTCTACGCGGTCTCGGCCAGTTACACCGACGACGGTGGCGCCGACGGGACTCCCTCGCTCACCGGCAGTGACACGGCCGTGCTGCAGCCGCGGATGAAGCAGGCCGAGCACTTCTCCCACCACAGCGGCGTGAAGGTGGTCGAGATCTCCGATCCGAAGGGCGGCGGTGGCCGGGCCATCGGCGAGCTGGAGGACGGCGACCACGTGTCCTACGAGCCGTTCGACCTGACCGGCATCGAGCGCCTCGACCTGCGGATCGCCGCCGGCGCGCTCGGCGGCACGGTAGAAGTCCGTACCGGCGCGGCAGATGGTCCGCTGCTGGGATCGGCCGAGGTGCCGGGCACGCTCGATGGGCAGAACTGGACGACGGCCGGCGTTCCGGTGCGCGACCCGGGCGGCTCGCACGAGCTCTTCCTGGTGTTCCGCAATCCGCTCGTGCCACCGACGCCCGTCGACGCGGACAGCATGATGGTGGTGAACTACATCGAGTTCGTGGGCACGGGGCTGAACTCGCCACCGGCGGCACGGGCTTCTGCGACCCCGACCGGCGGCGCCGCGCCGCTCGCGGTGGAGTTCACGGGCCGCGGCAGCGATCCCGAAGACGACGCGCTGTCCTACCACTGGGACTTCGGGGTCCCCGGCCAGGGCGCCGACACGCAGACCGCCAGGTACACCTACACCGAGCCGGGAAGCTACACGGCGGTCCTGAGCGTCACCGACGGAAAGGGGAACACGGAGCGCGACACGGTGACGATCTCCGTGACCGAGGGACCGGACACGACGGCACCGGTGATCAGCGACGTCGCACCGGCCGATGGGTCCAGCACATCGGACAGGCAACCGACGATCGGCGCGACGGTGAGGGACGACCGCTCCGACCTCACTGCCGCGCACCTGACGATGTACCTCGACGGGCAAGCCGTGGAGTTCACCTACGACGAGGTCACCCACCGGATCACCCACGTGCCCGCCAAGAAGCCGGCCACCGGCTCCCACCACGTACGCGTGATCGCGGAGGATCCGTCCGGAAACACGTCCAGCCGGAGCTGGAGTTTCACCGTGGTCCGTTGACCGCAGGCACGGAGTCCGGCGGAGCCCGTGGCGTGCTCCGCCGGACTCCCAGTCCCAGATCAATGAGCACATGGGGATGCCGAAGCCTTCGGCAGGAACGAAGTGAGGAAACAATGTGCACCCGTTACGGTAACGAATTGCCCGCGGACATGCGGGCGCTGCTTGGCCGCCGTGGATTTCTGAAGGCAGGCGCCGCCGCGGCGGTGCTGGGCACCGCCGGCACGGCCGGCGCTCCCTCCGCTGTCGCGGCTCCCGACGCCGTACCGCAGGAACAGCGGCCCCAGCGGGACAAGCACCGGGTGCCGCCGGAGGCCGTCAGCATCCAGCTGTACACCATGCGCGAGCTCATGGACGCCGACCTCGACGGGACATTCGCCGGCCTGGCGGCCATCGGCTACCGCAAGGTCGAACAAGCAGGCTTCCACGGCCGCACGGCGCGGGAGTTCAAGCGCGCCCTCGACGCGCACGGGCTGCGCGCCACCTCCGGCCACCAGTCGCCGTATCCCTACGACGAATCGCGCTGGCGGAAGATGATCGAGGACGCTTTCATACTCGGGCAGCGGTACATGGTGGAACCGCTTCCCGCATTCATCGCGACAGGGCTCGTCAGCCCGCTGAGCCCGCCGTCGCTCGCGTGGGGCCAGTACGCGCACGACCTCAACAAGGCGGCGGAACAGGCCGGGATCTTCGGCATCGAGGTCGGCTACCACAACCACAACGTGGAGTTCCTGCCCCTGCCCGACGACCCGGGCCGGACCGGCTACGACATCCTGCTCGCCGAGACGGATCCCGGCCTGGTGCACTTCGAGTTGGACCTCTACTGGGCCTGGCGGGCCGGGCAGGATCCCGTCGAGCTGCTGGAGGCCCACCCGACGCGGTTCCGCCAGTTCCACGTCAAGGACATGGACGAGAACGGCGACATCACCGCACCCGGTGCCGGCGTCATCGACTTCGCCCGCGTCTTCCAGGCCGCCGCGAACCTCGGCATCACGGAGTACATCGTCGAGCAGGACAACGCCGGGCAGAACGCCATGGAAACCGCGCGACTCGGCTTCGACCTCTTGTCCACCATCCGTTGGTGACGGTGCGTCGCAACGTGGCATTCCTGCGAAGCCCGACGCCGGGGTGACCGTGTCGGTGACCACACGGCCGGACCAGCGGGCCGGGCAGGTCAGCCGTCGTGACCGCGCCCGGTGAGCAGGTCGCGCAGGTGGTCCACCATGCTGGCGCCGGGCGCGAGGATCTTGTTCGCCGGTGCGGTGTCGGGTGCGGACGGGTGCGGCCGGGTCGGAGCCGCCTTCTTGGCGGAGCGGATCCTCTCACCGAGTTCGTCGAGCGCGTGCGGGGGACAGGCGTCGGCCAGCAGGGGAAAGAGGCGGTTCTCCTCGTCCTGCACATGGGTGGCGACGGACCTCTTCAGCCGGGCGAGGAGCGTGTCGAACCGGTCGTCGACGGGCCGGCAGCTCTCCAGTTCCTTGAGCATGTGCTCGACCTCGGCGTGGTCGGCGAGTTCCTCGTCGGCCAGGTCGTCGCCGCCGTCGACGTACCGGCGCACCGCCGGGTAGAGGTACTCCTCCTCGGCGACCGAGTGCCGCACCAGCTCCAGGGTGAGCTGGTCGGCCAGCTCCCGTCGCTTCCCGTCGGCGGTCGGCAGCTCTTCGATCTTCTCGAACAGCGCATCGACCTCGCGGTGGTCCGTGGTCAGTTCCTCGATGACGTTTCCGCCGTGTCCCATGACGCCTCCCTCGGCTTGGTGACGGTCACCGGCCGCACGGGGTCCGACGACTCGGTGACGCCCGGTTCCCCACAGTGCGGCGAGCCGAGCCCACACAACGGTTACCCCGCCGCGCACGGTTGCCGGAGAGCCCATTCGGGTCACATCCCGGCCGGTGGCGTCGGCGGGGGGCATGCCCCGCGTGGCGACCCGCGGTGGCCACGGTCGGCTTCACAGTGCTCGGCGGCGTCGCGATGTCCGACGAGGGCCTCGGGAGTGGTCTCCCGGCCGCTTCGACGCCGCTCCGGACACCAACCGCACGTGCGCGTAGGCTCGTTGAGGCCGCTTCGCTTCGGCCTCACGGTGTTCCACACGACCAACGGACAACGTAAGGGTGCTCGTGCGCAGACTCGTCTACTACATCGCCTCCACCATCGACGGATTCATCGCGGGACCGGACGGTGCCGACCCGACCGGACCGGACGGCTTCTGGCCGATCCCCGAGGACTACGTGCAGCACCTCGTCGCCGAATACCCGGAGACCCTCCCCGGACCGGCCCGGGCCGCGCTCTCCGTGACGGTGGACGGCACACATTTCGACACCGTTCTCGAAGGACGGCGCTCCTACGAGATCGGTCTCCGCGCCGGCCTCACCGACGCCTACCCGCACCTGCGGCACCTGGTGTTCTCCCGGACCCTGACCGAGAGCCCGGATCCCGCCGTGGAGCTCGTCGCCGGGAACCCGGTCGCGAAGGTGCGGGAGCTGAAGAAGGAGGAGGGCAAGGACATCTGGCTGCTCGGCGGTGGCGAACTGGCCGGTGCGCTCTATCCGGAGATCGACGGGCTGATCGTAAAACTGGGCCCGCTGACCATCGGCACCGGGATACCGCTCTTCTCCGACAAGGCCGGGTTCGATCCGCGCGGGTGGGAACTCACGGGCCACACCGCCCTGAAAAGCGGGGCGGTCTTCCTCACTTACGCCCGCAAGTCCCCGGCGCGCGGGGCTTGATGCGGAGGCCCTCCGGCCCCGAGTCGCCGGCATGCGCCGGCGGCTCAGGGCCGTGGTGCTCTCTCGCCGTGCACGGCGGCGTACTCGGCGGCGAGCCAAGGCCCCAGGTCGTCGAGGAGCAGGCTCAGCACCGCCGAGTCGGCAGACGGCGCGCGGCCTGCGGCCGAGGCCACGCGCATCTGCTCGCGGCGCTCGGGGTAGTAGCGGCCGAAGACGTCGGCCGACTCCGCGAGGTCGCTGGTCCAGCCGCCCCAGCGGGGCATGACCAGAGTGAAGCCGGTGCGCACGAGCTTGCGTCCGACGCCGCGGCCGAGCGCCTTGCGGTCGGCCTCCGTGGCGGCCTCCGCCGCTCGGGTACGCCAGCGGGGAAGCACGCGAGCGAGGTCACCGTTCGTCTCGCGGGCGAGCAGGCTCGTGGGACGGTAGCGAGGCAGCTGTGCGGCGAGGTCGCTGCCGAGCAGCGGCGTGCACAGGCAGGCGACGAAGAAGCCGCCGTCATGGCGCTCGAGTTCGCTGAGCAGCGCGGGCGCGCTGGACAGAAGAATGCCGACGCCGTTGATCTGGGGGAAGCAACGGTCGAGCACGGCCTCGATCGTTCGGGCGCGGGCGCGGTCGGACGCGGTGGGCTCGTCGCGGAGGGCGAGAAGCAGGTCGAGGTCGGAGACGCCGGGAACGGCGGTGCCGCGGGGGATGCTGCCGTAGAGGTAGGCGCTGTGCAGCCGGGTGCCGTCGAACATCTCGGTGATCCGCGCGCGGGCGGCGTCGACGACGGGGACGAAAGCGTCCGGCACACGGCTCAGCGCTCCCTCGCGTGCGATGGTCCCGTCGCTCTCCAGCCCGCTTCCGCTCATGCGCCCACTCTGGTGTCTGCCACGTCTGGTGCCGAGCGGATTTTCCCGCGGCGCCGGCCGCCCTCGTTCCCGCCGACGAGCGCCCTCGTGTCAACGGTGCCCGATCCGGTGCGCCGCCGCGCGGGCACATGAGATCAGCGCCGCCGCCTGAGCCGTGTCCGCCGCCCCCCTCGCGCGGAGAGCCGAGCCAGAGCCGGGCCCGGGACATTCCGGCTCCGTCGCCGCCGTCCCTAGGACGTCAGCGACGGAGACGGCCGGCTCGCCACGACCGGAATGTTGAACACGTTGTCGGGGCTGACGATGCGGGTGATCGCCTCGCCGAAAAGGGTGCTGGGCTCCGTGTTGTCGTGCAGGATGTCCGTGTTGAGGAGCACCACCAGCGTGGCCTGCGCCTCGGGGAGGTAGAGGGTGAGGGACTCGTAGCCGGGCAGGGAGCCGTTGTGGCCGATCCAGCCCTGGATGTCGAAGATGCCCAGCCCGTAGCCGGCGCCCGGAATGGCGGTCGGCTCGGTCTTGAGGCGCTGTTCCTGCGTCTCGCGGGACAGCAGGGTGCCCGTGGCGACGGTACGCGCCCAACTGCGCAGGTCCCGCAGCGTGGAGACCATCGCCCCGGCCGCCCACGCCCACGAGGGATTCCAGTCCACGGTGTCCTCGACCTTCCCCGAGGCCGTCTGGTCGGTGTAGCCGTGGGCGTGCGGGCTGGGGAACTCCGTGCCGGTCGGGAAGACGGTGTGGCGCAGTCCGGCCGGCTTCACGACCCGTTGGTCGACGAACTCGTGCAGCGGCATGCCGCCGACCTTCTCCACCACCAGGCCGAGCAGGATCAGGTTGGTGTTGCTGTACTCGAATTCCTCACCGGGCTGGAACTGCACCGGGTGTTTGAAGGCGTAGTCCAGCAACTGCTGGGGAGTAAAGGACTTCTGCGGATCGGAGACCAGTGCTTTGACGAAGCCCTCGTCCATGGAGTAGTTGAACAGACCGCTGCGCATGCTCGCCAGGTTGCGCAGGGTGATCCTGTCTCCGTTGGGAACTCCCTTGACGTACCTGTCGATCGGATCGTCCAGCCCCAGCTTGCCCTCGTCGACCAGTTCGAGCAGTGCCGTGACGGTGAAGGTCTTGGTCTCGCTGCCGATACGCATGTACAGATTCGGATCCATGCGGGCGCCGGTGGCCTTGTCGGCGACGCCGAAGGTCCGGACGTAGCTCCCCTTCCCGGGCGCCGACAGACTGACCATCACACCGGGCACGTTCGCCTCGCGCATGACCTGCTGGACCGCCCTGTCGAGACGCGCGGCGACGGCCGGGCTGAGCTCGGGGAAGTCGTTGTCGCCGACGGCCGGCGCGGAGAGGGACGGCTCCAGGAGCGGTGCGACGCCGTACGCGGTTCCCGTCGAAGCGGGCACCGCCAGCACCGAGGCCGCGACCAGGCACACGCACGCCCTCCGCCAGCGCATCTGCGAATACGTCACGGAATACGTCACGGGCAGACCTCCTGCCGGGCGGGGACGTCCGGGCGGGGACGTCCTGATGAGGACATCACTCCTCCTCACGCTAGGCCCGCCGGTTCGCCCCCGCATGGCGGCACCCGGGTTGCGGACCTCGCGCAACCGTGCGCCTGACGCACCGCCAGGTGACGTGCTCTGCCGTCCTGGACGCCCGCCGTACGAGGCCCCACCGCATGCCTGATCCGGCCGGACGGCTGTCCGGGCCTGCACCTCGTCCGGACGGTGTCGGACGGCGGGCCGCTTGTACCGGCCGGCCGACGTACGGCGACACGGCACCGGTCCGGACGTCGTGCCCGGACCGGTGCCTCGACTAGCCCCCGGTGTGTGTCAGCCGCCCACACGAGTGCCGAGCAGCTGCTTGCCCAGCTCGGCCCCCTTGCGGCTGTCCGCCTGGGCCTTGCGGAAGAGATCCGCGAGCTCGGTGTCGTTCTCGCGCTCCGCGTCCTGGATGTACGTCTCCAGGCGCAGCGCGTTGCTCAGACAGCTCTCGACGTACCAGATCAGGTTGTAGTCCTTGTCCTTGGTTCCGGTGACGCCGCCGGTTTCGGTGTTGCCGGCCATGGTGGGCCCGCCCTTCGGTCGTGTGAATGGTCAAGGTTCGTACGGCAGCCTCACTGCCTCACGCCGCCGCTTCGCTGCCGAAGCGCGGAGCAGGAGCCTGCTCCGACGTACGCGGCGGCCCGGCGAGGACGCCCCCGCTGCGGCGCAGGACGGCGTACCCGATGCCGATGCCGATGGCCACGGGCCACTCGATGACGTCCGTGGCACCGAGGACGCCGAGACCCACGTAGAGCGGGAGCCCGCGCTTGGCGGGCAGCACCTGGCGTGCCACGGCCACGGGCAGCAGAGCCGCGTTGAGCGCACCGTTCGCCACCCGGTCGAGCGAGGGAACGGTGAAGGTGATCGTGCGCCGGGACCGGCGGGACTCCCGCTGATCTGGTGACGTTTCCGGCCCTCCGGGGGCTGTTTCGTCAACGGGAGCGGAGGAGTGTTCGCTGGGGTTCGTCATGGCGGTCACGACTCTCACCTCGCTAGAGCTTTCGGTCCGCCGGAGACATACAAGGCACGTGTTCCCCGAATGCCGCGTCTCATTGTCTGGATGAGACTGGGATTCGTCGGGTACACGCTCGGGAGCGCTCCGGTGGAGGGAGGTACGGCCCATGTCGTCCCAGTCGGCTTCTCCGATGTGGGGGGCGTCCTCGCTGGGGCCGCTCGCGTCCGGAGTGGTGTCGGGTGTGGCGGCAGGGGTGCGGGGGGCGGCGGACCTGGTCGGATATCTGCTGGGTCCGGAGAGCCGCGAGGTGTCATGGTGCCCCGGACGCTGTTACATCCAGGTGCACGGCGTCCACGGGGCCGAGGGCACGAGGGTCATGCGTCGCGTGGAGCGGTCCCTGGAGGAGCACCCCGGTGTGCTGTGGGCGCGGGTGAACGCTCCGTCGGAGCGGGTGGTCGTGGCCGTCGCGTCGCCGCCACCGGCCGAGCGCGAACTGGTCGAACGGGTGGAGCGTGCGGAGGGTGACCACGCGGCGGACGTGGAGGCGTTCGACGAGTGGCAGCCCGAGCCGCACCATCCGGCCGAAGGGACGCCGTCCGCGTCGGTGTCGGTCCTGGCCGCCGATGTGGTGGGGCTGGGCATCGCCACTGCTCGCCGGCTCGCCCCGTGGTTCTCGCTGCCGCCGGAGGTGGCGGCCTTGGCCGGCGCCGTGCAGCGCCACCCGCGACTGCGTCATCTGATCGACGGTGCGGCCGGCGCGACGGAGCGGGCCGATTCGGTCCTTCCGATGGTCACCGCCCTGGTGCAGGGCGTGGCGACACGTGGCGGCGGCATCGCGCTCGACATCCTCGAGCGCCTCGCCGGATGGCGGGAGGCCAGTGCCGAACGCGCTGCCTGGCAGGAGGCCGAACCGCGACTCGTGCGCAGCCCGGAGGAGGCGTCGGCCGAGGCGGTGATGCGGGAGCGGCCCGGCCCGCTGCCGCAGGACGGGGCGGACCGCTACGCGGAGAGCTCCATGGCCGCCGGCGTCCTGTCCGGTCTCGCCGCGCTGCCGTTCGCCGGCCCCCGCCGCGCCCTCGCCGTGGCCCTGTCCTCGGTGCCCAAGGCGCCCGGTGCCGGCAGAGAGGGCTTCGCCACCACGCTCGGCAGACATCTGGCACTGCGCGGCGTCGTCACGATGGACCGCAGCGCGTTGCGGCGCCTCGGTCAGGTCAACACCATCCTCCTGGACGAGGAAGCTCTTCGGGGCACCCGGTACGAACCGGTCGACCTCGAACTGCTGGGGGGTGCCGACCCACGACAGGTGTGCGAGCGGCTGTTCGCGCTGTTCGACCCGGAGCAGCCCCTGCGCGTGACCGAAACGGAAGGATGGGTGCTGGGCCCGCTGCCCGAACTGGACCTGGCCGGCCCCGGCGGGCAGCAGGCCGAGGACCGGCTGCGCAGCCGCGACAGCGAGAAGGTGCTCGGCCTGGCCAAGAGCAGGCGCCTGTTCGCGGTCGCGGGCCTGGCCACCCCGTCCGCCCCGGGGGCCGAGGCGGTCGCGGCGGCCGCCCGTCGCGCGGGCGCCCGTGTGGTCGTGGCCTCCGACCGTGCCCGCCCCGGGTACCCGTTCGCCGACACCGTCGTACCGACGGGCAGCCGCCTGCCCGCGTCCGTACGCACCCTGCAGGCCGACGGGGCCGTGGTACTGCTCATCTCCGGCAACCGGCGGGCGCTCGGCGCGGCCGACTGCGCGGTCGGCGTCCACGGCGAAGACGAGCACACACCGTGGGGAGCCCACTTCCTGGTCGGGACGGACCTCGAAGCGGCAGGCCTGATCGTGGACGCGGTCGGCACGGCAGCCGTGGTGGACCGCGACAGCCACCATCTGGCCGCCGGCGCCAGCGGCGTCGGCGCGGTGGCCGCGCTGCAGTCCGCCGGCCCGCCGGCCACCGCACGGACGATGGCCGTGAGCAACACCGCGGGAAGCGTGGCCTTCTTCCTCGGCGTCTGGCGCGCCCGGCAGCTGCTCGCCCGCCCCATGACCCCGCCCGTGACCACCGTCCCCTGGCACCTGATGCCGGCCGACCGCGTACTGGAACGTCTGCGCACCCGCCCCGAGGGGCTGTCCGCGGACGAGGCCGGCGCACGCCGCGTCGACTCCCCGACGGGCGAGCCGCCGAAGCTGACCCTGCCGCACGCCTTCGTCGAAGAACTGGCCAACCCGCTGACCCCCGTCCTCGCGGCCGGGGCCGCATTGGCCACGGCGGTGGGCTCGCGCACCGACGCCGCGCTGGTCGCCGCGATCACCGGTACGTCCGCGCTGGTGGGCGGCGTCCAGCGGGTGCACACGGAGCGCGCTCTCGCGGAACTCTTCGCCCGTTCCGCCATCGGCGCCCGGGTACGCCGAGGCGGCCGCGAACGGCTGGTCACCGCCGGAGACCTGGTGCCCGGCGACATCGTCGTGCTGCTGCCCGAGGACGTCGTGCCCGCCGACTGCCGGCTCCTGGAAGCCGAAGGCCTCGAAGTCGACGAGTCCTCGCTCACCGGCGAGTCCCTCGCCGTGGGCAAGGACCCCGCACCCGTGGTGTCCGCCCGCCTCACCGGCCGCCGCTCCATGCTGTACGAGGGCACCACGATCTCGGCCGGCCGGGCGGTCGCCGTCGTGGTCGCCGTCGGATCCGCCACCGAGGTCGGCCGCAGCCTGGCCACGGCCCGGCAGGCCGCACCCGAGACGGGCGTGGAGGCCCGGCTGACATCGCTCACCCGGTCCAGCGTGCCCATCGCCCTGGGCTCCGCCGCGGCGGTGGCCCTGTCGGGCCTCCTGCACGGACGACCGCTGACCGAGAACCTCGCATCGGCGGTCAACCTCGCCGTCGCCTCCGTCCCCGAAGGCCTGCCCTTCCTCGTCAACGCCGCCCAACTGGCGGCCGCCCGGCGCCTCGCCGACGCCGGTGCCCTGGTCCGCAACCCCCGCACCATCGAGGCGCTCGGCCGCGCCCAGGTGCTCTGCTTCGACAAGACGGGCACCCTCACCGAGGGAAAGCTGCAGCTCGCCGACGTCAGCGACGGCGACGGCGCCCTGTCCGTCGACGCGCTGGACACCCGCCGCAAGGAAGTCCTCGCCGCCGCGCTGCGCGCCACGCCGCCCGCCCGTCAGGCCGAACCGATGGCCCACCAGACCGACCGGGCCGTGACCGCCGGAGCCGGCCGGGCGAAGGTCCCGGCCCACCTCGGCGCCCCCCGCTGGCGGCGCAGCGACACGCTGCCCTTCGAGCCCGCCCGTGCTTACCACGCGACGACCGGGCACACGGCACACGGCACGCTGCTGAGCGTGAAGGGCGCACCGGAGAACGTCCTGACCCGCTGCGCCGGCCGCCGGCAGCCCGATGGCGACGTCACCCCCCTCGACGACGCGGCCGCCCGGGAGCTGACCGCCGCCGCCGAGCGGCTCGCCGGTGCGGGCCGCCGCGTCCTCGCGGTGGCCGAACGCCGCATGGAGTCCGGTGAGGACCTCACCGACGAGACCGTACGCGACCTGGTCTTCCTCGGATTCGTCACCCTCGCCGACCCCGTGCGCACCAGCGCGGCCCCCGCCACGGCCCGCCTGCACGGGGCCGGCGTGCAGACCGTCATGCTGACCGGCGACCACCCCGCCACCGCCGACGCCATCGCCTCCGCCATCAGCGACGTCACGGAACCCAAGGTCTGTACGGGCCCGGACATCGACGAACTCGACGACGACGCCCTGGACGAGCTCCTGCCCCATGTGGACGTCATCGCCCGCTGCAGCCCCCACCACAAGGTCCGCATCGTCCAGGCGTACCAGCGCCTCGGCCGCGTCGTCGCCATGACCGGCGACGGGGCCAACGACGCCCCCGCCATCCGCCTCGCCGACATCGGTATCGCTCTCGGGCGCCGTGGCACACCCGCCGCGACCGCCGCCGCCGACCTCGTCGTCAGCGACGACCGCCTCGAGACCATCGTCGCCGCCCTCATGGAGGGCCGGGCGATGTGGGCCTCGGTCCGCGCCGCGCTCGGCATCCTCATCGGCGGTAACCTCGGGGAGGTCACCTTCAGCGTCCTCATCTCCGCCCTCACCGGCACCACCCCCCTCAACGCCCGCCAGATCATGCTGGTCAACCTCCTCACCGACCTCGCCCCCTCCCTCGCCATCGCCGTACGCGAACCAGCCGGCCAGACCGCCGAACGGCTCCTCAAAGAGGGCCCGCACCGCTCCCTCGGCACGGCGCTCACCCACGAGATGCTGCTGCGCGGCGCCATCACCGCGACGGGCGCGGCCCTGGCCTGGGGCGCGGCGCGCCTGACCGGCCGCGCACGGCGGGCCGGCACCGTGGCTCTCGCCGCCGTCGTCGGCACCCAGCTCGCCCAGACCCTCCTCACCGGCGGCACGGACCGCAACGTCCTGGCGGCCGGGCTCGGTTCCGCGGCCGTCCTCGTCGGCATCATCCAGACTCCCGGCATCAGCCAGTTCTTCGGCTGCACCCCGCTCGGCCCCGTCGCCTGGGGCATCACCCTCGCGGCGATCACCGCGGCATCTCTCCTGGGCAGCGTCCTGTCCCCGCTCATCTCGTCGATGACCGCGCAGGCCGCGGCCGACCGGCGGACCGAGAGCGACGGGCCTGCCTCCGCCGCCACGGAGCCGGCGAGTGGCCCCGAGACCCGACCGGACCCGCGGCGGACAGCCGACGGGCGGCCACGCGTCCGCCCCCCGAAGCCGGCGCCGCGACCGGGCACCGGCTGACACCGAGGGAGCACTCCGGCCCACGCCAACACGTTCCGCAGCGTGAGGCGGGGCGGCGCGCGCGGGCGCACACTGGGCGTATGGACGTCTACCGAGGCGACGTCACGGTGATCGCGGACGGCACGGAGTATCCGGCGCAAGCCGACCTGCGTTCGTGGGTGGAGCAGCGCCACGTGGCGGCGTTCGGCCCGACCGAGGCGTGGATCGAGGGCGCACACGACTGGAACGGCAGACTCGAGGTCGGCGACGAAGAGGTCGCCGACCTGGTGACGCACGCGGCCGCGCGCCGGCTGCGGATGCCGGACGGCCGCGTCGGCGACTTCGACGTGAGCCGCCGCGCCTTCGACGCCGGGCTCCTGGTCATCGAGGGCAACGGGGATCCGCCGTTCTGACCGTGCGGCACACCGGACTTGCGGACCGCGCGGCACGCTGTCGCGGCGTGCGCCACGGCCGCGACGGGCCCGTCACTTCTGAGGCTGCTGCCTCGACGCGTCCTTGAAGCGTCCCAGCGCCTTGGTCAGTGCGCTCCGCGCGGAGTTCTCGGGCTTGCGGGGCGCGGCCGGGCGCGGAAGCGGCAGACTGTCGGATCCGGTCGCCTCGGCCAGCGCGGCCTGGGCGAGTTCGGCGGCTTCCCGGTACAGGTCGCGGGACGCGGTCATGGCGTCGAGCGCCTCGGCGTACTTGGTGACGAGTTGGCGGGTGTAGGCCAGCTCCTCCTCCAGGGTGAGCAGATGCCATCGGCGGCGCAGACCGTCGAGGGCCTGTTCCGCGTCGGCGGTCAGGGTCCGCGGCAGACCGGCGAAGGCCGTGATCTTCTCGACGAGTTCCGTCGGCTCGGAGCCGTTCAGGAAGACACTGCGGACGGCGAAGCGTTCGGCGTCGAACTCCGGGCTCGCCGATGCCGTGGGCAGGATCGCCGCCCCGCCCCGGGGCACCCGTACCCGCAGGTCCTTCACCGCGTAGTTGACGATGTGGAACTGCTCCGGCGCGGCACGGTGCTCCACGACCCGATGGCGCAGGCTCGGCGGCAGGAAGGGCGTCAGCGGCAGGCGGCCGCGCGCGTCGGGGGTCATCGCCTCGTGGACGACGACATGGATGTTCCAGCTGGTGCGGGCGCAGTCCTTGAGGAGGTGGCGCATCTCCTTGTCGTCGGCCGGCAGCGGAGTGGTCGTCCGCAGGCGTGGGCCGGGTACGGCGTCGTGGTCCCAGGCGATGCGGTCGTCGTCGGGCCAGAACATGGTGGCGGGGGAGGGCCACCGCTGGTCCCAGCTCCCTTCCGCCTCGGCGGCCAGCGTCCAGGCGACCGCCTGTCCGTCACGCTGTCGCCCCGGCACGTCGTAGGTCGTCAGCTGGGCACGCACGGTGATGTCGCCGGCCACGCGCCAGCGGGCCTCGAAGAGGCGGCGCGCGGCGGAATCGGGTGCTGTCGCGCCGTCGGCGGTGTCGAGCGCGGGGGGCAGGCCGCCCGGCCCGCCCGCCATGGCGGCGGAGGGGTCGAGGTCGAGGAAGTCGTCGATGACCCCGGCGGCCTTGAGCGCGATCAGGTTGCGCCGGACGTCCTGTTCGGGCGAGGGCCCGAGGTGACGTCCGTGTCCCAGCCACGTCGTGTCGGGGGCGATGGTCACGGAGCTACTGGTCTTTGGCATGGAGGCGTTCTCTGGGGCGGTCGAGGACGGGCTCCAGTATGGTCCCGCATGCCCGGCGAAGGACACGACGAGGCCGACAACAGCCGGAAATGTCCTGAGTGGCGCGGTGCGGGCGGGCGCGTGAGGGTCACGGCGCGGACCCGTCCGAGAGGCGCCGGCCGGTGCGTACGGCGGGACCTGATCTCGTCAACTCGCCGGAATTACGGGCGCGTTCGCCTCTATGATCTTCCCCGAGCCTCCGCCTCGTTCCTGCCCAGACCCGCGGAGCTCGCCACCCGAGTGAGGGAGGAGCTCCATGGTGAGCACCACTGTCGTTCCGGCCCGCGTTCCGCGCCGCCGGCCGGACCGCGGCACCGCGCACGTCCCCTGCGCCGCCACCGCCGGCACGGCGCTGCGATGAGCGAACGGAACGTGCGCACCGTCGAGGTCCCACTGGGCGACGGCAGCGAGGACAGTCGTACGGGTCCAGATCCGCGAGGTGGACGAGTCGCTCGTGCGCGTCGGGCGTGGCGGCCGGGCCGTCGCGCGGGCCGAGCAGACCCTCGGGCAGATGCTGGACGCGGTGCGTCCCGTGGCGGACAGCTTCGTGGGGCGGTTCCGCGGCCTCGCGCACGCGCCGGACGAGATCGCCCTGGAGTTCGAGGTCTCCCTGTCGGCGGAGGCGGGCGTCGTCATCGCGTCCACCGCGACCGCGGCCAACTTCTCCGTGCGGCTCACCTGGAACAGGAGCGACCAGCCGGGCCCGACGGGCGACCGGGACGGCAGAACCTAGGCCGTACCGCCTCGGGTGGGGGATTGCTGCTCGCTGCGGTCACGGGCGCCGGTATGTGACGGGAGTACCCATAAGGTGACCTTCATGTCTGCCAGGTTGAGTTCGACGAGAACCCGCGCTGCGCTCCGGACTTCGGCGCGTGTCTCCGGTGAGTTGCTGATGATCCTCGTGACGGCCGCGGCGGTCCTGTGGCTGCTGGGCCGGATGTGGCCGGTCGTCTGGCCGCTCGTCGTGGGCCTGTTCCTCACCACGCTGACGTGGCCCTTGGCTCGTTTCCTGCGCCGGTGCGGGTGGCACCCCGCCCTCGCGGCGTCGGCGGTGACCGTGCTGTTCCTGCTCTTCGCCGCGGGCATCGTGGCGCTGATCGCGGTGCCGGTGGCGTCCCAGTCCGGGGAGTTGACTGACGGCGTGGTCGAAGGCATCCAGAGGCTGCGCGAGTGGGCCGCGGGGCCGCCGTTGAACGTCGGCGACGACCAGATCAGCCGTGGCCTCGACACCGCGGTCGCCCGCATACAGGACAGTGTCGGGAGCATGGTCACCGCTGTCGCCACCGGAGTCGGCACCGTGTTCAACGGTGTGGTCACCGCCGTCCTCGCGCTCTTCCTGATGTTCTTCTTCCTCAAGGACGGACCGCGGTTCCTGCCGTGGCTGACCCGTCAGCTTCCGGGCCGGCTCGCCACCGACATCCCGACCGTGGCCGAGCGCGGCTGGGAGACCCTCGGCGCGTTCGTGCGTTCGCAGGCATTCGTCGGCCTGCTCGACGCCGTCCTCATCGGCATCGGCCTGTGGATTCTGGGAGTTCCCCTGGTCCTCCCACTGGCGGTGCTGACCTTCGTATCGGCGTTCGTGCCGATCGTGGGCGCCCTGTTCGCCGGCCTGGTCGCGGTGCTCATCGCGCTGGTCTCGAACGGCCTGACGGACGCACTGCTCGTGCTGGCCGTCATCGTCGTGGTGCAGCAGCTCGAGGGCAACGTGTTCCAGCCCATGATCCAGAGCCGCGGGCTCGGCCTGCACGCGGCCGTGATCCTGCTGGCGGTGACGCTGGGAGGCAGTCTGGCCGGAGTCGTGGGCAGCCTGCTCGCGGTCCCGGTCGCCGCGCTGCTCGCGATGGTCTGGAACTACGTCCGCGAGCAGCTCAGCGACCCGCCCCAGGAGCCGGAGACGGACGAACCGGCCGCGGGCGCCGCCGTCCTGACGTAGCCGCCCCGGCCGAGACCCGGGGAGGCGTCACTCCCTGCCGTACGCCGCATCCGGCCCAGGGACGGAGGTGCTCACTCCGGGATTCCTCCCATCTCGTCGGTGACGAAACCCTCCCGGCCGGGCAGCCCCGTCGGCGGTGGCGGTGTCTGGTCGGGCTGCTCCGCGGTCTGGCTCGGCTGCCGGCCGAGCTGCGTGGGCCCGCCCGTCCGGGCAGTGTCGCGTCCGCCGCCGATCTCGATCCGCCGGCGTTTCTCGTGTTCCCTCTCCGCCTTCGGGATCCGGACGGTGAGCACGCCGTCCGTCAGGTCGGCCTCGATCCTGTCGCTGTCCGTCCCCGCCGGCAGACTCGTGCGGTAGGCGAACCTCCCGGTCCGCCGGCTCAGCACCTTGCCGCGCCGCTCCTCGCTGAGCTCGCCGGTGATCGAGAGCTCGTCGCCTTCGACCTCGATGTCGATGCTCTCCGCGGGGACGCCGGGCAGCTCCGCCCGCACGACGTACGCGTTCTCTGCTTCCTCCTCCTCGGCCGTCGGCATCCACACACCGCTCGCCGCGGTCGGAGCCGCGGCCTGTTCCAGGAGCCGTCCCATCCGGCTCCACATGTCCTCGAACTCGCTGAACGGGTCCCATGCCCGGCGCAGCTCCGCGGAGCCGCCTCCATGTCGTATCGGCAGGGCCATGACCGCCTCCCACGTGCGATGCGATCTCGTGCGACAAGCGGGTAACCGGCACCCAGAGGGCTAAACGACGGCCGGGCGGCCGCACGCGGACCGCGTCCGCCCCGGCCGCGGGCTCGATCCCCACGCGCGCCGAGCGAACTGGTGCAGGACCATGCAAATGGGTACAGGATGGCAAAGGCTCGGGAAGCATCGGCTCGGTTCCAGGTCAGCACCCCGGTGGGGCGGGACAGGACGCCGGCTTCCACCGCCTGAGCCGCGGAACATCTCTGGTGAGACTCGCGAGGGGCCGATCATGGGAGACCTGGGCAGCGTGACCGTAGGGGTGCTGGGATCCTACGGCGGACGGAACGTGGGCGACGAGGCGATCCTCACCGCCATGCTGGACCGCATCCGGGCGGGCCGTCCGGACGCTCACCTCGTCGTGTTCTCCCGCAATCCGGACCAGAGCCGCAGCACCTACCCGGACGTCGAGGTGGTGGGCTGGGAAGGCGTGTGCCGGGAGCGCATCTCCGAGCACCTGCGCCGGCTCAGTGTGCTCGTGCTCGGCGGCGGCGGAATCCTGTACAACACCGAGGCGCGCCGCTATCTGCGGCTGGTCCGCACCGCGCAGGACCTCGGCGTTCCCGTCTTCACCTATGCCGTCGGAGCCGGTCCGCTCACCGACGATTCCGACTGCGCCTGGGTCCGGGCGACACTCGCCGACGCGGCCGAGGTGACCGTCCGCGACGAGGAGTCGAAGCTGGTACTGGAGGAGGCGGGGCTGACCCGGCCCATCTCCGTCACCGCCGACCCGGCACTGCTGCTGGAACCCGGTGACGGCGGCGACGAACTGCTCCGCGCGGAGGCGGTGCCCCGCGGGCGGCACCTGGTCGGGATGAGTGTGCGCGAGCCCGGCCGCGCGGCCGAGCACCTCGACGAGGAGGGCTATCACCAGCTCCTCGGGAACGTGGCCGACTTCCTCGTCCACCGCCTGGACGCCCACGTCGTCTTCGTCCCGATGGAACGCGACGACATCCGGCACGCGCACGGCGTCGTCTCCCACATGACCCATGCCGAACGCTGCCAGGTGCTGCACGGGAGCTACCGGCCTCAGCAGGTCCTCGACATGGTGGGGCAGCTGGACCTCGCCATCGGCATGAGACTGCACTTCCTGATCTTCGCGGCGCTCTCCGGGATCCCCCTGCTGCCCCTTCCCTACGCCGGGAAGGTGTTCGACTTCGCCCAGCAGATCGGCGCGCCCGCCCTGCGCGGGGTGGTCAGGGAGGCCGCGGGGCCGCTGCTCGCGGAAGTGGACCGGCTGTGGGACGAGCGGCCCGCGCGCGTCGCACACATCGCCAACCGAACGGCATTGATGAAGCTGCGGGCGGCCGAGACCGCCGACCGGCTCCTCGCCTATCTCGACCACATCGCACCCCGGCCGCTCGCCCACCAGGCCGAACCGGCAGCCGCGGTCGGCGCCGGCTGACCCGCACCACGAGCCCCTGATCCCCAGGAGGAACCGTGACGTACCTGATGCCGCCCCGCGTCCCCCGGCACGTGGAGCTGCCCCCGCGTCAGGCCCTGCACGCCGGCTCCACCCAGGTCCTGGTGATCGGCGGCGGACCCGCCGGGATCGGCGCAGCTCTCGGTGCCTCCAACGCAGGGGCCCAGGTCATCCTCGTCGAGCGGTACGGATTCCTCGGCGGGAACGCCACCGCGGCCCTGGTGATGCCGCTGATGAGCTTCCACAACGAGGTCAAGCAGGCGGTCACCGGCGACTCGGCGCGTCTGCTGCCGCCGGACCACGGCGAAGGCGAGCCGGTCGTCGGCGGGGCGCTGTGGGTGCTGTTGGAGCAGTTGGTGCGCGCGCAGGCGGCGATCCGCCCCTCCCTCGAGACCGGCTACACCGTGCCCTTCGACGCGGAACTGTTCAAGCTCGTGGCGTACGACCTTCTGGAGCAGCACGAGGTCCGCACCCTGCTCCACGCGTTCGCCTCCGGTGTCGTGGCCATGCCGGACCGCGCGCGGGCGGTGTTCGAGACCAAGTCGGGGCCGGTCGTCATCGACGCGGACGTGATCGTCGACTGCACGGGCGACGGCGACATCGCCGCGTCGGCAGGCGCCTCGTACGACATCGGCCGGCCCGAGGACGGCTGGACACAGCCGATGACGCTGATGTTCCGCATGGTCCGCTTCGACCACGAGGAATTCGCCGCGTACGCCCGCGCCCATCCGGATCAGTGGAAGGGCGTGCACGGGCTCTGGGACCTGGTCCGCGAAGCCACCGATGCCGGGGAACTCGACCTGCCGCGCGAGGACGTGCTGTTCTTCGCCACACCGAACACCGGCGAGGTGGCGGTCAACTCGACCCGCGTGACCGAAGTGCTCGGCACGAGCGTCTGGGACCTGACCCGCGCCGAGTTCGCCGCCCACCGGCAGATGGCGCAGATCTCCCGCTTCCTGCGCAGCCGCGTGCCCGGCTTCGCCGACTCGTACGTCGTGCAGAGCGGCGTCCAGGTCGGTGTCCGCGAGACGCGCCGGATCCACGGCGAATACCAGCTGACGGGCGAAGACGTGCTGAAGGCGCGGAAGTTCGACGACGTCGTCGCCCGCGGGGCGTACCCGGTCGACATCCACAACCCGAGCGGCCGCGGCACCACGCTCAGGCGGCTCCCGCGCGGCCAGTCCTACGACATCCCCCTGCGCTGCCTCTTCCCGCAGGACGTCGACCGGGTCCTCGTCGCGGGCCGCTGCATCTCCGGCGACCACGTGGCCCACTCCTCCTACCGCGTCATGCCGATCTCCGTGGCCACCGGGCAGGCCGCGGGCGTCTGCGCGGCCCTCGCGGCGGTCCAGGGAAAGCGCCCCCGCGACGTCCCGGCGGACGCGGTCCAGGCGGAACTCCACTCACAAGGCGCCAGCCTGTCGTGACGCCCGCGGGCACCGGCGGGAGCCGACAGATTCAGGGCACCGCGGCGCCCGGCTTGTCGGAGGTGGCCAGCGTCCTGGCCAGGGGCATCCTCGCCAGGGCCAGGACACCGAAGACCACCAGCGCCACCCCTGCCGCCTGCGGGAGCAGCCACCAGCCGGTGCGGACGTGTTCCTCGAACAGGAGGATGCCGAGACACAGGCTCACGGAGGCGTCGCCGAGGGTGAACGCGGGCTGGGAGGCGACCAGCGGGCCCGCCTGCATGGCGTGCTCCAGCAGGAGGAGCGCGGCCACGCCGGCGGCCGCGAAGGCGTAGGTCTGCCAGGCCGTGAGGAACGCGCCGAGGCCGTGGTCGTCCAGGATGTGCACCGCCTCCTTCATCAGGGCCGCGGTGACCGCGTAACAGATCGCGGTTGCCGTGCCGAGGCACGCCGCGCGGGTCCGGCCCTCCGGGCGGCGCAGCGCGGCGGCGGTGAGCGCGAGGACCACCGCGGCGCACACCGGGAGTGCGACGAGCCAGCGGTCCACCGGCACGTCGGTGCGGTTGCCCGACGGCGCCGCGGCCCACAGAGCGACCCCGAGACCCACGACGACAGCCCCCGACGCGACCCAGCCTGCGCGGGGGAGGCTCCCGTGCAGCAGCCGGGTCGCCAGCATCAGGGCGAGCGGCAGTTCGAGGACGAACAGCGGCTGAACGATCGTCAGCGGCCCGGTGCCCAGCGCCACCGCCTGGCAGGCGCCGGCGACGATCACCGCGGCCATGCCCGCCAGCCAGACGGGCCGGCGCAGCAGATCGAGCACGAGACCGGCACGGAAGCCCTGCGAGCGCGGGACGACGAGAGCGGCCTTGCGCTGCAGCACGGTGGCGAACGCGTTGCTGAGCGCCGCGCCGAGCGCGAAGAGCACCGGCAACAGGATGGGCACGTGGTTCGGCCTCCGACAGTCGACGGGGAGAGGGCCGGCCGCGGTGTCCCGGCGGCCTCGCGGGCCCGGCCCGCTTCCTGTCATGGTGCCCACCGACAGGCCGCCCCGCGATCCGAACCGGGCCACGCCGCGCCCCCGCACGGCCGCGGCCGTCCGGCCTCTCGCTCGCCGAGCGCGCCGGCGTCGCACGCGCCGTGATGGCCCTGGGCAGGCTCGACCCGCCGACCCCGCGCTCGACGGACTTCCCCGACGGGGACCCTGATGCCTCGGCCGCCGGAACCGCGCAGGCCGCTGCACGTTCCCGGCCGGCTACGGCCGGGGCCGGCTCAGGTACGCGGCGATGCGGCTACCCCACGTGCGGATGTCGGAGCCGGTCCGGGACACGTGGAGTTCGGCGCACGGCAAAACCTGCGCCAGCGTTTCCGCCGTCGACAGGGGGTGCCCCGGGTCACCCGGCCAGCCGAGGACCAGCGTCGGCTGACGCAGGGCGGCGACGTCGCCAGGGGAGGGCAGGTCGGACGCGGCCAGGCCACGCAGGATGGCGGGCAGCAGCCGCTCGGCGGGCGTCGGGGGCAGATCCGGAACGTCGGCCACGACGGCCGGGCGGGGTTGCTGTGCCCTGGTGGCGAGTAAGGCGTCCACCCCCTCCCGTTCGACGGTGTCCGCGGACTCCCGGTTGGCCCGCGCATGAGCGCCGCGTGTCGTCCAGGCAGTCGGCGGGATGAGCAGGACGAGCCGGGAGAACCGGTCGGGCGCGCGCACGGCGGCGTGCAGCACGGTGCCGCATCCCATCGACGCGCCCATGGCGACGGCGGGCTCCGAGGCGCGCAGGTGATCGAGCAGGGCGAGCAGATCGTCGGCGAGCGACGGGTAGGTGTAGTCGCAGTCCACGGGATCGCCGGTCGACCGGCCGTGCCCCCGTGCGTCGTAGCGGACCAGACGATGCCCCGCGTCCACGACCGGTGCCCAGTCGAAGAGGCCCATCCGGTCGTCGGCCGCCTGGCTCACGAAACCGCCGTGCGCGTACACGGCGAGAGGGCCTTCACCGGCATCGTCGTAGACGAGTTCGGCCCGGCGGTGCCCGAAGCGGCCCTCCCTGATCGTGTGCCCGCCCATGCCACCAGCCTGACCCGAGGCCCGTGCGTCCGCCACTGAGCCGCCGCACCGGACCACGGGCGTGCGGGGCAGTCCGGCGAAGTCGGCCGCCGTCCCCGTCGCGCAGGCACAATCCGGAGGTCGGTCGCAGGCACAATCCGGAGGTCGGTCGGGGCGGTTCAGGACTCCGGCCGTGCCGAGACGCCGGCGCCGCCGCCGGTGACCGGGACGAGCTGACGGGCGGCGGACCCTGGGCCCTCGACGAGGGCAAGGGCGACACCGCCACCGACACAGGCCCCAACGACAAGCCCCTGCGGCTCACCGAGGGCACCGCCTGCCCAGGAGCAGCCCTAGCCCTGCTCGGCAGGGGAATCCCCGGCGCGCGGACAGCGGTCCGCACGCCGACGATGCCGCGCGGAGCGGGGGACGTCCGCGCGCGCGTACACCCCGGACGGACACCGGCATGCGCCCCGTGTCGACATACGCGACATAGGCTACCTACGGCAACTTTCCGGTCATGTGCTCCATGCTGGTTCCTGCCGCGTCAGGCCCCGCCGGCGGCGCGCCCCCCTCCTCGGGGGCGGGATGTGCCCAGGCTGCAGACCGACCGGAGGACCATGTCTAGGCAGGATCACCCCCGTCCCACCCCTCGCACGCGGCGGGCCGTTCTCGGCGCGGGGATCGCGGCAGCCGGATCCGCACTGCTCGCCGCCTGCTCGGGCAGCGACGCCGACCCGGCAGGCGGCACCGGAAAGGAAGCCCCCGGCCCCCATGCCGGCGCTCCCGGCTCCGGGGATGGCAAGAAGGTCCGGCCCACCTGGACGCCGAGCCCCGAAGGGAAGCTCCGCCACCGCACCTTCACGGCCACACCGGCCACGGTCGAGATCGGCGGGGGACGCACCGTCAGGACGTGCGTGTACAACGGTGAACTGCCCGGCAAGGAGGTGCGGATCACCGCCGGTGACATGCTCGAGCTGACGCTCGCCAACCATCTGCCCGAACCCACCACGGTGCACTGGCACGGCATCGCCCTGCAAAACGACATGGACGGCGTGCCCGACGTGACACAGCGGCCCATCAGATCGGGCGGTGAGTTCACCTACCGCTTCCGGACGCCGCACCCCGGCACGTACTGGTTCCATCCGCACCTGGGCCTGCAGATCGACCGGGGGATGTACGCGCCACTGATCGTGGACGATCCCAACGAGCCCCTCGACTACGACGCGGAATGGATCGTCCTGCTGGACGACTGGATCGACGGCGTCGACGGCTCCAGCCCCGAGGACGTCTTCGACCAACTCCGCAAAGGCAAGCCCGCGATGAGCCACGGCTCGGCATACCGCGGGCACGACGGCGATGACGTGCGGCCGAAGCCCTCCGGAGGAGTCGCGGCCGGGTACGGGCCGCCCGGGGCCCACGCGCCGGAGCCACACGAGGCGTCGCCCTCATCGCGGGCGGACAAGCGCCCCAACCGGCTGATGACGGGCGCCCGCAGCCGCCTGCTCGGCGGCCACGCGGGCGACATCGCCTACCCGCACTACCTGATCAACGGACGCACCCCCGACGACCCGGCCCAGTTCAGGGCCAAACCCGGCGACCGGATCCGGCTGCGCCTGATCAACGCGGGCGCGGAGACACCGTTCCGCGTGGCACTCGGCGGCCACCGGATGACGATCACCCACAGCGACGGCTTCCCCGTACGTCACCACCGGACCGACGCCCTGCTCATCGGCATGGGCGAACGGTACGACGCGCTGATCACCGCGAAGGACGGCGTGTTCCCGCTCACCGCGCTCGCCGAGGGCAAGCGCGGCGCCACCATGGCCGTCCTGCGCACAGCGAGCGGCGCGCTCCCCGGCCCCGGCGCCCGCCCCGCCGAACTGAGGCGTGCCGTCCTTCCCTCGGCCCGCGGGCTCAGGCCCCACGAATCCGTCGAACTCGACCGGCGCCGACCCGACCGCATCGTCCGAGTCACCTTCACCGGCGACATGAAGGACTACGACTGGGGGACCGACCACCGCCCTTACACACCGGACCGCGTCCACCGCGTCGAACACGGCGAACGCGTACGCCTCGTCGTCATCAACGCCACCGACATGTGGCACCCCGTCCACCTCCACGGCCACACCTACGCCCTCGCCGGCATCGACTCCCACGGCGCCCGCAAAGACACGGCCACCGTCCTGCCCCACAACAAGCTCGTCCTCGACTTCGACGCCGACAACCCCGGCGAGTGGATGCTCCACTGCCACAACCTCTACCACTCCGAATCCGGGATGATGACCACCATCGCCTACCACGCCTGACCGGCTGACCGGCTGACCGACGGCGGCGGCGCGCCGGGCACGCCGCGCCGGCGCCCGACGGCCCGCGGGCTACCGTCGGCGGCATGGACGGTGTTCGCGGTGGGTGGGTCCCCTGTCTGCTCGGCGGAGCGGTGTTCGCGGTGTGCATGACCGGCACCACGTTGCCGACCCCGCTCTACGGCCTCTACCAGGGGAAGTTCGGGTTCGACGAGCTGACCGTGACCGTCGTGTACGCCGTGTACGCCTTCGGCGTCATCGGGGCGCTGCTGCTGGCGGGCAACGCCTCGGACGCCGTGGGCAGGCGGCCGGTGCTGCTGGCGGGCCTGGGATTCGCGGCGGCGAGCGCCGTCTGCTTCCTGTGCGCCACCGGGCTGGGCTGGCTGTACACGGGGCGGTTGCTGTCGGGTCTGTCCGCCGGCCTGTTCACCGGTGCCGCCACGGTGTACGTGATGGAGCTGGCACCGTACGGCGGCGCCTCCCGGGCCACGTTCGTGGCGACCGCCGCCAACATGGGTGGGCTGGGCTGCGGTCCGTTGCTCGCCGGAGCGCTCGCGCAGTACGCCGCGTGGCCGCTGTACTTGCCGTTCGCCGTACACCTCGCCCTGGTGGCCGGCTCGGCCGCCGTCCTGATGCGGCTGCCGGAGACCGTACGCGAGCGGCGGCCGGCGGCGACTGTGCGGCCGCAGCGGCCCGGTTTGCCCCCGCAGGTCCGGGCGGTGTTCGGGCCCGCGGCGACCGCCTCGTTCGTGGGGTTCGCGCTGTTCGGGGTGTTCACGTCGGTCAGCCCGGCGTTCCTCTCCCACTCCCTGCACGTGGACGACCACGCCGTCAGCGGGCTGGTCGTCGCCCTCGCCTTCTTCTCCTCGACCGCGGGCCAAGTGGCGGTCGGCCGGGTCGCGGTGGAACGGTCGCTGCCGCTCGGCTGCGCCGGGCTCTTCGCGGGCCTGGCGCTGCTCGCGGGTGCGTTGTGGTGGGACCTGCTGCTGTTGGTGGTGCTCAGCGCGCTCGTCGGTGGCGGTGGCCAGGGACTGGCCTTCCGCGGGGCGCTGTCCGCGGTGGCCGGGGCGTCTCCCGCGGACTGCCGCGCGTCAGTGGTCTCGACGCTGTTCGTGGTGGCCTACACGGGCATCTCGGTACCGGTGATCGGTGTCGGCTTGCTGGTCGGTCCGATCGGCCTGGAGGGTGCGGGGCTCGTCTTCATCGCGTGCATGGCCGTCCTGGTGACGACGGCAGCCGGCTACCTGCTCCGGCGTCCGGCGCGGGCGCGAACGTGAGCCCGCCGGGCGGGGCGCCGGTCCCGGCCCATGTCGCCCCCTGGGAGACCTCGCCGCTCGGCGTCCTCACGGTGCCGAGGAAGTTCCCGAAGGCGTGGACCAGTGCGTTGACAGCGCCGCTCCGGCGTCCAGATACTGACTGAAGATTCAGTCAGTATATGCCGTTGTCGCACCTGGAGGCACCATGTCCGACCTCCCCACCGAGCTGGTTCCGTGCACCCCCGAGCAGCGTGGCATCGTCGAGCTCACCCGTGCCTTCGCCCGCGAGGAGACCCGCCCGCGGGCGCGCGCCGTGGACGAGGCCGACATCGAGACGCCGTGGGACCTGTGGCGCACGGCCGCGAAGGTCGGCATCACCGGCTTCATGCTCCCCGAGGAGTACGGCAGCGGCGGTTTCACCGACGTCTTCACCCAGTGCCTGGTGCAGGAGGAGCTGTGCGTCGGCGACCTCGGTATCGGCAATCTGCTCTGCTCCAACGGCTTCTTCGCCGACCCCGTGCTCGCGCTCGGCACCGAGGAGCAGAAGCGGACCTGGCTCACCCCGCTGACCGGCCCCGACACCCCGATGACCGCCCTGGCCACCACGGAGCCGGGCGCGGGCTCCGATGCCGCGTCCATCGCGACGACCGCGACCCGCACGGACCGGGGCTACCTGCTGAGCGGCCAGAAGGCCTGGATCTCCAACGCGGGGGAGGCCGAGCAGTACGTCGTCTTCGCCAAGACGGATCCGGCACAGCGCTCCCGGGGCGTGACCGCCTTCCTCCTCCGCAAGGACACCCCGGGGTCACCTTCGGCGAGCCCATGCGGAAGATGGGCCAGCGCGCCATCGTCTGCCGGGAGATCTTCCTCGCCGACGCCTTCGTACCCGAGGAGAACCGCCTCGGCGACGAGGGGCAGGGCTTCCGCGGGCTCATGCGGACCTTCGACATCTCGCGCACCGTCTTGGGCGCGGCGGCGACCGGCGTGGCGAGGGCCGCGTACGAGTACGCCCGCGACTACGCCCGTACCCGGCAGCAGTTCGGCAAACCGGTCATCGAGCACCAGGCGGTGGCGTTCCGGCTCGCCGACATGCGGACACGCGTCGAGCAGGCACGGCTGATGACCTGGCGCGCGGCCAAGCGCCTCGACGCGGGCGTCACCGCCACGACCGAGGCCGCCATGGCGAAGCTGACCGCCTCGGAGACGGCCGCGTACTGCACCTGGGCGGCCGTGCAGACGCTCGGGGGCTGGGGCTACTCGCGCGAGTACCCGGTGGAGCAGTGGATGCGGGACGCCAAGCTGGAGGAGATCGAGGAGGGCACCTCGGACATCACGCGGCTCGTGATCTCGCGGGGCCTGTGATGACCCAGGCCCTCACCGGCGGGGAGGCGCTCGCCCGCGCCCTGGCCGCACACGGCGTCGGCCATGCCTTCGGCATCCCCGGCACCCACAACCTGGAGCTCTACCGGCATCTCCAGCCGTACGGCATCACTCCTGTGACGCCCCGTCACGAACAGGGCGCGGGATGCGCGGCCGACGCGTACGCCCGGGTGACCGGCCGCCCGGGGACCGCCATCACCACCACCGGGCCCGCACTGCTGAACATCGCAGCGGCGGTGGGCCAGGCACACTCCGACAGCGTGCCGCTGCTCGTCGTCTCGTCCGGCATGCCGCTGCGGCACCCACAGCAGTCGACCGGCCTCCTGCACGAAATGCGCAGCCAGACCCGGGCGTTGCGCGGTGTCGCGGCCGTCAGCCACCGGGTCGCGTCGGTCGACGAGATCGGCGCGGCGGTGGCACGGGCCTACACCCTCTTCCGCTCGGAGCGGCCACGGCCGGTGCACATCGAAGGTGCCGCTGGACCTGCTGGAGACCGCGGAGCCCGTGGGCCCGGTACGCCTCGCGCCGCCCGTCGGGCCCCCGACGCCGGACGAGGCGGCGGTACGGGAGGCCGCGGACGCCCTGTGCGGAGCGCGCCGCCCGGTGCTGGTCCTCGGTGGAGGAGCACGGGCGGCGGCCGCCGCCTGCCTGGCGCTCGCCGAGGAACTGGGGACGCCGGTCGTCACCACCGCCAACGGCAAGGGCGTGGTGGACGAGCGCCACCCCCTGTCGCTGGGCGTGTCGCTGCACAGCCCGGCCGTGCAGAAGTGGCTGGCGGAGCAGGACGTGGTCCTCGCCGTCGGCACGGAACTGGCCGAGTCCGACGTCTGGGGTCCGCTGCCGGCCCCGACGGGCACCCTGATCCGCGTCGACCTGGACCCCGCCCAGATGTACGCGGGGCTCCCGGCGGACGTGGCCCGCGTGGGCGACGCACGCCCCCTGCTGGACGCGCTGCTCACCGCGTACCGCGAGCGAGGACCGCGGCGGGCCGCCGAACCCGCCGGCGTCACCGCTCTGCGCGCCGCGCGCGACGACGAGATCCGCACCCGGGACGCGCGCTGGGTGCCGTCCCTCATCGCCATGCGCCGCGTCCTCGCCGAGGACGCCGTCATCACCTCCGACAGCGCCCAGTGCTGCTACTACGGGGCCCTTCCCCACCTGCCCCTCGGCCCCGAGGGCCGCTATCTGCACCCCACCGGGTTCGGCACCCTCGGCTATGCCCTGCCCGCCGCGATCGGCGCGAAGACCGCATGCCCCGAGCGGCAGGTCGTCGCGCTCAGCGGCGACGGCGGTCTGCAGTTCTCCGTGCAGGAGCTCGCCACCGCCGCCCAGCTCGGACTGCCACTGCCCGTCGTGGTCTTCGACAACGGCGGATACGGCGAGATCCGCGAGGAGATGGCGGCCCGCGGGGACAGCCCCACGGCCGTCGACCTGCCGCCCGTCGACCTGCCCGCGCTCGCCCGCGCCTACGGCGGCCACGGCACGGCGGTCCGCTCGCCGCAGGAGCTCGCCGGCGCCCTGGCCGACGCGCTGGACACCGCAGGACCCACCATCGTCACCGTTCCCGAGGAGGATCCCCGATGACGACCACCCCTCTCGTCTCCCTCACCTGGACGGACCATGTCACCGGCCGCCAGGGCCATCTGGTGATCGACCGGCTCGTGCGCGGCGTGTCCAGCGGCGGGCTGCGCATGCGCGAGGGCTGCACCCTCGACGAGGTCACCGGGCTGGCCCGCGGCATGACGATGAAGGAGGCCCTCCACTACGACCCCCGGAACCGGTACATCCCGCTCGGCGGGGCCAAGGGCGGCATCGACTGCGACCCGCGCGACCCCGAGACGTACGGGGTGCTGGTGCGCTACCTCCGCGCGATGCGCCCGTACATCGAGCGCTTCTGGACCACCGGCGAGGATCTCGGTCTCACCCAGGACGTCGTCGACAGGGCGGCGGCCGAGGCCGGTCTCGTCTCCTCCATCCAGGCCGTGTACCCGCTGCTCGACGACGAGGCCGCGGCACGGCGCCGGCTCGCGGACGCGTTCGCCGTGGAGGTGGACGGCATCGGCCTCGACGAACTGGCGGGCGGCTGCGGGGTGGCCGAGTCGGTGCTGACGGCGCTGGACCGGGCCGGTGTCCCCCACGAGGGGACCCGCGTCTCCGTCCAGGGCTTCGGGACGATGGGCGGGGCGACCGCCCGATTCCTGGCACGGGCAGGGCTCAGGGTGGTCGCTGTGGCGGACGTCAAGGGAACGATTGCCAACCCGGAGGGCCTGGACGTCGAGGCGCTGCTGGCCGCGCGCGACCCCTACGGGACGGTGGACCGCACCGCCCTGCGAGCGGGCGACACCGAACTGCCCGGCGGCGCCTGGCTGTCCGCGGACGCCGAGGTGCTGGTCCCGGCCGCCGTCTCGTACGCCGTCGACGCGGCCGACCAGGAGCGGATCACGGCCCGCTGGATCGTCGAGGCCGCCAACATGCCGGTGGTGCCGGACGCCGAGGCCCTGCTGTCCGAGCGCGGGATCACCGTCCTGCCCGACGTGGTCGTCAACTCCGCGACCAACGCCTGGTGGTGGTGGACGCTCTTCGGCGACATCGGCGCCGACCCGGACGAGGCGTTCACCCATATCCGGCGCTCCATGCGCGCCCTGGTCGAGCAGGTGCTGACGCGGGCCGAGCGGGACGGGACCAGCCCGCGCGTCGCGGCGCACGAGGTCGTGGCGGACCGGCTGCCGGTCATCGCCGAACGCTTCGACTGGTACGCATGAGTCTGGACGCCCTCTTCGACCCGCGCTCCGTCGCCGTCGTCGGAGCTTCCGCCAACCCCGCCCCGACACGGGTCCTCGCCGCGTACGTGGAGGACTTCCGCGACGGGCGCCGCCTGGCCCGCACCCTGGCCGCCGCCCACGCGGCGGGCAAACCGTCCTGCTGCTGTCACTGGGGCGCAGCGAGGCATCCGGCCGTGCGGCGGCCTCCCACACAGGAGCGCTCGTCAGCGCCCGGGCGGTGGTGGAGGCGGTGTGCCGCGACACGGGAGCGCTGCTGCTGGAGTCGGCGGGCGAACTCGTGGACACGGCCGTGCTCCTGACCGCCGCGGGTCACCGCATCGCCCGCGCCCGGACCGGCGCCGCCCGTGACGCCGGGGCCGGTTGCGGTGATGCCGAGGCCGGTTGCCGTGACGCCGGGCCCGGTTGCCGTGACGCCGGGGCGGCTGTCCCGGACGCCGGGGCCGCCATCCGTGACGCCGGGGCGGTCGCCCCGGACGCCGATCCCGGTGCCCCTTTGTCACCGGCCCCGGCCGACGCAGCCCCCTCGAGGACCCGTACCCCAAGACCCCTGCACGTCGCCGTCGTCGGCGACAGCGGGGGACAGGGCGCGCTCGCCGCCGACGCGCTCGTCACCCGCGGGCGCCGCGGCGGCCGATTTGGGGCGGGCGCGCCCCGGCGGCCGTGGACACGCTGGTGACCGCGGCGGCGGAGCGCTTCGGCCGGCTGGGCGGCCTGGTCCACAACGCGGCGGGCAACTTCGTCGTGCCGGGCATCGACCTGTCCCCGGGTGGCTGGCGCGCGGTCGTGGACATCGTCCTCAACGGCTCGTACTACTGCACCCGGGCCGTCGCCCGCAGGCTGCGCGATCAGGGCACGGGCGGCTCGATCCTGTCGGTGATCGCCACCTACGCGTGGCACGGGCATCCGGGGACCGTCCAATCGGCCGCCGCCAAGGCCGGTGTCCTGGCCATGACCCGGACACTGGCGGTGGAACTCGCCCCGCTGGGCATCCGGCTGAACTGCATAGCCCCGGGCCCGACCCAGACGGCGGGCGCCGGAGCGGCCCTGTGGGCCACCCCGGAGGCACGCGAGGAGGTCCTGGCAACAATCCCTGCGGGCCGGTTCGCCGACCCCGCGGAGATCGCGGACGCGTCGCTGTTCCTGCTCGGCGACGGGGCGTCGTACCTGACGGGCGAGTGCCTGACGGTGGACGGCGGCCAGTGGCTGGGCAAGCAGGTGTACGGACGCGCGGGCGCGTAACGGCCGGAGCGCACGCACGGCGGAGGGGGCGGTTCCCGGGCCGCCCCCTCTGCCGTACATGCGGGAGAAACGCGCTCACCTCTTGGTGCGACGCGTCTTCGCCCCCAGGGCGTAGAAGACGAGGCCGATCCCCGCGATGACCAGCAGCGGCACGACCTGGCTCAGCGTGTACGCGAGGCGCTGGCCGGCGAAGGCCTCGGGCAGCGAGTCGGCCGCCGAACCCTCCGTGCCGAACCAGCCCACCCCGAAGCCCGGCCAGATCAGCACGACCACGGTGAAGGCGACCAGGCCGGTCGCGAGCACGGTGACCGTCCAGGCCCCGGCCCTGCCGCCCGGCACGGAGTACGGGCGCGGCGTGTCGGGGTACTTGCGGCGCAGGACCACCAGGCTGGGGAAGGTGATGACGTACGAGATGAAGGTCGTGCAGATCGTCAGGCCGAGCCCCGCGGCGAAGTACTTCTCGCCGTCGCCTTCGGTGAGGTTGAGGGCCACCACGAGAAGGACGGACGCCAGGACCGCGGAGAGCAGGTTCACCCGTACCGGTGTGCCGTGCTTCTTGGCGATGGTGCCGAGCCAGGCAGGTCCCGCGCCGTCCGCGCAGGCGACGGCCCGGGCGCGGTGGGCGCCCATCGCCCAGGTGACACCGGAGGTGAGCAGGCCGATGATCAGGCCCGCGGCGGCGATGCCGCCGAAGACCGTGCCGGCGCCGGTGAGGGTGACCGTGCCGTCGGCGGCGATGGTGCCTCCGTAGACGGTGAAGACGGCCTTGCAGGCGTCGATGAAGCCGCCGAGGCTGCCGATCCTGTCGCTGGGCAGGACGAAGAGGATGCCGAGGATCGGGCCGCCGTAGAGCAGCAGCGCGGCGAAACCGGAGCGGAGGATGGCGAGCGGAATGTCGCGGCGCGGGTTGCGCATCTCCTCGGCGGCGGAGCTGGGCAGTTCGAAGCCGACGTAGTTGAAGATCAGGACGGGGACGAGCGCCACGAAGCCCACGTACGTCGGTGTGAACTCACCCGCGGGCAGGGCGTGCACACCGTTCTGGACGGCGAAGACGACGACCGAGACGAGGAAGAAGCCGAGCAGCACGATGCGCGCGACGGCTCCGGCGGTCGGCACCCACTTGCCGATCCGGACGGACTGGACGACGGCGAGCGCACCACCCCAGATGAAGACCAGCCCGGCGGCGTACTTCCACAGCCCCGGAGTTGAGGCCTGCGGTGAGCCGCCCGAAGGCGAGCCGGGTCCAGACGTACGGTCCGCCCTGGACGAGGAAGGCGGAGCCGAGCTCGGCGACGAGGAGCCCGTAGGGGAGGAAGAAGAACACCGCGAGGATGGCCATCCAGGTCAGTCCCTGCGGGCCCTGCGCCGCGACCGACCCGATCGTGTCGAGGCCGACGAGGGTGCATATGAGGAACAGGAGGACGTCGAAGCGGCGCAGTTCCTTGCGCAGCCTGCTGCGTTGTTCGCCCCAGCCCTCGGAGAGGTCGGGGGTTTCGGGGGCGGGCACATCGGCCCTGTTGGAGGTGGCGGGTGCTTGGGTCACGGGGCGGACTCCTGCGGCGGCACGGTGTCTCGTACAGGAGCGGCGACATCTACTGACTGAACAGCCAGTCAGTAGCCTGGACTGTGAGCCCGGCCACACGGGACTGTCAAGAGTCGTGCAGGGCGAAGCCGTGACTCAACTCCCGACGCCGGTGCACGCAGACCGGCCCGTCACGGGGAGGCGGCCGCGCTGTGTGAACCCGCGCCGAGAGGCGCGGCCGGCATCCCCGACCGCAACCATTGACGGGCCCGTCAGCGTTGCCCCATCCTCTCGGGCCATGGAGAGACGGAGCGCACAGCATCTGATCGAATCCGAGGTCGTCGTGGTGGGCGCGGGGTACGCGGGACTGGCCGCCGGACTCCGACTCCACGACGCCGACGCCGACTTCACCCTGGTCGAGGCGGCCGACCGGGTCGGCGGGCGGGTGCTGACCGAGACCCGCGCGGACGGCGTCCCACTGGACCACGGTGGCCAGTGGGTGGGCCCCACGCAGACGCGCCTGCTCGAACTGGCCGCACGCTTCGGGTGCCGCACGTTCCCGACCTGGGAGAAGGGCAGCCACACCGAGGTGTGGCACGACGGCCGCACGGTCCCCTACACCGGTGCCGCACCCGCCGACGGGCCGGCATCGCCGAATAGGTCCGCATCACGGGAATCCTGGACGAACTCGCCCGTACGGTGGACACCGACCGGCCGTGGCGCACGGCCCGCTTCGCGGAGTGGGACACCCGGACCGCACACTCCTTCTTCCGCTCCGAGACCGACGACACCGACACCTGGCGCCGGCTGGACCTCGCCGTTCACGGACTGTGGTGCGCGGAGCCGCACGAGATCTCGCTCTTCCACGTGCTGTTCTGCATCGCAGCGGCCGGCGGCTTCGAGCAGCTGATGGAGACCCGCGGCTGCGCCCAGGACAGCCGCTTCAGCACGGGCGCGGCCGGCCCGGCCCACGCCGTCGCCGCCCTGCTGGGGGAGCGCGTCCGCCTCGTCGAGCAGGTGCGTGCCGTCGAGCACGGCACAGGAGGCGTCCGCGTCCACACCGACTCAACCGTGCTCCGCGCACGCCGCGCCGTCGTGGCACTGCCCCCGCACGCGGTACGCGCCATCCGCTTCACCCCACCGCTCCCCGACAGCCGGCAGGGCTGGCTGTCCCACAGCCCGATGGGACGGGTCGCCAAGATCCACGCCGTCTACGACACCCCGTTCTGGCGGAGTTCCGGGCTCTCCGGCGTGGCGACCCTGTACGACGCAGGCCCGGTCGGCGTCGTGTTCGACAACTCCCCGGCCGACGGCTCCTGCGGGATCCTCGTCGGATTCGTGTACGGCGAGCGACTGGACCGCTTCAGCGCCCTGGACGAGCGCCGCCGCCGGGCCGCCGTCCTGGAGAGCTTCGCCGCCGTCGCCGGAACGCGGGCGCGGCACCCGCGCGACTGCGTCGAGAAGATCTGGACGCAGGACCCCTTCGCCCGGGGCGGCTACCAGGCGTACGCGACGCCCGGCGGCTGGAGCGGCTACGGCGAACACGGCTGGCGGGAGCCGACCGGGACCCTGCACTGGGCGGGAACGGAGACCGCGACGCAGTGGAACGGCTATATCGACGGCGCCGTGTCGTCCGGCTACCGGGGCGCCGACGAGATTTTCGCCTCCCTTCAATGACGCCGCTCCCCACGGACAACGACAGGACGGACCGGACACGATGACACCCTCGGAACAGGCGGACGACGCCCGGACAGTGGCCGAACGGGCGCGCCTGGTGGTGCGGTCGGCACCGGTCAGCCAGCGCGAGTTCGCGGCCCGCATCGGCATGGACCCCACCGCGCTGTCCAAGGCCCTGCGCGGCAACCGCCGACTCGGGGACCGCGAACTCGCCGCCCTCGCACGCGTCGGGAAGGTGTCACTGCGGTATCTGCGGACCGGCCGGGGACGGCCGCCCACCCCGCCGGAGAACACGGCGGAACCCGACACCCGCCGCCGCGCGGACGCCGTGGACGCGGAGGTCCGCAGGGGCCAGATCCTCGAGGCGACCGCACGGCTCATCGCCCGGCGCGGATTCCACCGGGTGCGGGTCGTCGACATCGCCCGCGCGTGCGGCACCAGTACCGGCACGGTGCACTACCACTTCCCGACGAAGGGCGACGCCCTGCGAGCCGCTCTGCTCCACTACGCCGAACGTCTCCACCAACGCCTCGAAGCCGAATTCCGGGACGCCGGCAGCCCGACCGAGAAGCTGCGCCGGCTGATCGAGGTCCAGCTGATCACCGGCGAGGAGGACCGGGACGAATGGTCGGTGTGGGTGCAGTCCTGGAACGAGGCGATCGTCGACCCCGCCCTGCGTGAAGGACAGCGCGCCGTCTACGCCCGCTGGCAGCAGACGGTGCTCGACCTGGTGCACGCCTGCCAGGACGCGGGCATGGGCACGGACGCCGACGCCGAGGCCCTCACGAGCCGGTTCACCGGCACGGTCGACGGCCTGGCCCTCCAAGTGCTGGCGGGAACGGGGGAGATGTCCCGGACACGGATGCGCGAGCTGCTGCTGGACGCGTTCGAACCGCACATCACCCTCTGCTGACCGCCGCCGTTCCCCGCGTACGCCGCCTGCTTCCTGCGCGCCCGCGGCTTCGGAAAGGACGTGCCGTAGTACGTGCGCGCGCCGCCATGCCGGCGCAGGCCGTCCGCGCCGGATCGAGATCGTTCCGCAGGTGGGGCTCCACGGCGAGGTCTTGACGGTGGCGTCCGGGGAGGTCCGGGGACGCTCTCCGGAGGAGCTCTGGGGACGTCCGGCCGGGCAGGGCATAGACAAGCCGGGCAGTTCGGGAGTTTCCTGGTAAGACACCCGGTTTCTGCAAGCGGGCGCCGGCCGGTGAGGAGGCGCTGGTGTACGACGTCACGATGCAGGTCGAACTGACGGCCACCGGACCTGACAGCTGCCGGATGACGATGGCCGGGGAACTCGACGTGGTCACCGCGCCGGGCGTCAGGCAAGCCCTCCGCGCCGCCGTCGCCGAGTACCAGCACATCGTCGTGGACCTGGGCAAGGTGCACTTCTGCGACTGCTCGGGAGTGAGCGCGCTCCTGGCGGGCGCCCGTGCCGCCCGCGCCCGCGACGTGGACCTGTGCCTGCGGGCCGTGCCGTGCTCCGTGGCCCGCATCCTGCGGCTGTCCGGCAGCGGCCGGGCGTTCACCATCGAACCCGAGCAGGCGGTCCGAAGGCCGGCTTCCGACGCCGGCGGCGACCGCCGGGGGCCGGACGACGGTACTGATCAAGGGCGGTGACGGCGTCGACCGGTGCTCCGGCGGCATGTCACGCCTGCCCGCTCGCAGAGCACATCGCGTCGGCCATGTGAAGGGGTCATGACGAGGATCCCGGTCCTGAGGGACCGGGATCTTCCACACCCGTCCCGTCCGGCTCCCGCCGGTGCAGGCAGACACGTCCACGATCCGACCGCCCGGCAGGCCGATTCCCGGACAACTCCCCGACCATCATGGATAGTTCGGCCCTGTCCGGGACAGCCGTCATGTCTTGCCCCGCCCCCTCCCTCTCCCCGAGCTCCGGGGTGTCACGTCACATCCGGGACTTCACCGACGGAGGGGGAAGAGACCGTGCTTACCGGAACGAGGTCCGGCGCACAGGGGGGCGGCCGCATGACGGCGCTGCTGGTCGCGCTGGTGCTGGGCCTGACCGCCGCGGCCGCCTGGGGTGCCCCGGCGGCACAGGCGGCGACCGCCGCGCCCGCGCCCGCGCCCATGCCCATGCCGAGCAACGGTGCGGGTGACACCGTCTACTTCATCAAGGGCTACACGCCCGACGGCATCAGCTGCCGCAGCAAGTGGAAGGCCGCGACCAGGGCGATGCGGGCGTGGGGCTGGACGGGCAGGTTCGAACGCGTGGGGCTGTACGCCGCGGACACGCGCCGCCAGGGGTGCACCGTCAACCTGCGCGACCCGAAGCCCGAGCGGGGCACCGTCGACATCCCCATCAAGGATCTCGGCAAGGCCCTGGCCTGGAACATCTACAACAAGTACTCCTCGAAGGGAAAGAGCGTCGACATCGTCGGCCACTCCATGGGAGGGCTGATCGCCCGCGCGGCGATCGCCGGCTACCAGCGCCACGAGCAGGGCTGGCCCCCGCTCCTGTACGTGGAGGACGTCGTCACGCTGGGGACGCCGCACAAGGGAGCCCTGGCGGTCACGGCGAACGACCGCCAGGCCCAGGACATGCGTCCGTGGTCCGCCTTCATGAGCTGGCTCGGCAGGACCCCGAACCCGCAGGCCGAAGGGGGCACCGACTGGACGGCGATCGGTTCCCACGCCGACGCGGCGGTCCCCACGGAGTCGACCACGCCGGTCTGGGACGGCTTCGCCCACTTGGTGAGGTACGACATGTTCGAGTGGCTCTCCCACAAGGACCTGCGGATCACCACGCGCGGCACGTACTCGATGAGCTACTTCAACCGCGGTGCCGGATGGCGGGACACGGCAAGGGGCGCGGCTCCGATCCGGGCCGCCATGCACGCCCTCTACTGGGCGCGCAGATGGTGAAGACCGACTGACGCTCCCATGCCCGACCCGATCCGGCGGGGTGGATCCCCCGCCGGATCGGCCATGGACGATCCTCTGCCGCGTGATCGCCCTTTGCTGCGTCACCCCCATGGCCCAGCAGACGACGATGCGTTCGCCGCCGATCGCGGGACCCCCCGGCTAGGACGCCCTGGGCTTGCGCCCGGTGGTCTTCTTCGTGGCCGTCTTCTTGGCCGCGGCCTTCTTCGCCGTCGCCTTCTTCGCCGTCGCCTTCTTGGCGGGCGCCTTCTTCCCCGCGGCCTTCTTCTTCGGCATCTCGTGCACCGTCGCGGGCTCCTCGCCGCGGGACTCCTTCGCGGCCTTCACGGAGGCGTTGAGCGCCGCCATGAGGTCGACGACCTGTCCGGCGGGCTGCGGCTCCTCCGGAGCCGGCGGTGCCTTGCCTTCCGCCTTCGCGGCGATGACCTCTTCGAGCGCCTCGCGGTAGTGGTCGGTCAGGTCGGGCATGTGGTCCTCGGTCAGGGCGTCCATGAGCTCCACGGCTCCGTCGATCTCCGAGTCGCCCAGCTCCACGGGCGGCGGCGCAAGGGACTCGGGGGAGCGGATCTCATCGGGCCAGTGCATCGAGTGGAGGACGATCGCCTCGCCCTTCACCCGCAGGAGCCCGAGCCGCTCGCGACCGCGCAGGGCGAAGTGCGCGACCGCGACCTTGCTGGAGCGTTCGAGGGCCTGGCGGAGCAGCTTGTAGGGCTTGGCAGCGACCTGCCCGGCCGGCTCGAGGTAGTAGCTGTCGCCGATACGGACGGGGTCGATGGACTGCGCCGGGACGAACGCGGCGATCTCGATCGACCTCGCGGTGGGCAGTGGCATGTCCGCCAGGTCCTCGTCGGTGACGGCGACGATGGTGTCCCTGTCGACCTCGTACCCCTTGATGATCTCGGCGTCGCTGACCTGCTTGTCCTCGATCTCGCAGATCTTGCGGTACCGGATCCGGCCGCCGTCCTCCAGATGGATCTGCCGGAGGGCGATGTTGTGGCTCTCGGTGGCGGGCACCACCTTGATCGGGATGGTCACGAGCCCGAAGCTCACGGCGCCGGACCAGATGGGACGGGGCATGACGGAAACCTCCGTGACATCCCCGAGCGACGTGTAGGGTCCAGGATTTCGCGGCACAGTCTCAGCCGCGATGGCACATCAGTGGCACTTATGCCGCCATTGTGAAACTCCCTGGTCGGGCCTTCCACCCTTTCGGACGATGGCGGTTCCAGCCGGTGCCCGTGGTTCTCGTCGATCTTTGGAGTCGGCTGCTCCGTGACGCGCTGCGCGGCATCAGTGTCGAACCGGCGGTGCGCCAGGCGCTGCCGGGCGAAGCTCATCGAGCGCCCTGGTCTGCGGGTCCCCCCGCGCCGCAGCACGGTCCGGTGGTTGCTCAGCCTCGTCCGGGCGCTCCCGTGCGCATCCCGTCCATGACAAGGTCCAGAAGCCGAGCGCTCTGGGCCTGCCAGTCCCCGCGGGAATCGATCTGCCAGATACCGGCGATGGCCAGGACGAAGTCGTCGACGGTCACCCCCGGACGAATGGTGCCCGCCTCGTGATTGGCGGCAAGGAGAGCCTCGATCGCCTCGACCACCAGCGCGTATCCCGGCTGAGCCGGGCCGTCCGCCGTCCCGACGATCTGACGCATCGCGTCCGACAGACCGGCCTTGGCGACGGCGAAGCGGGCGAGCTGGTCCATCCATTCACGCAAGGCCTGGTCGGGCGTCCGGGTCTTGAGCAGTTCCGCCGCGGCGTCGGTGAGCTGGTGCACCTCATGGCGGTAGACCTCGAGGATGAGCGCTTCACGGTTGGGGAAGTTGCGATAGAACGTGCCCTGTCCCACCCCCGCCTTCTTGGCGATCGAGCTCAGCGGGACATCCACGGCACGGGCCAACTCGGCCAGCGCCACCTCCAGGATCCGCTCCCGGTTGCGCTGCGCGTCCGGGCGCTGAGGCCCGTCGTTCCTGGAGCTCACTCCCCCTCCTTCCGGGCTCGCGCCCGCATTCCCTGTCCGGTCCGTTCGGCAGCGGCGGACACCAGTCCGGTTACGTACACCGTAGCGCCCGGCGTCGGCCGGCCCCGCAACCCCGCACGCGCCTGCTCAGCCGGACCGCACTTGCTGACCGGACAACTGTCCGGTACTTTTTCATGGCAGCGGACAGCTGTCCGCTTAGGTCTCGTGCTGCGCCCTGTACGTGGTCGGCGGCAGCGGAAAGGTTCTCTGTCATGAAACTGCTCATCCTCGGTGCGACCGGCCCCACCGGTCGTCACGTGGTCGATCTGGCCCTCGAGGCCGGCGACACGGTCACCGTCATGGCCCGCAGGCCGGAGGCGATGGCGGACCTGGCGGATCGAGTCAAGGTGGTCGCCGGTGACGCCACCTCGCACACCGATGTCGCGCAGGCCATGGCCGGACAGGACGTCGTCATCTCGGCTCTCGGCAGGAGCACGTCCGTGCGCGCCGACGACCTGTTCAGGCGCGCCGCGGCGGCCGTGATCGGCGCGGCCGAGGACGGGGGCGTTTCCCGCCTGGTATGGCTGTCGTCGTTCGGCGTGGGTGACACCTACCGGTCGGCGAGCGCCGTGCAGTGGTGATGTACCGCACGTTCCTGCGGAACATCTACGCGAACAAGGAGATCTCCGAGAAGGCGATCCGCTCCAGCGGCCTCGACTGGACGCTGGTCTACCCGACCATGCTGACCAAGGGCCCCGCCAAGGGCACCTACCTCGCCGGTGAGCGTCTCCCGATGAGGGGCATCCCGACGATCAGCCGTGCGGACGTCGCCGACTTCCTGTACAAGGCGGCCCGCAGCCCCGAGTGGATCCACCGCGACGCCGTCATCACGGACTGACGGACCGGATTCCCACACGTCTCACGTGAGTCCGGTTTCCCCCACCTCTCACCACTTCTGGTCATTGATGCCGGCCATGGCTGCGCTCTCGCGCCACAACTGGTCCCTGGCGTCTCGGCTTTGTGCCAGTTGCGAGGGATCGGGGAACGTCGGCTGCCCGATGTCCCGGTCGGCCGATGGGGCGGCCGACCGGGACGAGCGACTCAGGCGAGGTCGAACCGGTCGAGGTTCATCACCTTGTCCCATGCAGCCACGAAGTCACGCACGAACTTCTCGCCCGCGTCCTGGGACGCGTAGACCTCCGAGACGGCGCGGAGCTGGGAGTTCCAGCCGAAGACGAGGTCGACGGCGGTGGCAGTCCACTTCACCTCGCCCGTCACGCGGTCCCGGCCTTCGAACACGTTCTCGTCCGAGGTCGACGCCTTCCACTCCGTGCCCATGTCGAGCAGGTTGACGAAGAAGTCGTTCGTCAACGTGTCTGTCCGGTGGGTGAGGACGCCGTGTGGGGTTCCCCCGAAGCCGGTGTTCAGGGCCCGCATGCCGCCGATCAGAACCGTCATCTCGGGAGCGGTCAGCGTCAGCAGGTTGGCGCGGTCCAGCAGCAGGGTCTCCGGCGACAACTTCTCTCCCGCCCGGAGGTAGTTGCGGAACCCGTCGCCCCTGGGTTCGAGCACGGCGAACGACTCCACGTCGGTCTGCTCCTGCGAGGCGTCCGTGCGCCCCGGTGCGAACGGGACCGTGATGTCGTACCCGGCGTTCTTCGCGGCTTGCTCGACGGCCGCACATCCGCCCAGGACGATCAGGTCGGCCAGCGAGATCTTCGTCGCGCCGGCCTGTGAGCCGTTGAAGTCCTGCTGGATCCGCTCAAGGGTCTGCAACGTCTCGGCCACCTCCGGCAGGTTGTTGACCTCCCAGTCCTTTTGCGGTGCGAGTCGGATACGTGCTCCGTTGGCCCCGCCGCGCTTGTCGGTGCCGCGGAAGCTCGCCGCCGACGCCCAGGCGGTGGTGACGAGCTGGGAGACGGACAGTCCCGAAGCGAGGATCCTGCTCTTGAGGGCGGCGATGTCCGCGTCCCCGACCAGCTCGTGATCGACCGCGGGGACGGGGTCCTGCCACAGCTGCGGCTCGGGAATCCACGGGCCGAGGTACCGCGAGACGGGTCCCATGTCGCGGTGCAACAGCTTGTACCACGCCTTGGCGAACGCGTCGGCGAGCTTGTCCGGGTTCTCGTGGAAACTCTTCGCGATCGGCGCGTAGACCGGATCCAGCTTCAGCGCGAGGTCCGTCGTCAGCATCATGGGAGCGTGGCTCTTCGACGGATCGTGGGCATCGGGCACAGTGCCCTTCGCCGACGCATCCGTGGGCGTCCACTGCTTCGCACCGGCGGGGCTCGTCGTCAGCTCCCAGTCGTACCGGAACAGGTTGTCCAGGTACCCGTTGTCCCACTGCGTCGGTGCGGTGGTCCATGCGCCCTCGAGCCCACTGGTGAGCGCGTCGCCGCCCTTGCCGGTGCCGTACGTGTTCCGCCAGCCGATGCCCTGCTGCTCGATGGGCGCGGCCTCGGGCTCCGGGCCGATGTACTGGGGATCGACCGCACCATGGCATTTGCCGAAGGTGTGGCCGCCGACGATGAGCGCGACCGTCTCCTCGTCATTCATGGCCATACGCCCGAACGTCTCGCGAATGTCCCTCGCGGCAGCGATCGGATCGGGGGTGCCGTTGGGCCCCTCCGGATTGACGTAGATCAGTCCCATCTGTACGGCACCGAAAGGACCGGCGAGTTCCCTGTCGCCGCTGTAGCGCTCATCTCCGAGCCATGTGTCCTCGGGGCCCCAGAAGATTTCCTCGGGTTCCCAGATGTCCTCTCGCCCGAAACCGAACCCGAACGTCTTGAATCCCATCGATTCCATGCCGCAGTTTCCGGCGAAGACCAGAAGATCGGCCCAGGAGATTTTCCGGCCGTACTTCTGCTTGACCGGCCAGAGCAGACGGCGCGCTTTGTCGAGGCTCGCGTTGTCCGGCCAGCTGTTGAGGGGGGCGAAACGCTGAGCGCCGCTGCCGCCACCGCCTCGGCCGTCAGCGATGCGGTACGTCCCCGCGGCATGCCAGCTCATCCGGATGAAGAGCGGCCCGTAGTGGCCGTAGTCGGCAGGCCACCAGTCCTGCGACGTCGTCATCACCTCGAAGACGTCCCGCTTCAGCGCGTCGAGGTCGAGGGTCGCGAACTCTTCCGCGTAGTTGAAGTCCTCGCCCATCGGATTGGACTGGGGCGAGTGCTGGTGGAGAACCTGAAGGTCCAGCTGATTCGGCCACCAGTCCCGGTTCGTCCTGGGACGAGTCGGCGTAGGGGTCGGGGAGGGGATTACCGGGTTCTCGCTTTCGCTGCCGGACACGTCCGTCCTTCTTCCTGTCTCGGTGTTCCTTCTGGTGGCTGCTCGCTCTTGCGCGTCCTTTCGCACGTGTGACGCCGATGACGAGCCTGGGGCGGCGTCCGTATGGTCGCGCACCGCAGACCGGACGGCTACGAGAACACGCAGAGCAACTCCGCGTAACAAGTGCTCGAGTCAATAGTCGTTCGAGGTCCGGCCCATTGGCCGACGACTCTCCTGGCATCTGAGGCACAGGAGAAAGGCAGAATTGTTTCTGATCATCAGATCGCTCCGCCGATATGGGAAGCGGAGACGCAGGAATTATATGACTGGCCTGGCGCGTATGGGGTGGCGAGCCCACGGCCGGGATCGCCTTTCCAGAATTCCAGCGATCCGCTCGGCCGACCCACCGGCGGGGGAGCGGTTCAGCCGCACCGCTCGACGTCGCGATCACCTACCGCGGTTCTGCCCGTCAGTCGGTCATGGGCAGTCGGAACTCAACCGCGGTGCTTGGCGAGGCTGTAGACGAGGACGAGCACCGCCACCGCCATCACGGTCATGTGCAGCCAGGCGGGAGCGGCCGAGGCGTCCGCGGCGCCGGTCATGGGCGCGTTCATGTGTTCCTCCTGATCGGTCGGCCGCGGGCGCGGCACCCTCGGGGCGGGCCGTGGCCGGTGGGCGCCGACCCGCCGGTACGGGGGCGGTGAGGCGTTCCGGCTGTCACCGTCGGCGCATCCAGCCCGACCGGAAGGACGCGCCGATGCCCGCCACATGCAACGCCATGAGCGCGAGGCCCAGCAGCATCAGGTTCGTCGAGGAGAAGACGTCGATCGTCTCCACCTCGGCCGCGTTGAACAGAAAGGCGATGAAGAACAACACCGCGGCGGCTATGCCCAGCATCGGAGAACCTCCGTTTCGGCCGTGCCGGCTTCTACGGCTCGTGTGCCCCAGGAACCGGTCTCCAGACCCGCGGCAGGTCGACGCCGGTCAGTGGACGGGCGGCTGGTCCGGTCTCGGCGGGTGGTTCCTCAGCGGCCGGGCCGGGCCGGACCGTCCGACGCACGCCGTACGGTGCGCCCCTCAGCCGTCGGAGCCGTTCACCGAGTTGAGCCACGCGCCGATGCCGGGCAGAGCCTGCGGCCCGCTGTCCTGCTCCACGGAGCCGACAGAATCGGCTATGGAGACACCCTGCAGCGACGCCCGCCACGCGGCGTCGGCGGCGGCCATCGCGCGGGCGATGGGGCAAGGCTTGGTGCAGTCCTGGGGCGGAGTCCCGAGCGGACCGCGCTGGCGGATCTCGGTGCACACGAACGCCGGGCTCGCCCCGTCGACCGCCTGCACCACGTCCAGGACCGTGATCTCGGCGGCAGCTCTGGTCAGGCTCCGGGAGGCCGGACACGAGGTGGTCGCCTCGTCCCTGTCGACGGGAGTCGACCTGCTCACGGGCGCGGGGCTGGACCAGGCGCTCGAAGGTGCGGACACGGTCGTCAACGTGACGAACTCGCCCACGTTCGACGAAGCCTCCCTGGACTTCTTCCGCACCACCATGGGCCACCTGCTGGCCGGGTGCCCGCCACGCGTATCCAGCCCATCGCGTCGGCCGACGTCGTCGACGCCCTCGCCGACGTTGCCACCGCCTCGCCGCTGAACGGCAGGCTCGAGGTCGCCGGCCCCGATGTCTTCACCCTGGACGAACTCGGCCGCCTCACGCTGTCGACTCGGCAGGACCACCGCACCGTCGTCACCGACGAGCAGGCGGGCATGTTCGCTGCCGTCGAGGGTGACGTTCTCATCGCGGGGCCCGACGCGCGCTTGGCTCGCACCCACTACAAGGACTGGCTCGGCACGTCTCGCCGGCCGGCCTGATCTGCCGCCATCACCCGAGGGACCCGGTGCGAGCGGTCCCAGTGGCCACTGAGCGCCTGAGTCAACGAAAGACGCCGACTCGGGCGCTCAGTCGCGTGTACACCCGGGGCGGCGGTGGCAGCGGTCCCACGTGCGCGGGCTCGTCGAACGCCTCCAGCAGTGTGCCCGGATGTGCCCGGCTGCTGCCCGACCATGATGCCTTCCCCGAGGGTCAGGCATGTTTCATGCCCGTATCTCTTTACTTCGCCGTGCTGCACTGCGTAGCATCCATGAAAACAACAGGTTCGGTCATCGAAACGGATCCAAAACAACATGTCGCTGGGCAGCGCACCAGGCCGTCCCGGGTACAACGCAGTGCCCTCCCGCTGACCGATACGCACCCCACCGGACACCCCGTCCCCGCAACCCCTTGTAGGAGGGCCCCCATGCCTCAGCGCACAGTCGCCATCGGTTCGCGCTCCGGACTGCATGCCCGCCCCGCGTCCCTCTTCGTCCAGGCCGCGTCCCGGCAGCCGGTCAAGGTGACCGTGGCCCGGGACGGACAGCCCCCGGTCGACGCACGGAGCCTGCTGTCCGTGCTGGCCCTCGGGGCCGAGCACGGTGACCTTCTCGTCCTGGCCGCCGAAGGCGACGGCGCCGACGCCGCGATCGACGAGCTGGCCGCGCTCGTCGGCTCCGACCTCGACGCGAAGGAGCGGCAGTGACCCGAGCGGCCGGCGTGACGCCCGTGCTGATGCGCGGCATCCGTGTCGGCGGCGGAACCGCCTCGGGACCGGTCGCCCGCATGGCGCCCCCGCCCGCCCTGCCCGCACCGCGCCGGGTCGAGTCGGCCCACGCGCCCGCAGAGGCCGCGGCGGCCCGCGCCGCCCTGGCTGATGTCGCGGCCGAGCTGGAAGGGCGCGCCGCCGCCGTGGCCGGTGAGGCGGCCGGCGTCCTGTCCGCGCAGGCGATGATGGCTTCCGACCCGTCCCTCGCCGACCGGGTGGAGGCGCTGGTCTGTGAAGGCAGCGACGCGGCGCATGCGCTGGACGCCGCGTTCGAGGAGTTCCGCGCTTCGCTGCTGACGGCCGGCGGCTATTTCGCCGAACGCGCCGCCGATCTCGACGACCTGCGCAACCGTGCGGTGGCACGCGTCCTCGGGCTGCCCATGCCGGGACTGCCCGATCCCGGCCACCCTCACGTCCTGGTCGCCGACGACCTCGCGCCTGCTGATACGGCTCTCCTCGACCCGGCGCAGGTTCTCGCCCTCGTCACCGAGCAGGGCGGGCCGACCAGCCACACCGCCATCCTGGCGAAGATCCTCGGGCTGCCGGCCGTCGTCGGCTGCGCAGATGCCGCCGCGCTCGCGGACGGACGGCTGGTGCTGGTGGACGGCGCTGCCGGGACAGTGGTGGCCGACCCGGACCCGGACGCGGTTGCCGAGGCGACCGCGCGAGACGAACGCCGCCGGCGCAGCGCGGCACTGGTCAGCGGGCCGGGCCGGACGGCGGACGGGCACGCCGTGAAACTGCTGGTCAACCTGGGCGCCCTCGCCGAACTCCCGGCGGCCGCGGAGGCCGACAGCGAGGGCGTGGGCCTCTTCCGTACGGAATTCCTCTACCTCGACCGCGCGCAGGCGCCCACGGCGGAGGAACAGACCCTTGCCTACCGCAAGGTCTTCGAAGCGTTCGCCGGGCGCCGTGTCGTCGTACGCACTCTGGACGCCGGAGCCGACAAGCCACTGCCGTTCGTCACTGCTCCCGACGAGCCCAACCCGGCGCTGGGCGTCCGCGGACTGCGCACCGCGCGCCGCGACCCGCAGCTGCTGGCGGACCAACTCGCTGCCATCGCCGCGGCCGCCGAGAGCAGCACGGCCGACGTATGGGTCATGGCGCCCATGGTGTCCCTGCCGGCCGAAGCGGCGGAGTTCACCGCCCTGGCCAGGTCGCATGGACTGCGCACGGCCGGCGCGATGGTGGAGGTGCCCGCGGCTGCCCTGCGCGCCGGGACCCTTGCGCGGAGCTGCGACTTCCTCAGCATCGGCACCAACGACCTGGCCCAGTACGCATTCGCCGCCGACCGCATGCTGGGCGCTCTGGCCGACTTCCTCGACCCGTGGCAGCCCGCCCTGCTCGACCTGGTGCGCAGTACTGCCGACGCGGGTGCCGCACACGGCCGTCCGGTCGGGGTCTGCGGGGAGGCGGCATCCGATCCGCTGCTGGCCCTGGTCCTGGTCGGACTGGGCGTCACCAGCCTGTCGGCTGCCCCCGGCTGTCTGGCCGACGTCCGCGCGGCGCTGGCGCTCCACACCCTCGACGACTGCCGGCGGCTGGCCGCGATCGCCCTGGAGGCGGCAGATGCACAGGCGGCATGTGCGGCGGTACGGGCGTCCGTCTCCGCCACGCACGGGGTGAATGCGCTGCCGTAGCGATGCGTTGGGCGTGAAAGGGGTCGCCGGGCCCGGCTTGTCCGGGCCCGGGACCGGCGCGGGCGGTCGGTGGTGCGATCAGTCGACATACGATTCGAGCGTGCCGCGACGCCGGATGTCGAGCGTCGCGCAGTGGAACGAGCCGCCGAACGGCGCGTAGTGCAGCAGGTCGCACGGGATCGGCTCGAAGCCCCACTTCTCGAGCGCGCGCAGCATGTTGGTGTGGTGTCGCTCCGCGATCACCCGTTTGTCGTCGATCATGAGAATGTTCATGCTGAGCCATTTGCCGCACATTGACGTGACCTGGAGCATGCGCTCGCGGATCGGGTCCGGCTCCGGGGCGATCAGGATGTCCCACGACCTCAGGACGTCGGGCAGGCGGTCGACGTCGACGTACTCCGGATTGACGAGCAGTTTTCCGGGCGCGAGCAGCGCGAGTGTCGTGTCGATGTGCATGGGTGTGCGGCAGCGGCTCTCGATCTCGTGGACGCGATAGCCGGATCCGAGATGCCTGCGCAGCCAGTCGATGCCCATGCGGTTGGTGACGTTGCTCCGCGTGACGAACAGGTCGCGTCCCGCGCGCACGAAATCCGCGGCGTCGAACACCGGCTCGAACTCGGTGAGGATGTAGCGCATGGGCTCGCCGGCCTCGGGGATACGGAAATCCGCCTCGAACAGTGCGTCGGTGAGCTGCGGCCTCGGTGCCGCCGTCCAGCGCGCGCCGCGTCGGAAGTAGTCCTTGAGGACCGCGCGATACGAGTGGGTCTCGAAGTACCGGCACGGCCATGCCATCGGGGTCTCGATGATCTCGTCACCGATCACGAGCATGCTGTCGCGCGGACAGGTGTTGCAAAAACCGCGCGATGTCCAGTCGGGGGTGCCGAACCGCTGTCTGTGGTCGACCGCGTCCGGCCGCCTGACGATGATGCCGAGCGACTGAAGGAGGCTGACGAACTGATCGAGCTCCTCCTGCGCCCGGTCGATCAGCACGCGTGGATACTTGAACCCGGCGGCAAGCCCCTGCAACCGCGCCGCCCATGGAGGGATGTTGCAGCCCACGACGGGATGGTTGGAGGGAATCGTCGCGCCGTCGAGACGCCCGACGATGATCTCCTCGAGCGGATCCCACTCGTTGTGCGAATTGACCGGCGAGGCGAGAGGTTCGCCAAGGGCGGATGCCGTGGCTGCCGGCGCCGCCATCAGGTGCGATCCAGGGGCGGGGTACGGGCATCGTCGTCTGCCGCTGTCGGAATTCCGGGCCTGCGGGCTACCGTCATGCTCAACCGCCTTCGTTCGCGGAAGTCGGTGGCTCACTATATCGGGGTCGCCTTGGTCAGGAGCGTGAATCGGCGGCTGATGGTCCGACCGGGCGATCCCCGCGACGAGCACGCCGGGGAGTGCCGGGCCTCGGCTCGGCAGCGGGTCATCCCGGCCACTGTGGGCCGGTTCTCAGCCGTACTGGGTGAAGAGCGCCTGAAGAAGGTCCTCCAGGCGTTGGGTGAGAACGGCCGGTGTCAGATCCACGCGGCCGAGTTCCCGCCACGGCGTGGCGACCTTCTCGGCGTCCGGCGCGAAGGCGAGGGCGTCCAGCAGCCGCCAGTACAGGTGGTCGGCCGGGGCGGCGCTGAGCGTGCCGCCGGCGGCGAGGTAATGGTCCACCAGCCGCATGCCGGCGGGCACACCGTGCAGCAGGGCCATGGCGGTGGAACAGTGGGCCACGTCCAGGTCGGCGGGGCCCCAGGAGGTCTCGACCCAGTCGACGACCCCCGTGATCGTCAGGTCGGCACCGTGGCCGGTGAACAGCACATTGCCGGGATGGAAGTCACGGTGCAGGAAACAAGGCCGGTGGACGGGAGGCTCGCGGCGGATGACGTCCACGGCACGCCGCCACAGCTCCGGGCGCGCGGTGGCGTCAGGAATCCGCACCCGCTCCGGACTCGTCCACGCCTGATACGTACGCGGCCGGGCCCGTTCGGGAACGGTGAGCCCGTGGACGGCGACCAACTGCCGGGCCAGGAGCCGACTTCTGCGCTCGACGTCGTCCTCGTCCAACCGCACGCTTCCCGGCAGCAGAGACATCAGCAGCGAAGGATGGTCACAGTGCTCCGCCGCGGCGTCCACCCGGTGAAGGCGCGCCACCGGCACCTCGGTGTCGGCGAGCAGATCCAGCATCGCGGCCTCACGGGTGAGCAGCCCCACCGCGTGCTTCACGTAGAAGGTCTGGACGAAGGAACGCAGCACCAATGAGTACGGCTCTGCCGGTCCTTCGATGTCCAGGCGGCGCATCTGCGATGTCCAGCCACCCCGCAATGCGGCGACAGCGGTGATCCGGGTCCCAGGAGGGAGGACTTGCTCCACCCATACGCGCGTGTTGGACCAACTGCGGCTGTTCACACCGGCGTTCATGCCCACCGTCCCTCGCCCTTGGTCATGCGAGCACTCTATCGATCTTGGAGTGGAACAGAGCGGCACCGCTGGAAGAACCTGGCTGCGGGGGCCCGGGTCACCCTTGTTGCCGCGGGTGGCGCGTAGGGTGCTGATCGTGGCTGGTGAGAGTGATCTGCGGAAACTGCTGGCGGGGATGAACCCCGAGCTGAACGAGGGCCGTTACGTGTTCGCCACCGTCGACGACGGTGTCGTCCCGCCCGGCGTGACCCCGGTCGTCACCGTGGCTGAACGGGAGGGCCTGACGCTCGTCCTGCCCCAGCAGGAGGCTGACGCGGCGGGGGTGGCGTATGAGTACGTGGCCGGCTGGATCACGCTGCGGGTCCACTCGGCGCTCGAGGCGGTCGGTCTGACCGCCGCCGTGGCGCGAGAACTCGCGGATGCCGGCCTGAGCTGCAACGTGATCGCCGGTTTCCACCACGACCATCTGTTCGTGCCGTACGAGCGGGCCTCTCAGGCAGTCGCGGTGCTGAAGGACCTCGCGCGACGGTCGGTCTGAGACGGCGGGTCAACCGCCGATGCGTCAGTCACCCCCGGAAACCTGGGTGCGTGCCGGATCTCTGCCGTGCCAGCATGGCGTAGGGACGCGAGGGGTGGACGAGTTGAGGGACTTTCGCCTGGCGCTGGCGGCGTGGGCGGCCGGTGGAACGGGAGCCGGTGCGGCCGCGGCGGTGGCGCGGGACCTGGCCGGCGGTGTGCGGACGATCGTGCTCGTCGAGGGGAGCAGCGATCAGGTCGCCCTCGAAGCGCTGGCCACGCGCCACGGCCGCGACCTCGGCGCGGAGGACGTCGCGGTGGTACCGCTCGGAGGTGCGACGAGCATCGGGCGTTTCCTGGACGTGTGCGGTCCTGCGGGGCTCGGCCTCCCGTTGGCCGGCCTCTGCGACATCGGCGAGGAGCGGCATTTCCGGCGTCATCTGGAGCGAGTGGGGCTCGGGTCCGGTCTCACGCACGCCGGACTGGAGACACTCGGGTTCCACGTGTGCGTCGCCGACCTGGAGGACGAGCTGATCCGCGCTCTCGGGTCCGAGGGCGTGCAGCAGGTGATCGAGGCCCAGGGGGAGATGCGCCCCTTCCGCACCTTCCAGGGCCAGCCGGCGCAGCGGGAACGGCCCGTGGAGCACCAGCTCCGGCGCTTCATGGGCACCCACAGCGGCCGCAAGGCGCTCTACGCACAGGCGCTTGTCGCACACCTGGACCTCGAGCGCGTTCCCCGGCCGCTGGAGCGCCTCCTGGCGCACGTCTGACGCGACCGGAAGCCATGGCCGCCGCCGTGCCCGGGCCTGCGACCCCCTTCGCCCGCGTCAGGGCGAAGGGGGCCGCATGCCGGGCAGGACGGCGGACGGTCAGGGGAGCGGGGACGCGACGGGCGCAGCGCTCTCGTCCTGGTCGGAGACGGAAGTCTCGTCGTCCAGGGAGACGTGCTGGGTCTCCTTGCCGAGGACGACCGCGACCAGGGTCAGCAGTCCCATCACGGAGAGGTAGACGCCGACCAGCCACGGCGAGCCGTCACCCGCCTCCCACAGCGCCACCGCGATGAACGGGGCAACGGCCGCGCCGAGGATCGAGCTGACGTTGTACGAGATACCGGAGCCGGTGTACCGCACGCTCGTGGGAAACAGCTCGGGCAGGAGCGCGCCCATCGGGCCGAAGGTCATGCCCATCAGGGTGAAGCCGAGCACCAGCCACAGCACCACGCCGAGCGTGCCCAGACCGAGCAGCGGCACCCATACGAGCCCGAAGACCACGATCGCGGCGGTGACCCAGATCAGCGTCGTGCGCCGGCCGTACTTGTCGGCGAGGGGACCCGAGACCAGGGTGAACACGGCGAAGAACAGCACCCCGAAGATCATCATCAGGACGAACGTGGTGTAGCTGTACCCCAGACCGGGCACGGCGGCGTCCTTCGCGGTGCGTCCGTAGCTCAGCGAGTCGCCGGCGACAGGCGCCGACGGCCCGGGCAGCGGCGAGCGTCCCCCTCGCGGCAAGGACACCCGTACCGTTCGGGCAGCGCAACAATCTCACTCATCTCAGGGACCGGTAGATCCATATCGAGATGTGAGACGCAGGATGCTGCGATGAACGCGCTCGTGCTGCCGGCCGGGGAGCACTGTGATGCGCTCCTGGCGCGCCTGATCTCCCCGGCGTCTTCGCAGTCGACGAACTGGCCGTGCGTTGTTACCGCTTGGCGCGTCGAGCAGCAGCGCCGTCTCGGGACGGCCACCGCCGGCAGCGGCCTCAGCAGCAGCCGTCTTCCGCCGTGCCCGCGACGGCTTCGAGGCGGCAGAAGCAGGACGCCTTGATCGGCATGTCCGCCATGGCGGCCGCGAGCTTCAGTTGCTGGGCCACGATCTGCGCCTCGCCCGATCTGCCCAGCCGCACGAGACACTCGTGGAACCCGTGCAGCGACCATACGTTGCCGGGGTGTTGCAAGGCACGCGGCAGCGTGTCGTCGAGGCCCAGGTCGGCCCGGTAGACGGCCTCCGCCTCCGCTACGCGGCCCTGTTCGAGGAGCAGGGCGCCGTACGCGTGCCGGGTGGGTTGCATCCATCCCCACGGCTCGTCGTAGGGAAGGCCGTCGTCGAGTGCGATCGCCCGCTCCAGCGCGGCGAAGGCGGCGTCGTGGTTCCCTTTGCGGTACTCCAGTTCGCCGTCGAGCATCGCGGACGCGACCGCGAGGATGTCGGCACAGGTGTTGTTGAACAGCATGCGTGTCCCGGGCACCCGGGCGACGGCCTGACGGAACAGCTCACGTTCGGTTTCCGCCTCCGGGATCCGGCCCGTGACGGCGTAGGCGACGCCGCGGGCGTAGCGGAGCATCGCGGTGGTCACGCAGTAAAGCTGCGGGTCCGCGGGCAAGCGCAGTTCGAGGATGTCGGACCAGCGGCCGAAGCGGATGAATACGTGCACCCGCATGGCGAGGAAGCCCTCCAGCCAGTCGGCCATGGGGGGACTCTCCACCCTCAGCAGTTGCTCGGGGATGGAGGCCTCGAGTTGTGCGGCGGTCTCCAGGGCGGTCGCCGACCGGCCGAGGAACATCGCGCCGTAGATCTTGAAGTGGTGGTTGTGGGATCGGTACAGGGTGTAGAAGTTCATCGCGCCGGCTCGTGCGTGGTACTTCTCGTCGGCGGCGATCGCGCTGGTGTTGTCCGCCACCACCCGCCGGTAGTCGCCGCAGAGCACATCCAGGTGGGTGGGCATGTGCTGAAGGTGACCGGCATCGGGCACGAGACCGCGGAGCCGGTCCGCGACAGGCATGGCGGCCTCGGGAGTCGAGGACATCTCCATGAGGTGGATGTACATGTGCAGAAGACCGGGGTGCTTCGCGCCGGCCCCGGTGCTGATCGCCCGCTCGAGGACCGCCTTGGCCTCCAGAGTGCGGGAGCCCTCCGCGGGCAGACCCGTCCGCAGGTCCCACAACTGCCAGGGCGTGAGGTTCATCTGCGCGTCGGCATGGAGCATGGCGACATCGAGGTCGTCGGGTGCGAGGGCGTGGACAGCGCGCATGCTGTCGGCGTACGCCTCGTTCCACACCGACAGGTCCTCCACCGCTTCCGCCTGCGGATACCGGTCCCGCAGCGCCCGGATCAGGGCCCGTTCCACGGGAGTGGCGCCGTCGGCCTTTGCGTGGGCGCGTTCGACGGCCGCGTGGGCACGCTCCACCGTCCGGGCCAGCTCCTCGCCTTCGAAGAACTCCCAGGGCTTGTTGTAGTTCGGTCCGAGGGCGTAGGCGATGCCCCAGTAGGCCATCGCGCAGTCCGGATCCGCCGCGGCGGCGGCTTCGAAGCAGGAGATGGCTTCCTCGTGATGGAAGGCGTACGCCCAGACCAGCCCGCGGTCGAACCATGTCTGGGCGGACGGGGAGGACGTCGTCACGGGTCGGGTGTGGGTGCCGAGGTCGTAGTAGTCCATCCGTCTCTCCTGACGGTACGGTCGGTCGGCCACAGGTCCGGACGAGCCGCTCGCCCGACCGGACATGTGGACGCGCCGCGATCGGCACGCACTCTCCCAACGCGATGAGGCTTTCCGGGACACTTGCAGCGGTGCCCACGGGTGGGTGAGGCCGGGGGTGCCCCGGGTGCCGCTGCCGGGGGACTGTGGGCGAGGCGCGGTGAGGGAAGGTCAGTTGCGGCCGGCCATGACGCCGCCGTCGACGTCCCAGACGGCGCCGGTGACCCAGTCGGTCTGGTGCGACAGCAGGAAGACGACGGTGGCGGCCACGTCGTCGGGCGTGCCGGTCCGGCCGATCGGGTGGAAGTCGTTGAAGCCGTCGAGCGCGGAGTCGACGTCCGCCTTGAGGATGAACTCCTCGTAGATCGGGGTGCGTACGACGGCGGGGGCGACCGCGTTGACGCGGATGCCGTGCGAGGCGAGTTCCATCGCCAGGTGCTGGGTGAGCGAGTGCAGTCCCGCCTTGGCCATCGAGTACGCCGAGGACGGGGTGGCGGCGATGGCCTGGTGGGCCCACATGGAGCCGATGTTGACGACGGAACCCTTCGCCCCGCGGTCGATCATGTTGGCGACGACGGTCTGGGTGAGGAAGAAGAACGCGCGGTTGATGGCCTGGTAGCGGTCGTAGTCCTCGGCCGTGTGCTCCAGGAAGGTCTTCGGGGCGAACACGCCCGCTGCGTTGACCAGCAGGGTGGCGTCGGCGTGCTCCTCGGTGAGACTGACGCGCAGGCGGTCGACGGCCGCGGGGTCGGCCATCGGCCGCCAGGCCGACGGCCTTGCCATGGGTGGACAGGGCGGCCGCCGCCTCGTCGGCGCCCGCCTGGGTACGGCCGGTGACGACGGCCGTGCCGCCGGCGTCGAGGACGTGACGGGTGACGGCGTAACCCATGCCGCTGGTGCCGCCGATGACGACGACCTTCCGGCCGGTGAAGTCGAGGGTGATGCTGGACACGTGGTGCTCCTGTGGTGGGGTGGTTCCCCGGACGGGAGGAGGGGGCGGTCTGGCGGTCAGGCGTAGGGATTGCAGACGAGGTAGCCGTCGACGCGGCTGAGCCAGTCCGAGGCGGGGTCGTCGGGCAGGGCATGGCCGAGGTTGTCGGCACGGACCTCGCTGATCCACTGGTCGTGCTGGTACTCGTGGTTGATGAGCGCGACCAGCAGGTGGTTCGCGACGACGGTCATCTGGGCGGGGGCGCCGACCTTGCCGGCGGCGATGTCGCCGATCCGCGCGTGGACGCGCTCGGCGACGGTGTCGCGGAACGCGGCGAGCCGTTCGACGGTCGGCAGCGCGCCGCGGAACTTCTCCGGATTCGCCGAGTCCATGAGCCCGTCCAGCTCCGGGTCGGGGCTGGGCTCGGCCGCGGTGAGGTTACGGATCATGAAGTGGGCGACATGGGCCTGGTGTCCGAGGTGCCAGCCGATGGCGCTGGAGTTCTCGTGCGGGCGCCAGGTCACCTCGTCGGGGCTGAGGTCTTTCCACAGCTCGTCGGTGTAGGCGCGGGCCCGGTCGTACTCGCGAAGCAGGGCCTGTACTTTGTGCATGACTCCACCTGTAGGTTTGCGGGGAGGACGATAAGCGCGGCGAAGCCGCAGCACGGTCGTAGCCGCTCTCAGGTCTGACGCCGGCTCAATGCCGGCCCTGACCGCTTGCGGTGCGGGCGGCTCCAAGGCGAGAGGCTGCCCGGCTGAAGTGCTGGGCGTCAGACGGTGTCGTAGACCCGCACGTCAGGCGCCGCCTTCAGCATCGGGGCCAGGCCAGCGACCACATCGCGGGTGAACAGGTCGCCGGCCAGGTACGCCTTCGCGTCGGCCACCGTCCGGAAGCCGTGGAGGACCTGGACGTCCTCGTCGCGGACGAGGAACTCCTTGCTCGTGGCGCCCGGGACGGTGTCCAGGAACGGCTGCTTGTACTTCTCGTAGACGCCGGCGGCCGCGACGCGGTTGGTCGGCTCCACCTCCAGCGTGATCTCAAGATACGCCATGGTTATGCCTCGCTTGATCGGCAGGGATGGGTCGTTGCGGTAGGGCCGCAGCGTGCCTGCCAAGTTAGGCTCTCCGTAGGGGATCCGGTAGAGGATCTCGCTGAATCAGGCTATAAGCAATGCGTATGGCTAAGGGCGGGCGGCCGCCAGGCTGTCGGCGAGGCGGAGCAGGTCCGCGGCGAGCGGGGAGTCGGCGCTCCAGACCGCTTCGAAGGAGATCTGCACCTCCCGGCCCTCGTCCATCAGCGGCCGGTGGGGCACGTCGGGCGAGGTGAGCTTGGAGCGGGGGACCATGGCCGAGCCCAGGCCCAGCCTGGTCCAGTCCTCCAGGACCTGATAACCGGCGGCTTCGCCCGGATAGGTGTTCAGGGGCATTTCGCGGGCCTGGAAGAGCTGCGTGGTGAACGTGGTCAGGCCGCAGGTGTCAGGGACGAGGATGAAGCACTCCTTGCCGGCCTCTTCGAGTTCCAGGGGAGCGTTCCCTTCGGCTTCGGGGCTGACGACGACGATCGGCTCCACGTCGATGACGCGGTGCTCGAAGCGCGGCATCGCGGCGACGGCCGGGATCAGGATCATGTCGAGCTGCCCGGCCGGCAGGCATTCGCGCAGGTCCTGCATGTTCGCCTCGCGCAGCACCAGGTCGCGCGGCACGGGCAGGTCACGGACCATGCTGAACGCCCGGGCGACCAGGTGCGAGCCGATCAGGGGCGAGACGCCCATGCGGATCTTCTGCTCACCGGGTTCGGTCAGCCGCCTGGCCTCCGCCGCGACGGCGTCGAGCGCGACCAGGGCACGATCGATCAACGGCAGGATCCGGGCACCGAAGGCAGTCTGGGTCACCCCACGCGGCGACCGGTCGAACAGCCTGTCGCCGAGGCGCTCCTCCAGCTTGGCGATGCCGTTGGACAGAGCGGGCTGCGTCACCCCGTAGGCGCGTGCGGCGGCGCTGAACGACTTGGTCTCGGCGACGGCCTGCGCGTACCGGAGTCCTTCGGGATTCAGGCGATCGATCATAGCCATGGCTTATCGCTCCATTTGCTGATGTCCCCTACGGGCGCGATGGCCGCTGTCTACGGTGGGACGCCTGCTGATTCAGCATAACCAGCAGCTATGAGCACCGTCTGTCCCCAGAGGAAGGCCACCATGTCGGAGAGCGCCGTGACCGTCGTCGTCACCGAGCCGCGGGGCCCACTGCGCCCGTCCGTGGCCGAGACGACGCCGCCGACGGGCCGGTGGTCCGTGTGTCCGTGGTGGCGAGTGGCGTGTGCAACGCCGACATCGGCACGGCCGCGGCCACCGCACCGGTCGACGAACTCCTGACCGGGCTGAACGTGCAGGGACAGCTGACCCTCGTCGGCGTCGACGCCGGATCCCTGACAGTGCCGGCGGCCCAGCTCGTCATGAACGCCCACAAGGGGCGACCCCGCATCGCCACGATGCCACCGGCTCGGCACCTCTCGGACCGGACGCGCCCCGGGAGCCGGATGCCCGAACACCACGTGAGAAGGGAAGCCACACATGTCCCACCGGGACAGCCACGACGTGATCGTGATCGTGATCGGCGCCGGCGCTTCCGGACTGGCCGCGGCCACCGCCCTGCACGCCGCCGGCCGCGACACGCTCTGCCTGGAAGCCCGCGACCGCATCGGCGGACGCCTGCTCTCCGTCCCCGCACCGAGCCCGGAGCGGGCCCTGGACCTGGGAGCCACCTGGTTCTGAGACGGAGAGGAGCGCGTCCGGGAGCTCGCGGCAGGAAGCGGCATCGAGACGTTCGCCCAGCACCTCGCCGGGGACACCATGCTCCAGGACGCCACCGGGACACGCCGCCTCACCGGCAACCTGATCGACGCGCCCTCGCGTCGTTTCGCCGCCGGAGCGCAAAGCCTCACCTCCGCCCTCGCGGCCACGCTGCCGGAGGATGCCCTGCGCCTGCGCACTCCCGTCACCGCTGTCCACCCGCATGGCCAGGGCGGCCTGGTGCTGCACACGCCCACCGGAACGCTGCGCGCCGAGCACGTGGTGCTGGCTCTCCCCCCTGCCCTGGCTCTGGAGCGCATCGACCTCGGTGACGTGCTCCCCACCGACCTCGTACGCCTGGCCCGCACCACACCGGTGTGGATGGGCGCCGTCGCCAAGGTCGTCGCCCGGTACCCCTCCGCCTTATGGCGGGACGCAGGCCTGGCCGGTGCGGCGTTCAGCAGGACCGGTCCGCTGCAGGAGATGCGCGACATGTCGGGGCCCGACGGCCGGCCCGCCGCGCTCTTCGGATTCGCGCACGCGCGCACCGTCCGCACGGGATTCCAGCAGGCGGTGACCGCCCAGCTCGCGCAGCTCTGCGGGCCTGCCGCGGCTTCCCCCGAGGCCCTGCATGTGCAGGACTGGAGCGCCGAGCGGTGGACCGCTCCGTCCACCGTCCAACACCTCGCCGACTATTCCCTCTTCGCACACCCCCTCTACCCGCGGCCGGCGCTCGACGGCCGACTGCACTGGGCGTCGACGGAGACGGCGACCGATCATGCCGGCCACATCGAAGGCGCCCGTTCCGCCGGTGAGCGAGCGGCACGGGCCGTGCTCGCGGCAAGCACCGGAGCGGACGTCTCCAGCAGCAGCGTCCGCACCGCGAGCCGGTCCACGCCTCGGACCACCGTGCCCGCCCGGCACCGCTGACGCAGAAGCCGCATCACGTCCCCGGCTTCCAGGCCGGCGCCCACCACGTGCGGCTCAGGAGGTACTACTCCGGCTCGCACCCCCGCACGATGGTTCACCCCGGCGACCAGTGCCGCCGGAGCAGACCTCAACGCTTCCGCAGCCGGAACACGGCCTCCCGGATCGCGGGCAACCGCTCGTACAGCACGTCGCCGGGGCAGTCCGTGCGGAAGCTGTCGCGATGTCCCGCGATGACGTGGAGTTCGGCCGACTCGCCCTTCCTGTACCTGCTCTCGTCGTTCGCCGAAAGGAGCCGCACGGTGCCACGGGGGTCGGCCCCCGGCCGGAGTCTCCAGGCGGCGACCTTCACGATCGACGCCTCGAGCGCGGGCGGGACCGTCGTGCCGGGCCCGAAGGTGCCGAGCGCCGCGACGCCGATGCTGTCGGCGTTGAAGCCCTTGGTGTGCGCTCCTTGGACGGGCCGTCCGACGCCGCCGGCCCGGCCTTCATAGATGGTTCCGCAGCGGTCGACCACGAAGTTGTAGCCGATGTCGTCCCAGCCCTCACTCTTGATGTGGTCCTCCTGCATCGCCCGCAGCATGCGTGGGGCGTCGGCACAGTCGTAACTGTTCAGGTGACCGGTGTGGTGGACGAAGACCGCGCTCACCGTACCGGTGTATGTCGCGCCCTCCCTGACCATGCCCTCATTCGCCCGCCACGCCTTGCGGCTGACGATCGGCGGCCGCGGGACTCCGGGAGCGACGGTGACGGGCTCGGGCCGGGCGGGGCGGTGCGGGGCGTCCCGCAGCACCAGCGAAGCCAGCAGCACGACTCCGGCGCTCAGGACGATCCGGCGGGACCACATGGGACCACACTGCGACTCGGCCAGGTACCTCTCGCAGGTGAGCAAGCCATTCGGGTGAAGCGGGTGTCATGACCGCCCCGGCGGCTGGATCCACCCCAGGGACCGCTCGACGGCTCGTTGCCAGCAGTCGTACTCGCGCTGCCGCCGCTCGGCATCCATGGCCGGCAGCCACTCGGCGGCCCGGTGCCAGTTGCGGCGCAGGACCTTCATGTCCGGCCAGTAGCCGGACGCGAGCCCGGCGGCGTAGGCGGCGCCGAGCGAGACGGTCTCGGCCACCAGGGGCCGTACCACGGGAACGTCCAGCACGTCGGCGAGGAACTGCATGAGCAGGTTGTCGGAGGTCATGCCCCCGTCCACCTTGAGCTGCTTCAGGGCGAGCGCGGAATCGGCGTTCATGGCGTCGACGACCTCCCGTGTCTGCCAGCCGGTGGCTTCCAGCACGGCTCGGGCCAGGTGGCCCTTCGTGATGTACGAGGTGAGGCCGACGATGACGCCGCGGGCGTCGCTTCTCCAATGGGGTGCGAACAGCCCGGAGAACGCGGGGACGATGTAGCAGCCGCCGTTGTCCTCCACGGTGCGTGCCAGGGTCTCGATCTCGGGTGCGCTGTTGATCAGACCCAGTCGGTCGCGGAACCACTGGACCAGCGAGCCGGTGACGGCGATCGGCCCCTCCAGGGCGTAGACCGCGGGCTGCTCCGCGATCTTGTATGCGACGGTGGTGAGCAGCCCGTGCCGGGACCGGACGACATCGGCGCCGGTGTTCATCAGCAGGAAACTGCCGGTCCCGTAGGTGCACTTCGCCTCGCCCGGCGAGAAGCAGGTCTGCCCGAACAAGGCCGCCTGCTGATCGCCGAGGGCTGCCGTGATCCGGATCCCCGGGAGCACGGCGCGTGCCTCGCCGTAGCACTCGGCCGAGGGACGGATCTCCGGCAGCATCTGGCGCGGGACTCCGAAGAACTCCATGAGCTCGCCGTCCCAGGTCAGCGTCCGCATGTCGATGAGCATGGTGCGGCTGGCGTTGGTGGCGTCGGTGATGTGCAGGCCGCCGGCCGTTCCGCCGGTGAGGTTCCAGATCAGCCAGCTCTCCATCGTGCCGAACAGCACCTCGCCGTCCCGGGCCCGCTGCTCCAGCCCGTCGACGTGATCGAACAACCAGCGGATCCGGGGCGCGGAGAAGTACGTCGAGGGAGGCAGACAGCAGCGTTCGAGGAAGAACTCGTCCCCCGGCCGGCTCCTCAGATCGTCGACGAGCGGAGCGGTACGGGTGTCCTGCCAGACGATCGCCCTCCCCAGCGGCACACCGGTCCGCCGGTCCCAGAGCACGGTCGTCTCCCGCTGGTTGGCGATCCCGATGGCGGCGATCTGCGCGGCGTCCACGCCCGCGTGGGACAGCGCCTCGGGCACCACGCGCTGCAGGTTGCGCCAGATCTCCACCGCGTCGTGCTCGACCCATCCCGGCTGCGGAAAGTACTGGCGATGCTCTCGCTGGGCGACCGACACCAGCCCCCCGCGTTGATCGAAAAGGATGCATCGAGTGGAGGTGGTGCCCTGGTCGATGGACATCACATACCGTGCAACCATGATCGGACCTGCCTTCCGATGCGTCGCTGGAGCCGCGTGCCTACCAGCGGGCCGCGCCCAGGTCTCTGGAGATCGCCCGTGCGGCCTCCCTGAGCAAGGTGATCAGGGCCGATCGGGGCCGGCCTCCCGTGTCGCAGATCCGCTCGACCGGGCCGGACACGCCGAGCGCGCCCACCACGAGGCCGCCGTGCCCCCGGATCGGCGTGGCGATTCCGGCGTCACCCATGCTCATTTCCTGCACCTCGGAGCCCCAGCCGAGCTCTCGAATCTCGCCGAGCGCCCGGTTGAGATCCTCCGGGAGCACGAGGGTGTGCCGGGTGTAGGCCTCCAGTTCCGTCTTCAGCAGCGGCTCGACGGGCGCGGCCCCGAAGGCGAGCAGGACCTTGCCGAGCGAGGAGGCGTGCAGCGGCAGCAGCGCCCCCACGTCCAGGGTCTGGAGGGTGTCGTCCGGCCGGAAGACGTGGTGGACGATGAGCACCTGCCCCTCCAGGGGCGTACCCAGGCGGACGGCTTCCCCGCTGCGGGCGGCCAGGGCGTCGGCCCAGTTGAGGGAGCGGGACCGCAACTCGTTGACGTCCAGGTAGCTGGTGCCGAGATGGAGCAGTGCCGCTCCGAGCTGGTACTTCCCGGTGGCCGCGTCCTGCTCCACGAAGTCCACGTGCTGCAGGGTGCGCAGAATGCCATGGGCGGTGCCTTTGGCCAGGCCCAGCGACGACGCCACCTCGCCCAGTCCGAGCCGGCGCGGACCGGCGGCGAGCAGTCGCAGGATCGCCGCCGCCCGTTCTATGGACTGGACCGGGCCGACCATAGAACGATCGTAATCCGGGCTTCGCCTCGGGACCTCCGTTCGACAATGCCGACCGTCGTTCATTGACCGACCGCTCCACCCTCCTTAGCGTTTCATCACGCCCGGCCGCCGGCCGGCAGCGCGCTTCCGGAGGAGGACGGGCCATGACAGTGGTGCAGCTCAGCGCAGAGCTTCCCGAAGACGTCACGTACGTCTTTCCACTGCCCCACGCCCCCGGGACCGCCTCGGTCATGCGCCGCCGCGTGTGCGCCGTCCTCACCGACTGGCGCGTGCCCGCGGAGGTCGCGGAGGACGTGCTTCTGCTCGCCTCGGAGCTGCTCACCAATGCGATCACCCACGCCCTGCCCCCGGCGACGCTGCGGATGTCGCAGGTCCTGGTGGACGGCCTCAAAGCCGTACGCATCGAGGTGACGGACTCGGGCCCTGCGGCTCCGGCCGACCCGGCGGCTGCCGGTCTCGACCCGGACGAGCACGGCCGAGGCATCGAAATCGTCATGGCACTGTCGGCCAGGCATGGCGTGCGCGAGCATGCCGAAGGGGCCGGTTGGTGGGCGGACGTGGTCGTGAGCTGAGACGACGAGATCGGTCTGGTTCTTGTACGCGCCGGCGCGGCCGGTGCCGCGACGACAAGGCTGCGGCGAAGCCCGGCGGCACATCTGCCTGCACGCCACGTGAGTCGACCATGCCCCCTACAGCGGGACGTGGATGTCGAGGACGGGCCCGACGGCGTGAGGGGGTGGTGCGTCCAGGCTCTCCAGGACATGGAGCATCGGTACGTTCTGCGCGGCGACCGCCGCCGTCAGGGTGTGGTGGCCCGCCCGGCGGGCCACTTCGGCCGCGTGTGCGGCCAGGGCGGTGCCCAGCCCCTTGGACTGCCAGGCGTCCTCGACCAGCACGGCGAGCTCGCCGACCCCTTGCCGGTCCGTGTGCATCACATTGGTCATGGCGATGATGTGGTCCGTCCGCTGGGCCGGGGTGGTCACCAACGTGGTGCCGCGCCTCGGGTCGGACAGCAGTCGCCATCCTGCGGGAGAGAGCTGGGGCTTGCCGGCGTGGTAGCGCAGGGCCCGGCTGCTCGGCGAGCAGCGGCGGTGCAGCGCCTGGATCGGTTCAAGATCCGCGGGGGTCACTTTGCGGGTCCGGGTGGCGGTACCGTCGGTCAACGTGATCGGGTGCGAGATGTCTCGGCCGACGTCGGGCATGCGATGGTCTCCTGACAATGGCATACGTGCATGCGGGCGGACCCCGCTGGGCGGATGTCCGCTTCGGCACACGAGCAGTCTTTTGCCACGCCCCGCCCGACTCAAGACGGGTTTACGCCAAAGCAATTACGCTTCGCAATTAGTACGTCACTAAACGGAGTCGGCGCGGCAGGCGAGATCAGAGCCGAATGTCACCGCTCGGCGCGCATTCATCGCCGCCATGCGCCGAAAGACAGTCCCCGGCTAGTCCTCCGCCCGTTGGGTGACGGGTGCCTCGGTGCGGTCGCCCGGGAACTCGTACCACCGGCGCTGCAGGCAGACGTACCGGGCATCGGCTTCGACCAGGCGGAGAAAGGCCGCGACGGTCTCGGCAAGGCGCCCCTGCAGGCCGGAGTCGGTGAGCGTGCCGTCCTCGGTGAAGCCCTGGTGAGCCTTGGCAAGGCTGAACATGTCCGGATAGACCCGGGTGCCGAGGTGTTCCAGGGGAACCCTCAGTGCCCACAGCCCGCGGTTGCCGCCGACCATGGACGGGGACGCGGAGACGAGCAGTGCGTGTTTGGTCTTGAACGGCTGGGGCTGGACGCGGGAGACCCAGTCGATCGTGTTCTTCAGGACCCCGGGCATGGAGGCGTTGTACTCGGGGGAGGAGATCACGAAAGCGTCGCATTGCTCGAGCCGGTCGCGCAGCGCGAGAGCTCCCTCGGGCAGCCCTTCGGAGGCCTCTACGTCGCCGTCGTACGGGGGCATCTCGAAGTCGCGCAGGGTGGCGAGGTCGGCGGTGACGCCGGCATCGGCGATCATGCGGGCCACGAGCGAGGCGAGACGGGCGTTGGTGGACTCAGCCCGCAGGGCGGCGCCGAAGACGAGCACACGCAGGGGACCGGGGTGGGCGTCCGTGGGCATGGGCGATGTCCTTCCGGCGTGAGGGTCCGCCCGGACAGGGCGCTGCAGACCAGTGTGGTCCGCACCGGGCTGTCGCACGACAGGGATGGGCCTTCCGGGCGTCACACGTCATGCCACGCGTGTCGCCGTCCCTACCCAGCTGACCATGTCCTGTCTCGGACCAAGAAAGTGATCACCTGTCCCGCGGACCCTCATCTAGTGCCGCATCAGGCAACGTTCGCCTCCTCCGGGGTCGACTGATAGTCGGCCAGAGGACCACATCCGGTGGCCGTGGGAACGGAACTGTGGTGGCCAGTACTCGCGTAGGGTGCTTGGGTGTTCAATCGGCTTGAGATCAGCGTGTTGCCACCAGGCCCCCGATGGGCTGCCCAATTGTCTTTCCGGATCGATGGCGAGGAAGTGGTGGCAGCCGCGATCGGAGAGGGAGGCCGCGGCCCGTTCGCCGAGGAGGCATTGCCGGCCGATGGCCAGGGTCCTCTCTGGGCGACCGACGAGGGGCAACGTGTAGTGCTGGGTGAGCCCGAGTGCACGGGCGGATGCTGTGGCTACCTGTCCGTGTTCGTGCAGCGTCACGGCAGGATCGTGGAGTGGTCCGACTGGCAGGGGCCGGTTGATGAGGCGCGCCCTGCGGCATTTCACTTCGACGCCGATCAGTACGACGCCGAACTCACCCGCGCGCTGACTACGTTTACCTCGTGACTGTCTGCCGCGTGGGTGGTTCCCTGCGCGGCGGTCCAGGCCAGACTGATCACGTGGCTGGACGTGTACAGGTTCTTGAGATCGATGACAACGAGGGCCGGCGGCTGCTGCGGATCATCCGCCGGGGCACCGGGTCGGTGGTGACCTGGCGGCGGGCCCAGATGGTGCTGCTGTCCGCGCAGGGCATGCCGGTGGCGAGAATCGCCGAGGTGTCGTTCACCAGTGACGATCGCGTCAGAGACGTGATCCACAACTTCAACACCGGCGGCTTCGACTCGCTGTATCCGAAATACTCCGGCGGCCGGCCGAAGACATTCACGCTGCCGGAACGACGTGAGATCAAGAAGATCGCCAAGTCCAAGCCGCCCGAGCACGACCTGCCGTTCTCGACCTGGAGCCTGACCAAGCTGGCCGACTTCCTGGTCGCCGAGGGGGTGGTCGACGACATCAGCCACGAGGGCCTGCGCATCCTGCTCCGCGAGGAAGGCGTCTCCTTTCAACGCCTGAAGACCTGGAAGACCTCTCGCGATCCGGACTATGCGGCCAAGAAGGCCCGCGTCGAACACCTCTATGCGATCGCCGACGGCGAGGTCATACCCGAGGACGGTGAACCCGAAGTCATCTTCATGGACGAGTTCGGACCCCTCAACCTGATGCCCCACCCGGGCCGGCAGTGGGCCGAACGCGGAGGCAAGCACAAGCACCCCGACCGCGAGCCCCGGCGACGGCGCCGGGCGACCTACACCGCTACGGCGGGGTCCGGCACCTGTTCGCTGCCCTGGACCTGACCAAGGACAAGCTCTACTGCCACATCAAGCCGGTCAAGAAGCGGACCCAGTTCCTGGAGTTCTGCCGCTACCTCCGCACGCTTCACCCACCAACGGTGCGGATCGCGATCGTCAGCGACAACTTCTCCCCGCACCTGACCACAAAGAAGTGCCAGCGCGTCGGCACCTGGGCAGCGGCGAACAACGTCGAGATGGCCTACACCCCGACCAACAGCTCCTGGCTCAACCGCATCGAGGCCCAGTTCACAGCCCTGCGCTACTTCACCCGCGACGGCACCGACCACGCCGACCACAAGGAACAGGGCAGCATGATCCGCCGCTACATCATCTGGCGAAACCGCCACGCCGACGACCGGCGCCTACGCGCCGTCGTCGACAGGGCGAACGTTGCCTGATGCGGCACTAGAGTCGTCCGCGTGCCTGATCTCTCCTATCTCACCGCCGTCCGGGAGTCGTACGACACGGTCGCCGCCGCCTACTTCGCACAGGTCAAGCCTCCAGCCCAGCTTGATCCGTTGTCACGAGCGATGCTGGACGTGTTCGCAGAGGTGGTGCGAACGGCCGGCCTCGGGCCCGTCGCCGACCTGGGATGCGGGCCCGGCAAAGTCACGGCGTACCTTGCTGAGCAGCACGTGCCTGCCTTCGGCATCGATCTGTCGCCCGCGATGGTCGAGCTCGCCCGCAAGACCTACCCGGAACTGCGTTTCGCTGTCGGCTCGATGACCTCGCTCCCCATCGAGGACGACAACCTCGGCGGTATCCTCGCGTACTACTCCACGCACCACACGCCACCGACGTTGTTGCCGCTGGTGTTCGGTGAGTTCCACCGCACTCTCGCTCCCGGCGGTTGTCTGATGCTGGCCGGCCACGTAGGGGCCGACCAGCACCTACGTCCCACACAGGCATATGGCGGTCATGAGGTGTCCTACGAGTCCTACCTGTTGCCGCCCGACCGGATTGTCGAACTCTTGAAACAGGCCGGGCTCGTCCTCACCGCGCGTCTGGTGGAGGAACCCCGCGAAGGAGCCACCAGGACCTTCGCCACCTTTCTCGCCCACAAACCCGAACGACCCTGAGTGGGCGGTTCGTGAGTATATGAGTTGTTCTGGTGTCGCCTGATGGTGTGGACGGAGGCGGAACGTGCCGGTCCGATGCCGGTGGCCTGCTGGAATCGGTGGGGTGAGTGAACGCAAGCCGTACCA
>NZ_JBKFFO010000039.1:0-19677 GCF_046506645.1 Streptomyces sp. 5K101 | reverse complement strand
ACCCGCGCATCCTCGCCGTCTTCAACGACACCCACGGTCCGCTGAGGGCCCGAGACATCTGTCAGGCCCTCGACTTCGAGCTCCTGCCGAAACACGTCGAACGCACCCGCGCCAAGATGAAACGCCTCGTCGCAATAGGAATCCTCACCGAGGCCGAGCCCGGCACCTTCAGCAAGAAGCGGTAACCAAGTCCGGAACGGACATCAACTCACGAACCGCCCACTGAGTTCGGCGAGCGTCGGGGCGAGGGCGCGGTCGGCGGCTGTCTGGAGGTGCTGGACGGCTTGGCGGGCGGCGTCGGCCTGGTGGGCGTGGTTGTTCGCTTCGTGCCAGCGTCCGGCGATGATGGTGGCCCAGACGAGGGCTGCGATCAGGGCGGCCAGGGCGCTGCCGTCGGGGCCGGTGGCGGTGTGGACGATGTCGCGTGCCGCGCTGCGCAGGGCGTGGGCGGCTCGGTCTTCCGCCCGGATCTGGGAGCGCTGGGCTCGGGCGAACTCCTGGGACGCGGCTTGGAGTTCGGCGTGAAGATGGGCGGGTGCCTTCTGGGCGGTGGCTTCGAGCAGTTCGCCGAGGGCGGTGATGTGGGCCTGGGCGTGTGTGTCGTCGGCGAGGTCGGTGTGGAGGGTGTCGAGGGCGTCGGTGGCTTGGTGCCAGGGGGTGCTGGGGTGGTTGCGGCGGGCGGTGGGGTGTTCTTCGGGTCGGCTGGAGTCGAGGCGGGCGGTGATTTTGGGCAGGGAGAGGTCGGGGGAGATCTTGCTTCCGGGGTGGTAGATCTGCTCGCCGGCCTCGTTGACGTCGCCGGGGCGGCCGGCTGCGTATCCCAGGAGGTCTCCTGACGGGCCGCGCCGGACCTGGACCTCGACGCCGCTGGCTTCGAGGTAGGCGATGAATTCCTCGGCGTTCGTCGCGTGCGGGATGGCGGCGCGGATGCGGTCCTGGAGCCAGGCGGGGCTGGTCTGGTCCCAGCCGAGGCGTTCGGCCTTGTGCATCTCGGCCTGGGTGGGGCGGCGGGCGCCGGTGCGGTCGCCCTTCTTCAGGCGGCGCAGCCCGTAGTCCTTTTCGATCTCGCGGCAGGCGTCTCCGACGCGGAGGCCGCTGTCGTGGAGTTTGGGGCGGCGTCCGTCTTCGCGGACGGTGGTGGCGAGGATGTGGATGTGGTCGTCGGCGTGGCGTACGGCGATCCAGCGGCAGGCCAGGTCGTCACCGGCCGGGGCGATGCCGGCGGCCTGGACGATGCGCTGGGCGATCTCGGCCCACTCGGCGTCGGAGAGGTAGCGGTCCTCGGGTGCGGCGCGGACCGGGCAGTGCCAGACGTGGTCGGTGACCGGCTTGCCGAACTCGCTGTTGCGCAAGGAGACCGGCTCGTCGAGGTGGCGGGCGAGTTCGGTGAGGGTGGCGTTCTCGTGGCGGCCGGGGTCGGGCATGCCGAGCATCGCGAAGCCGGCCACGATGTGCGGGTCGAAGTGCTCGTCGTGGGTTCCGCGGCCGTAGAGGTAGGCGAGCAGGCCACGGGTGTTGGTCCCGGCGGGCTTGATGGCGGCGATCACGCTGTCCCGGCCTCCTCCGGGTCGGCGGGCTCGCGGAGGGCTTCGGCGATCAGCTCCAGCAGGTGCCGGAGTTCGGTCAGGCGTTGACGTATGTCGGGTGGGGTGTGGTCGCTGTTGAGGGCGCGGGCGATTTGGTTGACGTTGACGCCGATCCGGTTGAGCTGGCGCAGGACCTGAGCGCGGAAGATGTGGGTGCGGCGGCGGTCCTCCGACAGGGGCAGGTTGGCGGTGAACCGGCCGGTGATGAAGGCGAGGACGATGTCGGCGGCGAAGCCGGAGTCGCCCTTGTAGCCGTGCTCGGCCGCAGCCTGTTGGAGACGGGCTCGCTGGTCGCCGGTGAAGCGCAGCGGGCCGACACGGTCGTTGCGCTTGGTGCCGGTGAAGCGGCGGATCGTGGGCTGCACGCTCTGCACGGCAGGCTCGCCGGCGGCGATGGCTGCGCTGTCTGTGGGGCGCAGGAGGGCTTGCTGGACGGAGTGAAGCGTGTCCAGGTCGGAGCCGCCCTCGGCCCCGGCTCCCTGGTCCGGCGCCCCCTGGCGCGGGGCCGTCTCCGCCACCCCCGGGGCGGAGACCCCCGAAGTCCGGCCTTGAGTCGGACTCGGGGTACTACTGGCTCCGCCAGGGGCAGCCCGTCCGAACGCGCGGCGCAAACGCCCCATCAGCGTAGGGGACTTCCTCAGCGGCAGCGGCTCGTCGGGAGTGTGGTCGGAGCGGTGCGGATCGTGCGTCACGGGCGGTTCTCCGGAAGGGGCGGGGGCAGGCGGGTCGGAGGGAAGGATCCGGGGGAAGGACTGGCGGAGTGCTGGTGGCCAGCGCGCCATCCACAGGTGTGGATAAGCGGGCGGCGAGCGGTGCGGTGGTCGGCTGGCCGGGGTGACCGGAGGGGGTTCCGGTCACCCCACAGGGATTCCGGTCAGCCGCTGTTCGGACCGGTCTTGACGGCGGCTTCTATTGCGGGCCGGAGGATCTCCATCACCTCGGTCTGCCGCTGACTGCCGATCGTCAGGCCCCTGTCCTTGACGGCCTTCCGGAGAAGGGACCGGCTGAGTGTGCCGTGCTCAGCGAGGGCGATCCGGCCGATCGCCACGAGCTCCGCGAGAGTGGCCTTTGGCGGACGACCACCGCGCGGCTTGCTCTCCGAAACATAGGGCGGTGGTTCCGTCAGCTGGACGGAACCGGCGGCCGGAGGCTCAGTGGGCCGGACCGGCTCGGCGGGCGCGGTGACCGGTGGTATCGGCGCCTGAACGGGCGAGTTGTCCGAGTGGTCAGCGGGTCGGTCGACGAGCTGGTGGATCTGCCGCATCAGGACACCGAAGGCCAGCAGCGCGGCGGTCGGCGGAACCGCGGCGACCACATAGTCGAGGAGGGGCACGGCGCTGGCGTTGCCCGTGCCGCTGACTCCGGCCACGTTGAGGGCGATGGAGCCGATCGATCCGGTGGCGGTGAGGGCGATGGCCCAGCCGTCGGTGACGCGGCGCAGGCCCGCGCGGAGCATGAGGAGTTCGCCCGCGACGATGAAGGCGTCCAGGGTCGCGGGCCAGGCCCACTGGCGGATCGGGGAGCTCTTGAGGCCGTGTTGTCCGGCGACCTCTGCGAGGTGCGCGTACGACAGCCAGAACCCGCCGGCGGTGAGGGCCACGATGACGATTCCGGCCGCGATGAGCGCGTATCTCTCGGCAGCCTGCTTGGTCGTCATCGGCCGCCCATCGGCAGGGCGATGGTCCCGGTGGGTGGGTGTGGAGAGGGTGGTCAAGCGGGGTTCTCCTGGGGTGGTGGCGTGGTCCGTCTTTGCCGTCTTGGCCGTTGCAACCGCAGGTCAGGTCCGGTACGGCAGGAGGGCTGGTGTTCCGTCCTGGCGGCGCTAGCGCGTCTTGGGGCACGCACGGCGGTGGGGCTGCGGTTCGGTGGCCGTGGACGGATCGGATCCGTTCTTGCCGTCCCGGCCGCATGTGCTGTGACCTGCGGCGATACGGCGAGGACGCCCGGGACGGCACAAGACGGATCCGGGCGACGTCCCTGTGGGCAGCAGGGCAGTCATGATCGTGTTGCCGTCTTGGCCCCGGCTGACGTCTTGCCCGTATGCCGTTTGACCTGCGGGATTACGGCAGGGACGGCAAGGACGGCAACCGGGGTGGGGCGGGGTCTCAGCCCTCGCTGCGGGCGGGGTCGGTGTCGACCGGGTGGACGGTCGGGCAGTAGCGGCGCCATGGGTCGAGGAACTTGTTGCGCGTGTAGCCCTTGCGCTGGGTGCCGTCGGCGAGGCGGACGTTGCCGGACTTGATGCCGAAGTCGCCCAGCATCCCTGCCAGGTCACGTGGGCTCAGCCCGCTGCGCCCCCACTCCGCCCAGGGACTTTCCGGATCCTGGCGCAGGTGGTGAAGGAGTTCGTCCGTGCAGAGGCTGTCGACCTCGCGCTGGGCGACGAAGACCCGGCGGATGTCGGCCAGGATCCGCGCTGAGCTGGGGTGGTCCTCCTCGGCCGCCGCTTCTGCCGTGACCATCTGCGCGCACGCCGCGCGGGCGAGGCGGGGCCAGGGTCCGGCGGCGAGGTCGGCGATGATCACCAGGGGCTCCCAGGTGTCGGCGGCGCGGTCCTCGACCGGCATGGCCGGTTCCAGGTCGGCAGCCTCGTCGAGCAGGGGCCGTGTCCATGCGGCGATGCGGTCGCGCAGGTCGTGGAGGGCTGGGGTGTCGCGGCGGGAGCGGAAGGGCTTGACGCTCTCGCCCTCGGCCCGGCGGCGCATGCGGATGACCACCGACCGGTCCATGATTGTGTCGGGAAGGTCGCCGATCCCGGCGAGGGCGGCCATGGCGAAGGTGGCGAACCGGTGCGGGGTGTGGTCGTTGCCGACGACGCGGGTGACGTACCGGTTGCGCTGGTGGCCGGCGTTGAGCAGGCCGCGCATCTCCTCGTTCTTCTCCGCCTGCTTCGGCGTGCCGAAGATGGTGTCGGCCTCGTCCACCAGCAGGGTGGGCGGCTCGTCGGTGATCGAGCGGAAGACCGCCGCCGGTGTGGTGTTGATGGTGAACATCGGCTCGTGGACCGTCTCGGTCAGCACGTCCAGCAGCCGTGACTTGCCGCACCGCTTCGCCGGCCCGACCACCGCCAGACGCGGAGCGTGCTGCCACGCGGGCTGCAGGTGCGTTGCCGCGACCCACAGCGTGACCGCGTTCAGCGCCTGCTGGGAGGGCAGGATCACGAACTGGGCTACCTGGGCACGCAGTTCGTTCAGCAGCTCGGAGCCGTACGTCGGCTCCGGGTCCAGCACCGCCTCCTCGGCGGGCTGATCCACCGGAACCGTATCCGGCGCCCGCTCATCGGCCGCCGGGGCGGCTTCGGGCGCGTGGCCGGGCCGGCCGGGCACCGCGACCGTCGGCCATACCGCTTTGCCGGGTGCGGAATAGGGCTCGGGTGTCGTAGGTTGCACAGGGCAGCTCCTTATCCGGTGATGTCGGGCATGCAGGCCCGACTCACGCAGGTCGTTCGTTGGAATGCGGGCAGTGGAGTGTGCGGAGCCTCCGGCGTTGGCGCGCCGGGGGCTTTCTCGCTTCCTGGGCCGGGGCGAGGGAACACGGACAGTACGTCCACGTCCGGCCACAGTCCAGCGTTTCTGTGTCAGCTCAGCGCAGGAGCGTCTGCTATGGGCTCGGGTCGTCATGCGGCCAGGCCAAGCAGGTTCAACAGGTCGGCGGTCACGACGCGGTACGCCTTACCCAGGCGCAGGATCTTGCACGGGTACTGGCCGCGCTTGGCCAGCTCGTAGCCCTTGCTCCGGCCCAGTCCCAGCGCTCGGTTGCCGGTGTCGAGGTCAACGGCGGCGGGCAGGGCCAGCAGCTCTTCTCGTGTCATGCCCTTGGGCTGCTCGGCGGTCTCTTTGTTGCGCATGCAGTGCTCCGTTCGTGAGTGAGCCCTCGGCGAACGCGGCATCACGTCCGGCTCCAGGCGATCACTAACCATCATCGGGAAGCTAATGTGTCTTCATGACACAACACGGTTTTGATCCTAGAGATGACGAGGACGACGTCCCGGAGTGGGTGGATCAGGTGATGGCCACGGTGGCCGCCGAGGTCCGCAGACGAAGGAAGGAGCTGCGCATGAGCGCCCAGGACCTGGCCGACCGCTGCGAGGAGATCGGCCATCCGATCCCGCGCAACGTGATCGCCAACATGGAATCCGGCCGCCGCGCCAACCTGCCCCTGGTCGACGTCCTCGTCCTCGCCGAAGCCCTGCACACCTACCCGATCTGCCTGCTCTACCCCGTCGGCTACGTCGACCGAGTCCAGCGCATTCCCCTGCAGGACTCCGAACCGACCTGGGATGCCATGCGCTGGTTCACCGGCGACCGGGAGGACTTCGGCATGGAAGACGACATGCTCCGCAACTTCCGGGCCCACGTCCGCCACCAGCGCGCCGCCCTGGCCGCCCTGAAAGGCGAGAAGCACGAGCGCTGGAAGGCCGAGACGGCACCCAATCAGGCCGAACGCGAGGAAGCCGTACTCGCCCAAGCCGACTACGCCGAAAGGGTGTTGGAAGCCAAGTACCGGCTCCGCAGTGCCCGCGCCTTCATCCGCGAAGACGGCGGCACACCACCGGACCTGCCACCAGAACTCGCTGACGTCGACCCGCACGTCGGCAACACCGATGAGGAGAATTGATCTTTGAAGGGTTCCACCCACCGCCGGTGCTACTGCCGCGACCCCCACACCGGTAAGCCGCTCGGCAAGAAGTGCCCGAAGCTCTCCAGCCGCAAGCACGGCTCGTACTCCATACGCCAGGAGCTCCCGCCTCGCGAGGACGGCACCCGCCGCTCCTTCAGCCGCGCCGGCTACGACTCCCTCAAGGCGGCCCAGGCCGACCTCGACCACGTCCGCGCGCTGCTCGGCCTCGCCGACACCGACGACCTCGAGGGCATGGCACTGATCGCTGAGCTGCTGGAGAAGCTGGCCGACGAGAAGGCGCCGTTGCCGGACATCGAGGCGACCCGTAGGCGCTTCAGCCGCGGCCTGGACCTGACGAGCCGACTCACGGTCGGCGAGTGGCTGGACATGTGGCTGGCGGGCAAGAAGGGGCGACAGAGCGCCATCAGCCGCGACGAGAGCAATATCCGGGTGCACCTCAAACCGCGGATCGGGCACCTGCGTCTCGACCGCCTCCGGGTCACCCACCTGTCGGAGATGTTCGAGGCCATCGCTGAGGCCAACGTCGAGATCGCCGAGGGCAACGCAGCCCGCCGCAAAGCGTTCGAGGACCTCGCCCAGATTCCCTGGAAGGGGCGCGAGCATCGGGTCCGCCGCAAGGCGATGAAGGCGGCCATCGCCGAGATGGAGCCCTACCGTCGTATCGTCGGTCCGGCCACGCGCCAGCGCGTTCGCTCCACGCTGCGGGCTGCACTGAACGCTGCGATCGCCCAGCAGTTGATCACCTTCAACCCGGCCGCCCACGTCGAATTGGAGGCAGGCAAGCGGCCCAAGGCTCTCGTGTGGACCGAGGAGCGCATCCTCCACTGGAAGCGCACCGGCGAGAAGCCGTCGCCGGTGATGGTCTGGACGCCGGAGCACACTGGCCTCTTCCTCGACCACGTCGCGGAAGACCGCCTGTACGCGTTGTTCCACCTGATCGCGTTTCGCGGGCTGCGACGGGGTGAGGCATGCGGGCAGAAGTGGACCGACACCAACCTGGGCGCCGGTCTCATCACCGTCGCCAAGCAACTCGTGGTCGACGGCTGGGAGGTGTACGAGGACGACCCGAAGACCGACGCCGGCGCACGCACCATCGCGCTGGACTCCGACACGGTCCAGGCCCTCAAGCGGCATCGCGCCCAGCAGGACAAGGACCGCGAGGAGTGGGGGAGTGCCTGGGTGGAGACCGGACGTGTCTTCACCAAGGAGAACGGCGAGATGCTCCACCCCGCCAACGTCACACGGCGGTTCATCGAGCTGTACGAGGAGATCGGTCTCCCACCGGTCCGGCTCCACGACCTTCGCCACGGTGCCGCAACCCTCGCCCACGCAGCGGGGGCCGACCTGAAGGACATCCAGGAGATGCTCGGCCACTCCTCGATCACCATCACGGCCGATACGTACACGAGTCTGCTCCCCGAGGCGGACCTCGCCATCGCCGAGGCCGCTGCCCGGCTTGTACCGCGCGCCCGGGTCACCGCCGAGAACGCCGCTCCCGAAGCGGATCCCGAGCCCGACGAGGCCGATGAGGCGCAGTCGGACTCCGTGCCGGATGGTGCTGATCCGTCGGGAGGAATATCGGGGCCTGGCGACTCATCCGCTCACGCACCGCTCACGCAAACGGCCCCGGACGAGGAGTCCGAGGCCGAATAGGGCGCCTCCCTGGGAGGAAACCCCAGGTCAGCGGCGTAATGCGTTGTGCCCCCGGCAGGATTCGAACCTGCGACACCCGCTTTAGGAGAGCGGTGCTCTATCCCCTGAGCTACGAAGGCGTGGATCTGCGTGAGATCCGGCGCCTAGCCTAGCGGATAAGCCCTCCGGCCCGGTGGGCATTCCCCTCTGGCCTGCTCACGCCCGTGCGGTCGGGCCGGTCCGGCCTTGACGGGGTGCAGGGGGCGGCATAGCGTCGCCGGCGTACTGAGCGAGCGCTTGGAGAGGGGCGAGCCGTGTCGCTGCCCGAGACGTCCGATGCCGTGCGCGACGGGCTCACCGCTCCGGGGGCGCCCTTCGCCGTCGTGCGGGGCGAGGACGGTGCGCTGCAGTACGCGACGGGTCCGCGCACACTGCGGGAGTTCGTCGAGGCCACGTGGGCGTACGGGGAGCGGCCCTTCCTGATCGCCGAGAGCCGGACGTACACGTACGGGGAGTTCTTCGCCGCCGCCTGCGCCCTCGCCTGCCGCTTCAGCGACGTCCACGGGCTGCGGCCCGGCGACCGGGCCGCCATCGCCATGCGCAACCACCCCGAGTGGCAGATCGCCTTCTGGGCGGCGCAGCTGGCCGGGCTCGTCGCCGTGCCGCTCAACGCCTGGTGGACGGAGGACGAGCTCGCGTACGCGCTCGACGACTGCACCCCCGCCGTGCTCCTCGTCGACGGCGAGCGGCTGCCCCGCGTGGAGGCGTGGCGGCGGGCGAACCGCGTCCGGACCGTCGTCTTCCACCACGCCGGCGCGACCGACGACGGCGTCGAGCGGTACGAGGACCTCGACGCGCCCGACTCGCTCGCCGCGCCGCCCGCCGTGGACGTGGCGGCGGAGAGCGACGCCACCATCATCTACACGTCGGGGACCACCGGCCGTTCCAAGGGCGCCGTCGCCACGCACCTCGCGCAGGCCGGGGCCACCGTGCATCCGCGGTACCACGCCACCGCCGCCGCGCTCGGGCGCGGCCTGGTGCCGGGCCGGGGGCCGGCCCCCGTCACGCTGATGACCTTCCCCTTCTTCCACGTCGCGGCGTTCACGACGCTCTACGCGATGATGGGCGTCGGCGGCACCCTCGTCCTGATGCGCAAGTGGGACGCCGGCCAGGCGCTCGCACTCGTCGAGCGCCACCGGGTCACCCACTACTCCGGTGTGCCGACCACCGCACTGCAGCTGCTGGACGCAGCCGAGCGGGCGGGCTCCGGACTGGAGACTCTCACCAACCTGAGCACCGGCGGGGCCGCCGCCCCGCCCGGCCTGGTGGAGCGGCTGACCGCCGCGTACGGGCGGCGGATCGAGCCGCGCAACGGTTACGGGCTCACCGAGACCAGCGGGGGAGTCCTGGCGAACTTCGGCGACGCCTACCGCGCGCACCCCGGCAGCGTCGGCCGCCCCGCGCCCGCCGTCGAGGTCCGCATCGCCGGGCCGAACGGCGAGCCGCTGCCCGAGGGCGCGGTCGGCGAACTCTGGCTGCGCGGCCAGGGCGTCTGCCGGGGCTACTGGCGCGACGAGCGTGCGACCGCGGAGGCGTTCCGCGACGGCTGGTTCAGGACCGGCGACCTCGCGACCGTCCGGGACGGGCGCGTCAGTGTGGTCGACCGGATCAAGGACATGGTCATCCGCGGCGGCGAGAACGTGTACTGCGTCGAAGTGGAGGGTGTCCTGCACGACCATCCCGATGTCGCCGACGCCGCCGTCCTCGGGGTGCCGCATCCGGTGCTCGGGGAGGAGGTCGCGGCCGTCGTGCAGCTGCGGCCCGGCGCCACGGCGGACGCCGAGGAGCTGCGGGCGCACGTCGGCAAGGCGCTCGCCGCGTTCAAGGTGCCCGCGCATGTGGTGCTGCGCGCCGAGCCGCTGCCGCGCAATCCCACGGGGAAGATTCTGAAGAGGGAGCTGAGGGCGGGGTTCACAGCCGCCTGATGTACGGGGGCCGCCTGATGTACGGGAGCCGCGTGAAGCACGCGCAAGCCGGCTCAGGAGCGAGTGACCCGCACCCGGTACACGTCGCCCTTCTCCTTGCGCACCACCGAGACGCGCACCCCGTTCCCGGCGTCCGTGAACGTCTGGCCGGGCCGGTACGGCGCGTCGGACAGTTCCGCGTGGACGTTGGGGCTGCGCGTGCAGCCACCGCTGCCGGCCTGGCTGTCCATGACCGTCACCGGGCCCCGGCCCGTGTCCACGCTCGACTTCACCCGGTAGATCAGCACGCCCGGCTCGCACACGGCCGCGTCGTTGCCCGCCCGGGTCCGTACCTCCACCGCGTACCCGCTGTCCTCGGTCAGCGGCACGACCACCAGCTTGGAGCCGCCCGTGGCGGCGAGCGGGGTGAGCGCGTACTCCGCCGTGCCCGGCGCGGAGGCGCAGCGGACCTGGTCGTTGTCGAGCCAGCCCAGCTTCCACTTGTGCCAGCCCAGCAGGTCGTTGTTGGCGCCCCAGTCCTCGGACATGATGTCCCAGTGGCCCACGGCGCCCCCGCCCTGCGCGGTGTAGAGGTCGGGCAGGCCGAAGACGTGGCCGTTCTCGTGCGGCAGGACCCGGTAGCCGGTCCGGTCGTACGATCCCGAGCCGTCGTCCTGCCTGCTGTAGACGAAGGACGCGTTGGCCAGCGGCACCCCGTCCGCGTACGGCGCCTCGTCGTTGCCGGAGAAGGTCACGGACAGGACGGTGTCGAGGGCGGACGGGCCGGCGTTGGGCGTGACGAGGACGTTGATCAGGTCGTACCGGCTGAAGTCGACCTTCGCGTCGGCGACCTTCACGAGGTCCTCGACGAGCTTGCGGTAGCCCGGCTCGTACGGTGACCCGCGGTCTATCCCGTACGCCGCGAACGGCAGCGGCATCCGCAGCCAGTCCGTCACCGGGGCGTGGGGACGGTAGCTGAGCCGGCCGTACGAGCTGGTGCGGAACCACTTGGAGGTCTGGGGGAAGAACTCCGCCAGGCGGTCGAGCGCCGGCCCCTCGCCCACCGCGTCCGAGAAATCGATCATGAGGTTGAGGGCGCTGATCTCGCCGGTGGACCGGGTGTAGCCGGGCGGGGTGGGCACGCCCTCCGACATCTGCACGCCGGTCACCGAGGGAATGCGGCAGGGCCCGAGCCCGGGAGCGTCCGGAGCGGCCACCGGTCCCGCCGACGCCTTGGACGGCGCGGGAATCGTGGAACTCGCCGTGGCCAGCGCCGCGAGGGTGAGGGCGGCGAGCGCGGCGAGGCCGCCGAGCCGGCGGTGGCTGCTCCGTGTGCGTATCCGGTGGCGGGGCTGCTGCATGCGTTCGCCTTCGGGTCCGCGGCAGCAGGCCGGACCCTCGCTGCGCTTTCTCCGTCAGCCTGTGGCGGCCTGCGGCCGCTCGCGCGTCAGGGTGGGCCGATCGTGCGTATTTCCCGGGCCGCACGTTCGATCCCGGCAGAAGTGGCTCAGCTCACATCCGGGAGGGGAAATAACCGGGGAACCTCTCCCCGTTTGCATCGGTGTCCCGCCAAACGGGGATCGGATCCCCGCTTGGGCGAGGCCCCGTCGAGACCGACGAGGCCCGTCGAGCAGCAGGAGCCGGATCCACAGACGACCGGAAGGAGTGGTCGTGAGCCCCGCCGCCACCGAAACGCGCAGCGCGCCGCGTCCGCGGGCCGACGCCCTGCGGAACCGCGAGCGGATCGTGTCGGCCGCGCGGGAGATGTTCGTCGAGTACGGGCCCGAGGTCCCGCTGGACGAGATCGCCCGTCGCGCCGGCGTCGGCAACGCCACGCTCTACCGCCATTTCCCCGACCGTGCGGTCCTCGTTCGCGAGGTCGTCGTCTCCGTGATGTCCCGTACCACCGAGCGGGCGATGACGGCGGCGGCCGAGGAGGCCGACTCGTTCGCCGCCCTGCGCCGGTTCGTCCACGAGGCGGCCGACGAGCGCATCGGCGCCCTGTGCCCGATGCTCTCCGGAGCCTTCGACTCCGACCATCCGGACCTGCACACCGGACGCGAGCTCCTGGACGAGGCCGTACGCGGGCTCGTCGAGCGGGCCCAGGCGGCGGGCAGGATGCGCGGTGACGTCGCGGTCGGGGACCTGATGGTCGCTCTCTCCCAGCTCACCCGGCCCCTGCCGGGCACCGCGTGCCCGAACATGGACCGGTTCGTCCACCGTCATCTGCAGCTGTTCCTGGACGGCCTCGAAGCGCCCGCACGCTCCGAACTGCCCGGCGCGGCCGCCACCCTCGAAGACCTGCGGAGCAGCTCCTGACGCCGTAGCGCCGATTCCGGCAGCGCCATCGCCTCGCGGTCACCCGCGTGTCGATCCGGCGGTGCCAGGCCGGGCCCGACCCGGCCGATGACTTCACCCCGCTTCCGGGGTCTCAACGCCGAGACCCCCTCCCCGCGGGCCTTTTGACGCCATGACGCACCTCGCGTGACCTCTCGTACTCCTTAGGTGGCCAGACCCATGCCGAAAACAACCGGAACACCCGACATATCCCTGCCGGACCCGAGCCGCTGGAAAGCTCTGGTCTTCATCGCCCTCGCCCAGCTCATGGTGGTCCTCGACGCGACGATCGTGAACATCGCGCTCCCCACCGCCCAGCAGGACCTGGGCATTTCCGACGCCAACCGGCAGTGGGTCATCACCGCCTACGCCCTCGCCTTCGGCGGTCTGCTGCTCTTCGGAGGTCGCATCGCCGACCTGTGGGGCCGCAAGCGGACCTTCGTCGTCGGCCTGCTCGGCTTCGCCGCCGCCTCCGCGCTCGGCGGCGCGGCGACCGGCGAGGCGATGATGCTCGGCGCCCGCGCCCTGCAGGGTGTGTTCGGCGCGCTGCTCGCGCCCGCCGCGCTCTCGCTGCTCGCGGTGATGTTCACCGACGCCAAGGAGCGCGCCAAGGCGTTCGGCATCTACGGCGCGATCGCCGGTGGCGGTGGCGCGGTCGGGCTCATCCTCGGCGGCTTCCTCACCGAGTACCTCAACTGGCGCTGGACGTTCTTCGTCAACATCCCGTTCGCGATCATCGCGGCGGTCGGCGCGTACGTCGTCATCCGCGAACCGGAGGGCGCGCGGAACCGCTCGTCGCTCGACATCCCCGGCGTCGTCCTGTCCACCCTGGGTCTGGTCGCGCTGGTCTACGGCTTCACCCGCGCCGAGTCCGCGGGCTGGTCCGACGGCCTGACCGTGGCCATGTTCGTCGCCTCCGCGGTGCTGCTCGCCGCCTTCGTCGCCACGGAGGCCAAGGTCAGCTCGCCGCTGCTGCCGCTGCGCGTCCTGACCGAGCGCAACCGGGGCGGTGTCTACCTCTCGCTGGGCCTCGCGATCATCGCGATGTTCGGGCTGTTCCTCTTCCTGACGTTCTACCTGCAGGTCGTGAAGGGGTACTCCCCGGTCAGGACCGGCTTCGCGTTCCTGCCGATGATCGCGGGCATGATCACGGGCTCGACCCAGATCGGCGCCCGTCTGATGACCCGTGTGCCGCCGCGGCTGCTGATGGCGCCCGGCTTCGTCGTCGCCGCCGTCGGCATGCTGATGCTGACGCAGCTGGAGGTCGACAGCTCGTACGTCGGCCTGATCCTGCCCGCGCAGCTGCTGCTGGGCCTCGGTATGGGTACGGCGTTCATGCCGGCCATGTCCCTGTCCACGTACGGCGTGAACCCGGCCGACGCCGGTGTCGCCTCCGCGATGGTCAACACCTCGCAGCAGGTCGGCGGGGCGATCGGGACGGCGCTGCTGAATACGATCGCCGCGTCCGCCACGACCTCGTACATCGCCTCGCACGCGGCCGGTGCGGCCGACCCGAAGCTGCTGGAGCTCCAGGGCATGGTGCACGGCTTCTCGTCCGCGATCTGGTGGGCGGTCGGCATCCTGGCCGTCTCGGCCACGATCGCCGCGACGTTCATCAACTCCGGGCGCCCGGGGGCCGTTTCGCCCACCGCGGGTTCGGGTGCGGGTGACGGCGCCGAGGACGAGGTCAGGATTCCCGTCGTCGCGCACTGAGGCGTACGCGAGAGGCCACGCGGCAGGGGCCCGGCCCGGATGATCGACCCGGGGCGGGCCCCTGCCCGTGTACCAGCCGGGCTCCTGCCTGCCGGTGTACGAATGCGTGCGGGCCGGGCCGGGCAGCGGTGACGGGTCCGCTCAGCGCAGCCAGGGCAGGTCCGCGCCCGTGTCCTGCGGCTGCAGCCCCTCGGCCATCAGCTGCATGATCTCGCCCAGCTGCCGCACCTGTTCGGACGTGAGCCGGTCGAACATCGCCTGGCGCACCGCCTCCACGTGCCCGGGCGCCGCCCGCTTGAGGACCTCGAAGCCCTCGTCCGTGAGCACGGCGTTCTGGCCGCGCCGGTCGGAGGGGCAGTCCTCGCGGCGCACCCAGCCGTTCTTCTCCAGGCGGGCGATGGCGTGCGAGAGCCGGGAGCGGGTGATCTTCGCGTCGATCGCGAGTTCGGTCATCCTGCGGCGGCGGCGCGGTGCCTGGGAGAGCTGGACGAGCAGGCCGTAGTAGATGTGTGGCATGCCCGCGTCCCGCTGCAGCTGGCGGTCGAGATGGTCCTCGAAGAGAGTGGTGGCATGCAGGTAGGAACGCCAGACGCGCTGTTCCTCCTCGGTCAGCCAGCGCGGCTCGGACTCGCTGTCGCCCATGGATGCCGTGTTCATGCATCCCACTGTACGACCGTACGGACCCATTCTTGAATGTTGAACTAAATGGCCCGCTGGAGTAGTGTCGTGAGCTGAACTTGAAAGTTCAATGAAGTCCTGGAGTCAGCCGCCATGAACGCCAGCCCTGCCGCGGAGCGCATGCCCGCCCTCTATCTGTCCCACGGCGCCCCGCCGCTCGCCGACGACCCGGTCTGGCCCGGCGAGCTCGCGGCCTGGTCCACCGGACTGCCGCGCCCCAGGGCGATCCTCGTCGTCTCCGCGCACTGGGAGGAGGCCCCGCTCGCGCTCGGCGCGACCGCGACCGTCCCTCTCGTCTACGACTTCTGGGGCTTCCCCGAGCACTACTACCAGGTGCGCTACGCGGCTCCCGGCGCCCCTGAACTCGCCGACTCCGTCCGCAAGTTGCTCCGCCGCGCCGGCACGCCGGTGCAGGACGTCCCGGACCGCGGCCTCGACCACGGCGCGTACGTCCCGCTCGTCGAGATGTTCCCCGGCGCCGACGTCCCCGTCCTCCAGATCGCCATGCCGACGCTAGACCCCGCGCGGCTCCTGGACATCGGGCGACGGCTCGCCCCGCTGCGGGACGAGGGCGTACTGATCGTCGGCAGCGGCTTCTTCACCCACAATCTGGCGGCACTGCGGCACGCGGGGACGCCGGGCTGGTCGGCCGAGTTCGACGACTGGGGGCGGCGGGCGCTGGCCGCCGCCGACGTGGACGCCCTGCTGGACTTCGAGAACAAGGCCCCCGCAGGCCGCATCGCCCACCCGCGCACGGAGCACTTCGCCCCGCTGTTCGTCACGCTGGGCGCTGCGCAGGACGAACTGGAGACCGGCCGGAGCGTGATCGACGGCTTCTGGATGGGGCTCGCCAAGCGCTCCGTGCAGTTCGGCTGAGGCGCGCCCACAACGCAACCAGAAGGCGGTGCGGGCCGTCTTCAGGGTGGGAGTGCAGCCGCGGACGACGTGGTCCGGGGGTGGATTCGGTGGTGGGGAATGTGACGGCGGTCTCACGGGCGCAGTGGTGGGAGATGCCGGCAGGGGGCTCAGATCGACCTCCACGCCCGCCCTGACCTGCACGTCCCTGCGCTCCGACGACATCCGTCCGCCCTCGTGGGTGGCGGCACAGGGTACTGCATGATCGCGGAAATCGATGCACCTGATGGGAATTCTGTCCGGATTCCAGTCGTTGTTTCCTTCGGATGCAGGGCACCCGGGAGGGTGTCGTGACCTACTCAGCAAGGGAGCTCGCATGGCAACCCGTGCCGTCGCCCGTCGCCAGTCCGACGCCGGGGACATCTCTCAGGTCTCCGGCTCCGGGGGTGGGACCGACAGGGCGAGCAGCGTTCGCGCCGTGGGCGGGGAGATCGCCGACCGCGACCTGGTCGGCATGTACCTCGACGAGATCGCGCGCACGCCACTGCTCGACGCCGCCAAGGAGGTCGAGCTGTCCCAGACCATCGAGGCGGGGGTGTACGCCCGCCAGATCCTCGACGGAGAGGTGCAGAGCGAGGCCGGCGGAGCCACGCGTGAGGAGCTGGAAGCACTCGCCGCGGGCGGCGAGCGGGCGAAGGATGTCTTCATCCGGTCCAACCTGCGCCTCGTCGTGGCCGTCGCCCGGCGCTATCCGCGCAGCGGACTGCCCCTGCTCGACCTGATCCAGGAGGGGAACGCGGGCCTGGTCCGCGCGGTCGAGAAGTTCGACTACGCGAAGGGCTTCAAGTTCTCCACGTATGCCACGTGGTGGATCCGCCAGGCGATCACCCGTTCCATAGCCGACCAGTCCCGCACCATCCGGCTTCCCGTCCACCTGGTGGAGGAGCTGGGCCGCATCCGCCGCGTCCAGCGCGAGTTCAGCAGGGAGCACGGCAGGGAGCCGGAGGCAGCCGAGATCGCGGAGGAGCTGGGCTCGACGCCGGAGCGCATCACCGACGTCCTGGACTGGGCCCGTGACCCGGTCAGCCTGAACATGTCCGTGGACGACGCCGGCGAGACGCAGTTCGGCGATCTGCTGGAGGACACCTCGGCGGTGTCGCCGGAGCAGTCGGTGCTCACGCTGCTGCGCAGCGAGGAGCTCGACGACCTGATCGGCAGGCTCGACCACCGCACCGCCTCGATCATCCGTATGCGGTACGGCATCGAGGACGGCCGGGAGCGCACGCTGACAGAGGTCGGCAAGGAGCACGGCCTGACGCGCGAGCGGATCCGTCAGATCGAGAAGCACGCGCTGCTGGAGCTGAAGCGCATGGCCCGCGACACGGGCTTCGACGCGGCGGCCTAGTCCGCCGGGGGCGGACGAGGGCAAGTGGCGGACGGTCCTGGCATCCACCAGGACCGTCCGCCGCCGCACGTCCGGGGCCGTCCACTGCGCGCGTGAGCGCACGGGGAGGGTCGTCCGGGGGTGGGTGTCGGCGTGAGCGCACATGTCAGGCCGTGGACCTGGTCAGGCGGGTTGCCAGGTCCGTCACGTAATCCCGCAGCGGCTGCGGGCCGTGCACCGTGAACTCGCAGTCGACCAGCGCCAGTCGCAGCGCCAGCCACTCCACCGAGTCCGCCGACCGCGTCCGCAGCCGGCACGTGTCCTCGCTCGTCGGGACGGGCGTGCCCAGGTGGTCGGGCAGCCGCGCCGCCACGAACGACGCCGAAGCGCGGAAGCTCACGTCCACGTCGTGTTCCTGCTGCTGCCGCGACATCGTGTGGCTCAGCAGCTCCGCCGCGTCCCCCACCGGAGCCTCCCGCGGAGCGAACCGCGCCCCGGTGGCGAACGGCTCCGTCACCCGGTCCACACGGAACGTGCGCCAGTCCTCGCGCAGGAGGTCGTACGCGACGAGGTACCACCGGCGCCCCGTCGACACGAGCCGGTACGGCTCGACCTGCCGGCGCGTCTCCGCGCCGTCGCCCGCGCGGTAGGCGAAGCGCAGCCGCTCGCGCCCGGTGACGGCTCCCGCGATGACCGTCAGCGTCTGCGGATCGATGGTGGCGCCGTCGCCCCTGGCCAGCGGGAGCGTCGCCGCCTGAAGGGTGGTCACGCGGTGCCTCAGCCGGGACGGAAGCACCTGTTCCAGTTTGGCCAGGGCCCGCACCGAGGCCTCCTCGATGCCCTCGATGGCGTGGCCCGCACCCGCCCGCAGGCCGACCGCGATGGCCACCGCCTCCTCGTCGTCCAGCAGGAGGGGCGGCATCGCGGCGCCCGCGACCAGGCGGTATCCGCCGACCGCGCCCTTGGTCGCCTCCACCGGATAGCCGAGGTCCCGCAACCGGTCGATGTCGCGCCGGATCGTGCGCGGGCTGACGCCGAGGCGGTCGGCGAGTTCGCTGCCGGGCCATTCCCGCGGGGTCTGGAGGAGCGAGAGCAGGTTGAGGAGTCGTGCCGGAGTGTCCGTCATGCATTCCAGGATGGCGCGCATCTAGGACATGATCTGACCTATACGAGCGCCAGAATCCTCGTATGAGTTCACAGCAGCCCGCCGTAACGAGTACGGCATCGGACCGCAGGCGATGGATCGCCCTTGCCATCGTCATGACCGCGGCCTTCATGGACCTCGTCGACGTCACCATCGTCAACATCGCGATCCCCAGCATCGAACGGGACCTCGGCGCCTCGTTCGGCGCGATCCAGTGGATCACCGCCGGGTACGCGCTCGCCTTCGCCGCCGGTCTGATCACGGGCGGCCGGCTCGGTGACATCTACGGCCGTCGGCGGCTGTTCCTGATCGGCATCGCCGGATTCACGGTCGCCTCCGCTCTCTGCGGGTTCGCGCCCAACGAGGAGATGCTGGTCGCCTCCCGGCTCCTGCAGGGCACCGCGGCGGCCATGATGGTGCCCCAGGTCCTCGCGATCGTGCACGTCACCTTCCCGGCGCACGAACGCGGCAAGGTGTTCGGCCTGTTCGGCGCGGTCGTCGGACTCGGGGCGGTCTCCGGGCCGCTGCTCGGCGCGCTGCTGACCCAGTGGAACCTCTTCGGCCTCGAATGGCGCCCGATCTTCCTGATCAACCTTCCGGTCGGTATCGCCGGTCTGATCCTCGGACGGAAGTTCATCACCGAGTCCCGTGCCCCGAAGGCGCTCCGGCTCGACCTCGTCGGCGTCGCCCTGGTCACCCTCGGGCTGCTCATGCTGATCTACCCGCTCACCCGCGGGCGTGAGCTGGACTGGCCGCTGTGGGGCCACCTGTGCATGGCGGCCAGCCCCCTGGTGTTCGCCGTGTTCGTGGCGTACGAGAGGCACAAGACCCGCAAGGACGGCTCCCCGCTGGTCGAGCTGTCGCTGTTCAAGGTGAAGAGCTTCGCCGCGGGCATCGCCGTACAGTTGACGTTCGGTGTGGTGCTGGGCATCTTCTTCCTGGTCTGGACGCTGTACATGCAGATCGGACTCGGCTGGAGCCCGCTGAAGGCCGGCCTGACCGGCGTTCCGTTCTCCATCGCCGTCTCGGCGGCGGCGGGGATGTCGGTGCAGCTGCTGGTGCCGCGCTTCGGGCGGAAGGTGCTGCAGGCGGGCGCGGTGACGATGGCCGCCGGTCTGCTGATCTACATCTGGGAGGTGGACCGGTACGGCACGGCCATCGCCCCCTGGCAGATGATCCTGCCGCTGGTCGTCATGGGCGTGGGCATGGGCCTGATCGTCGCGCCGCTCACGGACGCGGTGCTCTCGGAGGTGCCGCGCGAGCACGCCGGTTCGGCGTCGGGCCTGATCAACACGACCGGCCAGATGGGCAACGCGCTCGGTCTCGGCCTGGTGTCGGTGGTCTTCTTCGGCACGATCGACGAGGAGAGCCTCGCGCCGGGCACGGCGGGCCGGGCGTTCGCCGAGGCCTTCCAGTACTCGCTGTGGTGGGTGGCGGCGGTGCTCGGCGCGATCTTCCTGGTGATGTTCGCCCTGCCGGCGCGGCCGAAACAGCACCTGGAGGCGGGCGCGGCGGACGACGCCCCGGAGCCGGTCGAGAAGACGGCCGAGCGGGCGGACGATGCGCAGGAAGGCGAGCCGGAGCCGGTGCTCACGCGCTGAGACCGCCCGGCGGCCTGAGTACGAGGCCGGTGCTCGCGCGCCGAGATCGCCCGGCGGTCCGGGAACGGAGCAGGTGCTCGCCCGCTGAGGCCGTCCGGCGGTCCGGGACCGCAGCCGGTCGTCGATGCCCGCGCCACGACGT
>NZ_JBKFFO010000038.1:0-22155 GCF_046506645.1 Streptomyces sp. 5K101 | reverse complement strand
TGGGGTTACTGGCGAGCGGCGGAGAGGCGGCCGTCGAAGGTGATGTCGAAGGCGTTCAGGGCGGTCTTCCAGCGCATGGTCCAGCGGGCCTGGCCCTTGCCTGTGGGGTCGAGCGACATGATGGCCATGTAGACGCACTTCAGGGCGGCGGTCTCGTTCGGGAAGTGCCCACGGGCCTTGACCGCCCGCCGGATCCTGGCGTTCACGGACTCGATCGCGTTCCGCCTCCAGCTCGCTGATGGCGGCCCGGGTCCGCTCGAGCTGGTACGCCTGGTACTCCTCCACGACGCGCAGCTTCTGGAGGCGCGACAGCTCGGGCATGGTCTCGGACATGGCGATGCTCGTCTGGTGTGCGTCAGGCGGCCGTGTCGACGTTGGCGACGGGCGCCGCGGCCAGCAGGGTGGCCTGCTTCAGCCGCATCCGCTCCTCGAGACGCTTCTCAGCCTCCACGGTCTCCCAGTGCGGGTGCGCAGCAATACGGACCGCCAGGTCCGTGCACTCCATCCGCAGACGCTTCACCGCCTGCTTCTGCTCCTCAGTCCATCCGGGGCTCGGCTCCCGCCCGCCGGTCACTTCACCGGTGTGCGGGTGCTCGGTCCCGGGCCAGCCGTCCATGGGCTCCACTGACCAGGGCAGGGTGCGGCACAGGGCGGCGAGCTCTGCTGTGGCCTGGTGCAGGCGGGTTTGAGCGGCCAGGAGGTCATCGGGGAAGTCGCTGTCGGCCATGACGACACCATACGCCTGTTCGAATTTGTTGACCCGCGGCCGGGCCGCGGGTCGTCAGCCGGCGGCGGGCGTCGTGCCTTCGCCGAACGGCGGCACGTCGTCTGTGGTGACGTCTAGGAGCGTGGGTCAGTAAACAACTCCTGGAATGCCGAGCCTCGCGGGAGTGGGGCTGTCGGGCGCTGCTGTTGAAAAGGCATGGCTGGCGGGCAGTCGTGATGCGAAAATCAGTCCGCATCTTGATCCACATCCGCGTCCCGGAGGTCCGCATGGACGTCGCCTCGCTGCTGCCGTTGACCACGGCCCGGTTGTCACTGCGTCTGTTCACTCCCGGCGACGCCGACGACCTGTACGCCTACCAGAGCCTGCCAAGCGTGGCACGCTACTTGTACCGGCCGGCGCACACGCAGGAGCGCAGCGAGCAGGTTGCCGCCGAGCGCGCGGCGCAGACGGCCTGGCGCGCCGACGGGGACAAGCTGGCGCTCGCTGTCTGCCGACGCGATGAGCCCGGCGTCCTTGGCGAGGTGAGCCTCGCCCTGGCCGATGCCCGCGCCGCCCAGGCCGAGATCGGCTGGACTCTCGATCCACGTCACCAGGGGCACGGCTACGCAACCGAGGCGGCCGCGGCGCTGGCCGGGTTTGCCTTCGACACGCTGGGCGTGCACCGGCTCTACGCACGGCTGGATGTGGAGAACACCGGGTCTGTGCGGGTCTGTGAGCGCCTCGGGATGCGTCGGGAGGCGCACCTGGTCGAAAACGACCTCGACGGGGATCGCTGGGGCAGCGAGTACATCTACGCGGCGCTGGCCGCGGACATTGGCGGTCAATCAAGCAGTTGAGCCCGACGCCGCCTCCTGTTCGTGATCTTCCGTATGGAAGAATCCTGGTATGTCTGGTGGGGATGGCCTGTTCGAGGTGGATCCGGCGGCGGTGGTTGAGCCGCAGACCGCGCCGACGGTGCCGGTGAAGAAGACGTTCCGGGTGTTCGTCCCCGATCAGATGATGTTGCTGCCGCCGTCGCTGGATGAGTGGTTGCCGCAGGACCATCTGGCGCGGTTCGTCGCCGAGTTGGTCGACGAGGTCCTGGACCTGGCCCCGATCCTGGCGTCCTACACCGAGAAGCGCGGGTTCCCGCCGTATGACCCGCGTCTGATGGTCCAGCTGTTGATCTACGGCTACACAACCGGGGTGCGCTCGTCGCGGGCGATCGAGCGCAAGTACACCGATGATGTGGTCTTCCGCTACCTGGCCGCCGGGGCCAGCCCGGATTACCGGTCGATATCCAGGTTCCGGGCCCGGCACCTGGACGCCCTGGCCGGGATCTTCACCCAGTCGCTGCACCTGGCGCAGAGGAATGCGGCGGCGCTGGCCATGGATCTCCTTCGCCAGGATCGTAACCCTGGCATCAGGGACTCCACGAAACTGGGTGCAGCTCAGAACAGCGACGGGGCCTACATCCAGGCCTACAACGCCCAGGCCGTCGTGGACGGCGCGCACCAAATCATCACCGCCGCCGATGTGACGACGAACCCCTCGGACGTGCTGAACTACACCATGATGCTCGACCAGTCCGCCGCGAACACCGGTATCCATCCCAAGCAGGCGCTGGTCGACGCAGGGTACTGCTCCGAGGCGAACCTCGCGGCCGCGGCCGACCGCAAGGAAGAGCACGGCACCGACACGTTCATGGCCACCGGTCGTCTGACCCACGACGAGCAGGTCAGCGCCGCACCGCGCGGGCGCATCCCACAGGACGCCACGGCCCGTGAGCGCATGGCCCGCAAGCTGCGGACCAAACCCGGCCGCGCCGCCTACAGCCGCCGCAAGGCCATCGTCGAACCCGTATTCGGCCAGATTATGACCTGCCAGGATGGCCGTGAACTGCTCCTGCGCGGTGCGAACGGGGCCCGTGGCGAATGGCGACTGCTGGCGGCCTGCCACAACCTCCGCAAGATCTTCCGGTACGCCGGAACCGCCGGGCTGGCCGCCGCCCGAGCCTGACGGCCCGGACAGAGCCCCCTGAACAACGGCCCACCGAGCCCACCACTGCGGCACCGGGCCCGAACAAACGGCCGCGACCGGCCATCAGCCGATCCACAACCGCTCGTCGGCTGGGCCATTACCGACCCACGCTCCTGGGCGCAGGCGCACGTAGCGCAGTGGGTGGCGCCAGGCGCCGCGGTCGATGGCGGTGTCGGCACTCACCTCCGCGACGACGATTGGGAGGACAAGAATCGGGTCGAGGACCTCGCGGCTGCCCCAGGTGACGCTGAACTGCACCCCGGTCCACGGATGCCCGGGGCCGGAGGTGGTGAGGTGGTCGGCGAGCTGCCGGGCGGCATCCGGCCGCAGCGGCGTGGTGCGGCCCACCGGGCGCAGCCGGTGGTCGGTGTCGTAGCGTCCGAGGACGAGGAGTTGCGGCCGGGCCAGGCTGCCGGTGACCGCGCCGATGACGGCCTCGGTCGTCTCGCGGCGCCGGACCTTGAACCAGGCCCGGGCACCCGGCACATACCGCTGCCGAAGCCCCTTGATGACGACGCCTTCCACACCCGGGACGCGGGTCCACGAGGTGAGCCACTCCTGCGCGAGCGCCGGGTCGGTCGTCATCGGGCACAGCGTCCACGGCGGCGTCAGACCGTGCTCCTGGAAGAGGTTCTCCAGAGCATCGCGGCGCCGCTGGTACGGCTCGGTGAGCAGCTCTTGGCCGTCGGCCTGGAGGACGTCGAAGGCGATGAAGTGCGCCGGCATCCTGGTGGCCAGGTCGTCAACGGTGCGCGCGCCCGACACCGCGCGGCGCTGCAGCGCCTCGAACGACAACCGGTCCCCCGACCACACCACCAGCTCGCCATCGAGGACCAGGCCGTCCGGACTGCCGCGCCGCGGCGACCAGATCGGGGAAGTGCCTTTGGATCAGGCTGCCGCGCCGCGACTGCAGCAGCACCGCACCGCCGGCACGGTTGGGGGTGAACAGCAGGGCGCGGTAGCCGTCGAACTTCGCCTCGAACGCCAGCCCACCGGGCAGCACGCCCGGTCCCGGCACCGATTCCCGGGCCTGGGCCAGCATCGGCTCCACCGGAGGACGCAGCACCATCGATCCGCCCTCGGTCAGGGCGGCGGCATGTCAGCCCGGGATGTCCCGAGGATCGCCGCCGTACGTGTACTCGCTCGCTCATGTCCTGTCTACGACTGCGCCCACCCGCCCGCGACCCAGCCGGCCAAGATCACCGCAGCAGGTCCATCGGCTCGGCGCTCCTTCCTCGGCCACCGTGAGGCCCGGCGCCGATCGGCTACCCGCCGCGCCACAAAGGAGCGCGAGGGGCGGACTGATGTGTTCTACCGGCGGTAGAATCGTCGCCATGAGTAAGCCGACGAGTATCAAGACCAGCGAAGAGGTGCGCGACAGGCTGCGCATCCTCGCGGACGAGCGCGGCACCACGATCACGGAGCTGCTGGAGGAGCTCGCTACCCGCGAGCTCACGGCTGCCGAGCGGGAGCAGCGCGCCCTCGAGGCGGCTTCGGAGCTCGGCGTCGAGTACACCGAGCAGGTCGAGCAGGCCGGCCAAGACGCCTGGGCGAAGATCCGCGCCCATCAGGGCAGCGCCGCCGCATGAATGTGACGGCCGTCCTGGACCACACCGCGTTGACCGCCCTCTATCGGGCGGACCCGTTCTTCACCGGCCTGTACATCGAGGCGTCGCGAGGCACCGGTCGCGTCCTGGTCCCGTCGCTGTCCGTCCTCGCTGCCGAGCGTCAGGTTGCAGGAGCGGGCAAGCACGCCGCGTCGCTGCGCTTCGCGGAGAACGTCCCCTTCAGCACAGAGCACGCCGTGGATGCGATGGACTGGAGAAACGTGGACTGGCCAGTGGCTCACGCGGCGGCAATCGCCTGGCAGGCGGTCAAGGCGGGTGAGCCGCTCACGGTTTTGTCACTTGAGCCCGATCTGTACGCGGGAACGGGCATCACCCCGCTGAACCCGACCTGATCGCATCGCATCCACAGGCCGGCGCCCCTCGCGGCCTCGGCCGCCGGCCGGTAGATGGAAGGGGCGTGGTGACCACCCTGAATGAATCCGATCAGCCTGCCCGGACCGAGGATCTTGCTGCCGCCACCTTGAGAGCGGCGAAGGAAGACGCGCGACGCCGTGGGGCCGCCGCCTCCAGGCGCCGTATCGCTCCCACACGGGGCCGGTGGCGGCGCAACAGCTCACCGGTGCTCATCGGCAAGGCACTTGCCGATCTGGTGGAGCGAAAGTCCGGCTGGCTCCCCGTCTCTCCCGTGGTGGTCTCCCTGTGGGAGGAAGCGGTTCCCCAGATCGCTCGGCACGTCTCCATCACCCACTTCAACGAGACGACCGGCGCACTGCACGCACGCGCCGATTCGCAGGCATGGGCTACACAGATGCGTCTTGTCGCGTCGAGGCTGATGTCGAGGCTCAATCAGATCTTTGGCCCGGCTGGCATCGGTCCCATCCGCAGTCTGTGGCTGCGCCCAGCGGCAAACAGCTCCTGCCGCTGCCCGTCCCTGAATCGGACCACCAGCCAGGAGAGACACAGAGGCCACCTGCTCTTCCCCGTGCCTTCGTACACGCGAGGGCCTCAAGGCACTCTACTGAAGACCTGGTGATCGCTGCCGCCGTCGCTCGCCAGGCCCAACAGGCAATGACTGTTTTGCATGGACACGTGGGGTACTCGCCCTCCTGACGTGAATCCGGACGAGCCGACTCCGTCGGCCGTTTTCGGGCACCGAAGGAGGAATGGCTTATGAGCGACGGCGGTCGTGTTCAGCAGACGGGGCAGGCGGCGAAGGAACAGGCGTCGGCCGCGGCCGATCGGACCGGGCAGGCGGTCGGTGAGGTCGCCGGTACTGTGGCCGAGCAGGCCAAAGCGGTTGCCGGTGAGGCACGCCAGCAGGCAGGCAGTGCGATACGTGATCTGCGGCAGCGCGCGGTGGACGAGGGCCAAGGGCAGATGGAGCGTCTGGCCACAACCGTGCGGCAGTGGGCCGATGATCTTGCCGGGATGGCGGAGAACGCCTCGGGTGACTCCCCGGCCCGCAGCCTGGCAGCCCAGGCCGCCGACGGGGGCCGTCGCGCGGCGGACTACCTGGAAAAGAACGGTGTGCAGGGCCTGATAGGCGATCTGCAGGACTTCGGGCGCCGGCGGCCGGGGGCGTTCCTGGGCGGGGCGGTGCTGGCCGGTCTGGTGGTCGGCCGCCTGGCCAAGGCCGGCACCAAGGCCGCCCAGTCCCCCCAGCCTCCGCAGCCGCTGCGGGAGGAGAGCAGCCCGCTGCCCAGCGGCGCCGTGCGGCCGCTGCCGGAGGAGAGCAGCTCGCTGCCCCCCGGCACTGCGCCGGGTCTGCCCGCTCACCCGGGGGTGTGAGATGTCATCGATCTCGCCTCAGCCTCCTGCGGGTGGAGCGGACGGCCCAGGCCGGGACCGCTCGGTCGGCGAGCTGTTGTCCGCGGTGACCTCGGACGTGCAGACGCTATTCCGTCAGGAGGTGGAGCTGGCCAAGACGGAGATCCGTGAAGAGGCCACCAAGGCCGGCAAGGCCGCCGGAATGTTCGGAGGCGCCGGTTTCGCCGGATACATGGTGGCGCTGTTCCTGTCGCTCGCAGCGGTCTTCGGCCTCTCCAATGTGATGGACGCCGCCTGGGCGGCCTTGATCATCACCGCCGTATGGGCGGCGATCGCGGCCGTCCTGTACGCGATGGGCCGCACCCGGATGCGGGAGGTCTCCCCGAAGCCCGAACAGACCGTAGAGACGCTGAAAGAGGATGCGCAATGGGCACGTCACCCGACCAAATGAGGGCCCAGATCGACACCACCCGGGAACGGCTGTCGCAGGACGTCGACCGGCTTGCCGACCGTGCCAGCCCCGGACGGATGGTGCGCCGCCGCAAGCAGCGGGTGCGCGGTGCGATGTCGGGGCTGCGTGAGCGCGTCATGGGAACCGTGACCGACTCCGCAGGGACAGCCCGTGGCCGAACCCAGCAGGCCACCGAGTCGGTGAAAGAGAGCGCGGGCGAGGCCGCGGACACCGTGCGCCAGACGGCCGAGCAGGTCGGTGACACGGTCGGCAGGGCACCAGAGCAAGCCATGCGGCAGACGCAGGGAAACCCGCTCGCCGCCGGGCTGATCGCCTTCGGCGCCGGGCTGCTGACCGCTTCACTGCTGCCGGTCTCCGAGGCCGAGCAGCAGGCAGCCACCCAGCTCTCCGAAAGTGAGGCTGTCGAGCCCGTCAAGCAGGCGGCGCTGGAGTCGGCCCAGCAGCTGAAGGAGGACGCCACCGAGACCGCCAAGCAGGCAGCCGGGCAGGTCAAGGACACCGCCACCGACGCCGCCCGTACCACCAAGGAGGAAGCCGGCGACCAGGCGGCGCAGGTGACCGATCAGGCCCGCCAGTCCGGACAACAGGTGGCCGGTGAAGCACGCGGGCAGAGTTCGGGACCCGCCTGACCTCTTGCATGACAAGGGGGGAAGAGACTGCTGCGCAGACCGGGCTCCTCCTTCCCCGGCCTGCGCGGCGGACACCGAAGGAGGAGGGTGACCATGGCCAGGAAGCCACAAGACGACGCAGGTTCCGGGCGGGGAAGGCGGCAGCCTGCGGAGAAGCCCGGCCAGCTGCCCAAGCGGTCGTGGGGTGGAGTGCTCAAGCGCACCATGAGGGAGTTCAAGGAGGACAACCTGACCGACTGGGCGGCCGCCCTGACCTACTACGGGGTGTTGGCGATCTTCCCCGCCCTGCTGGCCCTGATCTCTATCCTGGGCCTGCTGGGCTCTGCGAGCATCAAGCCCCTCATCGACAATTTCGGCAGTCTGGCTCCCGGTGCCGCCCGCGACATCTTCACCAGCATGCTGACGCAGCTGCAGAGCAGCCAGGGCAAGGCCGGCATCGCGCTGCTCATCGGTATCGTGATCGCGCTGTGGTCGGCCTCGGGCTACATCGCGGCGTTCATGCGGGCCTCCAACGCCGTCTACGACATCGGCGAGGGACGGCCGGTGTGGAAGACCCTGCCCACCCGGCTCGTCATCACTCTCGTGGTGGTGGTGCTGCTGGCGCTGGGCTATCGCCGTCCTCCGTACTACCGGGTGTTCACCCGCACCTGCGCGCTCACCCCTGCAGGCTACCGGCCTGGTCCCACGCGGGGCTGGACGCCTACCAGCGGTTGACGGCCCTCACCTGCCCCTCCGCTCGATTCTAGGCTCGGCCTTCACCGAGGACATCACACGGTCGGGTTGCCGCCCGCTCCGGCGGAACAGTTTCGGCAACATTCCACCCGGACGTCGCGCTCATTCTTCTGCAGCACCTCGCCCACGGATCCTGCGCTCAGGGCGGCGAGGTGTGGAACGTGGGCGCCGGTGCTGGCCGGCCAGGCGGCGGAGTTGCCAAGGGCGGTGCCCAACTCCGCCGCTGTGGCCGTGTGGATTGTCGCGGCGAGGTGGTCGGCAGGCTGCTCACCCGGGTTTTCGCTCAGCGCCGTGGTCTGCGGCGCCGGTGGGGCACGGCACGATTGCCGTCACAATCTCCCCCAGAGGGTGAACCTGACCTGCACGTCCACGGACAGGTTCTGCACCAGATGCCAGCCGAAACCGCCCGGCCTGCTCGCGTCCAACGGCACAGGCCGCGGTGGGACTCGGCTGGCGTCATGCACCGCCACTGTCACCGTTCCCGGCCCGGCCCGCAGCCGGAAGCCGGTCACCCCGCCGGCATGCCGCGCCGCATTGGTGAATAGCTCCGACACCACCAGCAGCACCGCGTCCGCCCCGCTCCCGCCGTGCGGCGCGGCCATCGACAGGAAACCGCGGGTGACTTCCCTGGCCTGCTCGGCCGTTCGCAGGCCGCCGTCGTCGAGAGGTTCCTTGTCCGCCTCGGGCGGATGCACCATCGCGTCCTCCGGCGCCTCGGCAATCAGCATCCTCCGTCTGCCTCGGACAGATTGGATCATTCCGGCCATCAGTGGCGGACGATGGAGCCTGAGGAGTTGGCGCGCCGCGTTCGGTCACACCCCAATGTCAAGTACCTCCCACACGGAACGCCGGGGTATTGCATGGGCTGAGGGGCGTAGCCGAGCCGTATGACCAGCTGCACGGCTCCGACTCCGTGGACCGGATCGAGCAGCACCCGCAGTTCGGACCGCTCCACCGGCTGCGCGGCGAGGGAGCTGTGATAGCGATTCTTGAAACGGCCGCTCCCAGCCTCACTCGCTCCGGTGCTTAACGAAGTGGGGAGTTTCACCGAGCGTCGCGCGGGTCGTTGGCCTCGGCCAGGATGGTGCAGATCTCGTCCTCGGTGCAGGCGGCCGGGTCGGTGGCGGCAGCGCGCCGGGCGAGGCCGCACAGTGCCTCCCGGGTGGCGGTCAGTTCGGCGAGGCGGCGTTCGATGTCGGCGAGGTGCTGGTCGATGAGCGCGGTGACGTGTGCGCAGGGGGCCTGGCCGCCGTCGCGCAGGGCGAGGATGGAGCGGATCTCGGCGAGGCTCAGGCCGGCGCCCTGCGCGTCGCGGATGAAGCCGAGCCGGGCCTTGGCCTGCTCGGGGTAGTCGCGGTAGCCGCCGGGGGTACGGGGCGGGACGGGCAGCAGGCCGGCTTGCTCGTAGAAGCGGATGGTCTTGGTGGTCAGCCCGCTGGCCGCCGCGAGGTCGCCGATGCGCATGCCTCCAGGCTACGACTTGACCTTCCAGTGCGCTGGAAGGTCTAGCGTCGTGGCAGGACGACGAGCCGGGAGGATGAGCAGGATGCGGATCACGGTGCTGACGGTTCCGGAGTGCCCGAACGCCCCGCTGGCCCTGGCGCGGGTCACCGCGGCACTGGCGGGCAGGGCGGCGGAGGTGGAGCTGGTCGAGGTCCATGACCAGGAGCAGGCCGCCGCGCGGGGGATGAACGGCTCGCCGACGATCCTGCTGGACGGCGTGGATCCCTTCGCGCCGGCCGTGGCGGTGCCGAGTGTGTCGTGCCGCCTGTACCGGGACGCCGACGGCAAGGTTGCCGGTGCACCGAGCATGCCCGCGCTGCGCGAGGCGTTTCACCGGTTCGGGACGGACGGAGGCTGCCGCACCGGAGGACTGTGTGAGACTGACGCGCTTCATGTCGTCGGGCGGGCCGGGCGGCGCGGGAGCGATGGGTGCCGATACAGGCGCCGAGCTTGGGTGTCAACGGAATCCACCCCAGCCAGCGGCCCATCCTGCTGACGGAACTGAGATACCTCTCCAGCAAGCACCCGAAACCGACAGGTTCGATTCCTGAGCCCGGCAAACCCGCAGCTCAGGATTGCCGGTCTCAGCGCGCGTTGCGCAGGTACTCGCGCCGTGCGGTGACCAGCTCCCGCCAGCGGCTGCGGGTGGCCTGCTCGCCGTCCAGCCACCGCGCCGCGGAATCGCCGCTGAGAGAGTGGTTGGCCATGAAGTGGGCGATGTCGACGTAGTACGCGTAGTCGCCGCCCCGAGTGACGTCGCGCAGGCGGGCGATGGAGGCGGTCACCGCGTCATCGGGGCCGAGGACAGCGTGGTGGAAGCACATCGCGAGCTCGAGCGTGACTTCGGCAGCAGTGAGACCAGAGACGCTGATCTCGGTACGCAGGACGCGGGCACGGTCCTCCACGTCACCGGTGGTGCCGGCGTCGCGTACGAGGGCGGCGATGCGGGTCGTCAGAGTCGTGGCCCGCAGGTCGAGCCCCGTCAGCAGCTGCTCGACGAGATGGAGTTCGTCGTCGGCCTGGCCGGGGTCGGTGAAGGCGACGACGAAGGCACGCTGTGCCTGGGATGTGGCGCGTTCGCCGGCGACGCCGTGCTCTTCGGCCTCGGTGCGGGCTGCCGCGTAGGCGGAGGCCGCGCGGTTCATGTCGCCGTGGGGCCACCAGATGTCGCCCTCGACACGGTGGTGACGGCCATCCCATCCGAGCGTGCGGGCGGTGTCCCACGCGGTGGGGAAGTCGCCGGCGAGACGGGCCAGGTGCGCAAGTCCCCGACGGGCCGCAGGAGCGAGGCGGCCGCCGCCGTCGGCGGCGAGCTGCATGCCCCGGCGCGAGGCCTCGGAGCGGCCGAGGTCGCGCTGCGCCTTGGCCAGGTAGTAGACGGCCATCTCGTGCAGATCGGCGGGAAGCAGCCCGCTGTCGGCGACGGCGGCGAGCCGGTCGGCGGTGCGTTCCCGGTGCTCGTGCTGCCGCCGGGCGAGCGCGCTGAGCAACTCGACCAGGGCGTCAGCGGCTGTCTCCAGCGTGCTGGCCGACTCGGGCCGGGTGGGTGGGGCGAGCGGCTCCCACACGGAGTCGCCCACGTAGCTCCACGCCGCCTCCGCCAGCCACCCCAGCTCGAGGCGGAAGTCGCGGGCGAGCAGCAGGCCTTGGCCCAGGCAGCTGACGAGCAGCACCCGGTCCCGCCCCGTACCGGTGGTCCACTGCTCGCCGAGCGCGGCGAGGGCACGCGTCGCGGCCTGGTGCCAGTCGCGCGGGGACCAGCGGTCGTCGGCCTGGTCGTCGGCGTTGCGCACGGTGGAGCGGATCAGGCCGTGCAAGTGGTAGGGCCACAGACCGAAGGCGTTTTCGCGGACGAAGGGCCGCTCGATCAGCCGCATCGCCGGTGCTTCGTGGGTCATGCCCGCGGCCCGGGTCGCCAGAGCGAGGTCGAAGGCGTCCAGCAGCGCGACGGAGCGCAGGACGTGCCGCTCCTCGGGAGTGAGATCGGACAGGGTCCGGGCGATCAGGGCGCCGAAGTCATGGTCGAAGTCGGCCGGAAGCGGCTCGCGGCCGGTCCGGCGGATCTCGAGAAAACGCATCACCGACAGATCGAGGTAGAGCGGCAGACCGTGGGAGCGGCCGGTGATGACCTGGCGGATCTCAGCGTTGATGAGGGGCTGGCCGTCGCGGGCGAGCCGGCGGGCGAGGTAGTCGTCGCAGTCCTCAGGAGAGAAGTCCCCGACCAGCACCTGCCGGCCACGACTCCGCACAGCCACGGTCGCCCCGGTACGGGCGGTCGGCACGACGGCGGAGGCGGCCAGACCAGGCCAGGCCACCGGCCCGGTGTAGTCGAGCTGGTCCTGCAACGCCGGCTCGGCCCACTGCAGCCGGGAGCGGCCGGTGAGGATGAAGAACGCGTTGGGCATCAGCCACACCACCCGCTGGATGAGGCGCTCCAGGTCACGGTGGGTGCGGTCGCCGACGTCCTCGAAGGTGTCCAGCAGGATCACCGGCGTCACGCGCTTGTCCGCAGGGAGCTGGGCCAGCTCCCACGCCAGCAGGTGCGGATAGAAGGACAGCGCCTCCAGATCGGGCTCGGCCTCCAGCAGATCGGCGAGCCTCGCACACCCGGAGAGTGCGCGGACAGTCTGCCGCCGCTCCCGCAGCGCCCTCGTGAGGGAGCCGGCCACCGCACCAACCGCCGTGCCCACGCTGCCCGGCAGCAGCAGTGCCTGGGCGACGTCCGCGAGAGCGGCCTGCACCTGCTGCGGCATCGCCTTGCCGAACCGGCCCAGCAGCCCGCCGCGGCGCAGGTACTCCTCCAGCGACTCCCCAGGGTGCTGCCGCTCCCAGTAGCGCCGTAGCGCCAGGTCGAAAGCGGGCAGCGGTCGGCCGAGTTCGGCGAGCGCGGCCCGGATCGTCAGCACGAGCTGCTCGAAATCCGTGTTTGCGGAGCGGGCCAGGTCGATGCGTACGGGCAGGATCCGCTCGCCGCTCCAGGTGGGTTCGCCCCACTGGGCGGGCCGGTGCTCGGCGCCGGCGAGCGCGTTCTCGAGTTTGCGGGAGAGTGTGGTCTTGCCGATGCCGCCGACGCCGTGGAACACGATCACCGGGGCTTCGAGGTCCTCGACGTCGAAGCCCCGGTCGGCGGTGTGGCGCAGGTGCTCGGCGAGCGCGGCCGCGATCAATTCCCACTGCAGCTGGCGGTTGGTGAACGCCTCCGCCGTGGACATGCCCCGGTCGTTGCTGCTGAACAGCGCTCGCAGATCTCGTCCCGCCACGCCCACCCCCGCTAGATGATCAACCGGCCCCAACCTACGTCCTGCGGCGGGCCCTTCGGGGACAGCATCCCCTGACTGGTCGGCGCCGCACAGCGTGGCTTCCCGCCCTTCGCGTGGCCGCTGCGGCGGCCACGCTGTCCTGGGGGAGACACCGGTAGGACAATGGCGAGTTCCCGTTCAAGATCAAACAAGGAGGGTGGTCGCCGTGTCCGACCCCGATATCCCCGACTTCTCCGACCTGGAGGGCGGTGAAGAGCAGGCGGCTGAGGACGCCATCCAGGAGGTGGTGAACTGGTACAACGCCCAGATCCTCGCGGAGCGCCGCACACCGGTACCCGACGAGAAGCGGATCGAGAAACTGAAGGCCGACAGAGAGGCCGCGCTGGCTGACGGAGCCCAGCTGGCGACCGCCGACCCGGAGGAGGCCGACCAGATCGCCGCCGCCTACGCCGCTCGGCTGAAGGAGCTCAAGCAGGCGTAGCCCGAGATCCTCTGCAGCACAGGGAGGGGCCAGACGGGCGGATGCGGCCGGTCGAGCCGGGCCGGCTGCACCCCGGGCGGCATCAGGGGCCGGGCGAGCGCGGCGATCTCGTCCAGCTCCTCCCGGTGCCGCGGCAGAGCACGGCGCAGCGCCTGGTGGAGTCGCAGGAATGCGATGGCCTCCGGCTCTGTGTACGGGCGGAGCTGCTCGGCGGCGAGCGCCCACGACGCCCGCCCGGCGCCGCCGGCTTCCTGGCGCAGCAGGGCCTGCCCGTCCCGGCGGATCACCGTCACGGCCGCGATCTGCGGGTGGCGCTCCGCGACGGCGACGACATCGGCAAGCGCGCGGAAGCACGTCTTGTGTCCGGAGCGTGTGGTGAACCGGCCGGTGACGCCGAGCTGCAGCGCCCGTGCGTACCGCAGCGCGGTGGCGAGCCGGCTGTCGGCCTCGCGCACAGCCAGGACGACGAGCTCGACCGGATAGGCGGCGGCAGCGAACGGCAGCGCGCTGTCGAGGAACTCCTCCACGCTGCCGGGGGCGGCCTCGATCAGGACGTCGCCGCGCTGGCGCCGTACATACTCCTCGGCCCGGGCGAACCAGGCTCGGTAGTCGGCGCGGATCGCTGCTCCGGCGTTGCGGGGGTCGTCGCGCAGCAGCTGGAAGTAGTCGGGGTGCGAGACCTTGAAGTCGTCGCCGACAAGCCGGGTTGTGCCGGTCCGCATCGCGCGCCGAACCATTCTGGCGGCCATCAGCTTGCCCGCCCCGGGTTGGCCCAGGACGTAGACGGCGCGCGGATCGTCCCGGCTGATGATGCCGCTCAGGTATGACGGGGCGATCAGCTCGTCGAAGATCCAGCGGTGTTCCTCGGCTGAGAGTCGGTGGTAGTCGACGCCGGGAGTGCGACGGCGTGGCTGGGCGATCCGGCGGACCGGCTCGGCGAGCGCCGCAGCCCGCTCGACATCCAGGTGCGTGCACAGCCAGCCGCTCGTCCTCGGGTAGATCTCGGTGCACCCGCACCCCGGCCTGTGCAAGCTCGCGGTGGAAAACGGACGTCTCCTGGGCGTTCCAGGGCCGGTGCTGCTCGTGCACCACGGCCTTGCCGGCAGCGGTCCGGCGCTGCCACGTGCCGTCGATGAGCTCGTTGTCGTACAGGACGGGGCCGTCACGCCGGACCACGGTGATGCGGTCGGCGAGCTGCTCCGCCTCGATGACCGCTAGCGTCGCTGGCAGCCCCGTCACGCACATGTCGAGGTTGTCCCACGCCACGTACCGCGCGCCTTCGCCGTTGGCGGCCCCGGTCAGAAGGTGGTCCAGGGTTCCGAGCTGGCTCCACGCCTCCGCGGTCGCGACGACGACGATCTCGATCCGGTGTCCGAAGCGCCGGTACGCCCTGGACGAGGCGCGGAACTCAGCGGCGTCGGCGAGGGCGGACTCGACGACGGCGTCGAACCCGCAGGCTCGCACGTGCTCCTCAACCTGCGCCTGCCAGCGGCTCGTATCCGGTCGCACCTTCCGGCCTGCGGTGCGGATGTCGGCGGCCAGGAGCGCGGCGTAGTGGGGGTGCGCGGTCTTGTAGAGGTCGCGGCAGACTCGCACCGCTCCGCCCCGGCGGTCCAACACCGCCTGGATCAGATCGGCGATTTGGGTCTTCCCTGCGCCCGGCTGGCCGCCGACGATCACGACGACCGGCCGGTCCTGGCGAGCAGCGTCTTTCGTCCACGCCGGAAGGATCACCCGGCTCAGAACGTCGCGGCTTTCGTCGTCGGACAGCATGACCGATGCGTCGTCCCTATCTCTCACCGGTTCTCCTGGGTAGCCCACGAGCGCCTTGCTGATCTGCAAGTCGTGCTCTTCGTAAGTGTCTTGGGGTGCTGGCCACCGCCAGAACAATAAGACAACTATACCATATGCACATCACGATCGCGGAATGTGGCATGCCTGAAGGCGTCCGTTGTGCTGCCCGGCTGATGCGTGACGGAGGCTGCCTGGCGATTCGCGGGCACGCAAAAGGCCGGCGCCCAATCCGCCGAAGCGGCTGGCAGGGCGCCGGCCAACCGAAAACACACACTCCGCGGGAGAACCCGAGAGGCGGTCTCGTAAGCGAGTGTATCCGCCCGGCGCCAGAGGAGGTGCACGCTTCCTTGCCGACGGTGACGCAATGGGGGTATTGTTGTCTCGCTGGCGTGTCGTGGCAGCGCGCCAGCACCGAACACACCTCACACCAGGAGCAGCCCATGCCCATCTACCTCGCCCGGCGCGATACAGACCATCACGTCCAGGAGCTCGAGGCCCCCGCCGTCATCGACGCCGCAGGCCGCGCCGCCTCCGACAGCGCACGCCTTGCGTGGCCGGCCTCCGCCGAGGCCGCGTCTGCTGAACTTGCCGAGCTCGCCCGTGACCTGGCCGACGCCGATGTCATCGTGCAGTGGCACTCCGACGGCCTCGTCCTGCCGGACCTCGCCTCGGGCCCGGGCGACACCGCCGGTATCCGCGTCCGCGCCACCGGGCGCGCCCCGCACGCCTTGTACGTCATCACCGCCGCCGCCCTGGTTCCGCTCACCCACGCGGCCGGCGCCTTTGCCTACCTGCGGCCGCTCGTCGACGCCGCCGCCCGCAGCTGCGACGGATGCGGCGCCGAGCCCGGTGAGCCGTGCTTGCCGAACTGCCTGCCGGACCCCTCAACCGCCTGACGCCCGCCCTGGGCGGGGCGCCCTCGCCGGCGCCCCGCCCGCACCGTGATGGAGAAACGAAGAAGATGATCCGCGCCGGACGCCTCAAGTACGCACAGACCATGGCCGACCTGGCCGCCCAACTGGGCATGCCGCTGGGCACCTTCCGCAACAAGAAGCCCCACACCCAGGAAGGGCACCCCGCCCCGATCAGCTCGCCGACCTCGAGGGCGCTGCTGTGGGACAGCGAGCAGACGAAGGCCTTCCACGCCGGCCAGCCCGTACCGGCCCTGCCGGCGGTCGACGACGACGAGGACCTGCTGGACCGCCACGAGGCCGCCGCCGATCTCGGCGTCTCGCCAGCCAGCTGGAACAAGTACAAGAGCGACCCCAAGCTGGCCGAGCACGTTGTCCTCGTCCCCGAACAGGACGGTACGGAGCACTGGCCGCGCCGCGTGGTGCGCGAGTACAAGGCCGACCGGCCCGGCCGCGGCGCCGGCGGCGGCCGCCGCACCGGCAGCGGCGACATGATCCCGCGCGATGAAATCCTGCCCCGGATCGCCCAACTCCTCGACGACAACCCGGCCATCACGCTCATCGAAGTCGCCGACACCCTGGGCATTGCGAAGTTCCCCACCGCACAGGCCGGCCTCGCGCAGCTCCGCGGCCGACGCATCGCCGACCTGATCGAGGCCACCCCCGAACTCACCCCGCTCGAGGCCGCCGAGCACCTCGGCTACCCCACCGTCACCCACCGCGGCGCCGCGACCATCGCCGAGGCTGAACTGCGCATCCGCCGCGCCCGCCCGTACCTGCAGCAGGTCGCCGACGCCCTGGCCGAGGCCGGCGTCGCCGAGCCGGTCCAGGTCGAGGTGCGCCAACTCGCAGGCGCGCACGTGGCGGCCGCCGTCCCGCTTGCCGCCGGCCAGAGTTCCCCGGCGCTGGTGTGGGACGAGCGGTACGGATGGCGCACCGCGACCAGCCGGCGCCACCCGATCGGCAAGGACGCCGGCACCGCTCCGGAAGGCGAGAGCATCCGCTACCTCGGCAGCGGCATCCGGCCGGAGCCGGCCGAGCTGCTCGAGCAGCTCGCCGACGGCCGCAAGGGCTCCAAGCGCCCCAAGGCCTGAAGGCGCGGAAGAGTCACCCGGCCTGGGGGTAGCTCGCCGCGGGGCCCAAGGTGCCGGAGCCGAAGCGGGCGTTGAGCGCGTCGATGGCCCGCTCGGCGCGCAGCCGGTGCTCCCGGTCGGCGTCGAAGGAGAGTTGCTCGCTGGCCGTGGCCGCGTCCACGAGCTGCTCGCAGCGCAGGGCGACCGCCCGTACTCGGGCCCGCTGCAGCCCCAGGGCCCGATACATGTCGTACGCCACGTCACGCAGATCGTCGGTGTGCGCGGACGGCCCGCCGGGCAGCTGGCGGCTGCGGTGAATCTGGGTGCGGTCGGCGAAGGTCACCGTCATGGTCACCGCCTTCGCCGCCTGCCGGCACGTGCGCAGCCGCTCGCCGAGCTCGACCGCCAGCGACAGCAGCGCGGACCGCACCAGCTCCGGCGCCAGAGTGTCGATCGGAAAGCGGCGCTGCGCGGCCGCGCTGTGCGGCAGCTCGGCCGGCACCACCCTGCGCCGGTCAACTCCGCGGGCACGCTCGCGCAGCAGCCGGCCCGCCTTCCCGCCCAGCACCCGCTGCACCGTCGCCTCCGGCAGATTCGCCAGCAGCCCGATTGTGTGCACCCCGTACGTCGTCAGCGTCCGCTCCTGAGCACTGCCGATGCCATGGAGCTCACCGACCGGTCGCGGGTGAAGGAACGCGGCCACCGCCTCCGGGCTGGAGCCGACCAGCGCGAGCGCTTTCCCGACCGCGAGGTCCAAGTTCCGCACCGCACAACCCTGTCGAAGGTGTGGCGGGAGTGGTTCGGGCCGGGCGGAGGCCGCCAGCGGTACGTCCGTTCGGCGGCCGCGGCCGCCGCGGCGTGGCGGCCTGAGGCCACGGTGCATGTCAGCAGGCCGGGGCAGGTGGTGGTCCTCGATACGACGCCGTTGCCGGTGAAGGTGCTGGACGATGTCTTCGCCGAGCCGATCACGGTGCACCTGACGATTGCGCTGGACGCCTGCACCCACTCGATCGTCGCGTTCCGGCTCACGCCGGTGGCGGAGTCGGCGGTGGAGGTGGCGATGCTGCTGCGGGATGTGCTGCTGCCGCTGCCGATGCGGCCGGACTGGGGGCCGGAGACGGAATGGCCCTACCCCGGCGCCCCGGCGGCGCTGGTGGCCGAGCTGGCCGGGCACCCTGTCGCCGGGCTGCCGTTCTTTGCTCCCGAGACGGTGACCAGCGACCATGGCGCCGTCTACAAGAGCCACCACTTCGTTCAAGCCGCGGCGACGCTCGGGATCGATCTGCTGCCGGCCCGGGCGATGCGACCGCCGGATAAGGCCGCCTGCGAGCGGGCCTTCGCCGGGATCCAGTCGCTGCTGCTGGAGCTCCTCCTGGGCTACCGCGGTATCGACATCGCCGACCGCGGCTGCGATCCGGAGAGCGACGCGACGTGGACGCTGTCGGAGATGGAGCACCTGCTGGCCACGTGGATCGTGAAGGTCTGGCAAAACCGGCGGCTCGACCAGTACGCGCCCGCCTGGGATCCGGGCGGCCGACACAGCCCGAACACCCTCTTCACCGCCGCGGCCGCGCGGGACGGAATCTGCCTGGAGATCCCCCCACCGGAGCTGTACTACCAGCTGCTGCCCGTGCACTTCGTACGCATCGACGCCCGGCGCGGCGTGAAGATCGGAGGCCTCTGGTACGGCGCCCGCAGCCCGTCCTCGAACCCCACCGGGGCCGCCTGTCGGGCCGGGGCGGCCGGCACGCGGGGAAGTGGGCCGTGCACCGCGATCCCCGGGACTGCCGCCAGGTCTTCATTGAGCTGGACGGAGCCTGGCACGAACTCTTCTGGAACGGGCTCCCGCCCGGCCAGGAGGTGCCCGCGTTCTCGGACGCCCGCGTTGGGGACGTCCTGCGGCAGGCCGCCAAGGCCGGTCTCAAGCCCCGCAGCGACGCCCAACTCCTGCCAGTACTCCTCGGCTTGGTGGCCGCCAAGACGCCGGTGGATGCCTGGCCGACCCAGATGACCCGGCAGCAGAAGACCGACCGGGCGCGAGAACTCGCGCGGGCCCGGGCCGCAGCCCTCGACCGGCCCGCCCCGGCCCCGCCACCAGAGCCGTCTTTGCAAGAGGCCCGGGCTTTACACCGGCAGGCCACCGCCGCCGTGGAGGCAGACCGACGGCGCCGCCGCATGGCCGCCGTCCCCGTCCCGCCGCCGGCCCCGCCACTCCTGGCCGACTCCGTCAGGGCTAAGAACCTCTTCCTCCTCCCCGACGAAGAGCAGGACGCCCCCGGGGCGGCGGACACTGACTGGGCGGGGGAGAAGTCATGACGCCGGTCGGCATAGGGCTCGGGCTGATGGCGCCTGCTGCGCGGGACCAGGCCGCGGGATGGGACACCTGGCGGCGGGCACGGCGCGGCTTCGCACCGGCGCCGGTGCGGTCGCTCGGGCAGTGGCGGGTGATGAGCGCGCGCGAGCGATCCGCCTATGACCTGCACCGGATGGCCACCCATGCCAACCTCCCGCTCCTGGACACTCCGATGAGCCAGCGGGTCGACCGGCTGCTGAGCGCCCGGCTCCGCACCAACGCCTTCAGGCCCGGGACGACGTTCCCCACCCATCACGTCGTCCGCCTCGACGACAACCGAGCCCGGCAGACGGCCACCGTCTGTCGCCTCGGCCTGCCCGAGGTTCACCGCTCACCCTCGCGACGCAGGCTCCGAGCTATCCCCCTCTGCACCCCGTTTACCTGGGACGACACCAAAGCTATATCGACATGGCCAACGACGGCTGGGTCTTCACGGCATTCAGCCGGTACTGCCCCGACTGCCTGGCAGACACCGCCGATCTTCCCGGCGGGTCGGTCTGGCGGGGCTCGTGGCGCCTCCCGCACACATTCCTCTGTACACGCCACCATCGCCTTCTCGACTGGAGGTGCCCCAGTTGCCAGGCACCTGCCTTCTCCAACGGCTACCGGGCCGACGGAAGATGGCGACCCACCCAGCTCATCCCGTCACCGCGTAGCAGCCTCCACCCGGCGCAATGCCGCCATCGGTCCGGCACCGGTCGGGACCCGGCATGCGCCCACCAGCTCGACCATCCTTCCCCCACCGGCGAAGGGCCTACCGAGGCGATGGTGCACGCTCAACAACGGCTGACCGCAGCCGCCCGCTCCATGAACGGGCAGGAGGTCGAAAGCCTGGGCGGGCCTACGTCACCCCAGCGGTTCCTCAACGACGTCCGTGCCACTACGCTCGCCATCTGCAGCACCTGGCCGGCCGCGGCCGAAGTCCTCATCAGCGCCGAGCACCTGGACGAGGTCGCCGCTCACGCTGAGACTCTGAATCGAGCACCCGCCGAAAGAGCCGGACCTCAAGGAGACGGCTGGCTGGCTCGCTCCGTCGACCACCCACCTGGCGAACCACTGCGGGCAGCCGCCCTGATGGCCGTCGTCGTGCGGATCCTCGACGACCTGCGCGGCAAGACAGTCCTTGCCCGCGTGCTGTCCCGGCTCCCCTCCAGCCGTGCCGGATACCGACGGCTGAAGCGCCTCGCCCCACACTGCTCACCCGGCATGAACGCCGCCATTGGCGAGAGCACCCACCTGCGTCACGGAACTGTCGGTCCGCCCGCGCTCTTCCCCCAGCCTCCGACCCACCGGGGCCTGCTCGACCCGAAGGACATCCCGCAGCTCCTGCCGGATGCCTGGGCCTGGCCACTGGACGAACTGAACGGGCCCGCAAGACAACTGCGCCGAGACGCCGCGATCCGTCTCGTCCAGATGACCCGTGGCGGATCCCGCGCTGCGGCTGCCCGCTACCTCGGCATCACCCCCGGCGCCCTCCAGTCCGCGACGGTCACCATCCGCACCTGGCAGAAGATGCCAGGCAACGCGGACGCCTACCAGGACGCACTTCACCGCATCGCCGAAATCGCCGCCATCACCGAGGCGCCCTCCTCGACGAGGCTCACCGCTCCTGAGGGCGGCCGCCCCCCGACCGCGGAATCGGGACCGAGACCTACGCTGGGCACTTCGTCCGCCCCGTCCGAGGAGTAGCGTGCCGCCGTCCTTCGTTCACCGGATCACCAAGTACGACCCCGCCGACCGCGACGTGCACGGCCACTACACCGGCGCCGAGGACACAGTCAACGACCACGGACCTGTCGAAGCGGCATACCTGGCGGCGATCGCCGCCTTCGCGGAGGCATCGGGCATCGACCGGTTGGAGATCCGCGAACCTACGGTCACCGGCTTCGTCCACTTCGGTGTGGAGCCGCCGGTTGATGGGCACGGCCTCGGCGGGCTCTTCCCGCCCGACCTCACCGGCTACCACGACGGGGCCGAGGTCTCTCTTCCGGTCGCCCTGGAACTGGTCCGGGCCATGCTGCGCGACCAAGGCGCTTGGTGCCGACTGGAGGTGGGGGATTTGTTTACCGTGCATGTCGGGTGGGACCAGTACGTGTACGTGGGCAGCGACCGGCCCTGCGCGGACGCCGTGGCCCGTACACGGGAACTCGGCCTCTTCCCGGAACCGCTAACGGCCTCGCCCTACGCGGCCGAGGTCGACGAAGCGGAAGTGACGGAGCCGGCCGACGAGCACTTCTGGATACGCGTGCACACCGCGCTGGCCTCACAGCATGCGCTACTCCTCGAGGAAAGCTACGTCCGCGGCGCCGCACGCTGGCACCGAATCACACCGAAGAACCTCAACACAGTGCGCGCCGGTCTCGGCCCGCGCGCATTGCTGACCGTCTGGCCCGACCTGACCCCGAACGTCGGCGCCGTCCTCGCCGCATTGCCCCAGGAGGAGGCCATCCAGTTCGTCTGGGAAGCGCAGGACGGGACGATCAGCCATGCGATCGTCGACGACACCGACTACCAAAAGCTCACCGTCCACGTGGCCGATGCCCGAGCCGCCTGCGTCCTGCCTCTGTCCCTCGCCGAACACCGCCCACTGCTCTGTGCTGCCCTGCCAGACAGCGACGGTGTACTGCGCGCCCGGTGGTAACCCGGTTCGCGCGCCACGGGCGAGCCAGCAGGTCTTGTGCATCGAAGTTGTCCTGCCAGACCAGGTGTCGTGCTCGGTCACAGGAACTGACCCGGCCACTGAGTGGGCGGTTCGTGAGTTGATGTCCGTTCCGGACTTGGTTACCGCTTCTTGCTGAAGGTGCCGGGCTCGGCCTCGGTGAGGATTCCTATTGCGACCAGGCGTTTCATCTTGGCGCGGGTGCGT
>NZ_JBKFFO010000037.1:0-24698 GCF_046506645.1 Streptomyces sp. 5K101 | reverse complement strand
AGTCGGGCCGCACCTCGGCGACCATGCGCACCGCACGACGGCGCAGCTCAAGCGGGTACTGGGAAGGACGTGCCATAACTCGATCCTCTCAAATGATCGAGCCCCTACCGAACCCGGAACGGTTCACATCCCGCCTTGGGCCAGGCCTTTCCTACAGGCCGCAGCCAACCTTCTCCACCTGTCTCCACCCGGCGCCGGGGCAGGCCACCTCCTCGCTGGCCTGCCCCGCAACTGGCTGTCGCTGACCGAGTTCGCCGAGACCTGCCGCCTGCGACCGCCCCAACCCACGCGACCCCGCCGACGCACCACACGCCGCCCCGTCGCTCCACCACCGGTGCAGTGGTTCCATGGCCTCGCACCGAACGCTTACGAATACGACTCCTACCAGCGGTGGCTGAACCGACCGGACCCCTGACGCCGGTGCGGCACAGACGCCACGCCCCAGCGGACCGTTGTTGGCGATCACTGCGCCGTGCCTGCCCAGCCGGACAGGCGGATACGTCCAGGCCCGAGGTTCGCAAACACCGGTCGGCGGACGGAGTGTTCTGGGATGCTGACCGGTGTACGGATCGAAGAACGGATTTTGGCGCCCGGACGGACCATCGGACTTCCTGATCGAGATGGCCAGCCGCCTGCCGTCGCCGGGCTCTGCATAGCCTCCAACGTCTGCTCGTGAGCGTCCATGTCTCCATCGTGACTCAAACGCACCGACGTGGGCACCAGGCCCTGCCGACATCGACCGCGCTTGACACAGCACAGGGCTACGGCACGAGAGGTACCGCAGCCCACCGTCTGATAGACGCCGCAAGCGTGGCTCGCCTGCAGATCGCACTTAGCCGGTTCGACGCCATGGGCGATCAGGATTTCGAGTCGCGCTGCGTGACCTCCTCATCCGGGACGGTTGGAGCGCCTGGCGCGTCGGCCGGCAGGGGGACCAGGCTGCCGACGCCATCGGTCAGCACGCGCGGCGAGGCAGGATCGTCCTCCAGGCCAAGGACACCACCGTCGGCGCAAAGGTCGGCGTCCACGTCATGTATCAGGTGAAGGGAACCGCGGGCCCCGTCCATGGTGCGGACCACGCGGTCGTCGTCACCAACGGAACCTTCACCCGCGACGCCAAGGCGTGGGGGGAGAGGCACCAGGTCCACTGGATCGACCGCGACCGGCTCCGCAGCTGGGCCGAACACGGCGCCACGCTCCACGACCTGCTGCGGCCGCCCGACCGGCGTCCACGACGAGCGCTCGCCCCACGCGCGAGCCGCCCACGCTCAAGCACCGCCTGAGCGTCGCAGGTTCGCTGGTCCACCGGCCAAGTCTGCGGCTCCCGGCCAGGGCGCCAGCTGCTGGTGGCGAGAGCTGACACGGTGGGTGGCGTGTGGGCACGCGGACTCATGGAGCGACGTGAAGGTGCCTTGGTTCTGCGGCTGCGCTGCGGGGGGTTGGGGCATGCTGATCGCTGGACAGGCAGACCTCCAGCGGGGAGTGCGGTGTGGGACAGGCGCGGTTGTTGCGGCATGTGGATCTTGAGCCGGAGGTCGATTTCTTCGGTTTGTGTCTGCAGGATGCGGATCTTGGGCAGGTGCCGGTGCCGTATCCGGGTGAGCGGGTGATGGAAGGGTTCCTCACAGCGCATCAGGGCCGGGTCGACCTGCACAGCGCTGGCCATACTCATACTGCGGTGATGAGGGCCGAGGTGTGGGACGGCGAACCGCCAGCCGATGCCAGCAGGGTTTGGGATGAGACGGGCGAGACTCAACTGCACTGCGTTACCGGATCACTGCAGGTGTGGGGAGTGACCTGCGGACCGATCCTTGACGAGATCCCTCTTGGGGCAGTGGACCGGGACTGGCAGGTCCGCGTCTACTGCGCGGGGCGTGCCGAGGTGGAGCGTGTGACTCGGGACGAGGGGATCGCGGAGGGCATCGAGACGTACCTGGTCCAATTCTGGCCACGCTGACTTGCAGGGGGCGGGGACACCGGACCGTGTCCCCGCCCCCTCCTCGGGGGTTCAGCTGACGGAGACGTAGAACCCGTCGTCCTTGCCGTCGACAATCCGGTTGAGGGTCAGGAACTGCCCCAACAGGTTGCCGGCGTTGCTGTTGTCCGTCCCTGGCAGCGCCCGGACTGAGAAATTGTTTCGCGGGGCGGAGGGCTCGTAGGTGGGTTGGGCGCATCCCTCATACGTGGTGGCGAATGGGTACTCGTCGCACTCCTTGCCTCCCGCCGCATAGTTCGGGCCGAACTCCCTCTTGCAGGTGCTCACTGCGGTCGACCGGTTCTTCTTGCGTCGCGCGTTGTCGTAGTAGAGCCGGTGAAGGGGCGCTTGAGTATTCTGCCCAGGCACTTTCTTGGCGGCGTTGGACGGCTTGGTGCCAGCGGGGTTGGTGAACGCCGTCTTGAGGTGCTCGGCTACCGCCCGCTCCGGAGCGCCTGCCCGGCTGCTGTAGTGCAGCGGGACGACGTAGGTGAACACGGCGGCGCCTGCGGGCACCTTCAGGTAGGACGCCTTGTCCCAGCGGGGCGGGAGGAAGAACAGGCTTCCGCTCAGCTCACCGGAGGGCCGGTATCCAGGAGGGGGCGTCACGGTGGCTGACGCCTCGAACACCGAGGCGATCGCGTCGTCGCGCCCGGTGCCCTGCCCGGCGGCCGCGTTCAGGGTGCGGGTGAAGCCGACCGACTGCTGGGCGGCCAGGGCATCGAAGCTCCGGGCTCCAGGAACAGCCCCGGCCTGGGTCACCCGAGCTGTCGACGGCCACACCTTGGGCACCTTCACCTTTGGCGTGATCATCAGGCCGGACGTCGCCACCGAGCCGGTCTTCTTCATCTCGGTGAAGTACTGCGTCATGCGCACGGCTCTGCTGTCCTTGGCGATGGTCCCGATGGACAGGTAGACGAACTGCGTTTCCCCGACAGGCCGGTTGTTCCTGAGCCAGACACTGAAGAACACAGCGCCTGAGCAGGCCGCGTAGCGGGACTTGATGAAAAACTTCTTGTCCGTTCCCAGGCCCGTTATGCACTCCTTGGGAGTCAGTGTCCGTGCCGGAGCCGGGTAGGTGACAGCCGCGGTCGCAAAACCGGGAGTGGGCTGGGGCGCGAGAGCGGACGCCTGACGGTCAATCCTGCCGTGGGTGGCGGCCGGCCCCACGACCTCAGGCGCGCGGTGAGGCTCGGAGAACACCCCCGCCTCCCGGTCCATTGCCTCGAGCCCGGCAGCGCCGGACCGTTGCAGCTCGCCCAATGTCGGGATCCGCGCCCCGACGGGCAGCAGCGTCGTGTGCAGCTGGAGATCGTCCTGGACAGGTTCAGCGACAGCGGGGGAGGAGACGGGTAAGAGAGCAACGGCAGCCACTACGGCAGCTGTTTTCACAAACGTGCGCATGCGGCGCAGCGTGATGTCTTTCATGGCCTCGCTCGGTGGTCAAGCCGCCCCCATCGCCTCCCGCAGCACCCTTTGCGGTACGAGACGGGGAGGCGTGCATAGGCAGCAACGGGCATCGGCAGCCTCAACGGTTGTCAGAAGGCGGCACCAGCCTCGCATCCTGCATAACGAACAGACATACGATTTTTGGTCGGCTTGATCGGGACGCCATGACCGAAGAGCGCATGCCGCCGCTCATCGACGAGTCCCCGTGAAGCCCTGTAACCGCCCACCGGGCCAGCACGGGTTGAGAAACGAGGCGCGCGCGGCGCGGCCGCACCGGCGCGTCGGGGAATGCCGACTGCCCTGCTCACACCCGGTGGTCATGTCCTGGCTTGATCGCGCCGGGGGACAGTTTCGGCAGATCTCTCCCTGATGGATATCGAGAGGCCAGGGGCAGGCCCTGGCCACGTCACCGTCCGCCAGGGCGCCCACTTCCGCTTCGCCAAGACCAGCCGCATCTTCGCCGACTTCGCCGGCGGTCACACGCGGATCGCACCTGGGAGAAACGGATCCGCGAACTCGTCCGACCCGCGTCCTCATCCTCGACGACTTCGCGATGCGCCAGCTGACCGTGGCCCAGGCGGACGGCCTCTACGAACTTGTCTCCGAACGGCAGGGACGGTCTCTGATCACCACCAGCAAGCACTGACAAGACCTCAATCAAATGACCCAGCTCAGTCCCACCAGTTGAACATCAGCTCGCCGACTGTGCTGGGACGCCAGTAACGCACCTGTTCCAGCTCTGCTTCGGCGAGCTCGCTGGTGTCAGCCGCAGCCAACGGCATGCTCAGTTCTTCGACGTCCAGCAGCCGGAAGCCGCCCAACTCAAACGTCTCCGCCCACGCCGGTGGCGATGTGAAGTCCGCCAGAGACGCGCCGGCCCGCGGAGGACTTGCCACGAAGGCAACGGCCGGGAGTACCTCGTGGCACAGGACGGTCGACCGAATGCCTGGGGCAGTGATCAGAACCGTATGGAAACTCGGCGTCACTCCGGCCGGAGTCACTTCGCCGACCGTGGCCCGAATCGACCGGGCCACCGTATGGCAGGCGGTTTTGAAGGCTACGACGTCCATCTGCCGCAACGGGTCATCGCCTTGCCCCCGGAACCCGGTGGCTCCTCGCGCCACGCGGATCAACGCACGACTCAACTCTCGTTCCGTCCGTCAGGTCTGACAAGGATGCCACGCGACCGAGCCGACTGATCACGCGCCGATTCTGCCACCCGCCGGAGTCCTCTCCGGGGGCCGTCTCAGTCACGAGGGTGGGGTGAACTTACCCCTTGGGAGTACGCGATCGTCCACACGGCGCTCGGGCAGGCGAACGGCTCTGCCGGAATCTGCAGATGGCCGTCGGCTGCGGTCAGAGCTGACAGTTGATCCGTTGGGCAAGCCCTTCAAGGAACTCTTGCAGGGTGGCTGCGGCAAGGTCGAATTGACCGGACCACGAGGCGGTGGTGGACCGCCAAACCCGCCCCGAGCCCGAGAGCGCGAAGAGATGGCCGCCGCCGTCGCTGGCGAAGACCAGGGCTGGCTCTTCCCCGTCGATCTGGATGTCTCCGTACTCGCGGAAGTGGCCTGCGACTGTTGAGGCTGGGTGGATGAAGTAGCCGCTGTCCACATCGGGCAGGGAGACCTCGTCGATCACCCAGTACATCGTGGTCAGGTCGGAGGGAATCGGCGTCAGTTCTACGAGCGCGTCCGTCGTCTTGTGGCTCTCCTCCGTACTGAGCGCGACCACGTTCCTGCCGGGTTCGAATCCGTGCCGCACCGGGAACGACTGCAACAGCTCCGTGAGGGCCGCATCCGCCTGCTCGCACCAGTTGCGGACCCACTCGGCGTCAAGCCGCTCAAGGCACGATCGCCCCCTTCAGTCCCCAGGTGAACTCGCCCGCCGCGAGTCCGGAAGAACATACCGGAGCGTTCACGCAGATCAGGTCAGAGCCAGATCCAAAATGTCTCCAGCACTTCCGCTTGCACACGCGAGACCCGCAGGGCGACGGCGGGCGAGCGTTACTGGTCCGCAAGGCTGCCCGCCCGCAGGCGGCCCACGGCGCGGGTCAGTTCCACAGGCGTGAGACCGCGAGCATGAGACAGGACTTCATGCTCCGCCGGACTTTGGGCGGCATGCGGAGATCGGCAGGCGGCGAGAGCCAGGGCCATCAAGGCTGTGTTGGGGTCGTAGTCGTCGACGCCGTACTCCCGGGCGGTGCGCAGCGCCCAGTCTGCTGCCCGAGCACGCTGCTGTCGGGCGGGGTGCGGGCCGTGGTGGTTCAGGAGCTGCACCCACACAGGTCCTGCTGATGCTGTGAGCCGCATGAGCCAGTGCGCGTCCTCGAGTTCGCACCACGGGGTCAGCGTCGAGCCGAGCCGCATGCCGCGCAGCAGGCCGGCCGGCAAAGCGAGCCGGCCGCTGGTACCGGCGCGCAGCGCGCACTGCACGGCGAGCAGTCGTGCCGGCGCGCCGACGTCCTCGGGCAGGCATGCATACAGGGAGGCGAGTGTGTCCCGGACGAGGACCTGTTCCGGCAGCTCGAGGCGGCCCATGCTCTCCGGCCGTGCCGACCGCTGTGCAAGGTGGGCGGTGTCGGGGACCACGGCGGCATGGGGGGTGGCCGCGGCGCAGGCGGCGCACACATCTGCCAATCGCCACACCCGGCCTCCCCGTTCCTGTGTGAGGACGAGGAGAACGGGGCCGGCGCATCCGCGGTGGCGTGGATGCCATCGGCAGCCGCGCTGATGGCACTGGCAGGTACGCAGATGCGCGGGAAGTCTGTCGCGGCGTGCGTGGCCGGCGAGATGAGCGAGGGCTGCCGGGCGTCCGCCCTGTGCGCCCGGGCGCTGGCCGGTCGTGGCGCAGCGGTGGCAGTGCAGCGTGGGGCCGCCTGGATGGGGGCGCAGCTCCACCGTCCAGGTGCGGGGCACCAAGGGGTGCGTGGGGCACGGCCTCATGATCTGCGCTGTCCTCCTGCTTCTGCGCCGGCGGTCAGCCGTGCGTGATGGTGCTGTGCCGCCGCGGGGGAGTGGCGGCGGCCGCACACCGTAGTGCAGACCTCTGCCCTGCGCCACGCGCGGCCCACCTGCAGAAATAGGGCAGAGGTCTGCACTGACAGGGCAGGGGTCTGCACCTTCGGATGGTGGGGTGACGATCTTCCCGCCCGACCCGAACCTCACCGCGCTACGCCTGGAGCTGGCGCGCCTGAGGAGCGAACGCGGCTGGACCTACGACGAACTCGCCCGCCGCAGCGGCCTGGCCAGACGCACCCTCATCGACATCGAGCAAGGCCACACCGTGGGAACACTCAAGAGCTGGCACGCCCTCGCCCACGCCCTCGACGTCTCCATCGACCACCTCCTCGGCACCCTCTGCGAAGGCCACACCCCGCCCGCCGACGCCACGGACTGACCACACCATCGAGACCACCCGAACGAGCCCCGCAAATAAGACGCCCGTACGGCAACCGGTCACACATCCGCACGATTGGGCCGTTGGCGTGAGACCAACGGCACGCTCACCGCCTCTGCGGCGCGTCGCTGTCACCCTCGCGGCCATGCATCCCCGCCACACCGCCCAACCTGGCCGCCACTGGGACGGCACCCCCGTCACCCGCCGCCCGCTGCGCTCCCTCCGCGTCGCCGCCGACAGCCCCAGCCGCCTGCTGCGCACCGCCCAACCCGCACCATGCCGCACCTGCGGCAACCGCACCGACTGGTACACGCGTTCCCACGGCCGCCCGATCGGCCTACACCCCCACGAGATGCCCGCGGCCGCTGTCCCTGCCGCCTGCCGCTGGCACGTCGCCTCCGGCATCGCCTACCCCTCCCATGACGGCTCCGCCTGGTGCCGCATCCCGCACACCCTGCTGTGCCCCGCAGACGATGCCCCCGAGCCGCTGACACCGCCCCTGGCCGAGCTGCGCCGGCGTCTCGCCCTGCGCACCCGCCGCCTGCTCGACACCGGCGCCTTCACCCCCACCACCGAAGCCGAGCCAACCTCACCAGCCGCCACATGCCGGCCGGCCAGGCCCGTTGTGCAGATCCTCTACGGCCGCTACCTCGCCGCCCGCCCGGTCGACGCCATCCAGTGCGTCGCCCAGACCCGCCTGCGACAGCGCTGCACCAGCCCCGTCCTGGACCCCGCGGACCCCAGCGGGATCTGGACGCTCATGCCCGCCACCGCCCGCCAAGGGCAACTCGCACTGCCTGCCCGTGACATGGCCGTCTACGACCTCACCCACCTGCCCTACGACACCCAGATCCGCTGGCGCACCCAACGCTGCGCCACCCACGCAGCCGCCCCCGCAGCCGCCGACCTGGCCCTCACCGACTGGGAACCCTTCGACCCGCTGCTCCACCACGCCCACATCCACCACCGCCTCCCCGACAGCGCCCAGCGAAAGGGACGCCCCACCTCCCGCACCTGCCCCGCTCGCCGTCCCTGCGGCCAGGCGTGAACCATGCCCCTGCATGCCGTCGAAATCACCCTGACCCGTCCGGCCACACCCGGCGAACTCCGCCACGCCGCCCAGGCCATGGCCCTGGCCCCGGACACAGACCACACGCGGCTGATGACCGTTACCCGGGGAAAGAGCGCCCGCAAGGCCCTTCAACGCACCCGGAACCGCCTGCAGCACCTGCTGCCGATCGACATCCTGGCCACGCACTACCCCGACTCCACCGGCAGCGTCCTCATCAACATCGCTCTCCCCGAAAGCGCTCACGCCTGGCTCGAGGACGCCGCCCGCCGCGAAGGCCGCAGCACCGAAGCCCACCTCACCGACGCCGTACACCACGCCCTGACGCGCGCCGAGCACGACAAAGCCCGCCGCCTCGATGCCGCACTCGACGAACTCCTGACCTGGAGCACTCCCCAGCAACTGCTGGCCGCCGCAGCCCGCACCATCAACCAACCCACCACCATGCATGGAGCATCAGGGTGCTGAACCCGACTGACGAACAGATCACCGCTGCCGACACCTTCAAACACGGCGACCACCTCGCCCTCCAAGCAGGCGCCGGCACCGGCAAGACCAGCAGCCTCACCCTGCTCGCCACCGCCACCCCACGCCGCCGCGGCCGCTACATCGCCTTCAACAAAGCCATCGCCCTCGACGCCGCCACCCGCTTCCCACCGACCGTCACCTGCAAAACCGCACACGCCCTCGCCTTCGCAGCCGTCGGCCACCGCTACGCACGCCGCCTCGGCGGCCCCCGCCAGGCCGGCTGGCGAACCGGCCAAGCCCTCGGCATCACCAAACCCGTCCACATCGGCAACCGGGAGGTGACCCACAAGGCCCTGTCCCAGGCCGTGCTGAAGACGGTGACCCGCTACTGCCACTCCGCCGACCGCACCCTCACCCACCGCCACGTGCCACGCCTACGCGGCCTCGACGACCCCGAGCATCACACCCAACTCGCCGACACTGTGCTCCCCTTCGCCCGCAAAGCCTGGGCCGACCTCCAGAACCCCGACGACGGCATCGTCCGCTTCGATCACGACCACTACCTCAAGATTTGGGCCCTCACCGACCCCACCATCGAAGCCGACTACCTCCTCCTCGACGAAGCCCAGGACACCAACCCCGTCCTCGAACACGTCATCAACGCCCAGCGAAACCACGCCCAACTCGTGATCGTCGGCGACTCAGCCCAAGCCATCTACGGATGGCGCGGCGCCCGCGACATCATGACCGGCTTCGACGGAACCCACCTCACCCTGACCCAGTCATTCCGCTTCGGCCCCCGCCTGGCCGACGAAGCCAACCGCTGGCTCCAGGTAGCCGACGCCCCCATCCGCCTGACCGGCACCCCCACCATTACGACCGAGCTCGCCCCCGTCACCCACCCGCAAGCAGTGCTGTGCCGCACCAACGTCGGCGCCATGACCGAAGTCATGCACCACCTCAAAGCCGGCCACCGCGTCGCCCTGGCCGGGGGAGGAGAAAGTCTGCGCGCCCTGACCACCGCGGCCCGCGACCTCAAGGCCGGCAGCCGCACCTGGCACCCCGAGCTCCTCCTGTTCCGCACCTGGAGCGATCTGCAGGACTACGCAGAGACCGACCTCGCCGGCCGCGACCTGAAACCCTTTGTCGACCTCATTGACCAGCACGGCACCGACACCGTCCTCGCGGCAGTCGAACAGCTCGTTCCCGAGAACTCCGCGGACGTCACCATCTCCACCGCCCACCGCTCCAAAGGCCGCGAATGGAACACCGTCAAAATCGCCCCGGACTTCAGCCCGCCCGCCGACACCGACGAACGCGACGCCAACGGCCGACCCGTACCCGGACCCATTGACGAGACCGAAGCGCGCCTCGCCTACGTTGCCGTCACCCGGGCCTGCGCCCGCCTCGACATCGGTGGGCTGTCCTGGATCCACGACCATCCCGACGCAGTCTGAGGGACTGCAAAACGTTCACTCACGGCAGCGACCTTACTGATGACGGCAGGGCAGACCTGGTGGCCACCGACGCGGCCAGCGCCCTGTGGCTCTACGAGTGCACTGGGTATGCACGGCGCCGTTCGCGAAGAAGCTCAGCCTGAGTGGCTGGCAGCTTTACAACCGGATCGAGGCCGCCGGCAACCTCGCTGGTCGGCGGGCGACCTTGTCGCTCGCGACAAGGTGCGGTCGTTGGTCGTCCTCAACTGGTCGTATGAGGCTCCTTCGTCAGCCCACGGATTGGCGAGGTCCTGGCGTGGGCCCCGACCCATCGCTCCACCTCGGCGTCGAAGGCATTGCGCCGCCTGGGGGCGCCAATTCGGCCAGCGTCGTGGGCGGACGGGCTACGCCTCCACCAGCTTCGGCTTGCAGTTGCGAGAGCCCAGTCGACCGCCGAGCGTCAGTGCTCAGGCTGTTCGACATGGATCAGGGCGAAGTCATATGGGCGCGGAGGTGCGGACGCCTGTGATCGCCCTTGCAGCGACGGGCTCTGGCTGCGCAGCGGCCCTGGGGCCGCTTCCCTCCCTCTGTCTGCCGGGAACCCGAATCGATCGGGCACGTCCCACTCGCTGGCACCCGATGCCAACCAACAAAGCTGAAGTGATCTGAAACACACGTTAATTGTCGGTCGGTCACTTTGTGTAATGGAGATGCCGTCCGTCGTGTATCTAGAGGAAGGCGGTGAACGGCGCCAACACTGCACCCGCAACTCCCAGGCTCAGTAGCCAACTTGCTGTTCTCTCGGGTGCAGTCAACTCCCCGTAAGCGGCAGGATCCGGCTGCCGCAGTCCACTGCGCTGCGTGACATTGCGTCCTGGGGCAGGGATGCGAGCGATTCCGGCATGTGCCGCGTTTCCTGGGCGCAAGAGGCGGACGCACCTGCCGGTTGCCGCCGGGCGGCACCCTTGACGCCTGCCTGCCGCGCGGCGTTTACTCACGGAACTTTTGAAGATCACGTGATACTGGGGTGGGGACTGTGGAGTTGTGGCGAGGGCGGCTTTCGCATGCCCGTAGACGCCAGCGAACGGCTGCCGTAGGGGTACTTTCGCTGGTAGCGGGCATGGCCCTGCAGGCGAGTGCCGGAGCTGTTCCTACCGCGCTGCCTTCCAGTCAGACGGCCGTACTTAATGCTGATTCGGCATCCGCTCAGGCTGTCATTTCCGGCGAGGCGGTTGAGGTGACGGGGGAACGGACGGCCTACTCCACCACGACTGCCAACCCGGACGGCACGTTCACGCTGACGCAGTCGACCACGCCGCAGCGGGCGAAGGCTGCGGACGGATCGTGGAGCGCAGTGGACGTGACGCTGGAACACCACGCGGACGGGACAGTGGGCCCGAAGGCCGCTGTCGTCGACCTCGCTTTCTCCGGCGGCGGCAGCGGTGCCGACCTGGTGCATCTCGGAGTGGGCGCGTCATCAATGACGCTCGCCTGGCCGGGGAAGCTGCCGGCTCCTGTCCTGGAAGGTGCGACCGCCACGTACCCGGAGGTCCTGCCTGGTGTCGATCTGAAACTGACCGCCACGGCCGAGGGCTACCGCGAGGTCCTGGTGGTGAAATCCGCCGAGGCCGCGGCTAATCCCGAGCTCGAGCAGGTCCGTCTGGTGGTCTCGTCGGAGCGTCTGGACGTCGTGCCCGGTGCCGGAGGTGGCCTGCAGGCCATGGACGAGCACGGCAACACGGTCTTCAGGGGACCGGCCGGCCAGATGTGGGACTCCGCCGGCGACACGCACGGCGGTGTCCAGCCGCAGCTGGTAGGCGCAACGTCCGAAGCCGAGCCGGATCCGACGGACGGCGCCGAGCCTGGAAATGATCTGGCGCACCCGGGGGAGGGCGACAATTCAGCAATCCTGCCGGTCCAGGTCGCTGACGGCGCGGTGACGGTTGAGCCCGACCTGTCCCTGCTCCGCGGCCCGGAAACGGTCTACCCGGTCTATATCGACCCGCCGGTGGGCCTCGGTGTCTCGGAGCGGATTGTGATCTCCTCCGACGGGGACAGGTTCTACGACTTCGACGGCGACTACGGTGTCGGCAAGTGCGGTACCGCGGACGGTTACTACTGCGGTAACGGCTACGTGAATCGGATGCTGTTCGAGTTCGGCCCATCCCAGCTGGCTGGCAAGTACGTTCTGGACGCCACCTTTCGCGCTTATGAGACCTGGTCGTTCAACTGCACCGCGTACTGGGTGGACCTGGAGCGCACCGACAACATCTCCGAGTCGACCCGCTGGCCCGGTCCCAAGCAGCTCGACCAGATGGGCGACCGCCTGGTCTCGGCAGGCCGGGGCACCCACTGTGACCCGGACCAGCCCGACGCATGGATCGAGTTCAACGACAACCCCGCCGAGGGGGATGAGAACCTAGCCAGCACCGTGCGTGCTTTCGCTGACGGCAAGATGTCGCGCCTGACGTTCATGCTGCGCGCGAAGGATGAGACTGAGCCGCGGGCGTGGAAGCGGTTCGACGACAACGCCGAGCTGAAGGTCACCTACGTCCCCAAGCCCGGCGTGCCGACCGAGGTGGGCCTCATTCCCGGCGACGGCACGACGATCATGTGCAACAAGACCGAGTCCAGCCCGCTGGTCGTCACCCGCACCGACCCGAGAGTGCTCGCGCGTGTGCAGACCCTGGTCCAGCCGAAGTCCGGCGAGGAAGCCGGCAGTCTTCAGGCTGAGTTCGAGATCGACCGCAAGGACGATTCCGGCTGGGTGAAGGCGATGTCCGACTACCGCCCCCGGCCCGGCTGGGACACCGACGGCACTCTGGAGGGCATGCGCACTCCCGCGCTGACCGACGGGAAGCTGTACCGGTACAAGGCGCGCACCCAGTCGCACTGGGCCTACGACGGGAAGGCCGGGGATCTGTTCTCGCCCTACTCGGCATGGTGCTACTTCACCCTTGACACCACAGCCCCCAAGGCTCCCCAGATCAGTAGCGAGGGCCCCTACGAATTGTGCTCCGACACTTGCAATGCTGCGGGCGGCCCTGGAATCCCCGGCAGATTCACGTTCCTGCCCAACCTGATGGACTCAGGGACTGACATCACCGGTTACCGCTACTGGCTCGGCACATGGACAGCCGCGCAGACCAAAGAAGTGTCAGTCGGCGCGCCAACAGCGACGCAGACGGGTGGCCAGTACGACGCCAAGGACGTCACTCCCGCCCTGGGGGGCCGACAGACGCTCTACGTTCAGGCCCGCGATGTACGCCAGCGCTGGGGCGACACGGCCGCATTCCCGTTCAAGGTCGCCGACGGCACCACGGCAACAGGCCGGTGGCGTTTCAACGACGCACCCCCCGGATCGACCATCAGGGTCGCGAAAGACTCGGCCACTGAGGGCACCATCCGCCATGACGCCACCCTGTACACGGACGGAGCCGGCTGGTCCTCTCAGGGACGCCGCGGCGACACGGATCAGGCTCTGTGGCTCGACAGCGCCAATCCGGCACTGCAGACCGGCTATGCGGCAACCTCCACCCCGGCGGTGAACACAGGTGACTCTTTCACCGTGTCCGCCTGGGTGCACATGACCAATCTGCCGTCGAACGGTGTGGTGCTGTCGCAGCCGGGCAGCAAGGCCTCGGCATTCGCCCTGTACTACTCCACTTACTACAAGGCGTGGGTGTTCAACCGGGCGGACAAGGACCAGGATGCTCCGACACTCGCGCGCTCGGTGTCCAGCCAGACGAGCCCGCCACTGCGGGTTTGGACCCACCTGGCCGGCGTGTACGACACCCAGGGAGACGGCAACACGGCGAACGACACGATCCAGCTCTTCGTCAACGGCCGTCCTCAGGGGGACCCGGTCGTGATCTCGAAGGTCGCACCGGCCTACGAGCCGTGGAGTGCGAGCGGGGGGCTGCAGTTCGGCCGCTCGGTGAAGGCCGGCACCGGCGGTGAGCACTTCCACGGCTTGCTGGACGAAACAGCCGTCTGGCAGCGAAAACTGGCTCCCGAGGAGATCGCGCAGGAAGCGCAGCTTCCCGACAGCGGTATCCCCACGAATGACCTGGTGGGCTCCTGGACAGCGGCCGGTGCCACCGGCAGCGTCATGCCGGAGATTACCCCGTACTACAAGCAGGGCCTTCAGCTCTCCTCCAGCGCCCAACTGGTCGACACCGAGGACGCTCTTGTCCTCAACGGTGTCGACGGCTACGCCGCAACACCCGGATCACTGGTCGACGAGACCGGTTCCTTCACGGTCTCGGCGCGCGTGCGGCTGAACCAGTCGCTTCTGGCCTCCAAGCCCGTCGGGTACCAGGCACAGGTGGCAGGTCAGCGTCTTGGCGGGGAATCGTCCTGGGCGCTGCGGGCAGTGAAGGTCGACGCCGATCTCTATCAGTGGAAGTTCACCCGTACCGCGGTGGACTCCAGCGGCCAGGTCGTTCAGCAGGCCGAAGTAGCACCCATGGGCGACTTCGCCCAGGTTGATGAGTGGGTCGACCTCACCGGCGTGTACGACGCACAGGCCTGGGCCGACAACAGCGTCCCCACCGGCTCTGGCCAGCTCCGCTTCTACGTAGGCAGCGCGGCCGTCGACCCAGGCGCCACATCGCAGTTCACCGCGACGCAGTACGGCAGCGGGGAGATGGCTGTCGGGCGGGGCACCAAAGCCGGCAAGACCGAGCACTACCTGCCAGGCGCGCTGCAGACGCTGCGGATCTGGACCGGTGCGATGACCGAAGACCAGGTCCGCTCCCAGGTCCTGGAAGCCGAAGCCCTCTCCACACTCTAGAAACCGGCTGGGGGTGGTGGCGCCCACAAGAGGGTGCCACCACCTAGCACCGGACACCTGCCATTTCTGCGCACCCAAGGGAAATCAACCGCCACTGGGTGCGACCAGCGCCGACCTGCCCGACCAGGCAGACCGGCCCGGCCAAGAGGATACGACTGTGCCTCACACACCCCGGTTCCCCGCCCCTCACCGTCCTGCACGCCTATGGATGCGACGCATTGCGGCGCTCACCGGCTTCGCCCTCGTGCCCGGCCTCCTGGCGCCAGTGGCGTTCACTGCCGCCGCTGACCCGCTGGGCGGGCGGAAAATCGAGCACCGCCCCGACAAGGTCACCGCGTTCTCCTCCACGACAGACCGCAAGACCGCGGCCCTGCTCAAGAAGGCCGACGCAGTAGACCGCGCCGCGATCAATCGCGCGGCCAAGGACCAAGCCCGCACAGTGACCTGGCCGACCACCGGCACAGCCACCCTTACCCTCACCAGCGGAGGGAACAAGACTTCCGCCGCCCCAGGCCACCTTCCGCTCACCCTCGCCGCCCCTGCTGCACACGACGGCAAGAAGCCGAAGACGGCCACCAGCATCACGGCCCGAGTCCTCAACCAGAAGCAGACCCGCAAGCTCGGCATCAAAGGCGTAGCCCTCGAAGTCACCGGCCCGACCACCGGCGGCACAGCTCAGCTCGGCATCGACTACTCCGCCTTCGCCTCCGCCTACGGCGGCGACTGGGCCGGTCGCCTCCAAGTCCGCGCACTGCCTGCCTGCGCCCTGACACAGCCGGCCAAGGCCGCCTGCCGCGCCGGTAGGACGCTGCCGGTGAACAACCAGCGCAAGACCGAGCAGCTCACGGCCACCCTCTCTTTTCCCGTTACGTCGGCCAAACGGGAACGAACGACCTCTGTAGAGGGACAGACCACGGTCCTTGCCGTGGCCGCGGGCACGCAGTCCGGGGGCGGCGACTACAAGGCCACGCCCCTCTCACAGTCCTCGACCTGGGAGGCCGGCGGATCGTCCGGCACCTTCGGCTGGTCCCATCCGCTGCGCGTGCCAGCGGCCGCTGCCGGCCCGAAGCCGGACCTAAAAATCTCCTACAACTCCGGCAGCGTTGACGGCCGTACCTCCACGACGAACAACCAGGGCAGCCAGATTGGTGAGGGATTCGACCTCACCTCGTCCTACATCGAGCGCAAGTACGGCTCGTGCAAGGACGACGGCCAGTCCGACAAGCATGACCTGTGCTGGAAGTACGACAACGTCTCACTGGTCTTCAACGGCAGCGCCACGGAACTGGTCAAGGACGACACCAGCGGCGAATGGCGGCTGAAGAACGACGACGACTCCAAGGTCATCCACGGCACAGGCGCCGGAAACCTCGACGACAACGGTGAGTTCTGGACGATCATCACTAGCGACGGCACCCGGTACACGTTCGGAAAGCACAAGCTGCCCGGCTGGCGTGACGACAACCCTGCCACCACCGCCGTCGACCCGGACCCCACCACCGACTCCACGTGGCTCGTCCCCGTCTTCGGCGATGATGCCGGCGAACCCGGCTACAGCAACGGCAGCGCCTTTGCCGACCGCTCCCTCGTCCAGGCATGGCGCTGGAACCTCGACTACGTCGTCGACCCCCACGGCAACGCCATGTCGTACTACTACGGCAAGGAAACCAACTACTACGAACAAAACGGCACCACCCCCAACCGGCCCTACACCCGCGGCGGCTACCTCGAGCGCATCGAATACGGCCAGCGCTCCGACACCCTCTACACCACCCCCGCGGCCCAGAAGCTCACTTTCATGTATTCCCCGCGCTGCACCGCCGCCGACTGCGACGCGTTGACTGAAAGTACCCGCGACAACTGGCCCGACGTCCCCTACGACGCCATCTGTGCCTCGTCGACCGCCACCTGCACCGGCAATAGCAGCCCGGCATTCTTCACCCGCTACCGCCTGACCACCGTCAACACCTACGCCTGGAATGCTGCCGCCTCCACCCCCGCCCATGCTCCCGTGGACACCTGGACGCTCAAGCAGAAGTACCTCGACCCCGGCGACACCGGAGACAGCAGCGACCAGTCCCTGTGGCTGGACGAGATCAAGCACACCGGCAAACTCGGCGCCGACCTCTCCCTCGAATCGGTGAAGTTCACCCACGAGATGCTGCCCAACCGCGTCGACGGCGCGTCAGACAACATCTTGTCCCTCGACCGCCCGCGGCTGAAGACCATCACCAGCGAGACCGGCGCGCTGACCACCATCGACTACATGCCCGCCGACTGCACCGCCGGACAGACCAAGCCGAAGGTCGACGAGAACACCAGCCGCTGCTACCCCGTCTACTGGTCACCCAACGGGGAGGAAACCCCGATCCTGGATTGGTTCCAGAAGTACCCAGTCGTCGGCGTGCGCACCAACGACCCCAAGGGCGGCTCCGACCCTGTCGCCCACACCTACCAGTACAGCGGCGGCGGCGCCTGGCACTATAACGAAGACCCCTTCACCCCCGAAAAGGAACGCACCTGGTCCATCTGGCGCGGCTACGAGAAGGTCACCCACCTCACCGGCAACGCCGGATACCCGGATCGTCCCCAGCTGAAGACCGTCACCGTGTACCTGCGCGGTATGAACGGCGACCGCGTCCTCGGCGCGGACGGAAAACTGGACCCGACCGCACGTAAGAGCGCCACCGTCACCGGTGTAACAGCGGCCGCGTCCGTAACGGACCACAATCAGCTCGCCGGCTCCGTGCGCGAGACCGCCACCTACAACGGGTCCACCGAAGTCAGCGGCACGATCACCAGCTACTGGTGGAAGAAGACCGCCACCCAGCACAAGTCATACGCGGACACCGAGGCCTACATGGTCCGCACCGCGTCAACGACCGAACGCACCACCCTCACCAGTAACCTCCCCGCCAGCAGCCGCACCCGCACCGTCGCCCGCACCTACGACGACCGCGGCATGGTCACCACCACCGAGGACCGCGGAGGAAGCGCGAGCGGCGACGAGACGTGCACCCGCACCTGGTACGCCCGCAACACCGACGCCGACACCAACGCCGACGCTCCCTACCTCACCTCGTTGGTCTCCCGCACACGCACGGTCGCCGCACTCTGCAGCGTCGCCGGCGCTGACCTTGATCTGCCCAGCGACGCGGCACGGCCCGGTGATGTCATCTCCGACACAGCGGTCGCCTACGACCGCACCAGCTGGTCCTCTGCCCAGGTGCCTACCAAGGGCGAAGTCCAGTGGAGCGGTCGCGTAGAGGGCTACACGACGGCGAACAATCCGATCTGGCAGACCACCGCGACCACTACCTACGACGACATGGGCCGCCCCCTGGTGGTGCGGGACACGAACGGCCTGCCCACCTCCACGACGACGTACACCCCCGCCGCAGGCGGACCGCTTACCGCTACCACGGTCACCAACGCCAAGGGCCACAAGACCACCACAGCCGTCAGCTTCGCCACCGGCTCACCCCTCAAGATCACCGACCCCAACAACAAGATCACTGAATCCGAGTACGACAGCCTCGGGCGCGTCACCAAGGTCTGGCTGCCCAACCGTCTCAAAGTACTTGGAGCCACACCGAACTACACCTACGACTACAAGGTCCACAGTGGGGCCATGTCCTGGGTCGCCACGAACGCTCTCAAGCCCGACGCCTCCGGGTACAACAAGACCGTCGCGCTCTACGACTCGCTCCTGCGCCCGAGGCAGATCCAAGCACCCACCCCCGTGGGCGGACGCCTCATCGGACAGACTCTGTACGACGACAGGGGCCTGGCCGTCAGCTCCCAGTCAGATATATGGGACCAAACGCAGGCGCCCAACGGCGACGCCCCGGCCCAGATCGACGGAGGCCAGTCGCCCCTCCAGACGGACACCAGCTACGACGGTGCCGGACGGGGCGTCAAGACCGTCACGAAGACCCGAGGCACACCGCGCTGGACCACCGAGACCGCCTATCTCGGCGACATGGTGACCACCACGGCCCCCAGCGGCGGACAAGCTACTGCCGTCATCACCAACGCCCTCGGACAGACGATCGAGCGCCGCGAGTACGGCGGCCCGCAGCCAACCGGCACCGACTTCACCAGCACCTGGTTCACCTACACGCCGGCCGGCCAGCAGAAGACCGTCACCGGCCCGGACAAGGCCGTCTGGTCCTACACCTACGACCTCTTCGGCCGCCAGAACAGCGCCACAGACCCGGACAAGGGCGTAACCAGTATCGGTTACGACGCCCTCGATCAGATCGTCTCCACCACCGACGCGGAACAGCACAAGTTGGTGCACGCATACGACGAGCTCGGCCGCAAGACCGGCACCTGGCAGACCAGCATCAGCGACGCCAACAAACTCACATCCTGGACCTTCGACGCCCTCGCCAAGGGCCAGCAGGACACCGCTGTCCGCTACGAAGGCGGTATCAACCAGGCCGGCAGCAAGGCCTACACCAAGAAGGTCACCGGCTACGACGGCCTCTACAACATCACCGCCAGCGAACTCCAGCTTCCCGCCACCGACGCCCTCGTCACAGCAGGCGTCCCCACAACCCTCGCCTTCACTGCCAGCTACAACGCCGACGGCACCGTCAAGAGCGAGCGACAGCCTGCAGTTGGCGGACTTGCCGCCGAAACCGTTTCTTACACCTCGAACGCCATCGGCGGACAAATTAAGTCCATCGGTACCACCGGCTACCTCCAAAACGCCGTGTTCAGCGCACAAGGTGACCTCCTACAGCTCAAACTGGGCATCGACGGCACTGATTCAGCCGATCAGGCCTACCTCGACTACACGTACGAGGACGGCACGCGCCGTCTCACCAGCTCGACCGTCACCGACGACGTCCACGCCTACACGCTGCAGGAACTCAAGTTCACCCAGGACGACGCCGGCAACGTCACCTCAATCTTCGACACCTCCACACACGGTGGCACGGCCAAGGCTGACCACCAGTGCTTTACATACGACGGCCACCGCCGCCTCGCCGAAGCCTGGACCCCCAAAACAGCAGACTGCGCCCCCTCGGGACGCACGACCGCAAACCTCGACGGCGCCGCCCCCTACTGGACTTCCTACACCTACAACCAGGCGGGCCAACGCGACACCGAAACCAAGAACACCAGCGCTGGCGCCACGAAAACCCAGTACACGTACGGCAGTCCAACCGGCCAGCCACACGCCCTGACCAGCACCAGCACCGGTCAGACGACCAAGAGCTATACCTACGACGACACAGGCAACACCCACACCCGCCCGGGCACTCAGGCCACCCAGACCCTGACCTGGAACACCGAAGGCAGGCTCAGCGCAGCCACTGAACCGCCCAGCGGATCGCAGTCTGCAAAAACGACCGAATACCTCTATGACGCCGACGGCGAACTCCTCATCCGGCGGACCCCAACTGGAGACGGCGACACAGTCCTCTACCTCGGAGCGACAGAAGTCAGGTTGACCACCAAGGGGACCACCAAGACGCTTTCTGGATCCCGCTACTACACCGCCAATGGTCAAACCATCGCCATCCGCAAAGCCACCAGCGGCACCCCGGGAACGCAACTCAGCTTCCTCGCCGCTGACCATCACGGCACATCTGGCCTCGCTCTAGACGCCACCACGTACGCCGTCAAGAAGCGTTACACCACACCATTCGGTGACGAGCGCGGCCCAAAGGAAACCTGGGTCGACGACAAGGGATTTCTCGGGAAACCGCGCGATGAGGGAACCGGGCTTACTCATATCGGCGCACGAGAATACGACCCTGGTATTGGGCAGTTCATGAGTGTTGACCCGTTGATGATGGACGAGCAGCATCAGTCCCTCAACGGATACTCCTATGCAAACCAGCACCCGGGAACTACCTCGGATCCCAGTGGAATGTGCGAGGACCCAGGCAACGGTCGCTGCCACCAAAGCAGCACGTCAGGCAGTGGCAAGGGTCCGACCTACGATCCCGCCTTCGAAGAGGACCCTGGCGTGGCGGGCGGTAACTGGGGTTCCACGCCCCCAGGAAAGCCCCAAAGCGGTACGGTCACAGTCACCCTCATCGCTGGGCCCGCCGACGTAGAAACCTCGAAGTATTACGCAATGGGGACCAACGGCAACTATGACCCATACGGGTTTAAGGCGAGAGAAGAGGCCGCCAAGGCTGCTGCCCAGGATTTCTACAACAATCTACCCTGCGTAAAAGGTGAGGCTGACTGGAAGTGCCAGGCTCGCCGTTCGTGGGGTAGTACCATGGCGCTCTTCGGGCCCATCATCGGATTGCGAGGGCGTCCAGGAGTAGAGCCTGGAACGGTCAACGTATTTCGAGTGGAAGGCAAGGGTCCGGGTACGAATGCGCGAATAAAGATCAGGAATGGCTATCCTCTGATCAAGGGGGCGGAAAAGAAGGTAATATTCCTGAACTTTGGGAACGCTAAGCGTGCCAACGAATATCTGGCCAGAAAGGCAGCTGAGCATGGCGGAAATTCTCAGCTCGTAACCTTCCAAGTGGATCGAGAATTTTTGAGCTACCTGCAAAAGAATGCCGTGCCGGAAAGGATGGCGAAGCGTTACCCTGACGCCCCACTTGTCGTGGATAGGAAATACTCAGACCAGTATGGACTGCGTCCCGAGCAGACGCAAATGATGTTCAATCATATAATTCCTGGCACCGCTAGGGTGATAGAGTAGGTGCATTATGGAATTCCGACTCAACGTAGTGATCGCGGGAGAAAGTCACCATCTGGATAGGCTGTGTGACGTGCTGGAGTTGCTCATGAATCGCATTCCAGACGGAGAGCTCACCGAAGCGGTGGAATCTGACTTGCTCCGCACCCTTCCAGCGTGGCTCACTGCAGAATTCTCAAATCCGCGAGACGAACGCATGGAGCGCGCATGGCTGAGGCGATGGCGTTGGGCGAGCTCGAGTAAACGTCAAGCCATGGAGGAGGAGGCGGGTTGGGCGCTCGACGAGTGGCTCTACTGGTTCTCGCCGCAGAATGAATTCTGGCGACTCGAGGGAATCGCGAGAATCGATACGGGCAGAGTTGTAGTGCGAATAAGGAGTGCGGACCATTACGCTCCGCTGAAAGCACTCGAATGGCTTGTTGGGAAATGTGGTGGGCAGATCATCGCCGTTGAACCCATCGCTCCTGTCCCGTAATCGCTGCAGCAGTAATCTGAAGGTTTCCTTCGGCGCGCGGTTTTGATGACCCATGATTATTGGGTCAGAGCATAGACCGTGTATTGCTGGATTCGTCTGACGCTATGCCTGCCTTGGCGAATGCAGCGCGGCCGTCGGCCGTACTGCTGGAAATATGCCGAGGATCGGTCGGTCCGCTGCCAGCGGATCGACCGATCCTCGGATGCACGGCCCAGGAGGTGAATTAATCGTTCTGATGGAGTCCCGACCCTGCGGGGCTGAAATGAGGCCATCGGCACCGCCCGGACAACCTGCGTACGTCATCACCTGCATGACCTGCCGTATCAGCTCACCGTCAGGTCAGGAGCGAGCTGGCTGCGATGTATGAGCTCGACCAGCCGCTTGCCGCGCGATCCTTCAGCGGCATGTGACCGGCTTGACGCCGTTTATTATGGCGTGATCGTCCGTTGAGCCGTACATGACGGAGCACGTGGCGTCAGCTTCCGCCGGTGTTCGGCCCGAGCTGGCAGACGGTCTACCGATGGTTCGCCCAGTGGAGCCGGGACCGGGTCTGGGCGAGGTTCCACCGTGTGATCCTTGACGAACTTGGAGCGCGAGGCGAGCTGGACTGGCCGGGTGTGTGACCGATTCCGTGAGCCTGCGGGCCGCAAAGGGGGGCCACTGACGGGACCGAATCCGACCGACCGTGGCAAGTTGGGATCGAAGGCCCAACTGATCACCGACAGGAATGGGCTGCCGCTGTCCCTGAGGATCTCGGGCGCAAGCATGCACGACAGCCAGGGCCTGGAGCCACTCGTGCGCGGCATTCCACCCATCCGGTCCCGCCGCGGACCCCGGCGCCGACGGCCAGTGAAGCTGCACGCCGACAAAGGCTACGACTACGACAACCTGCGTCGATGGCTCCGCGAGCGGGGAATCCGCCACCGCATCGCACGCAAGGGTGTCGACTCCTCACAGCGGTTGGGCCGACATCGCTTGGTGGTCGAGCGAACCGTGTCCCGGCTGGCCGGCTGCCGACGGCTCCACCGCCGCTACGAACGCAAGGCCGAACACCTCCTCGCCTTCGTCGGCATAGCCGCAGCACTGATCGGCTATCGCCGATTGGCCAGGGCCAACCCCTAACGCCCCGGCCTGTCGCACCCTTCCGCCATGCTCTCCGACATGAACGAAGACGCCTTCTGGCAGCTCATCGAAGAGTGCAGCCTCTCAACCCCCGACCCCGAGGGCGATCAGCTCGCCGCTGCCCTGACAGCCCGCCGGGCGAACGGCCCAGTATCTGACGTGGTCGGTTTCGCCGAGCAGCTCTCCTTGGCTCTGTATGCGTCTACGCCCCGGGTACGAACCCGGACGAGGGCCTGGCCTCCGCGGACCTGCACGATGATCTGAGCGGTGACGGTCTGGCCGACATGGTCGCCACCGACACCGACGCGATATTGCGTCACTCGTGATGTACGAAACAGACATGAGGGAGCCGGCTCGCTGATTTTCGGAAGGGCCCACTCGCTGAGGACATCCTCTCCTCAGGGAGTGGGCCGGTGATTGCTAGGATCCGCGCTCATCTGACGCGGTGTGAAGTACGGGGCTGTGGGAGGCCCTAACACGCGAGCTGACCACTCACTGGGCATCTGATGGTGGTGGCATAAAGGAAGGGCACTTTTTGTGAAGCATGCACGTATGTCCCGGCAGCGGTTGACCGCGGCGATGGCAATAGGTGCCGCGGTCTGCGCGGCCACCTCCGTGACGCCGGCGATGGCTTTCCCGGTCATCGAGGCCGCGGCTCCCGATACTGCCGTGGACGCGGAGACCGCGGCCGCGGTGCTGTCGATCGAGCCGGGATCGGAGATCCTCAGCGCCGGTTGGACCGGTTTCCTGACTTCGGACACGGACGCGGATGTGCGCTGGACCCGCTACGCCGACGGCACCAGCACGGTGCTGGGCCGGGAGCTGGTGCAGGCGAGGTCGACCGAGTGGCACGGCGCGATGTCCGACACCGTGGTCATGCCCCGGTACAACCCGTCGGAGGGACCGGCATACCAGGCGGCCCAGCTCTACGACATGGCCTCAGGCGCCGGGCCCGTGGAGATCGACCTGCGGACGCTCGGCGGGGAGTACCGGTATGTCGGGGCAGTCGGCACCACTGTGCTCGCCGCCGTGACCACGGAAGCCGGGCAACAGGCCCACCTGGTGACGAAGGACGGCGCATCGCTGTCCGACCGGACCGTGACCGGTCTGCCCACGGGCGCCCAGGACATCCGCGCAACCGGGTCAGCCGACGAAGCAGTGCTACTGACCTACCGGACCGGCGAACTCGACGCCTCACGGTGGCACCTGGCACTCGTCGACCTCGCGACCGCCACCGTCACCGAAGCCCATGACCTGGGCGGCCACGGCGTCAGCCGGGCCGCGGCACTCTCCGGCACTCACATCGCCTGGTTCGAGCGCACAGCCTCCCTCAGCACCATGGTCCTCAACGTTGCGGAGCGAGGCGGCGGCACACCGCGCCGGGAGACCATCACCGGCGTGGACCAGCCGGTCCTGGGCCTGATCGGAGACTGGCTGACGTACGCGGACGCGACCGAACTGCACCATGGCGACCCGCAAGACCGCCTGGCCCTGACGGCCGTGCCACTGGCCGGCGGCACGGCCCACAAGCTGCTCGAGCACGTCACCACGCTCGTTCCTTCCCCAGACGGCACTCTGCTCGCCATGGGCGGCACTCTTCAGAGCGGCGAGGGCATCTACCGCATCGCACCGGGCACGGACGGCATGCCCGCTGCGACCCTGGCGGCAAGCACGGGCGAGCCGACCGGCGTGGCGTTCCTCGGCCACACCGTCCCGTCGGTCATCGACCTCGACAAGAACCGCGGCCAGGTATCCCTTGCATGGCGCCTGTCCCGGCTCAACATCACCTTCAAAGCGACCATCCGACACGTCCGCACAGGCCTCACAC
>NZ_JBKFFO010000036.1:0-28143 GCF_046506645.1 Streptomyces sp. 5K101 | reverse complement strand
CGGTCCGCTGGGCAAGAAGAGCCGGTGCAAGCAGACCGGCGCACGGCACGAGGTTCGGCTCGTCGAAACGCACCGGAACCCGGCCCAGATCATGAGAAGCTCGCACTCGTCAGATGCCCTCTCGACGTGGAACGATTCGGCCTCAGCAACCAAGATCATCCCAAGTCAGAGGGCATCTGTCCGTTCAAATTCACGACCTGCCAGCACCGAGAAGCGGTGGATCCGGGCTTAGATGATCTGGCTCCGAGTCGGGCTCCTGACCTGCGCGACCAGCTCAGCTGAGACGTGGAGATCTTGAGATCTCAGGTGATGTGGTCCCAGGCGAATGATTGCCGGGTGCTGTCTCATCCGAGAATGGAGGGACCGGAAGGCGTGCGTCATCAGCCCGTGGGCGAAGTGCCGACGGGCTGATCTGTGTCTCTGTCATGCGGCGGGTGCGAGGGTGACGGTGAAGCCGAGGGCTTCGAGCTGGCGGATGTGGTTGCGCTTGCGTCGGTCGGGGTCGATGCGGGTGTCGTAGTAGTCGGAGCCCGGATCATGGAAGCGGGTGTCCGGGGTCGAGAGCAGGTGCCAGATGACAACCAGGAGCGAGCGGCCGACCGCGACCAGCAGCTCGGGCAGCTCCAGCCTTCTGGCCAGTCGGTGGGCGCCGTAGACGTTCCAGGTCTCGACGGTGTCCGATTCGGTGGTCACCAAGTTCTCCATCCGGTAGCCGAAGCGGGGGTCAGGGGCGCAGGGCGTAGCAGCGCAGGACGTCGAGGTCGGCGGTCTGGACGGCGGACCAGCCCGCGGTGAGGATCTCCGCCTGGGCGGGAGTGATGCCGAGGCCCTGCAGAGGGTCGGTAGCGGGGCGGCGCCCGGCGATCTCGGTGACCACCCAGAAGGTCCCGCCCGGGGCAAGGATGTGGCGGACGCGGTCGAGGAAGGCGGCCTTGTCGTCGATCCACCGGTAGACCAGGCGGCAGGTGACGACCGCGTACGCCGACTCGGGCAGGGCACGGAGGTCGTCGGTGGTGAAGTCCATGCACCGCCAGACCGGCTCGTGGCCGGGCCCCGCGTCCTGGGCGGCGGCGAGCGCGATGGCGCTGGGGGAGCAGTCAATGCCGGTCGTGCGGTAGCCGAGGTCGGCGAGGCGCCGGGCGAGCGAGCCGTCGCCGCAGCCGATGTCGAGGGCGGGGCGGTCACGACCGGGGCCGAGGTGGTCCTCCAGCAACCGGTTCTCGGTGTCGTCGAGCTGCCGGTAGCGGCGGCCCTGGGACCAGAGCGGCTCCCAGTAGGTCGCGGCCGCGGTGGACGCGGTGGTCATGAAGGAGCTCCTTCGCGGGCGGGCGGCACGGCCGCGCGGACTGGAAGTCACGCGGTGTCGCCCGCCTCGCCACCGCCGGTGCGCTGCTGAAGTTCCCACAGGGACCGGAACAGGCCGGGCTCGCGGGTGAGCTGCGCGTAGGTCCCTTCTTGCACCAGGCGTCCCTGGTCGAGGACGACGATCCGGTCGGCCACGGCGACGTTGGCGAGCCGGTGCGTGATCAGGAGGATGGCCCGGTCCTTGGCCAGCTCCCGCAGCCCGGTGAAGACGTGGTGCTCAGCACGGGCGTCGAGGGCGGCCGTGGGCTCGTCCATCACCAGCAGGGCCGCCTCGCGGTGAAAGGCCCGGGTGAGCACGACGCGCTGCCACTGCCCGCCGGACAGCTGCTGGCCGCCGAACCACTCGGAGGTCAACAGGGTGTCGATGCCGGACCGGAGAGCGGGCAGCATGTCGGCGGCGCCGGACGCCGCACAGGCCGCCAGGACCGCGGCGTCACTGCGGTCGCCCTGCCCAAAGGTGATGTTGTCCCGCAGGGTCAGCGGCAGGTACGAGTACCTCTGCGGGGCCAGGGCGACGTGCTTCCACGCCTCCCAGGGCTCCATCTGGGCGGTGGTGGTGTGGTCCCAGGCCACCTCGCCGGAGGTGGGCAGGAGCAGGCCGCAGATCAACCGGGACAGCGTGGACTTTCCCGATCCGTTCTCCCCGACCAGGGCCACGATCTCCCCGCGCCGCACCCGCAGCGACACCCCGCTCAGGCTGTCCCGCTCGGCACCGTCGTACCGGTAGGTGACGTCGCGGACCTCGAAACGCTCCGGGGCCGCGGACAGCGTCTTCGTACCGCGCGAGCCGGCCATGGCCTGCCCGTGGGCGTTGTCGAGGAAGTTCTGCCAGTCCTGCACGTTACAGCCGGTGCGCACCAGGCGGGCACCGCCGTTGATGATGCCGCGGACGGATCCGGTCGCCGTCTGGAGTGCGAAGACTGCGCCACCGCCGGCCGCCAGGTCCATGCGCCCGGAGGCCAGGAGCCACAGCAGCGCAGCCCACACCGCGGCCGAGGCCACCCCGCCGGCGGCCGCGCCCGCCAGGCCCATCCACGCGCCCGTATTCGCGGCCCTGCGTTCGGCGGCGTTGACCGAGGCGGCGAGCCGCCGGTACCGGCCGAGGAGGAACGGGCCGGCCAGGCAGGCGCGCATCTCCTCGCTGGACTCCATGTAGGCCATGTGCCAGCGCAGTTTGTGCAGCATCCGGCGCCGCCCGGAAGTTTTCAGGCCCGCCAGATACACCACGCGCGCGGCCCGCACGTACGCGGCGGCCTGCGGCAGACACGCCAGCAGCAGCAGAGGCAGGAGGAGCGGGTGGATCACGGCGAGGACGGTGGCTCCGGCCGCGAGGGTCGCGGTGGCGGCCAGCACGTCCTGGGCTTCCTCCACGAGATCGGGTGTGACCTGGGACCCGCGGTCGGCGATGTCGTAGAAGTCGTTGTAGCCGGGTTGGTTGTTCGCGGCGAGCTCGGCGCCGAGCGCCGCCTCGATCATGGTGAGCTCCGCGGCCCGGGTCAGAAAGGGCCGCAGCCGCCCGGTCAGCCACGTCACGGTGATACCCAGCAGTGCGCGAAGGCCGGTCGCCGCGGCGATGACGGCCAGCTGTGGGGCCGCCTCCCACAGCCGCTCGGAGATGTCGCCGGAGGAGATCAGCGCGGTCAGGGTCCCGGTGACGGCCAGCAGGCCCAAGGCCGCGAGCACCCCGGTGCCGACCTGGCAGGCGAGCAGACCGGCCGTCGCCACCCGGTCCACTCGCCAGGCCATCTTCAAGGAGCGCAGCACCAGCGCGGGCAGGCGCCGCGCCATCGTGACGGTCGTCATCTGCGCCCCGGCCTGAAGCCGAGAGGTGTCCCGGTAGAGGAACTCCTCCTCCTGCGGCGTGCTCACGGCGTCTTCCGGAGGACTCGCCTCCGATACGGCCTTGCCTTGCTGCGCGGATGTGCTGCCCGTGCTCAAGCTGCTCCCCCGATCTGTCGGTCACGCCTGGTCCGTGGGCTCAACGAGCCAGCCGAGATATCGAACTGGTGTTTTTCGGTCGCTCCGGATCTCCCGAGATAGAGCGGGTGGCGGCGCGTGGAGAATGCATGGACCCATCCGCCCCAACGGGTCTGCCGAGCTGTGGGGTTGGCCGAATCGCCGAGGGTCGCGCCGGCGAGCGGGCGTGGTCGGGCGGGCTGGCTGCGGCAGCGATGAGATGTGCCCCGCGCTGCCGCACGGACGGCACGCCGGCCCGCCACCCAGGAGGCCTGGGCGGTGGCACTGCGACGCGACGCCCGGGAGGTTCCGGACGCCCTGCCGTCCCGAACGCCGCGACGGCGACGGTGCGCGAGCTCGCGCACCACCAGCCAGACACCCAGATCCACGGCCACCTGAACGCGCGGAACGTTCTGGCGGGCACCCGACAGCCCGGGCTGGCCGTCGACTCGAAGGGCTGGGTGGGCGACCGGGACATACGACTGCGGCACGTTGACCAAGTCCCGGTCGGTCGTCCTCGCCGAGCAGAGAGACCTGGCCGGGGGGATCCGCCGCACCCTCGACGCCTTCACCTGCGCCGCTGAACTCGATCGGAAACGCGCGGCGGTGGGCGCAGCTCAGTGCGGTCCAGGCTGCCTACGGCGGCCGCCGGCACGGTCGTCACGGAGCCGAATATGCTTAACTCATCGCGCTCGTTGACGAGTTGGCGCGCATCCTCACCGGCCTGTGACCTCACCAACACCGCAGCTCATCGGCGGGGCGGGTAGAGGCGGGTCCGGGACGAGTTCGATGACCGGTTACGCTGGCCATGAGGGTCATGAACTCAGCGAAGAGCGTCGCGCAGGGCCTCCTCTAAGACAGGTAGCTGGTCCAGCAGCATCAGATCGGCCTCGTGCCGCGCCCTGCCGTAGGACTCGAGTGCTGCGTCGACGATGTGCGGACGTTTCACTGGTGCCGAGAACGGAAACGTCGAGCAAAGCACGGCTGCACAGCCCACACGGAGCGAGGACACGAGGTCGTTCGCGGACGCCTTGGGGTTGGCGTCCCGGTAGGCCAGGGTGAGATCGGTGTATCCGGTGAGCCATCCCTCCACACCGTTGGCCAGCACGCTGCTGGGGTCACAGCCCAGACGCGCGATTTCCCAGGCGAGGTACAAGGGTGTGGGCGGTCGGAAGTCCACGAACGCGGCGGCATCGTCGTTTTGCAACAGGACGTTGGGGCCGGATAGGTCGCCGTGCAAGACCTGGACCGTCAGCGGTGGAAGCGAAGCAAGGATGCGCTCGACGCCACCCAAGAGAGCTTGCCGTTCACGCGTCGCCTGCAGCGACCATGCCTCGAACTCCCCAAGCCTGGGCTTGCTCTGGAACGCGAGAATCAGACCCTCATAGCTGTCTCGTGCGGTAGCCACGTCACACACCGCGGCACCAGGTTTCAGGGTGGGTGCGGCGGCGGGGTGAGCGGCGAGTCGGCTGTGGAGGCGGCCCATCGCTGTGCCGACCGCTGCCCACCGTGCATCCCTCAGGCCGCCTTCGGCGGTCGCGGTGTGCGGCACGTACGACCACAGGGACATCGGCAGGCGGCCGTGGGTCTCGATGAGTTCGTGCTCGCGCGTGCGGGTTGCCCGCGCGGTCGCGACACCTCCGTCGGCGCAGTACTCGGACAGTTCGACCGACGCCCGCTCCAGATCCAAGTGCTCTCGAGTGCGGTAGACCTTGGCGAAGTGCCGCCGGCCCGCCTGGTCCACGACGGCGTAGTTGTCCGTGGCGGTGCCCTCCGGGATACGCGTGATGTCTGCCGGGTGCAGCCCGTACGCGAGCACCAGCGTGTCGGCGACCGCCATGATCTGCTCCCCCTCCGCGGTGCGGCCGGGTGTGGAAGGCGCGGCGACAGGCTTGGTGGCGGGCTGGTGAGATGCGGTGGACATGGTCTCCTCGTCGAAGCGCACAGCGATAGTGGTCAGATGATGAGCGGGCGGCAGGTGGTCGGGTCGATCAGGACGCGGGCACGGACCGCCGCCAGGTGCTCAGCGAGCTGCGGCGGGCCGCGCCGGGTGCAGCGGGGCCGCAAGCTCGCCGATGGACACGCTCCGTCAATGCGGTCATCTGATCGTGCTTCCCTCGTTCGGGTTGTGGCAGTACCCGAGCCCGACCCGGCACCACCACCAGCCGGCAGGGGACCGGCCGACCAAGCCGACACTGCGGCGCCCTGCCGCGTGAATCGGCTGATGGAGGCGGTGAACGCGGTAACCGACACCGGCTTTTCGTGGCGAGGCTGACCAGTTCGGCATCGCCCAGGCGGGGCGTAGGACCGGCCGGCGGGCGCAGCGGCACCAGGTAAGGATGCTCGTCGCATAGAGTGCGGGCGCGCGGGTGTCCACGTCATTCGCCAAAAGATGATCATGGACACCTTCGATCTTGTTTCTGCAGGCATCCCTCGGGCCGCACCACCAGGAGGAACCAGTGTCATCCCCGCAAGTGATCACCCCCGTGGAGAAGCTCGCCGAGGCGAAGAAGCAGCTGAGTTTCCCGCGTATTGTTGCGATTTGCGGCTCCACTCGTTTCATGCCCGAGATGGCTGAGGCCGATCTGCGGGAGACCAAAGCCGGAAGAATTGTCGTCAAGCCGGGCTGCGATCTGAAGTCGCCGCACGAACTTTGGTCCGATCCTGTCGAGGCGGAGGCCCTGAAGGTTCGACTCGACGAACTGCACCGGTCGAAGATCTTGCTCGCTGATGAGGTGCTCGTAGTCGGCGACTACATCGGAGACAGCACCCGAGCCGAAATCGCCTACGCCCGGTCACTGGGCAGGCCCGTGCGGTTCACGCACCCCGAAGTCGACCCCGACGCCTGAGGGCCCACCGCCACACCCTCCGCAGGCGCCCCTTGGAAGTGGTCATATAGCGGGTGGCTCGGCGGTGGAAGCGGGCTCAAGCAGCGGCGGAACGCATCGCGGCCGTTATGGCGGCAGCGAGCGGCCGCCGGTGGTTCATCACATAGAAGTGGTCGCCCTCGTACCTCTCGAGTCCGCGGAAGTGCGTGGTGAACGCCTGCCAGGAGAGCAGACGGTCCTCGCCGATCAGCCTGTCGCGGCGGCCCCCGAATACCGAGAGCGGAACGGGCAGCGGTTCGGGGTCGCGGGGAGGAGCCCAGGTGTCCAGGAGTTGGAAGTCGTTACGGAACACCGGGGCGAACTTGCGCCAGACGGCGTCGTCGTCGAGGAGCTGCGGCTGGCTGCCGCCCACCTTCCGCAGCCAGCCGCGCAGTTCGTCATCGGACATCAGGTGAGCGCGGCCGTCGGCGCCGGCCTCACCTCGCGGGGCGCCGTAGGCGGACACACCCAGCCAGTCCGGGAGCGGATCCCCCTCGTGGTGAAGTCGGCGGGTGAGCTGGTAGGCGATGAGTGAGCCCATGCTGTGGCCGAAGAACCCGAAGGGCCGGTCGAGCAAGGGAGCGATAGCGGCGTGGAAGTAGTCGACCAGCCGGTCGCAGTCGTCGATCAGCGGCAACGTCTGCAGCTGGCCTCGGCCGGGGGCCTCCAGAAGGCAGAGCTCCCAGTCCTCGGGGAAGTACTCCGACCAGCCCCGATAGAGCAGGTGTGAGCCGCCGGCGTGGTGGAACAGGAACATGCGCACCGCTGGGTCGCTCAGCGGCCTCGGGCGGATGACCGGGCAAGCAGACGTCTCGCCGACGAGCTTCGAGATGACGAAGGCATGCAGCTCAGCGAGGGTCTTGGCACCGCTGATGACCACGGCGTTCTCCGGGACCCCGAACGCAGTCTCCACGCGGGTTGAGATCTCGAGCATCAGCAGCGAGTCGATCTCAAGCTCGTCGGAGAAGTGCGCCTCGTCGGTGACCTCCGCGGGTTCGATCTCCAGTACGCCGGCTATCAGAGCGCGGAGCTCCTCGATGTTCACGGACGCAGTGCTCATTGGTGTTCCCTTCGCTCCTACGTGGATAGACGAATGGTCGGTCAAGAGGTAGCCAACTGTTCGCTCTGTAGGGTTGATTGAGTGAGTGGGTCGAGGGCGAAGCGGCTGCTGGCCAACCCGGTGGTGACCACGGTCGTGGTCGAGCACAAAGACCGTCTTGGCCGGATGAACGTCGAACTGATCGAGGCGGCCCTGTCCGCCACGGGCCGTCGCCTGATGGTGCTGAACGAAGGCGAAGTGGAAGACGATCTGGTGCGGGACACGGTGGAGGTGCTGACGTCGTTCTGTGCCCGCCTGTACGGGCGCCGGTCGGCGAGGAACCGGGCGAAGAAGGCTCTCGAAGCGGCGGCTTGCGTTGAGTGAGCCGAAGAAGAAGCTCCGCACGATCGAGGCGCCGTTTGTCGCGCTCGGGCCGTCCGGGGTGGCGGTGCGCGACCGGCTCAAGCACCTCACCGACACGGACAACGAGGTGTTGCGTCTGGTCGGCGAACACCTCGGCCGCCTCGCCTCGCTCGATCTCAAGGCCCGGTGCGCTGACGGCCTGGACCACAACACGGATTCGTGAGCGGCACGGAAGCAGGGCCTGACGTCCGCTTCGTCGTCCCGGTGGGCCGGGAGCATCACGAAGGCCACCCACGATCAGTGGGCGCTGTCCCGCCGCTGCCAGCTCGCCCACATCCACGGGCTTGAGGCCGGAGTACGCACGCTGATGCACCGCTTGTCTCAGCCGATCGGGGAGAAAGGCACCAAGCGGGCACCCGGCGGATACCGCTCGAAGGGCGAGTGGTTCCACAAGTCCCGCCGCCTGGCGACCCTGGAACACCGCCTGGACTTGGCCCGTGCTGAGCGGGAGGCCGGTGTCGTACACGTCGTGCGTGGCGGCCGGCGCCTCCTGGGCAACCGTCACAACCTCGCAGCCGCCCATCTCACCGAGCAGCAATGGCGGCATCGGTGGGAGGCCGAGCGCTGGTTCCTCGCCGCCGACGGCGAGTCCGGCAAACGCTTGGGCAACGAGACCATCCGCGTCACCCCGGACGGCGAAATCTCCATCAAGCTGCCCGCGCCGCTCGCCCACCTGGCCAACAGCAAGCACGGCCGGTACGTCCTCGCCACCCGGGTTCAGTTCCAGCACCGGGGAGCCGAGTGGCGCGACCGCATCGAGGCGAACCGGGCCGTGGCCTACGGTATCCACCTGGACGTGGTCCGAGGCCGCTGGTACCTGACAGCCTCGTGGACACGGCCCGTTGTCCAGACGATCCCGATGGAGACGGCACGCGCCGCCGGGATGGTCGGCGTGGACACCAACGCCGACCACTTCGCCGCCTACCGGCTCGACCGACACGGAAACCCCGTCGGCAACCCCAAACGCTTCTTCTACGACCTCACCGGCACCGCGGACCACCGCGACGCCCAGGTCCGCCACGCCATCAGCCAACTGCTGCACTGGGCCCGGCACTGCGGCGTCAAGGCCATCGGCATCGAGAACCTGGACTTCACCGCCGAGAAGACCCGCGAGAAGCACGGCCGACGCAAGAAGTTCCGCCAGCTCATCTCCGGCATCCCCACCGGAAAGCTCAAGGCCCGCCTTGTCTCCATGGCGGCCGAGCTTGACCTGTCGATCGTGGCCGTCGATCCGGCGTACACGTCGATGTGGGGCGATGAGCACTGGCGCAAGCCCCTCACCAGCAACAACCGGAAGATGTCCCGTCACGATGCCGCAGGCATCGCGATCGGGCGACGCGCCCTCGGACACCCGATCCGGCGACGGACGGCACCGCCCCCGCAGCACCAGAGCGATGCTGCGGGGCATCGGACCGCCCAGGCCGGACCAGACACCCGAGGGCGTGAGGAAACCCGCCCCCGCCTTCCCGGACCACGCACAGGATGCGTACAGCCGCACGCGGAGCGAACGCGGGAGACCAGGACACCCAAAACCGTTCGGGATGTCCGCAGTGCACAGGTATGGGTCCAAGACTCACTCCTGCTCACTGACTAGGAACGGTCAGCAGCAGAGCGGCTGCCGCGTCGTGGCGAGGGCCTCCGGCCGTGGCGAGCACGTTCCCGGTGGCGTCGCTCTCCAGATGGGCGGCCGCGGCGGCGCATTGTAGGACGCCCAGTGCCCCGGACAGCGGGCCCAGCTGGGCTTCCAGGTCGATTCGGCGAGTGGCTGCGAGCAGCTGGCCTGACCCGGCACCCGCCTCGTCGACGAGCCACAGTGCGACGGTTTTCTCCTCAGTGACACCGGCGGAGGGAAGCGCCGCGGTGAGGTCCCGGGTTCGTGCGTACCCGGCGATCGTGGCGCGCGGCCGTGTGCCACGGGAAGCGGCTGCGTCCGCCGGTTCGAGTACGATCGCGACCGCCGCGTCGGTGGACTGCTGGCCGAGCAGCTTCGTCGCCACGTCGTTGGCTGGTTCGACGCCGACGACGACGGCTGCTTCGGCGCGCCCGGCCACAATGAGGTTTCGGGCCCAGGCGAGGGCGTCCAGGCCGCTGGTGACGCCGTTGCAGACGGTGAGGTTGGGGCCGCGCAGCCCGTAGCGGATGGCCACCCAGCCGGCGATGACGTTGCTTGATGTCTGTGGCAGGCCCAAGGGGCTGAGGCCCCTGACGCCTGCCCTGGCGATGGTGTCGGTGGCTTCGCAGACGCTGTCCACGTTGCCCAGGTTGGTGCTGACCACGACGGCGGTCGAGTCAGCCACGCCCGTGAACGTCGCGTTGGCGTCGGTCAGGCCCGCATCGTGGAGGGCGGAGTCGGCAGCCCGCAGAGCGAGCCGGGACGCACGGTCCTTGTGGCGCATCTCGCGTCCACTGAGCCCGGTTGCCGGGTCGAAGCCGCCCTCGCCAGGCAGCGGTCCGAGGAGGTCGCCGTACGTCGCGACACCTGGGAGCGCCAGTCCGATGCCCGTGACGACGACCTCCCGGGCGCTCGGGTTACTCGTACGTGCGGTACTCGTCCCGCTCATCGGGCGGCCTCCACGATCGCGACGGCGTTGATCCCTCCGAAGCCGAACGCGTCGATCTGAGCGATGGTCAGGTCGCCGTATGCGGGGGAGCCCTGCACCAGGCCCAGTCCTACGGCCTCGGGGATCGGGTCGGTGAGTCCCAGGACCGGGGGTACCGTCCCCTCCTTCATGGCGAGCACCGCCATCAGCAGGCTGAGGAGTCCCGAACCGCCCAGGGTGTGGCCGGTCATCGCCTTGATGGCGGTCATCCGCGGACCGGTTCCGGCGCCGTGGAAGATGTGGCGCAGGACGCTCGACTCCGTCTCGTCGTTGCGGGGGGTTCCGCTGCCGTGCAGCATCACCAGGTCGATGTCTTCCGCCCGTACCCCTGCTCTGCTGTAGGCGTCCTGGACCGCGCGTGTGATGCCGTCGGGTCGGGCGCGGTGGGGTGGTGAGCGTCGCAGTTCATGCCCACACCGCGCACCCGGGCGTGCACGGGCCCGTGCCCGGTGCCGGCGCGCTGGACGACGACGGCTGCCGCGCCCTCACCCATCAGCATGCCCTTGTGCGTGGCGTCGAAGGGGCGCAGCGCGTCGGGGATGTCGTTCTGCACCCGGTCGAGCGTGCCGAAGCCGCTCTCGGTGGCGGCGTCGGTGCCCGCGACGACGACCGTGTCGGCCATGCCGAGCTCGATCATGTCGGTGGCCATGCCGAGCGCGTACAGCGTGGCTGAGCAGGCGTTGGCGAAGGTGTACGTGGTGGACGCGCCGAAGGTCTCCTTCAGGGTGGTGCCGAAGTGCAGGTCCTCGAGCGCGACTTCCGCGTGATCTCGCCACCACAGCTCGAGGCTGCGCTGCTCGCGCATGGTGGTCCCGACCAGCACGGGTACGTGTGACAGGTCCTCGCCCAGGCCCGCGTCAGCGACTGCCTGACGAATAACGGTGGTGAGCCAGCGGGTGGCGCGGCGCGGGGTGTCGCCACCGCCCTCGGGCCGGTCGTCGATCTCGTAGGCGTAGGCCGCCCTGTACTTGTCGGGGTCGAACGCTCGCAGAGGCTTGCGGCTCTCCTGGCCCGCGCACAACGCGGCGAATATCTCCCGGGGGCTGGCACCGATGTTGGCGACGGCGGCCATGCCCGTAATGTCCCAGGTCACGGTTGTGCAGCCGCCTTCCTCAGCTCGAAGGCGGCCAGCTTCCCGGTCGACGTGGTCGGGAGCTCGTCGAGGAACTCCAGACGGGCGGGCCGCTTGTAGGCGGCAAGACCGCCACGGATCGCGGCGATCACCGCGCGCCGCACCACGGCCGTGTCGAATCCGGGCCGGGCCACCAGATACGCCACGGCCTGCTCCAGGCCGTCAGCATCGCGGCCGCCGACCACCACGCACTCCTGGACCCCTTCCGCACCGCGGATCACGCTCTCGATCTCACTCGGCACGACCTTGTAGCCGCCCAGGTTGAGCAGGTCATCGGCGCGGCAGAGATGGGTGAACGTGCCGTCCGGCGCACGGCGCACCACGTCGCCGGTGTACGCACCGCCGTCGGCGAAGGTGACCGCGGCAGCCTCCGGCCGGCCGATGTAGCCGAGGGCGACGGTCGGGCCGGCGATGTGCAGCCGGCCCTCCTCCCCGTCGGCGACGGGCGTGCCGTCCGCAGCGCGGACGGTCGCGGTGATCCCGGGCACCGGGACCCCGAAGGTGCCCGGACGCTCTTTCCCCGGCGGCGTGCCGACGACGATGTAGAGCACCTCGGTAGCGCCGAGACCGTTGAGCAGCTCGGCCTGGAAGGCGGTGCGGATCCGCTCGGTGAGCGGACCCGGCAGATTCTCGCCCGCCGCCACGCACAGCCGCACGGAGTCGGAGGCGAGCGCCGTCCCAAAAGCGTTCAGCAGCGCGGCGTACAGCCGTGGGACGGAGAACAGCACGGTGGGTTGGTGGCGCCGCATCGCGGCGGCAAGCGAGTGAACGTCGACCGGGCCGCGGATGAGCGCAACGCGGGAGCCGGCCGCCAGAGCGCACAGGACGGAACTGCCGAAGCCGTAGCCGAAGGACAGCCGGGCGGTGGACAGCACGGTGTCCTCGGGAGTCAGCGCCAGTACCGTGCCGATGCCGTCGGCCATGGCCGCGATCGCACCCGCCGAGTGCCGCACCCCCTTGGGCATGCCGGTGCTTCCGGAGGTGTACTGCACGAGCGCCTCACGCCCCGCACTCCACGCGGCCGGCGGCCCGGCCTCCTGCGGACGGCGTGTGGGGCCGGGCTCGGCCGTCGCCAGAGCAGCCAGGACGTCAGCGCCAGCGAACTGGGTCGTCGTCTCGAACAGCTCCTCCAAGGCGCGTTGCCGCTTGGGAGCTGCGTCGAGGTGCACCATCGCGGCGGCGCAGTTCTCGGCGATGTAGCGGACTTCGTCGTCCGTGAGCATCGGGCTGATCACCACGGGGACGCAGCCGTGCCACCACAGGCCGAGGACAGCGACAACGGTCGCCACGGAATCGTCGGCGACCAGGAGGCCGCGGGCGCCCTCAGGCACTCCTGCTGCCCTGAGAGGGCGGTATGAGAGTGCATAGGTGATTTGGCGTCACCTGAATGTGTGGCAGTGCGGTATCCCGGCCGGTCGGCGGCCATGGGCATGCTGGGCTGGTTGCTGTGAGCGAGCGCAAGTCCTACAAGACCGACCTGTCCGATGAGCAGTGGTCGCTGGTCGGGAGCCGGTGATCACCGCGTGGAAGGCCGCGCACTCCTCGGTCAGCGGCCATCAGGGCCGGTACGCGATGCGGGAGATCGTCAACGCGCTGCTCTACCAGGGCCGCACCGGCTGCCAGTGGGACCTGCTGCCGCACGACTTCCCGCCGCCCGGCGCGGTGAAGTACTACTTCTACACATGGCGCGACGACGGCACCGACCAGACCATCCACGACCTGCTGCGCTGGCAGGTGCGGGAGAAGGCGCGCCGGAAGGCGGACCCGAGCCTGGTGGTGCTCGACACCCAGAGCGTGCACGCGGCGGCCGGGGTGCCCGCGCAGACGACGGGGCGTGATGCGGCAAAAAAAGTACCGGGCCGCAAGCGCGGCCTGGCCGTTGACGTCCTGGGGCTGGTGATCGCGGTGGTCGTGGTGGCCGCGTCGGCGCACGAGAACGCCGTCGGCATCACGCTGCTGGACAAGGTCGCCGCCGAAACCGACACCGTCGAGAAGGCCCTGGTCGACCAAGGCTTCAAGAACGCCGTCGTCGCGCACGGCCAACAGGTGGCATCGAGGTGGAGATCGTGGAGCGCAATCCGGCACAGACCGGGTTCGTTCCCCAGGCAAAGCGGTGGATCGTAGAGCGCGCCTACGGGATCTTGATGCTGCACCGCAGGCTGGTGCGCGACTACGAGCACCTGCCCCGCACCTCCGAGTCGCGGGTGTACTGGGCGATGACCGCGGTGATACTGCGCCGGCTGACCGGGGCTGCCGCGCCGGCCTGGCGCACCGCATGACCGGCGGGGAGCTGACGCTCGGGGCGGTGCTGGCCAGGCTGGAGGAGCGCGAGCGGGAGCTCGCCGCGCAGGCCGAGGCGGCCAGGGAGCGGATCGCGGAACTCTCCGCGCAGCTGGAGGAGCTTCACCGGACCGCCGAGGAGATCCGGATCACCCGCAAAACGCTGCTGGAGCTGCCCGAGCCGACTCCGCCTGCGCCGCCACCGCCGAAGCTGCCGGACCATCCGGCCTACCAGCAGATCATGGCGGTGTTCACCGCGGCCGACGGCCCGCTGCGGGCCCGGCAGGTGTGCGAGGCGATGGACCTGCAGATCGCACCCAACACCGTCAACAACGCCCGTCTGAAGCTCAAGCGGCTTGTCGAGCGCGGGATCCTGGTCGAGACCGAGCAGGGCTTGTTCACCCAGCCGCGGCCGTAAGCCGCCCGGCATCGCCGCGACCTGCCCACTCACCCCAGACGAAGCAGCGAATCGGGCACCAAGTCTCATACCGCCCTCTGAGATGACCGTCAAGCCCTCGTCCGCCCACCGAGCGGGCGCTGCGCCAGTGCCCACTGCACGAGCCGTGGGGTCACGTGGCGGTGCAGTAGGGGATGGAGTCGAGGTTCTTCACGTAGCGTGCGGCAGCCCAGCCGCGGAGGTTCTGGCCGAGTTGGTACCAGATGTTGTTGCCCTTGACCGACTGGCCTTTGGATTTGCAGTCGATCGTGATGGTCTGGCCGGGGCGGAGGGTGCCGACTACGGCGGAGCGGGTAGTGGGCTGCTTGCGCACGTTCACAGGCTTCTTGGAGATGACTTTCCCGCGGCCGGCAGCGGTTTGGCATCTCGGAATGTTCTGCCAGTAGCAGGTGGCCTGGACCAGGCCGTACCGGTACTCGGTGCCGGTACCGGGGATGGGCAGGGAGTCGCGCCCGATCCGGTCGAAGACGCGTCGGTAGTCGCCTTTGCAGTCGCCGGAGTTCAGGCACAGCGCGATGGTTCCCGCGACGAACGGCGCGGCCATGCTGGTTCCGGACAGCACGTCGTAGGGGTGGAGGAACAAGTCATTCGGGTAGGTGGGTCCGGTCGACCAGATGCCGACGCCCGGGGCGGCGATCTCCACCCAGTCCGCGCCGTAGCTGGAGAATCCTGCCCGCTGGTTGTCCTGGTCGATGGCGGCGACACCGAGGACCTCGGGGTAGGCGGCCGGGTAATTCCGTTGGGTGATGCCGTCGTTCCCTGCCGCAGCGACAAGGATGACCCCGGCTGCGGCCGCCACCTTGACGGCCTGGTGCAGCACCGGGTGGTCATTAGGGGTGACGAACTCGATGTTGGCGATCCGGATGTTCTTTGCCTTCGCGTTGCGGGCCACCCAGAGCAGGCCTGCCGCAAGATTAGAGATCGTGGCGCCATGATCTTCGCCGATGATCTTGACCGACCACAGCTTGACGCCCTGGGCCGCGCCCACGACGCCGATGCCGTTGTTCGGTGCCTGGATAATCCCGGCCACATGAGTGCCGTGACCGTTGCGGTCCAACACGGTGGCGTCGTCAGAGAAGTTGATCGCTCCGGCCACCCGCAGGTCGGGGTGGCCAAGGTCCACACCGGTGTCCAGATTTGCCACGCTGACCCGCGGCGGGGCGGGCACCCTGGTCTCGGTGGACGCACCGATGCGGAACAGACCCCATTGCTCGGCGCGCAGCGGGTCGCCAGCGAACGGCACGCCGCTCCTCCCGTTCCGGCGGGGAGGCCTGTGCCCAGTGGCGGTGGTCCCGCTCTTGGGCGGCTTCGGCAGTCGGCCCACCCGGTCGGGTTCGACGAAGTGGACCCGCGGGTCGCGGCGGATGGCAGCGATCTGCTCAGGGGTCGCCTCGATGGTGTAGCCCTTGAGGGCCTGCACGCCGGCGGCCACGTCGTAGACGTGCCCCACCTTCGCCCGGTAAGGGGCCGCGTGCGCTCTGGCGAGGGTGCCCGGGTCGGTGACGGAGTTCTTCAGCACCACGATCCACCGTCTTACGGGCGGCACGTCAGCCGCCTGAGCCGATCCCGGCACCAGGGCGGAGATCAGCGTGCACACCACCAGTGTGGCCAGCGTGCCCGCCACGCGTGCTGACCGTCCAGTCCGCCAGGTAAGCATCCGATCTCCCGTCACCCCAGCACGAAACCTTGCCAGTTGCTTGAGATTGGGAAGGTACGACGCTTCCGCTGTATGTCTGGCGTCCCACACCGGCGAAGCGGATCACCCCACCCCGGTGGCCGAGCCTGCACTGATCCGGACCGGGGGTCGTGCAGTCCTGCCGTAACTGAGAGAGAGACGTGCCGCGGCAGCGAGCAGGAGCCGAAGGGCGCAAGGAGGCAACGGCTGCTCCGCCCACCTAGATCGGCAACGCATTCACCAGCGCCCACGGAACCACGCCCTTTTGAACCACGGGACGCGAACCAGCCGGGCCTGGGGACCATAAAGCTATCGCCTCACACCCACAGCACTACCTCGGACACCCCGGCTCAGCCCAAGCGTCGGCGCACGTCACACGATAGGGGTGGCTCTCATTCTCGTTGCCGATCATGAACTCCGGTTCTGTCCTTCCCTGCCACGGGTGGAGCAACGTGGCTCTCAATCTCGTTGCCCAAGTGGCTCCCACTCAGCTCAGGAAGCCGGTGTTGCGACGACCGGTTGAGTCCAGGCAGGAAGCGGGCCTCGGAGTTCGCGCGTGTCATCGCTCCGGCCTTCGATGCGGCGCTGGGCATTCGGACGCTGGGCGCCGGGCCTGGGCGTCGGCTCGTGGGTATCGCGGAGCTGGGGCGGCCCGTGAGGCTGCGGCTTGCTGCTGCGGCTGCCCGCGGGGCGCCGGCGACGTGGCGCGTCGAAGACTGTCGGCGTTGAAGTTGTGGATCACGTCGCGGACCCGGTCACCACTGGTGAACGTCACCTCGGCGATCCTCGTTGCGGGCATGCCCTGCGCGTAGAGCAGCACCATCTGTGCCCTCCGCCAGGTCACCACCGACCCCGTGCCTCTGCGGATGATCCGCAACAGGCGCTGGCCCTCGTCGCCATCGATCTCACGGACGCGCACTCGTTCTGCCATCCGCATTGCTTGGCGGCCCGATGCCGCTGGAGCACGGTGTTCAGAAGGAGTCGCTGGAATCGGCTGCGAGGGTCTTGCCCACGACTGCTGACCGGGCCGTCGACTGCCACACAGATACCAAAGACACGATCGTGGCTGGTCCAGCCGTTGACGCGGCCACGGTTATGGCTGATCTGCACCCGCATCCTGGCGGGGTCCACAGACGACACCAAGTGCAAGTAGACCGTCCCGGCGACACGGGCGAGGACGATGTCCCCGGCCTCCACCTTCGAAACCGTTCGACCGGAGCAACGACCCAAAGCGGCTGGCGCGAAACTGTCCTTGGGGCAAGGTGACTGACGCTCCCTGGGGCACGACGACGCCGAGGCAGACGACCTCGTACACTCGGCCCCCTGCTTCCGGCCGCCGCCGGATCGGCATGCCATCCAGGGAAGGACCTGTCGACGTGAGTCCCGCAGACCGGCAAGACGCGCCCATCTACGCCGAGCTCGTCGCAGAGCGAGGAGACGTCGTGGCTGAAGCGCGGCTGACGGCGGATCGCGCGCGGTACGAGCTGCAGAGGGTGCTGGACTTCGGTGACGTGCGCGCGCCGCAGTTCCGCTGAGATCACCAGCACCGTACGAGGCTGCCGCCAGTTCCGTAGCTTGCTGACCGGATCAGGGGTCCGCGGCGGCATCGGCTTCGAGGAGATGGGCACCGCGGACCTGGGCCAGGCTCGCACAACGTATCCGAGACTGTCTTGCCAGCCGCCCTGTGGAGTTGCTCCGCGCCGTTCATGCTGCTGCGCTTCATCCTCGCCCTCGTGTACGGCATCGGCGACGCCCGGAGCTGGACACCCCGCACAACGCCGCTGGCGAGGGCTGCTAGCCATAATCCACGTCGCGATGATCGACCTCATAAGCCGACGACTAACCCGGGAATACACCCCGAACTGGCGCGACACATGAACCCGAACCAAACACTCCCACCAGGACAAAACGCTCTTGAAGCGACCTTCCCAGCCTTACCCGACGGGATCCGCCATCTCATGCGCAGCGATGACTGCCGCCAGGAGTGACAAGGTGCATCCGGTCATCGGGGCGATGGGGTCTCGGTCTGGTCGTCGGAATGGTGGAAGAGTTCGGCGACGTCGACATGGAGCGCGTCGGCGAGGGTGAAGACCTTGTCGAGCGACACGTTGCGTTTGCCGCCCTCGACTCCCACGTAAAAGGCTCGGTTCAGGCCCGCTGCCTGCGCCAGTTGGGCCTGGGAGAGGTCAGCCTTCATGCGCAGGGCCAGGAGACGCCGTCCAAAGGCTTGGCGTCGGGCCAGCACCGTGGTGTTGACCGGTGCAGCAGGCGTGTTGGACATGGCCACACGGTAGCGCACACCCGGCAGTGTTGCTTATAAGCAACATTGCTGTGTAGCTTAATCGCACCATGGGAAGGGGTGGTGGCATGTCAGGTGGTGAGGAATCGGCGCTCAGGCGGGCCCGGTTAGCGAGGAACTGGACGCTGGACGAGGCGGCCGACCGGCTGAACGCCATCACCGGCGGTTCCGCGGATGCGAGTGTGATGAGTGCCTGGGAATCCGGGCGCAGGCGTACCGGTAAACGCAACCGGGCCGGGCTGTGCCAGCTGTACCGCGAGCGCAGTGACGTGCTGTTCGCTCACCAGGACGGTGCCCCGGCCGGCCTCGTCGGATTAGCGCCGGCCGACGCTGTCATCAAGGTGCTCACGCGCTGGACCGACCTGATCGACGCGATGGTGGAGGTCGTCGCCGGCGCGCGGGAGCAGCTCGTCGTCACCGGCTCCCGCAGCCGAGAGCAGACGTACCTCGCGGCGATCGAGACGGCCGTCGTCCAGCAGGCAGATCTCATTCACTATCGAGTGCTGTACGGGCCGCCGCGTCACCAGGCACTGAGCGATCATCTGGTGCGTCTGCTGGAGCTGCGCGATCCGTGCGAGCGGCGCAATGGGGTAAAGACCCTGCACATCGGCATGGTGGACAGGGCCGGGGCGCCGGAGCGGTTCTTTGTCGCTTCCGAGACCGCCGCTGTGGTGCCCCTGCCTTCCTTCCACGGGGCCGACGGTTTCGACTGCGGCGCCCTGCTCAGCAGAGAGGCAGCCGTCGGGCTGGTCCGCCACGGCCGTGAGGCGTGTGCATCAGCGCGCCCGGTCGAGACGATCGACGCCGTGCGCGCCCTGCCGCGCCGACTCAACTGACCTAGGGGAGAAGCGTGAGTCAGAACCTTCTGCAGGCGGCCCAGGCCCGCACCGGATCCGTGATCAGTCTTGCTCAGGAGCTGATCCGCTGCCCGAGTCGGGGAGGGATCGACGTCTATGGGCCGGTCCTGGAGGTGCTGGAGGGGTGGCTCGCTGCTCACACTGTTCCCCACCGGCGGCTGCATGAAGCAAGCGGGGAACTGGTGGGTCTGCTGGTGGAGATCCCAGGCGGCCTGCCAGGACGGTGGTGGGCCCTCGACGCCTGCCTGGACACAGCCCCCTACGGTGACCAGGAGGCCTGGTCGTTCCCACCCACGGCGGGGGAGGTGCGGGACGGATGGCTGCTGGGGCGCGGCGCGGCGGACTCCAAACTCGCTGCCGCAGCGTTCTGCCACATCGCTGCCGACCTGATGCCGCGCGCCGCGGACCTGCGCGGCGGTCTTGCCGTACTGCTCGACGTCGACGAGCACACCGGCGGCTTCGGAGGCGCCCGTGCCTACCTTGCCGATCCGCACGCCCACCGTCCTGCAGGCGTCATGATCGGTTACCCCGGGCTGGACGATGTCGTCGTCGGCGGCCGGGGCCTGTGGCGAGCCACACTCACCGTCCACGCGCTCTCCGGCCACTCCGGATCGAGCCGCACCGTCGTCGGCGCGATCTCCCGCGCCGCGCACCTCGTACGTCTGCTGGATGCCGCCGAACTACCCGGCACGGAGGCGGCGTCGGGGTTCCCTCTGCCGCCGAAGCTGTCGGTCACCTCCATCCACGGCGGCGAGGGCTTCTCGGTCACCCCTGACCGCTGTGACGTGAACGTGGACGTGCGCACGGTTCCGGCGTTCGACGCGCACGACGCAGAGACGCTGGTGCGAAAGGCGGTTGCCGAGCTCGATGCCCATCTGCCTGCCCCCACGCCGACCCAGGTGACGCCGGTCGCCTCCTGGCCGCATTTCCAGTTGGCCGAGGACGAGCAGCCGGCCGCCGCGCTCCTGAACGCCGCCCGTGTTGTCGGCATCAGGCCCCGGGCGAAGGTCGCGGGTCCGTCGAACATCGGCAACCTGCTTGCCGGCGAAGGCATCGCGGCCACCGCCGGATTTGGCGTGCGCTACGAGGGCCTGCACGGCATCGACGAGCGGGCCCATCTCGCTGACCTTCCCCAGGTCTACGCCGCCTACCAGCACGCGGTATTCGAGCTGCTGAAACAGGGCTGAGACGCACCAGCCTGTCCCAGTCTTCTCCCAGGAGCGGTACCAAGAAGTCCCCAACTCCGTCTCTGGGAACAGGACTTCGAATCCGGTGAAGTAGAGGCAGCACCACCTCCCCACCGAAGGATGGCGGGGAGGCCGTCATGGCCGAGCCGGCCGGACCCGTCAGGTGGCCGCCTGCCACCTGCGCAAGGGCCTGGCGCGCACGGCCGATATTTCGGAAGGCTGTCATGCACCACGAACACGGACACGATCACCGGATCGCCTTCGAGGCCGAGACCGAGGCCGGTGTGTACGTCGCACCGGCTGTGAGCGACCTGGGTTCCGTCACCGAGGTCACCCTGGGCCACGCGGGCGTCGACCGCGTGGACGACACCCAGTACTTCATCTGACCACCCGCCCGCTTCGGGCATCGTCGTTCAGCTCACCGTCTCATCCCTTCTCTGCGAGAGGCAGAACCAGCATGCAGGTCACCGTCACCACCACCGATGAGCAGCAGTCGGCAGCCCCCGAGGCCGCCTACGTCACGCCGGGCGTGAGCGACCTCGGCACGGTCACGAAGGTCACCCTCGGCCACGCGGGTGGCAACAACGCCGACGACACCCAGTACTACAGCAACTGGTAACCGGCATCGCCGCGGGCACGGCTCCCCTTCTCCAGGGGGGTCGTGCCCGCCGTGCGTTCCGGACCCGACTCAAAGGAGGAATTCATGCGTTTCATGGTCGGAGCGTTCTCCCCGCCAGGCCCTGCCGGTGTCGAAGCAGGGCAGCTGTCCGGTCTGCAGCCCCGCGGCGCCATCCGACTGCCGTTCGACGGGCCGCCGCTCTGGGCGGCCGGATACCGGCCGGGCGAGGTCGCCCACAGCCCTGCCCGGGGCGGGAACGCCGAAGTCCTCGCCGCCGGCACCTGTCTGGCCACCGATGCCGAGCTGCGCGAGGCCCGCGACGCGGCCGAGCGCGGTACGTGGGCCCACGCGACACGGCTGCCCGGCTCCTATCTCGCCGTCGTGCGGCACCACCGCACGGTGCACATCGTCGGCGACCGGGCCGGGGTGCACGTCGTCTACTGGACCACGGACGGCAACCACGTGTTGTGGTCGACCTCGCAACTCGCCCTCGCCGCCTACCGTGGAGCCGAGCCGGACCTGGTACCGCTGCTCACGGCAATCAGCGTGCAGGGCGTCGATCCCCTAAAGCGGGCGAGCAGCTTCCTCGGAGTCCACCGTGTCCCGCCCGGATCCGCGCTCGTCCTGGAACCCGGCCGCCCGCCACGGACCGAACCGGTCCCCGCACCGAGCCGCACGGCGACGCTTGAGCAGACCGGGGAACTCCTCGGCCCGCGACTGACGACGGCCGTGCACCGTCGCTGCGCCGGCCACCCGGGTGCCGTGTCCGCGGACCTGTCCGGCGGCATCGACAGCAGCTGCATTGCCTCGCTTGCCGCTGCCCGCCATCCGCTCCTGGCCGTCACCTACACCGACGCTCAGATGGCCGACCAGGACGACGTCCGCTACGCCCGCGCCGTCGCAGCCGAGTACCCGTCGATCACCCACCTCGAGATCAACGGCAGCCGTGAGAAGGTACGACACTTCGACGGCCTCACCGACCCGGCCACCCTGCCGCTCACGGACAGCCCCTCGCTGAGCGTCGGTCTGCTCGCGATCAAACGCGCCCAACTGGCCCCGGCTCGTGCCCACAATGCCGGACTTCACCTCACCGGCCGCGGCGGGGACAACTGCCTCGACTCCATCCCCCTCACAGCTGTCGACCGACTGCGTACCAGTGACAAGGTCCGGGCGGTCCAGCAACTGGCCGCGTTCGCCCGCGCTCGCCGCGCCCCACTGCACTCGTGCCTTGCCCAGGCAGCGGTCACCGCCCGCACCCCGCAGCCGCGCGCACTTCAGCGCCTGGCCGCCCGTCTGCGACGAACCGGCTCACGGTCGGGCGCGGCGTTCCTGCAGCCCGCGCAGCTCCTCGCCTGGTGCGGTACGTTGCCCGCCGCCGACTGGCTCGCCCCAGGTGGTCGCCGCCTGGTGGCCGACCTCATCGACGCCCGCGCCGCCACCGCCGACCCGGACGCCCTGCCCGGCGCGACGCATGAACGCCTCGCGCTGGAGCGCATGGCCGAGGAACAGGCCACCTACGATCAGATCACGCGCCAGCTGTGGAAGCTTCCGATGCACGCCCCCTACCTGGATACACCGGTGGTGGACGCCTGCCTTGCAGTTCCCGGCTGGGAGCGCTGGGCACCAGGCGACTTCAAGCCCCTCGCCCGGCACGCGCTCACCGGCGCCGTCCCCGGCCATCTGCTCACACGTCGGACCAAGACCGCGATGACCGCCAGCCTCCACCTCGGCGTCCGCGCCAACCACGCCACCCTGAACGCCGTCATCACCGGCTCCCGGCTTGCCGCAGCCGGACTCATCGACCCCACGCCCGCCCTCGCCGCCCTTGCCGCGGCCGCGCGGGGCGAGACGGCACCGCTCGGCTCCCTGCACTACCTGATCGCCGCCGAACTGTGGCTCACCACCCTCACGATCAGCCGCGAGCACTGGTGGCAACCGGCCGCCGAGACCACGGAGATACCCGCATGACCCACACGACCGGCCTGTACTGCGCCATCACCGCGCACGGAACCGCACTCCTCGACACCCGCCACGGGCGCGGACAATGGCGCTTCCTCGACCCCATCAGCACCGAACTCTGGCAACGCATCGTTGCCGGCACCCCGACCGCGGATGCGATCGACACCCTGACCCGGAGCTGGGCCGCACGCGGAGCCGACTCACAGACCGTACGGACCGACCTGACCCGCGTCGCCGACGACCTCACCAAAAGGCGCCTGCTGACACCGGCCGCAGTCGCCGACCCCAGCCCCCGGCCGGCACGCGTCCGCGTTGCACGCCACCAGCCCTCGACCTTCCCGGCCCGGCTCGCCGCCCACACCGGCCTCGCGCTCGCCCTGACTCTGCTGCGCTGCCTGCCGCTGCGCCTCACCCTCACTCTCGCCCGCACCGCCCGCCGCATGCCCGGCAGGCCCGCATCCCTCACCCGAGCAGAAGCCCTGCACGCGGCCGTCCGGCAGGCGGCCCGCGGCTGGCCCGGCCGCGCCGCGTGCCTGGAGGAGTCCCTCGCCACCCTCCTTGCCGGAGCCTTGACCGGACAGCGGATGCACTTCGTCCTCGGAGCAACGTTCCTGCCCCACGGCGCGCATGCCTGGAACGAGGCCGACGGCCACATCATCGGCCAGGCACCCGAAGACGAGGTCTGGCCCTACGAGGCGGTCCTGAAGATCTAACGCTCGAACTGAAATTCGCCACCCCTCGCCACCGCAACCACCCATACGGGTGAACAGTTGCTCCGGACGTGACCGACACACTCCACTCAAAAATCACGTCCGGAGCCCCCCGCCCGACGCCCCGCCGCATCCTGCGCCGCACCACTCGCACCCACACAGAACCCGACGCACTGCCGCAGTACACCGTCAGCGCCGAGCGCCACGACGACGCCCTCACCGACCCACCCTGGACCATGGCCCGCCGCCTGCCCGCCCTGGCCGCCCTCGTCCTGCGCCTCGCCTGGCACGCCGACCGCCGTGCCGTCGCCTGGATGGCAGCCCTCCAACTCACCTGCGGCGCCATGACCGCCGCCGGCCTCTACGCCACCCGCGGAGCGTTCCAGCACCTGTTCGCCACCGGCCCGGTCACCGACCGCCTCCACGACGCCTGGCCCGCGCTCGCCGCCATCACCGCAGCCGCCATCGCCCGTGCCGCCGCCTCCGCCAAAACCCTCACCATCACCGCCCGCCTCGGACCCAAGGTCGACGGCCGCGCCGAACTGGCCTACCTCGAGGCAGCCACCCGCGCACCGCTCGCCGCCTACGACGACCCCACCTGGTGCGACCACAGCGAAGCCGCCAACCGCGCCTCAAAAGACGCCCATCTCATGATCGACGCCCTCGCCTCCGTCGCCGCCGCGACCATCGGCATCCTCGCCGCCACCGGAGTCCTCGCCGCCCTCCACCCCACTCTCGTCCCCCTGCTGCTCCTGGCCGTGATCCCGCGCGGTATCGCCGCCGTCGCCGCCGCCCGCGCCGCCCACCGCGCCGAACGCCATACCCTCACCGACCGCCGCCTGCGCCACACCCTCATGTACTACGCCTCCGGCCGCCCCACCGCGCTCGACATCCGTGCGAACACGATGCGCGCCTGGCTGCTGGCCGAGTTCGCCGACGTCACCCACCGACTCGAAGCCCACGCCGCCCGCGTCGGCCGCAGCACTGCCCGCTACCAGCTGCTCGGCGACACCGTCTCCGGCACCGGCATGCTCCTCGTCTACGCGGCCCTGCTCGCCCTCGTCACCACCGGGAACGTGCCCCTGGCCGCCGCCGGCACCGCGCTCATCGCCGTCCTGACCGGCCGCAATCTCCTCACCGGCCTCGTCACCGGCCTGCACACCACCTACAAAGTCGGCCTCTACCTCAGCGACTGGGACACCTTCACCAGCACCAGCACCAGCACAGGAACGGCCACCGTGCCAGACACAGACGCAGACACAGACGCTGCGCCACCGGCCCCCGTACCGGCCCACCCCGCGACCATTCGCGCCGAGAACCTGGCCTTCCATTACCCCGGCTCGAGCGAACCCGCCCTCCAAGACATCAACCTCACCCTGCATCGAGGTCAGGTCCTCGCGATCGTCGGCCACAACGGCGCCGGGAAGTCCACCCTCGCCAAACTCCTCGCCGGCCTCTACCAGCCCACCAGCGGCACCGTCTTCTGGGACGACACCGACCTCGCCACCACCGAACCCGAAGCCGTCTGGCAGCACCTCGCCATGCTGCCCCAGGACATCTCCCGCTGGCAGACCTCCGCACGCCACAACATCACCCTCGGCCAAGGCCCCGGCGACGACGCCTCCATCCGTGCCGCCACCCACGCCGCCGGAGCCGACACCGTCATCGACCAGCTCCCCGACGGACTCGACACCTACCTCTCCCCCTCCCAGTGGGGAGGACGCGACCTCTCACCCGGCCAGTGGCAACGACTCGCCGCCGCCCGCGCCTTCTACCGCACCGACGCCGCCCTCCTCATCTGCGACGAACCCACCAGCGCGCTCGACCCCCGTGCCGAAGAGGCCATGTACGAACGCATCCGCACCCTCAGCAAAGGCCGCACCGTCGTCCTCATCACCCACCGCCTCGGATCCACCCGCAACGCCGACCACATCATCGTCCTCGGCCAAGGCCGCATCCTCGAACAAGGCACCCACCACACCCTGCTCAGCACCGACGACTCCGAATACGCCGCCATGTGGAAACTCCAGGCCAGCAACTACGAGCGAACCTGATCACCGTCGAACCTCCTCTCGAACAGCTCGCGACCCGACACCGCAGACCAAACAGCCGATTCCGGGATGAAACAATGGAACAAAACGACCTCTAAGGCCGGCAGGCAGCACATCGCTGCCGGCGCCTCCCGGCTGCGCCCGATCGTCGCAGAGGCGGCCGCAAACCGGGGAAAGATCGCGTTTACTGTCCGTGCGAAGAAGAGGGCATTCACGCACGACCCCGGCCGGTCTGGCCGGTGCCATTCGGTCGGCAATGGTCCAACCACCTGCGCTGTTGGACAGCGGCAGACCTGACCGATCGCGTACGCCGTCGATCGCGTGAGACTTGGCAATCACACGACGGCGAACCTCCCCAGGACCCGCAAACAGATGGGGCGGGAACGACAGGAAAGCCCCGCGCCGTGTCGCTGCGCCAAGAGGCGCAGGGCGCCATTTGCCAGCCCCCCCGCAGTGGGTGAAGAGTGGGTCACATAGAGCCTGTGCGCCGTCGAGCTGAGTTCCGGCCGTCGCGGGCAGTGGCGGTCCCGAATGGGCCCGCATTCAAATCAGCACATCCCCAACGCCTCTGGAACCGTCATGGCCAGAACCGCCCGGCGGAACGTATCACGCATTGTTTGCGCCTCCAGTCTGTCCCTCGCTCTCGCACTGCCGGCAGGCATCACCAACGCTGCGGCCGCCCCTGAGACCCCAGGCAAAGCCTCGATTGCCGCGCCTGCACAGACACCAGAACCGCCAGCTCCCGAAGAACCACCAGCTCCGGAGCAACCACCAGCTCCCGAAGAACCAGCAGAGCAGGAAGAACCACCAGCTCCGGAGGAACCGCCGGCTCCCGAAGAACCACCAGCTCCCGAGCAACCGCCGGCTCCGGAGGAACCGCCGGCTCCGGAGGAACCGCCGGCTCCGGAGGAACCGCCGGCTCCGGAGGAACCACCGGCTCCGGAGGAACCACCGGCTCCGGAGGAACCAGCAGAGCAGGAAGAACCACCAGCTCCGGAGGAACCAGCAGAGCAGGAAGAACCACCAGCTCCGGAGGAACCAGCAGAGCAGGAAGAACCACCAGCTCCGGAGGAACCAGCAGAGCAGGAAGAGGTGAAGCCACCCCCGGAGCTGAAGAAGGAAGTGGAGGAACTTACAGACCAGCAGGAAGTCCCCACGGAGCTGAAGGAGACCGGACAGCAACTGATCTCTGCCCTGGAGGAAAGCCAGGGCTCGAAGACACCACCTGAAGTAAGGAAGCAGACTTCAAAGATCGTGGGGCAGGTGACCGACACGCTGAAGTTCGTCACCGACCCCAAGACACCGCCCGAAGAACAGGCCGAGCTCACCGAGATCGTGGGGCAGGTGACCGACACGCTGGAGATCGTCACCGACCCCAAGACACCGCCCGAAGAACAGGCCGAGCTCACCGAGATCGTGGGGCAGGTGACCGACACGCTGGAGATCGTCACCGACCCCAAGACACCGCCCGAAGAACAGGCCAAAGCGAAGAAGGCCCTGGAACAGCTGTTGAAGCAACTGAAGGAGCTGCGTCACTACCCGAAGGAACAGCCCAAGGAACACCCGAAGGAACAGCCTAAGGAACACCCTAAGGAACACCCTAAGGAACAGCCTAAGGAACAGCCTAAGGAACAGCCCAAGGAACAGCCCAAGGAACAGCCCAAGGAACAGCCCAAGGAACAGCCCAAGGAACAGCCCAAGGAACAGCCCAAGGAACAGCCCAAGGAACAGCCCAAGGAACAGCCCAAGGAACAGCCTGAGGGGTACATGTTGGAGCAAGTTCCCTTCTATTCGATTTACGTACCGGATGCTGAGGTACCCCAAAGTGAGAAAAAGGGTGTGGAAATCGGGTCTCAGCTAGTGGAGTGCGGCAAGGACCTTGCTCCGAGTGCACTCATCGCACCGATAGCAATAATTGTTAAATACATCCAAGTTGGAGAAAAAGTCACGGCCATCATCAAGAACTGGGAAACAGGGGACCTTGAGAAGGTGACTTGGAACGTCCTTGAACTCGTAGGAGGCGCACCCGTAACTTGCGCGAGAGTCGTCATCGTGGCAATAGAGCCGTATGAGGACTAAGACCGTGTCCTATGTGGTGAGGCGGACGAGCCGTTTGTAGCAGCACAGAGCTGCGGCGAGGCCGAGAAAGGCCAGGTAGTTGCGGGGGTGGCGTTCGTAGCGGTGGTTGAGTCTGCGGTATCCGGTCAGCCAGGACATGGTGCGTTCGATGACCCATCTGTGGCGGCCGAGTCGTTCGCTGGACTCGATTCCCTTGCGGGCTATACGGACTGCGATGCGCTTGCCGCGTAACCATTTTCGCAGTTCAGGTATGTCGTACGCCTTGTCGGCGTGGAGTTTGCGTGGCTTGTAGTGCCAGCCGCGGTGGGGGTCGTGTCTCGATTGGAGACCGGCCACCATGGGCTTCAGTCCGAGGCTGTCGTGCGTGTTGGCGGCAGATAGGCCGACGACCAGGGGCAGTCCGTTCGCGTCCGACAGGACGTGCATCTTGGAACCCGCTTTGCCTCGGTCCACGGGGCTCGGTGAACCGTTCCGGGTTCGGTAGAGATCTCAGATGTTGGTTGTGACCTGGGCTTTCGTGGCGCTCAGGTAGTGGTTGGCTTCGTATTCGGCGGGCGGGACGTGCCCTATCTCACCGTGGAGTCGGGT
>NZ_JBKFFO010000035.1:0-33884 GCF_046506645.1 Streptomyces sp. 5K101 | reverse complement strand
CGCCACTCCGCGAACGGGCAGCTCAGCCCCGTGGACTTCGAACACCGGCACCAGCAGGAGTCCGCTAGGCTCACGCTGGCCGCATGACAACCCCGAACGCGTGTCCACTTCCGCGGGGGAAGGCCCGTCAGTGGGCCCCGCCATGCTGATCGTGCGCGGCCGAGACCGGCCGAGGTCTGAGCTGACCCGTGGTGCGGGTGGAAGGGATGATTGGTGTGGCTGTGGCCTTGAGGGAGACTGCTGAACAGGAGGCAGCCAGGGAGGCATTCGCCGCGGGCCAGGACTTGGCGTTGGTGGCGGCGCTGGCACCGGGAAGACGTCGACACTGGTGATGATGGGCTCGGCGGCGCGTCGGCGAGGGCTGTACGTCGCCTTCAACAAGCCGATCGCGGACGAGGCCAGGGGCCGGTTCGGGCCCAACGTGCAATGCCGTACGTCGCACTCGCTTGCCCACCGGGCGGTAGGTCACCGGTTCCAGGATCGCCTCGACGCCTCTCGTCACATGCCGCTGAAGCGTACAGCGCAGTTACTGGGGCTGTACCGCGACCTGGCGGTGGGCAAGAGGCGGCTCAGGGCGACGACGCAGGCGCGGCTCGTGATGGAGATGGTCCGCCGATTTTGCTACAGCACGGACGAGCAGGTCGCGGCCCGGCATCTGGGGCCGGTGAACGGGCTGGATGACCAGGGTGCGCAGTACGTGGCGGAAGTGCTGCTGAAGAGGGCGCGGTGGGCGTGGGAGGACATCTGTTCGCCCGAGGGGAAGCTGCCGTTTCAGCATGACCACTACCTCAAGATGTGGGCGCTGACGCGGCCTCGGCTGGCGGCGGACTTCGTGCTGCTGGACGAAGCGCAGGACACGAACCCGGTCCTGGAGGAGATCTTTCTGGCGCAGGATGCGCAGCGGGTGTGTGTCGGGGACCCGGCGCAGCAGATCTATGAGTGGCGGCATGCCAAGGACATCATGAGCGGTTTTCCGGGGCAGCAGCTGGAGTTGACGCAGTCGTTCAGGTCCGGGCCGGCGATCGCGGATGTGGCGAATCGGTGGTTGCGGGCTGCATCGTCGACGATGCAGCTGACCGGGCATGCCGGCGGTCTCTCGGGACTAGGGAGAGCCGAGGTCCCCGATGCGGTGTTGTGCCGCGGGAACGCGGACGCGCTCGCTGAGGTGCTGCGCTTCCTCGAGGAGGGTGTGCCGGTTGCGCTGGCCGGGGGCGGTAAGCCGCTGTTGAAGATCGCTGAGGCGGCGATCGATCTGCAGGCTGGCCGGCGGACCTCGCATCATGAGCTGTTCTTGTTCTCGTCCTGGGGTGAGGTGCAGGAGTATGCCGAGCAGGACTCCGCGGCAGCGGAGCTGAAGGCGATCGTGGAGCTGGTCGATACCTACGGGCCGCAGCAGATCATCGCGGCCGTGAGGCGCATGGTCGACGAGGACCAGGCGCGGGTGGTGGTGTCGACTGTTCACAAGGCCAAGGGACGTGAGTGGAGGCGGGTGCGGATCGGGAACGGATTCGCCCCGGAGGCGGATGAAGCCAGAGCGCGTGGAGTGCATCCGGCGGAGGCACGGCTGATCTACGTGGCGGTGACACGGGCTCGCGAGGTTCTGGATACGACGGGGATCCAATGGGCGGAAGCACAGATTCGGCAGGCCTCGCGCGTCTCTGTGACGTGTACCCCGGAGGGTGTGCCGCTGGCTGCGCTGCCGTTGACAGGACAGCTCCAGTACCCGCGCTCGCCGATGTCCGTGTTTCTGGACCGGCATCTGCGGCGTACGGATCGGGTGGTCAGCTCGTACCTGCAATGGTCGCGGGGGCTTCCCCGTCCGGTGCAGCCGATGGACGAGCGGCGCCCCGACTACGCCGCTCTTGGGCACACCGTCGACTACCGCCTCCGGCTCAGCCTCGGCTGTGGTCCAGGAGACGCCGTGGCGACCGGCATTCACCTGCTTGGCAGCCACATCCCGGTTGAGGGTGCTCCGGCCCCTGAGGTCCGTAGGGCCTTGCATACGGCCGGCACCCAGCTGCTGGCCCGCCTTGAGGCTCACCTGGGCGGTGCGCCTCGGCTGGGAGAGGAGGAACTGACCCGGCTGTGTCACGTGGCAGGGTTCTACGAGGCCGTCTACCGCAATGGTCTCTTCTCCCTGACGCCGGAACCTGCTCGCCCTCGCCGATACGCGCACCACCCTGGACCACCTGACCGCGGCGGTACCGGCCTACGTGATGGAGGACATCGCCGAGCAGATGGAGCTCGCTGAGCGGCCCTTCGCACCGCTCAGGCAGTTGCCCAACGAGCAGCGGATTTGCGGGCCGGTGTTCGCCGGCAGTGCCGACTTGGGCGGGGCCGACGCTGACTTCATCGTCGGAGGGCTGCTGATCGACTGCAAGGCCACCACCCGCCCCCACACGATCCACCGCTCCGCGGTACAGCAGCTCACCGGGTATCTGCTACTCGACTACGACGACGCGTACGGCCTCGACCGCGTTGGCCTCTACCTATCCCGCCAAGGCGCCCTCATTACATGGACCGTCCCTGAATTCCTCAATGCTCTGGGCGCCCGTGTTCCCCTGCCCCAGCTACGCACACTGCTGCGTGAACACCTTCGTCAGGCACAGCGCTCGACGTCGTCGGGGAAAGGCTGACCAGGGGCCTGGCTGATTGCGTCCGTGCCGAAGGAGGGAGTGTCTACGGAGGTTGAACTCGTGGAGTCGTAGGGGCTGACGGCTCGCGGGTCCTGCGGTATCACCAGGAGCATGCGGTATCCACAGGGAGGCGGGCTGACCGCCGAACGACAGCAGTTCCGCGAGGAGTTACGGCTCCAGGCGGCCGAGCGATTCGCCCGGGGTGAGGCGAGCTCGCTGATCGCCAAGGACCTGCGCGTCAGCGTCCGGTCGGTGCAGCGATGGCGGCAGGCGTGGGACGGGGGTGGTCCGGGAGCTCTGCGATCGCAGGGGCCGGCGTCTCTGCCGAGGCTGAGTGAGAAGCAGTTCGCCCTGCTGGAGGCGGAGCTGACCAAGGGGCCTGCCGCGCACGGCGGGGAGGACCAGCGGTGGACGCTGTCCCGGGTCAAGACCGTGATCGGCCGACGTTTCCACCTGACCTACACCATCCAGGGCGTGCGGAAACTCCTGGTGCGCAATGGCTGGACCTGCCAAGTGCCTGCCCGTCGGGCCATGGAACGCGACGACGATGCTGTCGCTGGGTGGGTCAAGGAGGTGTGGCCCTGCACGGAAGGCTCGCGGCGGCTCGTGGAGCCTGGCTGGTCTTCGAGGACGAAGCCGGATTCTCGATGACGCCGCCGCACGCAAAGACCTGGTCGCAGCGTGGCCGGACCCCTGTGGTGCGAGTGCGCGGCCGCTCTCGCAGACGGATATCGATTGCCGCGCTGACCTGCTACAAGCCCGGCCACCGGTCCCGGCTGATCTACCGGCCGCGCAGGGACGACGGCCGGCGTGACGGCCGTAAGAGCTTCTCCTGGCGCGACTACCGAGACCTGCTGATCGCCGCCCACCAGCAGCTCGGCGGCCCGATCGTGCTCATCTGGGACAATCTGAACGTCCACAAGGCCGCCGGCCTCAGGGAGTTCGCCGCCTCACGGGACTGGCTGACCATCTACTACCTGCCGCCCTACGCACCCGACCTCAACCCCGTTGAAGGCGTGTGGTCCCTGCTACGGCGCGGCTGGCTGTCCAACGTCGCCTTCACCACCCCCGAGGCTCCGTCCTGGCCGCCGAGTTCATAGCCCATACCGGCGGCGACATGAGCGTCTTCGGCACCGCCGACCGCCTCGCCGGTGTCGCCGGCCTGGCGCCCGTTCCGAAGGACTCGGGACGGATCAGCGGCAACATGCGCCGACCTCGTCGCTACTCCCGTCGCCTGATGCGGGTTTTCTACATGTCCGCCCAGGTCGCCGCCCGATGCTGCCCCGTCTCCAAGGCGTTTTACGAACGCAAGAGAGCCGAGAAGAAGACCCACAAGCAAGCCGTCATCGCCCTCGCTCGACGCCGCCTGAACGTCCTGTGGGCACTCCTACGCGACGGTCGTCCCTTCGAGAGCAGCCCGCCCCTTCGCGCTGTCAGCCTCGGCTGAGGTGGCCACAGCCAGTCACGAGTCAGGCATTGACAACCACATTGGGAATCAGTAGGCGAGTTGAGCACGGGCGGGCAGCGTGTACGGCAGCCCAAGATCGTCCAGCCTGCAGGCGTGGGACCACACTGGTCCTGCCTCAACCCTCTGTTGCCGCCCCAGCAGGTGAGGAAACGGAGCGTCCGCAGGGACGCGCCTGCGGTCCAAGCGATTTGCGTGTCCGGGCTCGCGTCAGCGGGAGGGTTCGATTCCCCAGGCGGCGGCTCGGGCGGCGGCGGCCGCGCGGTTGGGGAGGTCGAGCTTGGCGAGGATGTGCTCGATATGGGTTCCTACGGTGCGCGGCGTGATGTACAGCCGCTCGGCGATCTCCCGGTTGGTGCGGCCGGCGGTGAGTTCGGCCAGCACTTGGAGCTCTCGTGGCGAGAGTCCGCCAGGCCGCCGCGCATCCGCGGCGGGGTCGGCCGCGGCGCCCTCCTCGGGCGGCGGGCCGGCGCGGGTGTCGACGGCCGCGGCGAGCGCCTCGGTGAGCAGGGTGAGCACGGCACGCGCCGGGTCGGGCGTGCGCCGCGGCCGGCGGGTGCTGACGTTCAGCATGCCGACGTACCGGCCGTCGGCGGCGAACAGGCACCGGGCCACGCCGTCCTCAATGCCGAGGGGACACAGCACCTCCTGGAAGCCCGGGGATGCCGCCAGGAGCTGCCCGGGGACGTCCCTGAGCCAGAGCCCGCCTCGGGCCGGGCTGCGGAGCACGGGGAACACCGGGTCGTGGTGGAGGCGGGTCTCGATGTAGGCCGTGGCGTCGTCCGGGTAGCTCCCGGCCATGGTGGTGTGGCGTCGGCGCAGCGGATCCCACCGGGCCAGGGAGGCGTGGTCGTACTCCATCACCTCCGACAGCGCCGCCAGGACCACGTCGACGCCGGTCGCGCCGCTCGTGGCGCTACTGGCGGCCTCACGGACGTGGACGGCCGCGTCCAGGATGTCCGCCGTGCTCCGCTCCGCTGCCATCACCCAAGGATGATCATGTGCCGGGAATACGTCAATCGCGAAGGGTGTCGTGCACGACCTGCCCGTCCACGACGGTGAGGACGACGGGCATTTCCGGGATGTCGTGGGGGTCGGCGGTGAGCAGGTCCCCGTCGATCACGCAGAGGTCGGCGACCTTGCCCGGCTCCAGGGAGCCCTTCCAGTCGTCGGCGAAGTCCTGCCAGGCCGCATCGATCGTGTACGTACGGATCGCCTCGGCCAGGCCGATGCGCTGCTCGGGGCCGCTGACCCGGCCGGCGCCCTTCGACTCGCGCAGCATCATGGTGGCGACGCCCTGGCGCCAGTCCGGGTACGTGACGGGGGCGTCGGACCCGCTCGCGACCCGCACGCCGGCGTCGATGGCATCGCGGTAGGGCCATGCGTACGCGGCCCGTTCGGCGCCGACGAACTCCTCCTCCATGTCGGCGACGGTCCACTTGATGGTGGGGTTCATGTTGACGCCGAAGCTGTGCGCACCCAGCACCTTCATGCTGTGCGCGGTGAGGAAGTCGCCGTGGATGACGTAGTGACGGGCGTCGGGCCGCGGGTGCTCGGCCATGGCCGCGGCGAAGGCGTCCGCGACGGTGTCGATGGCCCGGTCGCCGGTGACGTGGACGCCCAGCTGGTGCCCGGCGGCGTGGGCATGCCGGATCATGGCGTCGATCTCGGCGATCCGCTCGGCGTCGGTCTCGCCGCCGACGCACAGGGAGCCGCAGCCGCCGCCGACGTACGGCTCGTGCATCCAGGCCGTCTTGTTGGGGACGATGCCGTCGGCGAAGATCTTGACCCCGTGGATCGCGAGGCGGCGCGGATCGGCGTCGCCGGACTCGCCGAGGGCGGTGACGGTGCGGGTGAACTCCTCGGCGGTGCTCGCCATTCCGGTGGGCAGGAGCAGGACGCCGACGCGGGCGGTCAGTTCTCCGTCGGCCAGCAGTCGGCGGTAGACGTCGAGGGTCTCCGCGCCGAGCGCGCCCCGCATGATGCCGACGCCGCCGGGGCCGAGGCCGGGCTCGGTGTAGCTGGTCACGCCGAGTCGGGCGAGCGTGGCGAGGGTCGACCTGATCGCGTCGGTCCGCTCCTGCCGGCTGAGCGGCGGAAGCGCGTTCTGGACGAGGGCCTGGGCCCCCTCGTGGAGCAGCCCGGTCGGTTCCCCGGCTCTGTCCACGATGATGGCCCCGCCGGGCGGCGCGACGGTGTGCCGGTCGATCCCGATGAGCTCCATTGCCTTGGCGTTGACCCAGGTGGCGTGCCCGGAGAAGGAGTACAGGACGACGGGGTGGTCCGGGCTCACGGCGTCGAGATCGCGCCGCGAGGGCAGCCGCGACGGATCGGAGAGGCACTCGTCGAGGTAACCGGGGTCCCAGCCGTGCCCCGTGATCCACTGCCCGCCCGGAACCCGCCCGACGGCCTCCCGTACCGCCTCGGCCACGTCCGCGAGGGAGGACACAGCGGGATGGCCGAGGTCCAGGGAGAGCGGCGGCGTCGCCATGCCGAAAGCGCAGCCGTGCAGATGGGAATCGTTGATACCGGGAAGCAGCGTCGCCCCCCGCAGGTCGACGACGCGGGTGCCCGGTCCGACGAGCGGCGCGACGTCGTCCCGCCCACCGACGGCACTGACGATCCCACCGGTCACCGCCAGGGCCGAGGCGACGGAGAACTCCGCATCGACCGTGACCACCCGCCCGCCAAGAAACACCAGATCCGCATACACGTCCACGGAAGGTCCTTTCGACAATTGGGCGCACCAGGGCCACCCACGAACGATCTCCCGAGGACTATGGCCACACCCCCACCTCCCGCACATCGGTCATCCCACCGATACGCGCTCCCGCAGGGCACGTTGACGCCCCGTGTTCGGGATCGTGTCGGGCTCAGGGAGGGCATGGGGAGAATCACGGTTCGCCGTGGGCGACCCGGGCACAGATGGAGGCGGTGACGGCGAGGCACGCGGTTTGGAGATGTAGCAGGGGCTTGGCCGGCGCACATCGAGCCAGGACCGGTACAACATCGTCCACCGGCTCAAGCAGAACAAAACAGCCCTGCTACCAGCAGATGAAGCCATTGCTCGACGCCTACGCCAACCGACTCATCCAAGCCATTGACGCGGGACTCTCCAGGGCCAGCTGAAGCACCCCACAAGTCGCCAACTCGCGCGCTCACTCGCGATATCAAATGCTCAGTCACAGGCGCGTGAATTCAGGCGGCGCGCGTTGTCCTCTCAGAATTCCAGGTCGAGGTAATCGATGTCGGTAATGGCGACGTCTGAGAGACCCATAGCACGGGTTCCGCCGTCCTGAAAATAGATATCTTTGAATCCGTCGGCGATGATCTGACGCATCTGCTGGTCGCTGGCTCCGGCCTCGCGGGCGTCGAAAAGGCGCTGTGCGTACTCCGGGGGGAGGTGCACGGTGAGTCGCCGGAACCGGCCGTCGTCGGTCGTGCCGACCGGTGCGGTGTAGCCGAACCGGGCCCGGGTCTCCACCGTGATCCCGCCCGTGGTGGCGGCCTGGCGCTGTCGGCGCTTGCGTACCAGCGGCTGCCAGCGGGACCGAACGGCGGCGTCGATCCTCTGCTGGATGTCCTTGGGCGGGTGCTTGCGGGCGCCGCGCCGGTAGCGGTTGACGGAGTCGGCGGTGACGCCCAGCTCCGCCGCGACAGCCTTCGCGCTGCCCAATTGCTTGAGCAGGTAGCCGATCTGCCCCTTCAGCGTCTTGGGCGGCTCGCGGGTGAAGCTCTCGCGGTCGGCCCGCTCGATCGCGTCGTGGATCTCCACGGCGGTGCTCAGCTCCCTTCGGGGATGGGGTCCTGGCCGTCGGGATCGACCAGCCGGAACCAGGTCTCGCGCGTCTCGCGCAGGTCGTGCCACCACAGTTCGAACCGCGGCGAGGTACGGCAGGCGCGCAGGGAGAACTGCAGGGCCTCCATGCGCGCCTCCAGGCGGTCCAGCGTCCGCTCCAGCTCCGCGCCGGCCTCCAGCGACGTCGCGCCGCCGATGTCGGTGGCCACGGCCTACTCGCCTTCGTCCAAGACGGCGTCGCCGCCCTTGATATGACGGGCCGGGTTGAGGCCCTTCTCCATCAGATCGACCGCCCACAGCATCGACTGGACGCCCTCCAGCTTCGCCAGGCCCGGCGTGGGCCCGAGGCGGAACCCACCGGGCTGCGGCTTGCCCGAGGCGGCGTAGGGCAGGAAGTCGAGCGGACTGTCGCCGGGCGAGGGGTAGACGACGCAGTCGGACAGCACCGCGAGCGGGTACAGGCCCGTCATCGTAGCCATGTTGCGCAGCTTGCGGTGCATGTTGACCCGCGCCTTGGAGATGACGGCGGCGCGGATGTCAGGGCGCCAGGTCGGCCGCTCCAGGGCCGGCCACCGCTCGCCCTCCTTGTAGTGCCGTCCCTGCGGGCGCTCGCGGAGCTTGCCCACGCCGCCCTTCACCGTGGCCTTGATGGCGGAGAGGACGGCGGCCAGGGCCGGGTCGACATCCTTGTGCCGCTCCATCGCCGCGAGGAACTGCCGGTCGTCCAGGTCCCGGGTGACACCGAGGTCGGCGAGGGTGTCGACGTACGCCGTCTTGAGCCGGTCGTGCCACGGGTCCAGGTAGGCGCCGGTCTCCCGGCGCAGGTACGCCTCGATCGGGTGGACGTCGTAGCCGAGCTCCTGGGCGTAGGCGACGGTGTGCGTCTGATACCAGGCAGGTCCCGTCGGGCGCTCGCCGGTCGGCGTGAACGGGCTGGGCAGGCGCGGGTCCAGCTCGATGTGGGACAGGTCGGCCAGCCACGAGCCGGGGATCTTCGGATTGAACTTCGGGGCGTGGAAGTGGTCGGGGGCGGACAGGCCGACGACCAGGCGGGCCGCGGCCGCGAGGAACGCCGTATTGAGGTCCAGGCCCACCGCGTAGGGGAGCGTGCACTCCTCATCGGTCAGCAGGTCGACGTCGCGCACCCACTGGTACGCCTCCTCATTGAGGAAGCCGCCCTTCCAGCCGGAGTTCACGACCACGGGATGCTCAGCGGTGGCCTCCGGCGGCGCCGGGTCCATCGGCTCCGTCCCCAGCGAGCCCGGGTTGTGGGCTGACACCCAGTTGCCGGTCGCCGGGTCCTGCACGGCTTTCGTCGGCGGGCGCAGCGCCGTCATCAGCTCCAGCCCGGAGACGGCCGTGGAGCCGCGCGGGGTGATGACCCGCTGGGCGTATACACCGAGGACGCGGGCGATGTCGGCCGGCTCCATGTCCGCGACGCCGGGCCAGGACCGCTCATCGAGGGCGTCCCACGACAGGATCGCCAACTGCACGCACTGCCGCTGATTCCCCTGCGCCTTGCGGTAGATCCGCGCCCACGGACCGAAACCACGCTGCGTCAGCTGCCACTTCGCCTTCGCCACCTGCTTGACCACCGGGTGGTCCTGCGGCAGGCGCAGCGAGCGGCGCTGCTCGTGCCCCTCCAGGCGCTCCGGCAGCCCGAGCTTCACGGCCGCGGACGCGGTGAGCACGATCAGCGGGTCACTGTCCTTGCCGTAGCGGTTGAGCTTCGGTGCACCGAGGCCGGACTCGCGCAGCGTCCACTCCACCAGCTCGGGGATCGTGGTTGCGGGGCAGTCGAGCACGATGCCGCCCGTGCCGTACGCGGAGCCGTCGCCGTCCAGCACCGCGAGCGGACCGTGCTGGTACGGCGCAGCGCCGACGTTGGGCACGACGCGCTTCCGCGCCGGGCGGTGCGACGTCGCCGAGCTCGCAGCCGGACGGACCGGACGCTGCGGTGCGACCGGGGCGGCGGGTGCCTTCACCGGCGCGGCGCTCTCCATCTCGGTCGCCTCGGGTGTGGCCGGGCCGGTGAACGTCTCCGGCACCTCCGGCTGGGACATGGCGGCCGGGGCGGGCGCGGCGGCGGGGGCACCGTGCGCGGGGTACTTAGCCGCCCAGCCGCGCAGCAGCCGCTGGTACGCCTCCAGGCGTGGCGGCTTCGGCTCGGAGCGGCCATTCTCCCAGTTCTTGACGGTCTGCGTCGTCGACTTCAAGGCCTGCGCGAGACGGGCCTGGGTGATGCCAGCAGCCTCACGCAGCCGGGCGCGCTCCGCCGGGGGCGGAAGCTGCGGCTCCTCCGCCAGCAGCGCGTCGACGGACGCGAACAGCTCTTCCTCGGATGCCATATCTATCTACCTCCACCCCGGACACTACCAGACTTTACCCTTTCGTTTAACCCGAACATTTAACCTTCACGGCAGTCTGATAACGTGGCGTCAGTGGATCAAGCAACTCGTCAACCCCTAACTCGCGAGGGCTAGTTGGAGCACGCCACCTCGACGGTGCTGAGCGAGGAAATGAGCCCAGCGCGCTTCGCCGCCTGCGCGCGCCGGGCTGCACGGAGGATGGTGTTGTTCAGCAACCGACGGTTGATGGACGGCCCTAGCTCCCGACGGGGTCAAGGAAACACGGGACCGAGCACTGCGACGGGCCGCTCACATCATGGGTAGTAGCCGTACGTGTCGTCGGGGGACTCGCTGAGATCGGTGGCGTCTGCGGCGGCAGCGCGCGCAATCAAGGGAACGAAGACGAAGACGAACTTGAGGAAGCCACCCGCCGCGAGCGATACGCCGGTGAAAGTCGCGCGGCGGGCAGCTGGGGCGTTCACGAGTGGCGCTGACCAGGCATAACGGAAGCGAATGAAGATCGCTCCCCAGGCCGGGGAGATCATTTCTCACCCTGCCGGCGGAACCGGGCACCCCCCGCTGAGCCCGTGTCCCCATCCAAGGACACCCTCGCCATACGGCCGCCTCTCGGGTGGCATGACGAACGGGCCTGTCAGATCTGCAACTTGAAGCCCACGTGCGAGCCTGTGAAACCCAAGCGCTCGTAGAAGCGGTGGGCGTCGGTGCGGGCCGAGTCCGAGGTGAGCTGCACCAGTTGGCAGCCCTGGCGGCGGGACTCGTCGATGGCCCACTCGATGAGCTGGGCGCCGAGGCCGTGGCCGCGCTCGGAGCTGTGGATCCGTACACCCTCAATGATCGAGCGGGTCGAGCCCTTGCGGGACAGCCCCGGAATGATCGTGAGCTGGAGGGTGCCGACGACCTCGCCGTCGCGATCGGCGACGACCAGCAGCTGGTTCGGATCGTTTTGCAGTCGCTCATAGGCCGACTGGTAGGGAGTCAGATCGTCCGGTGACTCACGGGTAGCGCCTAGTGCGTCGTCCGCGAGCATGGCAACGATGGCTGCGATGTCGTCCCGCACGGCGGGACGGATGCCGATAGTGGTCATACGGCGCATGCTAACCAGACGCCCCATGCAGCAATTGACTGCTCGAGCGGATGTGAATCGAGCCCACTCAGACCCGGTTCACCTGGGAAAACATCTGGTGCTGAGAACAGGTCGGAAGCCCTTTGGTTCCGTGATTCATCTCACAACGTGGACTGTTGCACCCTCGCCCACCCTCCCGGATGATCACCCTGGGGTGCGCCGGGGGGCTCGATCTCGACTGGATCGTCAGATCGCCACCCGGCCGTAAGACCAACTGAGTATGGGGGAATTCTGCATGTCTACGGCCCTTACTGTTCACAGTCGGGAACTTGCCGAGCAGGGGTACACGCTACTCGAGGGGATCACCACGGACGAGGAGGCAGCCGCCGCGGTCGGCGTCTTCGGTGATCTGGTCCCGCAGTACGACGGCTCGCTGCGCTACCAGGTGAAGGCCGCCCCCGGATTCGAGGAGCGCCGCTACTCCAAGAGCGTCAACACGATCCTGGTGCACACCGAGGCACCAGGCTGGAACCCGCCGCCCACCTACCTGGCCCTGCACTGCCGGGTCCAGGCCACCTGCGGCAGCGGCCACACCGAACTCGCCGACATGCGGCAGTTCGTCGCCTCGCTGCCCGAGCGCGACCGGGCCGCGCTCTACGAGCGGGCCATCGACTGGATCGGCCACAACACCGGAGGCGTCGGCACTGAAGGCGTGCGCCGCCCGGTCGTCGAGGTCACCGATGGCGGCCAGGAGGTCCTGCGCTTCAGCTACAACCTGCTGACCACCGGCCAGTACGACCCGCCGGTCGACGCCTCCGTCGACGCCGACCAGCTGCCGCTCGGCAGCTTCGGCATCCACCTCGCGGAGCAGGCCGAGGCCTTCTTCCGGGAGAACCGTGTCTCGGTGCTCATCCCGGAGAACCACGTCCTGGTCTGGGACAACCAGCGCATGGTGCACGCGCGTTCCGCCTACACGGACAAGCGGCGCCACCTCACCCGCTACTGGATCGCCGCCCAGCGCTGACCCATACCACCGCCGACGCCCAGCGCTGACCCGCACCGGCCGCCGGCCGACCGCGCGCCGTCGCGCCCGCAGTGAGCCGTACAGGCCCTGCGGCCCGCGCCGCCACGGCAGCGGCTGTCACCAGTCCACCGACATTGACACCACGTGAGGCCCAGAACCATGGCTGACGACCGGATCGAACCGGTTCAGGACGAAGAGTTCCCCACCGGACTGCCGGAGGAGCTCCGGGGACTGCCCGAGGGCGTGCCCCGCCACAACCCGAACGACCAGATCGAGAGCGCCGTCATCCGCCGCCTGGTCGGCAACTGGCAGCGCCGCGCCACCGTCAAGCGCGACGAGCCGAACCTCGACGAGCTCTTCGAGCTCGACCGGCCGGACTACCCCGAGCAGATCCTGCCCTTCCGCGACCACCCCACGTTCCAGGCGCTGGACCCGGAGAAGAAGACCCAGCTGCTCAGCTGGGCCTGGATCGCATACAACCGGCACACCATCATGGCCGAGCAGAAGGTGGCCAACCCCGCCTTCGCCCTGGTCATGGAGGGCGAGTACCCCGAGCTCCAGGACGAGGCGCTCAACATCTCGCTGGCCCAGGCCATGGTCGACGAGCAGTACCACACGCTGATGCACCTCAACGCCAGCGCCGTCACCCGACGCAAGCGCGGCTGGGCCATGCCCGACCACGAGCTGCCGATCTCCCACACGGCGCGCGAGCACCTGCGGCTGCGCGAGAGCGCGGGCGAGCGCTGGGAGGCCTCGCTGACCACCCTCGCCTTCGCGACGGTCTCCGAGATCTCCATCAACGCCTACCTGGACCTGCTCGCCGACGACCCGGACATCCAGCCGATCAACAGCAGCACGGCCAAACTGCACAACCGGGACGAGTACTGCCACGCCTCGATCTCCGCCGTGCTGGCCGAGGTCGTCCACGACCGCCTCGACGAGAAGAAGCAGCGCTTCTTCCGCGACATGCTCTTCGAGGGCCTGGAGGCCTTCGTCGCCACCGACTACACGACGTGGCACCGGATCATGGACCTCGTCGGCGTCGAGGGCGGCCACGAGATGCTCCAGGACTGCCAGGCCGAGCAGAGCCGCAGCCGCCTCGTCCGCGACTACACCGGCCTGCACACCCTGATCGAGCGCATGGGCGTCCAGGACCTCGTCGAGTTCGACTGGTCCAAGTCCCACGTCGCGCGCTGAGCGGCAATCGAGAAGCCTAGTGAAGCACTACGCGAACGAGCGCCTGGCGCAGCTCGCGCGGGACCGCGGCATGCCGAACGAGTACGTCCGCGACCTGCGCGTGGTCTCCAGCGTCCTGCCGTTCAAGGTCAACGAGTATGTGGTCGACGAGCTGATCGACTGGTCAGCGGCGCCCGACGACCCGATCTTCCGGCTCACTTTCCCGCACCGCGACATGCTGCCCGCGCCCGTCTTCGACCGGATGGCGGCGATGCTGGACGCCGGGGCGCCGCGCGCCGAGCTGCGCGAGGCCGCCACCGCCGCCCAGCGGGACCTCAACCCGCACCCGGGCGGCCAGCTCGAGGCGAACGTGCCCACCCTCGACGGCCGCCGTCTCGACGGACTCCAGCACAAGTACGCCGAAACGGTGCTGGTATTCCCCTCCCAGGGGCAGACCTGCCACTCGTACTGCGGCTACTGCTTCCGCTGGGCGCAGTTCGTCAGCCAGGAGGAGCTGCGCCAGGCGCTGCGCGACCCGGCGGACCTCATGGGCTACCTGTCCCAGCACCCCGAGGTCACCGACGTGCTGTTCACCGGCGGCGACCCGATGATCATGCGGACCGACGTGGTACGCCGCTGGGTCGAGCCGCTGCTGGCGCAGACCCCGTCGGTGCGCACCCTGCGGTTCGGCACCAAGGCACTGTCGTACTGGCCGCAGCGGTTCACCACAAGCCCGGACGCGGAAGACCTGCTGCGGCTGCTCGAACAGTGCGTCGCACAGGGCCGGCACGTGGCCCTCATGGCGCACTTCTCGCACCCGCGGGAGCTGGAGACGGACCAGGTGCGCAAGGCGATCGCCCGGATCCGCGCCACCGGCGCCGAGGTACGGGCGCAGGCCCCGCTGGTCGCGCACGTCAACGACGACCCGGCCGCCTGGTCGCGGATGTGGCAGCTCCAGGTCGAACTGGGCGTCATCCCCTACTACATGTTCGTGGAGCGCGACACCGGGGCGAGCAGCTACTTCGGCCTGCCCCTCGCCCGCGCCCTCGAAATCTACCGCGAGGCCGTCTGCGGCGTCTCCGGCCTGGCCCGGACCGCCCGCGGCCCGGTGATGTCGGCCGCACCCGGCAAGGTCATGCTGCACGGCACCACGGAGGTGGCGGGCGAGAAGGCGTTCGTCCTCAGCTTCCTCCAGGCCCGCCGGCCCGATTGGGTCGGGCGGCCGTTCTTCGCGGCGTACGACGAGCACGCTCAGTGGTACGACGAGCTCAAGCCGGTCTCCTTCGGCACGACTCTGCCGGCGTACACGGGGGAGCAGTGGTGAGGCTCCACGTCCACGAGATCCGCCTCACGGACCACGACATCTGGCGCAGCGCCCGCGAGGCGATCCCGGTGCAGCCGGGCGTGCTCGTCGAGCTGACGGCGGGCGGCCGTTCCGGCTTCGGCGAGGCCTCGGCCTTCATGACCGACCGCTACAACTCCTCGCTCGACGCGCTGCACGCCTCGCTGCGCTCCGTCGCCGGCGCCCTGCAGGAGCTGCCGGCCGACGACCCCAAGGGCGCCTGGTCGGTGCTGGCCCCGCTGCTGGCCGACTCGCCGTTCGCACTGGCCGCGCTGGACGTGGCTGCGCACGACCTGGCGGCCCGGCTGGCCGGCGTACCGCTGTGGCGACGGCTGGGCGCCGACGAGCCCGGGGAACTGCACTCCAGCTACAGCATCGGTCTCGACGAGCCCGATGTGATGGTGCGCAAGCTCCTTGAGCGGCCGCGCTGGCCCGCGTACAAGGTCAAGCTGGCCGCCCCCGGCGACCTGCACATCCTGAAGGCGCTGCGGGAACACACCGACGCGCCGTTCTTCGTCGACGGGAACTGCGGCTGGGAGCCGGCCGCAACGGCCGCCGCGCTGGGCGCCATGGCCGAGCTCGGTGTGACGCTCCTTGAGCAGCCCTTCCCCCGCGAGTCGTGGGCGGCGGCCAAGGCGCTCAAGGAGATCTCCCCGATCCCGGTCTACGCCGACGAGAGCATCACCGGGCCGCATGATCTTGACGCCTGCGCCGAGGCGTTCCACGGCGTGAACCTCAAGCTCATGAAGGCCGGCGGCATCACGCCGGCCCTGCGGATGTTGCGCGCGGCACGGGCCGTTGGTCTCGGCACCATGCTCGGCTGCATGCCGGAGTCCAGCGCGGGCGTCTCCGCGACGGCCCACCTGGGCCCGTTCGTCGATCACCTCGACGCCGACAGCATCGCGCTCCTGGCGGTGGACACCGGCACCGGCATCCTGCTGGACGACGCGGGCCGCATCACGCTGCCTTGGGCGCCCGGCACGGGCTTCGTGCCCGAGTATCGAGGACCGGCCTTCACCGTGCGTCCTGCGGCGGCCGGCCAGGCCGGCTGGGACGGCGACGAGCTGTCCGTGCACCGCGACGGCACGGCCCTGGCCTCGGTACGGATCCGGCGTCGGCCGCTGCCCGACCGGGCACCGGCGGACACGGTCCGGCAGCTCGACGTGCTGCCCACGCCGTCCGCCGCCCCGGCGACTGCCGAGGAACTGGCGGCGCTCGTCCGCGGAGCGGTGACGCGCGCGGTCGCCGACGGAGCGGACACCGTCTGGCTCCGGACCGGACACGACGGCGCCCGGGAAGCCTGCCGCACGACCGGCTTCCACGCCCTGCCGGCTACCGCCGGACATGACGGCGGCAGCGCTTATGACGGCGACGGCCCCGACGGCGGCAGCGATCTCGACGGCGACCGGCCCGGCGATGACACCCTCCCGGACGGCCACGGCCCGTCCTCCCTCATGATCTGGAAGGCGAACCGGCCCGCATGACCCACGTGCACGACGTGCAGTACCCCGCAGCCACCGGGGAATCCGGCAGCGCGGCCCCGGCCGCGCCCCTGCTCCCGGCCGCCACGGCCGTGGCCCTGGCCGAGACGGCCCTGGCCCGCGCCGGCCTGTCCGCCGAGGACGCCGGGGAGGTGGCGCAGGCCCTGACCGAGACGTCACTACGCGGCATCGACACCCATGGCCTGCGGCTGCTGCCGCAGTACCTCGACGAGTTGGCCGACGCGATCGCTACCGCCCGTCCGGAGATCCGTACCGTCCGGGACAGCGGCGCGGCCGTGATGCTCGACGCCGACGGGGCGCTGGGCGTGGTGGCCGGCCTGGCCGCCGCCCGGATCGCAGCCGAGCGGGCCCGCAGCCACGGCGTGGCCGCGGTCGGCGTCCGCAACTCCAACCACTTCGGCGCGGCCTCCGTCTACAGCCGATACCTGGCCCAGGAGGGCCTGGTCGGCATCGTCACCACCTCCGCCGCCTCGCGGGTCGCCCCCTTCTCCGGGACCGAACCGCTCTACGGCACCAACCCGCTGAGCTTCGCCGCCGCCGTCGAGGGCGACGAGTTCGCCCTCGACATGGCGACGAGCCAGGTCTGCTTCGGCGAGATCAAGGAGCGCCGCAAGCACGGCCGGGCGCTGGACCCCGGCTGGGCGACCGACGCCGAGGGCCGCCCGGCCACCGACCCTGAGCAGGCGTACGCGCTCTCGCCGCTGGGCGGCTACAAGGGGCAGGGCCTGGCCATGGTGGCCACCCTGCTCGGCGCAGTGCTGACAGGTTCGCCGGCCGACTGGGAGCTGGAGCACATCGGCGCGTCCACCCCCGGCCGCAGCCGCGGCATCGGCCACCTGATCGTCTGCCTGGACCCGGCTGCCTTCGTCGGCCGGCAGGACTTCGCAACGGGGCTCGCCGCCATGCTCGACACCACCCGCAGCACCCGGCCCGGCGCCGACGCCGAGCAGCCCGTCCAGGTGCCCGGCGACCCGCAGCGGCGGATCGCCGCCCAGCGCATGGAACTGGGCATTCCACTGGACCCGCACACCGCTTCGGCGTTCGCGGCGCTCGCCGCAGAGCAGGGCGTGGCCTGGGCGGACGTGTTGGCGTGATCCTCGTCCTGCTCAGCCCGCGCAACGCGGGCCTGCCGTTCGCCGAGTGGCTGCGCGAGAAGTCGGGCCGGCTGCTGGCCGTCACCGCGGAGGGCGTGGACCCCGGGCCCGGCTTCGCCGATGTCGAGCGGGTCCCGGACTACACCGACGACGACGCCCTCCTGGACGCCGCCCGGCAGATGGCCGGCCGGCACGCAGTCACGCGCGTACTGGCCCTGGCCGAGGTGGACGTGGAGCGGGCCGCAACGCTGCGCGCCGAACTCGGTCTGCCCGGCCAGCTCCCCGAAAGCGCCCGCGCGTACCGCGACAAGGTGCTGATGAAGGAACTCGCGGCGGAGGGCGGGGTGGCGGTGCCGCCGTTCGCGGCGGTCGCCTCCGCGGCCGGCGTCGAGGCATTCATGGCCGCCCACCCGGGCCCGGTCGTGGTCAAGCCGCGCGGCGGATCCGGTTCCACCGGCGTCGCGGTGCTGCACGACCCGGCGCAGATCCCGGAGCTGGCTGACCGGTTGACCGCCGGGGACCACGAGGTCGAGGGGTACGTCACCGGCCGCATGTGTCATGTGGACGCACTGCACGTCGGCGGGGAGCCGGTGGTGTGCGTGCCGTCCGTCTACACCGACGGCGGCTGCCTGTCGCACTGGACCGACTCCGGCAACGGCAGCTGGACGCTGCCCGCCGACGACCCGCTGTACGAGCGGCTGGTCGCGGAGACCTGGAAGCTGGTCGGTGCGCTGCCCGCCGCCCCCGCGCTCTTCGTGCATGCCGAGTTCTTCGTGACGGACGCCGGCGGGATCGTGCTCTGCGAGATCGCCAGCCGGGTGGGCGGCACCCCGATCCCGGCCATGCTGGAGGCCCTGCTCGGGCTGGACCCGCGGCACCTGTGGGCCAGGCTCGAGTGCGGGCTGCCGGTGGACCTGGACGCCGTACGCACACACGCCGCCACCGCGCCGCTGATGGCCAACTTCGGCCTGCCGCCGCGCGAAGGGCGTATCGTCCGGCTGCCCGCCGAAGCACCGGCCGGGACACGGGAGTTCACCGTCCTCGCCCGGATCGGCGAGGACTGGGGCGGCGCGCGGTACGCGGGCCGCAAGTCCGGCGACTTCATCGCGACCTGGCTGGTCGAGGCGCAGGACGCCGGGGAACTGCTCGCTCTCCTCGACAAGACGGGCGCGGCGGCGGAAGCAGCGTTCGGCTGGGAACCGGCAGGCGCCGAGCCGGACCTCCCGGCCGCGGAAGCCGGATACGGCCGGGAACCCGCAGGCGCCGAGCCGGAGGAGGCCTCCCGGTGAGCGATCTGACCGCAGAGGTCCTGCACCCCGACCGGCGCCCCACCGCCGCCGAGTTGCCGGCCCTCGCCGCGCCGGTGGTGATCTGGGAGGACGACCGCTGGTGGCGCTTCACCGAGCGCACCGACCTGCACGAGGTCCGCTACCTCGCCGTACGCGAGGCCGGTGAGCTGGTGGCCCTCGCCCCCCTGCTCGTCACCCGCGACGGCGGCGGGCTGCTCTTCTACGACACCCCGAAGATGACGGGCGAGCTCAATGCCTTCGGCGCCCCAGAGCTGCTGGACCCGGCCGATCGGGCGCGCTGGGACGAGCTGGGCGGCAGCCTGGCCGAGGCCCGCCGCGCCCAGTACCCCTCCGTGGCACTGGGCATGTTCGGCTCGCACCACGGCATCGTGCACGCCACCGGCCGCGACACGGCCGGCCGGGCGCGGGTCCTCGCCGTGCTGCCACGCCTCCTGGACGAGGCCGCGGCCGAGCTCGGATGCCGCAGCAGCTCCCTGCTGTACGCCACCGACGAGCAGGCTGCCGTTCTCGGCCCGGCGGCGGAGGCCCGCGGCCACGTCCCGGCCGTGCTCGGCGCCGAGTCCGTCCTGCGACTCCACGCGCCGGACTGGGACACGTACCTGGCAGGCCTGGCCAGCCGCAAGCGCAGGCGTGCCCACCGGGAGCTGGGCGAGTACGCGGATGCCGGCTTCCGCACCGTGGTCCGCGAGGGACCGGAGGCGCTCTCGGACTCGATCGTCGACCTCCAGGTCGCCCTGCGCGCCAAGTACGGGCTGCCCGGCGGACGGCCCCGCGTCCAGCGGGACTTCGACGCCATACGCGAGACGGTCGGCGACAGCTGCGTCGTCCTGAGCGCCGTACGCGATGGCGAGACCCTCGGCTTCGTCCTGTACCTGCGGGCCGGCCGGGCCCTGTACGGGCGGACGGCGGGCTTCGACGACGACCGGGCCAAGGGCGTCTACTTCGCCCTCACCTACCACGAGACGATCCGCTGGGCACTGGCCCACGGCGTGCGCGAGATCTGGTACGGCCTCGCCGCCTATGACGCGAAGAAGCTGCGCGGCTGCGACCTCGAAGCGCGGCACGGCTGGTTCCGCTTCACCGGCGAGGGCCGCGCCGACCTCGAGGAGACCGTACGCCTGCAAGGGGCGAGCGAGCGCGACCGGCTGCTCGGCCTCGGGCAGGACAGCACCACCTCACAAGGAGACTGAGCAGACATGCCACTGACCCCGACCCCGTTCATCTGGATGGACGGCGAGCTGGTCCCCTGGGACGACGCGAAGGTGCACGTGCTCACGCCGAGCCTGCACTACGGATGGGGCGTCTACGAGGGCATCCGCGCCTACGCCACGGACTCCGGCCCGGCTGTGTTCCGGCTGCGCGAGCACATCGAGCGGCTGCGCGACTCGGCGCGCGTGTACCTGATGGAACTACCCTGGACCGATGAAGAGCTGATCGCCGCGGTGCTCGAACTGGTCCGGATCAACGGCCACGAATCCTGCTACATCCGCCCCATCGCATACCTGGGCTACGGCGAGATGGGCGTAGCGCCGCAGCTGGACGCGGTGAAGATGTCGATCGCGGTGTGGCCCTGGGGCTCGTACCTCGGCGACAAGGCCGAGGCGGAGGGCTGCCGGCTGATCGTCAGCAACTGGCAGCGCAACTCCCACCAGACGGTGCCGCCGCTCGCCAAGGCCACCGGCGCGTACGTCAACAGCGCGCTCGCTAAGGTGGGCGCGCTGCGTGCCGGATACGACGACGCGCTGATGCTGACCGCGACCGGGCACATCGCGGAGGCCTCGGCCGCCAACCTGTTCCTGGTGCGCGACGGCGCCCTGGTCACGCCGCCCGTCAGCGACGGGATCCTGCCCGGCATCACCCGTGACAGCGTCATCACCATGGCCCGCGACCTGGGCCTGCAGGTGAAGGAGCGGAGCATCCCGCGCAGCGAGGTCTACATCGCGGACGAGGCGTTCCTGACCGGGACCGCCGCCGAGATCGTGCCGGTGGCCTCGGTGGACGAGCGCCCGCTGGGTGCGGGCGGCGTCGGCCCGGTGACCAAGCAGCTGCGCGACCTCTTCCGTGACGTGGTCGGCGGCCGCCACGACGGGTACGCGCGCTGGCTGGAGCGGGCGTGAGCTCAGTGGAGGCGACCGGGGAAGCGGGTGCGGCCGCCGCGGCCGCCTCGCTGGAGAACGCCACGCGGCGGCTGCGGACGGTACTGGACGCACCAGAGGCGGGCGAGGCCGGTCCGGCCGGTGTCTCTGCCTGGCGGGCCGCGCTGGACGAGGAGCTGTGCGACCGGCTGATCGACCTCGCCGCCGCCAGGGCCTGGGCCGCAGATCAGGCGGCCGAGCAGGACCCGGCGGCCGACGTACTGCGCGGGTGCGCGCTGTGGGCCGTGGAGACGGACACCGCACGCGTCCTGGCCATGACCGGAACGGACCGGTCCGCGACGGACGCCGACGTGCCGGACGGCACCGCACGCGCCGCCGTGGCGACGCACGGCCAGGTGGCGGCCCTGGTCACCGCGCTGGCCGCGGCCGAGGTGTACGACGGGGTGCGCGATCGGCTGCGTACCGCGCTGGGCCCGTGCCCGGCCGGACGGGCGGCCGCCGCCTGGGAGATCGCCGAGTCGGCGCTGTCGGGCCTGGGCACCACGCGAGACGAGTGGGTCGGGGCCGACCCGGCGCACACCGCCGCCGGCGGCTGGGTGCTGGTGGACCGTATCGGCCGGCTTGCGCTGGCCGTGGCTCTGCTGTCGGCCGCCCCGGCGTACCCGGACGAACAGGCCGAGACCTGCGTCAACGCGGCCCGCCGGTACACCTGGAACCACCTGCGCCAGCCGCCCCCGGAGGCCGCCACAGCCGTCCACGTACTGCGCACCGCCGAACTGGTCGACTGGATCGCCGGATCCGCGTCCGCGGAACGGAGAGGGGTATGAGCGAGCAGCCGAGCGGCACGAAGGAGGAGGAACAGCGCGCGGCCCGCCGGATCGCGGGCCTGCTGCAGGCCATCCTGCCCAAGACACCCGCAGGACGCCGGCTGGCGGCCGGCGCCGCGGTCGACTCGGTCGGCTCGGGCATGTTCTTGGCCGCCTCCACCCTGTACTTCGTCACGGTCGTCGGCCTGCCCGCCACCCGGGTCGGCCTGGTGCTGTCCGTCGCCGCGGTGGCCGGGCTGCTCAGCCCCGTGCCGCTCGGCCGGCTGGCCGACCGAGTGGGTCCGATACGGGTGTACGTCGCCCTGCTGACGCTGCGCGGCCTCGGCTACGCCGGATTCGCGTTGATCGACGACTTCTGGCCGTACGCCGTGCTCACCTGCGTACTCACCGCCCTGGACCGGGGCTGCTCACCCCTCCAGCAGGTTGTCGTGGGCATCGTCGAGGGCGAGCAGCACCAGACCCGGACGATGGCCTCCATCCGCTCGGTGCGCAACATCGGCCTGACCGCGGGCTTCCTGCTCGCGGGCGCGGTACTCGCGATCCAGGAACGGGCGGCGTTCGTCGCGCTGTTCCTGGCGAACGCCGCGACCTTCTGGGTGATCGCCGCCGTGGTGGAGCAACTGCGCCGCCGGGCCGCGGCCGTGCCTCTGGCAGCCCCCGCACCACAGGCGGATGCCGCCGAGCCCGCCCCCACCAAGCCTCAGCCCACGACGGTCCGCAGCCCCTTCCGGAGCCTGCGGTTCATGCTCTTCACCGTCTCCAACGGCGTGCTGTCACTGCACGACTCGGTGCTCTTCGTACTCCTGCCGCTGTGGCTGACCACAGCCACCGACGCACCGTCCTCGGCGGTCTCGGTGCTGCTCGCGGTCAACACCGTGCTGACCGTGCTGCTCCAGGTGTACGTGGCCCGGTTCGCCAAGACCACCGCGGGCGCTCTGAGACTCGTACCCGTCGCCCTCGTCCCGCTGCTGGTCTCGTGCGCGGCGTTCGCCGGCGCCGAGCACGTCCCGGTGTGGCCCGCCGCGGCCTGCGCGGTACTCGCCGTGGTGCTGCTGACGGTGGGCGAGAACCTGCACTCGGTCGCCGTGTGGAACCTGTCGTACGAGCTGTCGCCCGCGCCGGCCCGATCCCGCTACCTGGCCGCCTTCAGCCTGGGGATGACCGGCCAGCAGATCGTCGGCCCGGTCCTGATGACGGGCGTGCTGCTGCCGCTGGGCACGGCGGGCTGGGCCGTGCTCGCCGCGGTGTTCGCGCTGGCCGCCGTGGTGGTACGGGCCACCGGCGCACCCCGTGCGACGCCCGCCCCAGCGCTCTCTTCCCCTTCCAGTCCTCCCACCGAGGTGACCCCATGACAGAACACGTGCTGATCGTCGGCGGCGGCAGGGAAATCCCCGGCCTGATCCGCGACGCGGGCGGCCCGGACGTCGTCACGACCATCCTGTGCCGGATGGACTTCGTCCCCAAGATCCGCAAGGCCGGGCAACACGACCGCGTGCTGGCCCTGCGCAGCGACGCCCCCGACGCGGAGTGGATCGCGCTGGCCACCGCCGTCCACGAGAGGCAGCCCTTCACCCGCGTGGGCACCTTCGGCGAGCGGGACCAGGACCGGGCCGCGGCGGTCGCCGCCGCCCTCGGCCTGCCCTGCCACTCGCCACAGACCATCGCCTATGTCCACGACAAGGACGCGATGCGCCGTCGGCTGACGGAACTCGGCGTGGACGAGACCCCGGGCGGGCGGGTCGCCGACGTGGCCGAACTGCGGGCCTTCCTGGCGCAGCACGGCACTCCGTGCGTGGTCAAGCCGGTGCAGGGAGCGGGCAGCTTCGGCGTTTCCGTGGTCCGCAGCGCCGACGAGGCGGAGGCGGCCTTCGCCCGCGCCGCGGCAGACTTCGAGGTCATCCCGGACGCGGGCGTGCTGGTGGAGCGCTTCCACGAGGGGCCGCAGTTCAGCGTCGAGGCCTTCTCCGAGGACGGCGAGCACGAGATCCTCGCCGTGACGCGGAAGTTCTCCGACCCGGTGGGCTTCGTCGAGCTCGGCCACGTCTTGCCCGCCGAACTGTCCCCCGAGCAGACCGACGCGGTGCACGGGTACGTGCGGCGGCTGCTCGACGCCCTCGACATCGCGTACGGCGTCACCCACACCGAGGTCGTGCTGACCGCAGCCGGACCCCGGGTCATCGAGACCCACGTCCGACTCGCCGGCGACGAGATCCCGTACCTGGTGCACGACGTCACCGGAGTCGACCTGGTGGACTGCGTGGTGCGCCAGACGCTGGGACAGCCGGTGCTGGCGGACATCCGCAAGACGCTGGCAGACCCGTCGGTGGACCGCAGCCCGGAGGCGATCTGGTTCGCCGTCCCACAGGCGCGCGGCACCCTCACGCGGATCGGCGGCCTGGACGAAGCCGCCACCCGGCCTGGCGTGGTGGCCGCCGAGGCCCTGCTCGGCGCCGGCGACGTGCTGGGGGACCTGGACAGCTCAGAGTCCCGGGCGGCCTTCGTACGCGCCCGGGGCGCGGACGCGGCCGAGGCCGTGGAGCGCGCCCGGCAGGCCGTGGCGGCGCTGGAGTTCGAGGTCACGGTGTCCGGTGACGGCGCGGCCGGCGGCGCGGGGGACTGGATCTGACATGACGGCGGCACAGGAACTCTCCAGCTCGGCGAGCGCCGGCATCCGCGCGTCGGGGGAGCTGGCCGAACTGGCGCGCAAGGTCCTGCCGAGGGCCGCGTACGAGTTCTACGCTGCCGGGTCGGACGAGGAAATAAGCGTGGGCGAGGCGGCAACCGCCTGGCGCGGCCGGCGGCTGCTGCCACGGGTGCTTCGCGACGTCTCGTCCATCGAAACGGGCGTCGACCTGCTGGGGACCAGGCTCGCGTCGCCGGTGCTCGCCGGCCCGACAGCCTTTCACCGCATGGCGCACGACGAGGGCGAGACGGCCACGGCGGCGGGCGTCGCCGCGGCCGGCTCGCTGCTCGTGCTCTCCTCCCGCGCGACCCGCCACCCGGAGGACGTCGCCGCGGTGGCCGGGCCCTGGTGGTACCAGGTGTACTGGCTGCGGGACGCTGAGATCACCCGCCGCCAGGTCGCTCGGGCGGTCGCCGCCGGCGCGCGGGCCTTGGTGCTGACGGTCGACGCCCCGTACTTGCCGCCCCGGTCGACTTCGGGACTGCCGCTGCCCCTACCCGAGGACGACGAGCTGTGCCGCTCGGTGGGCATCGGCACCCGGCTGCCCGGCTGGGAACAGGACCCTTCGCTGGGCCTGGACGCCATCGGCCGGCTGCACCGGATGTCCGGGCTTCCCGTCCTGGTCAAGGGGGTATTGCGGGCCGACGACGCCAGGGCATGCGTGGCCGCGGGCGCGGCCGGGTTGATCGTCTCCAACCACGGCGGCCGGCAGCTGGACCGTGCGGTCTCCTCCGCAGACGCCCTCCCCGCCGTTGCGGCGGCGGTGGGCACCGAGGTCCCGGTCCTCGTCGACGGCGGCATCCGCACCGGCACCGACGTGCTGGTAGCCCTCGCCCTGGGCGCCCGGGCCGTCCTGCTGGGCCGCCCCGTCATCTGGTCCCTGGCCCTCGGCGGCGCCGTGGGCGTCACCACCCTCCTGGACTCGTACCGCGCCCAACTCACCACGTCCATGGCCCTCACCGGCTGCGCCCGGCTCGCGGACATCGACGGGGAGTTGCTGTTTGGAGGGCCCTGACTCGCTCTGCACATGACCGTACCGATCGGCCGCGACGCAGGCTGCGCGGCCGACAGTGGCCACCCATGAACGGTCACCCCGGTCGGCGTGCTGAGCTGATGCCCCGACTCGGAGGACGACCGGAGGCACCCCGCCCTGGCCGAGCACCTGACCAGCGTCGCCATCACTCCCACGCTGCTCCAGGCCACGGCCCGGCTCGTTCGCCATCTGCCCGATCTGCCTCTGGGAAGACGACGTGCAACAGTTCCGCTGGCCGTTCATGCCGGGCGGCGCCAACCGCATCTCGCTTGTCGAGGCTCAGCTTGACGTTTAAGGTCCGGCGTCAAACGCGGCTCGAACTTGACCAGTGTTTTCGCAATTCAGCGGACGTGGAAAGGGCCTTCGTCTGATCCTGTGCTCGGTCACAGAGGCAGAGGAATCAACACGAAGGCCGTGGTCGTGAGTCTGGGGTATCAGGGCGTCCTGCGGGATGCGTTCGCGGAAGTGTCATGCTTCCGGACGGAGTTGTACTCGTGCCTGACCTCTCGGGCCGATGCACTGTTCGAGTTGTACGACGCGTTGTTGTGCACGGACGGGCCGGTGCGGACGCTGGTGGACCTGGCGCTCGCGCCGGAACACCACCGAGGCCACGGGGCTCTCTATGGCGGCCTCAACCAGGGACGAATCGACTGCGCCCGGCTGCGTCGTGCGCTGGCCTCGATCCCGTTACCCAGAACGGTCTGTGCCGCCCGTAGGCCCGCAAACTCCTGAAGGCCGCACCGACCCCGACCCGGCCCGCGCGACTGATCGACAGGATCGCTGGTGGCCCTATTGAACGCTGACGTACACAGAGTCCGGCCACGGCTCGAGGAGCCCTGCCCACGGGTCGTGGTCGCCATGCGTGATGTCCTCCCCAACCGCACCGGCGAAATCGTTCGGGTCCCGTCGCGGCTCGGGGTAGCGGGGAAGTGTCCTGGCCCCAGGCGGCGAGTCGGTCGATGGCGTACCAGCGGTAGGGAGTGTCCCGGGGCGGCCAGTTCGTGGACTACGTCAGTCAGGGCGGGGACGTGGTGGGTCAGCACCGGGTCGGCGAGCAGAGGCAGGATCGTCACCGAGAAACGGGTGCACCGCGTCCTAGAGGGCTGGGCGGGTCGCAAGGAAGGCGTCGATGTCTTCCTGCCTGCCGGGCGGCCACTCCGGTGCATAGTCCGTGTCCTGGGCGGTGCCCCCGAGCCAGTCAAGCAGAAGCACCCGCAGTGACATCTCGCGGCCCCGTCTCCCCTGTTTCAGGGTCTGTTGCCACTCGGCGGCGAGCCGGGCCGCCGACTCGCCGTCCCCGTAGCGCCGCAGGATCTCCTCGACCGGTGCACGGTCACGACGAGGGGGGCGTCGGCCGGGCCGTGGTGCCTGGCTCACCCTCGCCTCCTGCACCAGGACGGGGATCGGCTCGGTGAGCGGCCCCGTCGTCCTTCGTGATGGCGGGGCCGCCTCTTCTTGTGTAGGTCACGCTGGGCCAGCAGTTGCTCGTCGTACCAGCCCTTGACAGTGACCAGCGTGGTAACGGGGCCCGCGCGGTGGATGGCGGGTATGGGTGTGTTTTCAGCCACACCCTTCCCTGATGGCTGATTCCCGCGCATGCTGTGCGGCCCCCGCCCGGTCACGTCGGCCATGGGCTGCCCTCCCGGCTCCTCACTGGAGGGCAGCCCATGCCCGCCACCGGATGCGACACGGCCCCGCCCACCGCCCTCGCGGCCGCCGTGAACGTCATCGGGTGACAGCACTGCGCCAAGCGCCCGCCGTACTCGCGACGAATCCACAGACGTAAAGGCTCAGGCGTTGTACTTGGCGAAGATGCGGGTACCGGCCGTCGCCGACACGATCATCAGGCCGACCACCACAGCCAGCCCCGTCAGCACGGTATGTGAGCCGTACTGGCCGGCGAAGAATCCGCGCATGGCATCCACCGCGTACCGCAAGGGGTTGGCGGAGCCAACGGCTTTCAGCCAATCGGGGGCGTATGAGAGGGGCAGGAGGATGCCGGACAGCAGCATGAGCGGCAGGGCGATGGCGTTGAGGACGGGCGCGAAGAGCCACTCCGACGTCAGCTTCAGCGCCAACGCGTAGGAGAGGAAGGCGAGGCTGATCCCGACGAACATCATCATGGCGATGGCAGCCAGGACGCCCCCTAGGGGGGCACGCAGGCCGAACAGCAGGGCGATGAGGACGATGACGACCGACTGGATGAACAGGGCCAGCACGTCCCAGAGCACCCGCCCCAGCAGCAGCCCGAGCCGACTCGCCGGGGTTACCCGAAGCCGCTCCAGATAGCCGGAGCGGACATCGGGGATCAGGCCGAACCCGGCGTATCCGGTGGCGAACAGGCCGAGTTGGACGAGCAGGCCAGGAATGTAGACCTGCCAGGCGGACGCGCCGCTCTCCGGCAGCATTTTGACCAGGACCGGGCCGAACAGGGCCATGTAGACGAATGGTTGGACGAGGCCGATGAGGAGTCCCATCCTCTTCTGCGCCGCGGCTGAGGCCTCGTCCCGGAAGACGATTCCCGCGTCTCGGATCGTGTGCATCATGGGGCTCCCCTCAGGCGTGGACGGCGTCCGCGCCCTGCTGCGGACGGCGGTCGGTCATGGTCATGAAGACGTCGTCGAGCGAGGGCTTCGCCAACCGCAGGGACTCCGCCCGGATGTACGCGGACTCCAGCTCGCGCAGCAGGTCGGCGAGGATGCGCTCGGCGCCTCGGCAACTGACCGACAGTGCGGTGCCGTCCACCGACACCCCATGGACCTCGGGGTGGGCGCCGATCAGGTCGGCGGCTCGTGCCGCGTCGCCGTCGACCTCGATCTCGATGGTGTCGTGGGCGATGGCGGCCTTCAGGTTCTGCGGGCTGTCCTCGGCGATGATGCGGCCCTTGTCGATGATCAGGACCCGGTCGCAGAGGTTGTCCGTCTCGTCCAGGTAGTGGGTGCTGAGGAAGACGGTGGTGCCGTGCTCGTCGCGCAGGCGGCGGATGTGTTCCCAGACGCCGTTGCGGCTCTCGGGGTCGAGGTTCGCGGTGGGCTCGTCGAGGAAGAGCAGCTTGGGTTCGTGCACCAGACCGAGTGCCATGTCGACGCGGCGGCGCTGGCCGCCCGAGAGGGTCTGGATGACACGGTTCGCCAGCTCTTCCAACCCGAGCTGCGCGATCACTTGGTCGGCGCGGGCTTCGGCCTCGGGGCGGGACATCCCGTAGAGGCGGGCCTGCAGGACGATGTCCCTGCGGACCGGGGAGCTGGGCTTGGATCCACCTGCCTGGGAGACGTAGCCGATGTGCATGCGGACCTTCGCCGCCTCCTGGAGCAGATCGCATCCAGCGATGGTGGCCGTGCCTGAGCTGGGGCCGAGCAGAGTGGTGAGCATGCGCATGGTGGTCGTCTTGCCGGCACCATTGGGGCCGAGGAAGCCGACGATCTCCCCCGAGTTCACGGTGAAGTCGACTCCGGCCACCGCCTCGACGCGGCCCTGCTTGGTGTGGAAAGTCTTGGCCAGCCCCTTGGCCTGGATCATGGGTAACGCCTCCCGTGACGGATCGTGTAGGGCACGCTCGTGCGGTGCGGGTGGTGCGGTCATGCCTGCAGTCCTTCGCGTTCTTCCTGCTCTTCCTGGTCGGTCCACACCTGACGGCCGTCTTTGGTGGTGAGTGCAGGCCAGGTGAGGGTGCCGTCTTGGATCTCGCCGACGATCCGGCGGGCCCAGTTCCGTTCGGCTTCGGCCATGGTCAGGGCGTATTCGAGTTCGATCACGAACAGCCGTGGCGTTTGCTGGCCCAGAACCTCGGCCTGCGCCTGGCGGGCCTGGTCGATCTCCTCGTCCAGCCGGGCGATGCGTTCCCGTAGGGCCAGGACCGCGCGTTCGGGCCCCAGGGCACCGAGGTAGCTCACCGCGGCGAGGAAGCTGGGGTATTCCTTCACCGGGGTGCGGACGAGTTCGTCCAGCCAGCTCATGAACTCCTTGCGGCCCAGCTCGGTATGGGCGTACACCTTGCGCTCCGGCCGGCGTCCGGCGCGCTCGGTGCTGTGTTCGGCGATCCAGCCGGCACGGACGAGCGATTCGACGACGTCGTAGAGCGAACCGGTCTTGATCTTGAAGCTGGTGTCCTTGTCGCGTTCCCGAAGGGTCGTGGCCATCTCGTACGGATGCATCGGCTGCTCCAGCAGCAGTCCGAGGACTGCGAGCCCGAGCAGGTTGGAGACCGGCCGTTTGCGCGCCGCCATCTTTCAACCTCCCTTAGTCGGATCCGACTATACGGCATCGACTGGTGTGTCGATCGACCGATGCATCGGCTGACGGTCAAGCCGTGATGGACTGCGAGTGGAGCCCCGGCAGATACTCCGCCGTAGGGCCGGAGTCCGGTCGGAGGGCGTCCGGACGGCCGCAGTGCAGGACCGTGCCGCCGGCCTCTCCGCTGCCCGGGCCCATGTCGATCAGCCAGTCCGCTGCGGCGGCCAGGTGCAGGTCGTGCTCGGCGAGTACGACGGTGTTGCCCGCAGCGAGGAGCACGTCGAACGCGTCGACGAGAACCTGGACGTCCGCCGGATGCAGACCAGTGACCGGTTCGTCCAGCACCACTGTGCGACATCCCGTGAGTTCCCCTGAGCCCTGCTGAGTCCCCAACCCTGTGGCCAGGGGGTTCTTCCTCCTTCGTGTGCTCTGCGGTTCTGTGACGTAACTTCGGGATTCTTGAAGCGTTCTCACTTCGTCCGACCGATCCGCAGTCGGACCGAAGGCGAGGAGGCTCGGGTTGGCGGCGCTGGCAGTCGTACGAGACCTGCGTGAGCACTGGACGCCTGCGTCGGCGGAGGAGCTGGAGCGGTTCGAGACCGATGTGCTGTCCGGGTTCGTTCTCGCACGGGTGCCTCGGCGGGCCTGGCGGATGGCACTATCCGCGGGGACGTCGGGCACCTGGAGCAGATCAGAACCTGGTTCGGCCGCCCCCGTTGTGGGACATGGAGCCAGCCGACGCTGACGCGTACTTCGGGAAGGTGCTGCGGAACTCGCCGAGCGGCACCCGACTGGCCCGGTCCCAGGCGCTGACTACGTACTTCATGTTCCTGGAGCTGCGGCACAAGGTCGAACTCCACCGGATGACCGGCCGGGTCATCGAGTGCCCGATCGACGAGATGAACCGGCCGCGTGGGGCCAAGGACGCCCAGTTGCGGATGCCACCGACCGAGCCGGAGGTCGGGATCCTGTTCACCGGCTGGGGCGGGGAGCTGGCGACCTGCCGCAAGTTCGCCCCGACCGCCCGGAACTACACCGCGGCGAAGCTGATGTCGCAGGTCGGCCTGCGGGTCAGCGAGGCGTGCAAGCTGGATCTGGCCGACATCAAGTGGAACCTGGGTCGCTTCGGCAAGCTCCACGTCCGCCACGGCAAGGGTGCCCGCGGCTCGGGTCCGCGCGAGCGGATGGTCCCGCTGATCAACGGCGCCGACCGCACGCTGCGGTGGTTCATCGAGGACGTGTGGGGCCAGTTCGACGACGAGCACACCCGCCCGGGCGCCCCGCTGTTCCCCTCCGAGCGCAAGAACGCCGACGGCTCCTCACGCCGGGTCGGCGACGACGCCCTGCGCCGCGGGCTCAAGGCTGGGGCCAAAGCGCATCTGCCGGGATGGGGCGAGCGGCTGACGCCGCATGTCCTGCGGCATTTCTGCGCGTCCCAACTCTACGAGAACGGACTGGACTTGCTCGCAATTCAGGAGGTTTTGGGGCATTCATGGATTGCGACGACGATGCGATACGTCCACGTCCAGCAGACCCGGGTCGAGGACGCCTGGGTCGCCGGGACCGAGCGAGCCGCGAAGCGGCTGGAAGGGCTGATCCGATGAGGTGGAACTTGCGGCTGACGGCCGCGAACAAGGGTGTCTGGAAGGCGTCCGAGCTCCAACGAAGCCTTGCCGAGCACGGGTTGGTGATCTCGGCGGGGAAGATGTCCGGGCTGTGGTCTGGCCAACCGGTGCCCCTCAAGCTGGAGGACCTGGACGTCATCTGCGTCGTCCTCGGCTGCGAGATCGGCGACCTGCTGGTCCCCGAGCCGGACAAGGTCCGCCGTCCCGGCGAGGAGACCGGCCAGCAGGCCGCCGCCGCGTCCGGTCCCGCCCCGGCGGTGGTCCCGCGCCGTCGGGACGGCCGATCGCTTCCCCCGATGTGACCCATGGGCCCGAGTTTCTGCCCGGAATGCCTCGCCTGGGGACGGTTCTTCGAGCCACGTTGCTCGACGTGTTCCTCGTTTGCCAGCCGCTGGAAGGTGGGCGAGTGCGCCGGCTGCACACGCGGAGTGCCTTTGCGGGAGGAGTACTGCCGTCTGTGCTGGGTCCAGGCGAGAACGGAGGCTGCCGCGACCGGCGACAGACCGGAGGTTTTGCTGCCTCGTCTGCGTCACCAGCAGTTGTTCTTCTACGGCCTGACGGCGCTCTGGGAGCGCCAGCCCAAGCAGACCGTGGTGAAGTACGGCCGCCGAGGCCGTCCCCGGCGACCCGATCCGGCTCCGGCTTTGCCGCCGTCCTTGTGCTGGCTCCAGCCCGCCTTGTGCGCCGTCCGCCCGGACTTCACGCGGTCGTCGGCAAGCACGGCCCTTCCCTGCGGCAACCCGTGGCTGGCCTGGGGTCGTCACACTGCCCACCGGCTCGGTGAGGCACGAGGCTGGCCTCGCAAAACCCGGCTGAACGTCGATCAAGCCCTTGTCATGCTGCTGTCCGGCCACGCGGACGGCGACGTGATCCGGTACTCCGAGATAGCCCCCGTGTTGCGGGCCCGCGGCCTGAGCACCGTCCGCACGACGGAAGTCCTCGACCGCATCGGCGTCCTCCTCGACGACCGGCCCACGTCTTTCGATCTGTGGCTTGAACGGAAGCTCGACGGCCTCGCGGCCGGGATCCGACGGGACGTCGAAGGATGGGCTCGGACCCTGCACGACGGAGGGCCCCGGTCCCGGGCCCGGCATCACGCAACGGTCTGGAACTACCTCAACCGGATCCGACCGGTGCTGAGCGACTGGTCCAGCTGCTACGACCACCTGCGCGAAGTGAAGCGCGACGACGTGATCGCGCACCTCGACACCGTCCACGGCTCTCCACGCCAGCACACCATCGTCGCGCTGCGATCGTTGTTCCGGTGGGCGAAGAAGAACGGCACCATCTTCAAGAACCCGACCGCCTTCATCCGCGTCGGCCAGCGCGAAGAAGGCGTCGTCCAGCCCCAACCCGAGTACACCAGCGGTTCCGTCGCCGCCGTCACCAACCCGCCGACCGGCTGATCCTCGTACTCGCCGCAGTCCACGCGGCACGGCCTGGCGCTATACGCCGCCTCCAGCTCGACGATCTCGACATCGGCAACCGCCGGCTGACGATCGACGGCCGCACCCGCCCACTGGACGACCTCACCCTTCAACTCGCCTGCGAATGGCTGGAGTTCCGACGCAGCCGCTGGCCCGACACTGCCAACTTGCACCTGCTGATCAACAAGCAGACCGCCCTGGGGACCGACCCCATCGGCAAGAGCTCCGTCGCCGGCCCGGCGCTGCACGGCCAGACCGCGACGCTCGAACGACTCCGCATGGACCGTCAGCTCGAAGAGGCGCTCGTCCACGGTCCCGACCCGCTCCACCTTGCCGAGGTCTTCGGACTCAGCGAGAAAGCCGCAATCCGCTACGCGAACTCTGCCCGCGCTCTCCTGGAACGGCCCCTGGAAACCGACCCGCAACTCCGCCCCGAACCCACGGGTCCACCCCCTAACATCAGGGCATCGGACCCTCGGGTTCCTGCCGAAGTACCTTCAGTTTTCGCGAACTCGCGGGGCTCAAGGGGTGTGAAACTGGCGACCTCGCGTAATCGACTGACGCCTATTCCTTGGTCATTGAGGCGCTGGTGTCACCGTGTGTGGTCGCCGGGGGCATAGTGGCGCCAGGTTCCTCCTGCCTCGGCGGCGAGCTGGGCGGTGGTGTCGTCGTGGTAGCCGAGCATGCGGGCAATCACGGGTGCGGGGGCCTGGAGAACGAGGTGGCGGATGGCCTGAGGGGCCACGAAGTTTCCGGACAGGGACCCAATAAGGTTGTCCTGAACAGGAAAACGAGGAAGAAGTGGCGCCACCCAGTAAGTACTCGCCGGAGTTCCGCGAGGAAGCCGTCCAGATCGCGTTGAGGTCGAGCAAAACGATCTCCGCAGTCGCCCGGGAGCTTGAGCGGAATCCGGAGACGCTACGCGGCTGGGTCAAGAAGTACCAGAAGCAGCAGGAACCGGCTCCCGACGCGGAACTGACGGTGAACGAGCGGGCGCGCCTGAAGGAACTCGAACGACGCAACCGCGAGCTGGAGATGGAAGTTACCTTCCTGAAAAAGCCGCAGCGTACTTCGCGAAGGATCCCCGGTAGCAAGCAAGTACGAGTTCATCGACGAGATGCGGCTCGACACCGAGGAGTACGCGTACAGCGTCGAGTTCATGTGCGGCCGACTCGGCGTA
>NZ_JBKFFO010000034.1:0-36086 GCF_046506645.1 Streptomyces sp. 5K101 | reverse complement strand
CACCCGACTCCACGGTGAGATAGGGCACGTCCCGCCCGCCGAATACGAAGCCAACCACTACCTGAGCGCCACGAAAGCCCAGGTCACAACCAACATCTGAGATCTCTACCGAACCCGGAACGGTTCAAACTACCTTCTGTCGATGTGTAGCGACGGGGGGTGTGCCGAGCGGCCGGTTCCGGAGTGGTTCGGTGAGGACGGCGCCGATGCCGATGCCCTGTCCGAGGTCCTCTTCGATCCTGAACGCTGGCCAGCGTTCAGGGTGCCGACAGAAGACGGCCCCGGAGCCGTGGTGATCTACCGCAACCTGGACGGCGACTACGGCACCGACTACCTCCTCACCCATCCAGGCAGAAGCTACGTCGAGCAGATCGCCAGCTGGGACGGCGACTTCTCGGGCGCTGGGCTGACATGGCGCGAACTGATCCGGATCGCCGACAACCCAGCCCTGGCGGCCGAAGGCGTCCAGGACACGGCCATCCGCTTCCTGCTACTGCTTCCCCTCCTCACCGACCCGGACATGCCGGAAACAGCATCCGCAAGGCTCATCGCCGCCCTGGCCGTAGTCGGCGCGCCGCAAGACACCGCCTCCATCGCGGCGGAGCACCTGCTGGCCCACCTCACAAGGAGATCCCGACACGACCCCACGTGGACGTCTCCGCTGAGCGGCAGCTGACAGGCGGGCCGAACCGTTGATCACACCCGTGGAACGATCTTGATATGGCTGGTGTGATCACGGCGTCGGAGCCGTCCTAATCCGGTGATAGCGACAGCCGCGGGGGGTGTCCCCCAACTGGCTGTTCGAGCACTGAACGATGGTCGCGGTGGCGGTCACGTGGGCGCCGGGCTGACGCCTTGAGCCGTCCGGGCACTTGATTCCTCTATCCAGAGCGGCGGTGCCCGGCTCCCTCGCGATTGCCACCGTCGTCAACACCGCCTGCCTGATCACTCGTTGGTGTTCGTGGTGCGAGCCCGCCACACGGCGACCTCTCGACATGCCCGAGCCGCTTTGAGCTCCAACGCAGACCGAGGCCCGTGGGATGAGCTGGTGCCACGAACAGCTACTGAGGTGGCGGACCGGCCGGTTGGCCGAGTCCTGGGATTAGGTCGCTGCGTGGTTCCGCACGAGCTCGTGACCAGCACAAACACACAGCAGTACCGGGAGGGAACCTTGATCTACTGCGGCATCGACTGGACAGAGAAGACACACGACATCGCCCTCGTCGACGAGACCGGCCAGCTCCTCGCCAAGCGACACATCACCGACGACGCCACCGGCTACAAGATCCTCCTCGACCTGCTCGCCGAGTACGGCGACACCAGTGAGAACCCGATCCCGGTCGCCATCGAGACCTCCCGCGGGCTACTCGTCGCCGTGCTGAGGACGGGCAGCCGACCAGTGTTCGCGATCAACCCGATGGCCGCCGCCCGCTACCGCGACCGACACTCCGTCTCCCGCAAGAAATCCGACCCCGGCGACGCCCTGGTCCTCGCCAACATCCTCCGCACCGACATGCACGCCCACCGGCCCCTGCCCAACGACTCCGACCTTGCCCGAGCCGTCGCCGTCCTGTTCCGAGCCCAGCAGGACGCCACCTGGAACCGCCAGCAGCTCGCCAACCAGCTCCGCTCCCTGCTGCGCGAGTACTACCCCGCCGCCCTGGCGGCGGCCGATGCCTGGAAGAACGGTCTGTGCCGGCCCGAGATCCGGGAACTGCTCCGGGCAGCCCCGACGCCCACCCGCGCCGCCCGACTCACTCGTACCCAACTCCAGGCCGTCCTTAAGAGGGCTGGCCGTCAGCGCGGAATCGAGGCGGAAGCTGACCGCCTCCGCGAGGTCTTCCGATCTGATTGGGCCCACCAGCCCGCGCTGGTCGAGGACGCTCTCGGCAAGCAGATGCTGGCCCTCCTCGTCCAGCTGGAGGCTGCCTGCACCGCCGCCGACCAGCTCGCCGAGGCAGTGGAGGAAGCGTTCCCCCAGCACCCGGACTCCGAGATCATCCTCAGCTTCCCCGGCCTCGGCACCCAGCTCGGCGCCCGGCTGCTCGCCGAGATCGGAGACGACCGGCAACGGTTTGCCGACGCCCGCGGCCTCAAGGCGTACGCCGGCTCCTCGCCCATCACCAGAGCGTCAGGCAAGAAGTCGTCCTGCGTCGCCAGGGTGCGGACGCTGTCCGCAAGGGCCGGCCGCGGAGCCTTCCGCTGGAAGACCGGGCCCTGCTCGTCGTGGCCTACTGGCGCACCAACCTGACCATGCGACAGCTCGCCCCGCTGTTGGGGGTCTCGAAGTCGGCCGCGGACCGCATCATCGACCACCTCGGGCCGATGCTCGCTCTCAGGCCCCGCAAGCGGTTCGCGAAGGGCGCCGTGCTCGTCGTGGACCGCACGCTGGTCCCCACGCGTGACCACACCATCGCGGAGCGGTCGAAGAACTACCGGTACTCCACCAACCATCAGGTCGTCATCGACGCCGACACCCGGCTGGTCGTCGTGGTCGGCCGGCCGCTGGCCGGGAACCGAAACGACTGCAAGGCGTGGGCTGAGTCCGGTGCCAAGGCCGCCGTCGGCAAGACCACGACGATCGCCGACGGCGGCTACCCGGGAACCGGACTCGTCATCCCGCACCGCCGCGAGCGCGGCCAGACCGAACTGCCGGAGTGGAAAAAGGAACACAATCGGTCCCACAAGCAGGTCCGGGCCCGGGTTGAGCACGTCTTCGCCCGTATGGAGACCTGGAAGATCCTCCGCGACTGCCGCCTCAAGGGGGACGGCGTCCACCACGCCATGCTCGGCATCGCGCGGATGCACGACCTTGCTCTCGCCGGATAGGCAAGTGGCCTGCACGGCGGCCCACTATGCCCGAGCACCCAGAAGATCATTTACGGGACAGCCCTGAGGGCCTGTTCGTCCAGGAGTTGCCAACTCGCCATGCAGGACGCGGCCTTATAGAGCATCGCGGGCATCCACCTCGCCGGTATCCCGCCGTTGGACTACGAACGGCATCTCTTCCGCGAACGCAGCGTGCGCAGCGTCACCGCCCACACCCGCCAGGACGGACGGGAACTCTTCTGCACTCCACCCGCCGCCCGGTCGACGGCGTCGCCCGCGCCGGCGGGTTCCGCGGCGGCCGGCCACCGGCTCCGGCCACGGTGACCCCGTACGACTTCCAGGACGCCGACACCGCCCTGGACGACCTGTCGGCGGACCGGATCACCGGGGTAGCGGTGCTGCGCATGCCCGCCTGACTGCCGGCCGCATACCCCTCGCAGGCCGAACGGGCGCAGGGGCGCGGGCCTTGCCCGCACCGCCTGCGCCCGTCATGGACCTGGCCCGACCAGTCCCGCTTGCCGTCCTCAGCCGTCTTCCGGCATGGGGGCGGGCCGGGCCTCCTTCGTCCGTTCCGGCGTCCAGTAGTCCCGTACCTCATCCGGGCTCTGTCGCACATCGCTGCTGGTGGTCCCCGAGTCCGGCCGCGGCTCGGGGGGCGGCGCGGCCGTGGCCGTACGCCATGCCGCCACCCCCACAACCACGGTGAGCAGGGCGGCGGCGGTGCCCCATCGGCTCAAGCTGCTGCGACGCATTGGACTGCTCCTCGCCAGGATGCCCGGTTGCCGGGCTGTCAGGTTGTCAGGTGACGCTGCCCTGGGCGTCGTACATCGCCTTGACGGCGTCGTCGAAGTACGAGCTGCGGTTCCAGCCGCCCGTGGCGAGGGTGCTCATCGTTCCGTTGGCGTACCCCAGGCCGTTGGCATCGTTGAACTCCCGCAGCCACGGCCCGCCACTCGATCCGCCGCCGAAGTCACACTGGAGTTCAATACGGCCGTCGCCCACCGCTCGCGTGATGCCCTGGCATGCCCACTGGATCTGGCCGCCGTCGCGGTTGCTCGGGTAGCCCATGACGGTCACGGCCTGGGTGCGCGAGTAGTTCCAGCTCAGTCCGTGACCGCCGGTGACATTGACGACCTTGTTGCCGTTGAGCGGCCAGGTGGTCACCATCGCCACGTCCCGGCCGAGGTCACTGCTGCTGATCCAGCTGTTGAAGGTGCGGAACTGCTTGGCGGCGTAGGTGCCGAAGGGGCGGGCACCGGACCGGTAGCGCGGCACATAGGTCCAGTTCGTCATCCAGGTGCCGCCGCTGCCTCCGTGCACGCAGTGCCCGGCGGTGAGCAGCATCTGTTTGGAGGGACTGTTGAGGGACCCGGCCGAACAGGTGTAGTTGAGGCCGTTGCTGGGGTTGGTGAAGAACACCTTGCCCACCGCGGCGGATTCGGTGACCAGCGGCCGGATTGTGTCCGACCGCCCCTCGGCAGGTGGTGTCGAACCCGGCTTCCCGGTGGGGCCGGCGTTGCTCTGGGCGGCGCGCGGCGACCCGGCAATCCGGTCGAGGGAGATGGCTTTGCTCATCCGCTCCGGCGTCCAGTAGCGGGCCAGCGCGGCGGCGGCGGCCGTCGAGTCGACCGGCGCACCGCCGGCGAGCCGCGGAGTGGCGGCGGTGGTTGCGTTGCCGGCCGGGACGGCGGCGGATCCGGGCTCGGCAGGGGCGGCGGGGCCCGCCATGGCGGGGCCTGCCCCGACCAATGCCAGCATGACGGCAGTGGCCAGCGGTAGAAGTGCCTGTCTGAGACTGCGCACGAGTGGTACCCCCCAATGGTCGATGCGGACGCACATTGCTGCAGTTCTCCCGTCAATGTGCGGAGTCGAAGCGACCGTAGGTGTGGCAAGTACCCGTGCGATAGTACGAAATGAGTCCCTCCGCTATTGACCTACCGTGCCGCGTATTCGGGTCAACCCGGGTCCACGGCTTGCTTGCCCAATACTTGTGTGCCGGGAGCTGACGGTGGCACCTTGTGGTATCCGACTGACCTGCGGGGATGTGAGTGGCTCCAGGGGCTGGATGTATTTCTCTCCGAGAAAAAATGACCATGTCAGCTGTCATCAACCCGCAGGCCATATCCCCGACGCTTGAGGATTTCTGGGTCACGTTGAACGCATAAACCTGAATGCCGCCTCTTCCAGATAGACCGACCGAACGAATCTCCTTCATCGGACCCCGAATATCGGACGGTTCAGCCGTCCCACCTGGTCGGCGGCTCGTGGGGCTTCTTCAGGGCGTACAGCGCGTCGATGTCTGCCGCGTACTCCCCGTGATCGCCCGCCGCTTCAGCTTCAGTGTCGGCGTCATCAGGCCGTCGTCCACGCTGAACTCGTTCGGCAGGATGCGGAACGCGCGGATCGATTCGATTCGGCCCTGGAGACCCGGGCGTTGGCCCGGGAGACCGCTTGTTGGATCTATGCCCGTAGATCCTCGTCGTCGGTCGTCGCCGACACATCCGCAGGCTGCTTCCCCTTGAGGCTCTGCCCATACGCCGGCGCCTCCGGGTCCACCGTGACGAGGGCCGCGATGTACGGCTGGTCGTCGCCCACGACCAGGCACTGCGAGCGCCTCATCCGCCGCCGTACGACCGAGGACGACTGGAACCGCATAGCCCAAGTCGGTGACCGGCTCGGAACGCAGCTGCCGGCGCACTCCTACGAGGTGCGTCAGATGATCAGCGTCCTGGCTGCGATGGAAATCTTCCTGGCCTTCTTCGTCTCCGCGGTGGGCGACGTGCGGTCCTGCGACGCTCACAGCCAGCCTCGGCGTTGGGCCTGCAGTGCCATCTGGAAGCGGGTCGCGGCGCCCAACCGAGCCATCATGACCTCTACTCGGCGGAAGAGGGTGCGCCGGCTGATGCCGATCTCCCTGGCGATGTCGGCGTCGGACACCCCGCTCGCGAGCAGCGACAGCAGGCGGCGGTCGGCCGGGAGCAGGCGATGGGGCCGATAAGGAGGGCCGTGGAACGGCAGCGCGCTCTGCCAGGTCTGCTCGAACAGGGCGACCAGCGCGGCGAAGAGCCCGCACGGCTGCACGACCAGCATGGTGTGGTGCACGTCGACCTCTTTGATCGACAGTGACACCAGGGCGTATGCGTCGTCAATGATGATGAGCTTCACCGGAACCGAGGGAACGACCCTCGCTTGTTCGCCGGCCGCGATGCACGGCTCGATGCTCTGGGTGAGGTTGCCGGGGAACTCCAGCGACTCCCGCGAATACACCACGCGTTGCGTCACCCCACGGGCGAGGGTGGCGAGCGCCTCGTCCGTGGCGGTCGGGATCGGGAAGTACGGGGGCGAGTCGAACTGGCGAATCTGCTCTCGGGCGCTGTCCCAGGCTTGGCGCAGCCGCGGACCGATCTCGTCGCCCCTCACGATCTCGACCAGGTCGTCCTTGAATTCCGTCAGCCGCTGCCGCCGGAAGGCGTCGAACGCGCCGGCCACGGTGACGCAGGACGCGTCGAGTTCGGCGGCGCGGTGCCGGCTGAGGATCTGCAGGCCGGCCGCGGGCGGCAGCGGGGCGATCGCGTCGCGGCCGTTGACCGGGGCGCTCGCCAGGCCTGCGTCGACCAATTCCCCGTAGGCCGCGGCCAGTTGTGCGTCGTCCAGTCCGGCGGCCGTTCCGATCCGGCTCAGGCGGACGGGCGCGAGTTCCAGGAGCGCCAGATAGACCCGGGTCGCCTCGTCACCGATGCCCAGCCGTCTCAGGGCCTCGCCGACCTTCGCCGTCGCCATGGTCGGCAAGGTACCAACCGGCGCGCGCGGGCGCACCACCTCGTTCCGCGTTGATGCGCCCGCGTGCCCCCTTATCGGCGGTAGTCGATCGTGTTGTGGTACAGGCAGCCCAGCGCGTTCGCGCCCACGTCGTACCCATCCGCCGCGCGGTGGGCCCAGAACTGGGCGAACGTGCCGGACACATGGTCGAGGAAGGTGTTCCACAGCGGACCGGCGGGGTTCTCGCTGCACGTGTCGCCCGTCTCGTTGGTGCTGTCCGCCAGGTCGATCATCGACCCGAGCACCCGGCCCTCCACGGCATCTCCGTCGTCCCACCCAGTGGTGCCCCAGGTCGGGCCTTCCACGTCCAGGGTCCGGCCGCCCGGCCAGCGGAACGTGGGATCGTCGAGCACCACGACCCCGTACCAGGTGGCGAAGCCCTCGGTCCATGCGCACCCCGCCGAGCTGGTACGGGGAATGTAGTGCGGGCTGCAGTTCGGCGAGTAGGGGAAGTCGTCCTCGTACACATCGTCCATCAGCGCGTGCCCGAACTCGTGAAGGACGAGGACGGGCGCGTCCGGATCCTCGGCGGCGAGGTGGACGGCGTTGCCCCGGGTCGAGTAGTACGTGCCGTCGGTGGAGTCCGGTGCCCAGTTGACGATCCCGCGCCGGCAGCTCGTGTCCCTGGCGTCCCAGCAGGACGTTCCGGGTTTCCAGTTCCACCCGGCGTTCATCGTGTCGAACGCCTCGACGCCACGCATCAATGCCGCGTCGGCGGGCTGGAAAGCGCCGATGTCGGCCGTGCCGCCGGACGGCACGTCGGGACGGACGGCGGTAGCGAAACGATACGGCTGCCGCGACTTGCCGTGGCGTATGACCCAGTTCTGGTTCTCCGTGCCGAACTCGACGTAGACGTCTTGTCCACCGCCCTCCTCGTCGGTGTTGTCGAAGCACAGATGGAACCGGCCGTCGGCGCCGGTGAGGCCGGTGACGAGCAGGTCGTCCGAGCCTTTGGCATCGTCGTCGTACACGGTCACACGGGTGTTCCCGGACACCCGGAGAGCGCCGGTGTGGTCAACGTAGTTCCACGAGCCGCCGGCGCACGCCGTGCCCGCGGCGGACGCCTCGGATGCCTTGGTCGGCACCGGCTCGGCGGGACGGTGCGCGAGGTGAGCGTGGGCGCGCGTCGCAGAACCGGCCGCCGGTGACACGGAGTTGACCTCCTTGACCGCGATGCCGAAGGACGACCGCTGAGAGCCGACGGTGAGAAAGACGCTGCCGGAATCTGTGTCGTTTCCGGCCGACGCCGTCGCCCGGATTCCGGCCGGTCCTGCGGCGACCGCCTTCACCGTGCCACTGAGCCGCCACGGCCGCCCGGCGCCTGTGTGCCCCTTGCCGTCGGCGCGGTGCACCCGCCCGCCGTGCACGGGCGCGGGCGAGTCGGCCGTCGAGGAGCGCAGGCCGGCGGGTGCGTCCACCCAGACCAAGCCGGCGGGCAGTTCGACGTCGAGGTGCACCTCGGAGTCCTCTGACGTGGTGAGGACCTCCATGTCGATTCTGGCCTGCGACCCGATGGCGGGCGCCTCGGACAACCGGAGCACGACTGCCAGGCAGTGCGCCCCGTCGTCGGTCCTGTCGTCCGTCGAGCCTGCCTTCGTCTGCGGGAAGGGTTTGCACTGCTCCCCTGCAACTGGTGACTGCGCCACCGCGAGCCCGGGCGCCGTGAGGGCGAGCAGGGCCCCGAACGTGAGGGCACGCGCGGTTATTCGGCGGAAGTGCGTATGGCGTACGTGCATACGACACAGTCCCTTCGAGTAAGTGAACTCTGGACGAAGGCGCGTTCTACCGGATTAGGGACTGTGTGGTGGCCGATCCGTGTCAGCGGCACTACTCGGCAGCGTCCGGGAGGGCGGCTGCGTCACGTCGTGCGCGGGCGATTCGTCGCCTGCTGTGACCCTCCGGCGTTCCGGACCAAGACGTCGGTTCTCAGACCGGGTCCTGCATGGTGAGTTGGCGGTTGTGCCGGGCATGAAGAGTGGACGGTGGGGTTGGATTGTTCCGGAGGGTCTGTGGGAGATCGCCAGGCCGTTGTTGCCGCCGGCTCGCGTGCGGCCGCAGGGCGGCGGGGTCGCCGACACCGATGACGAGGCGGTCTTCGTCGCGATCATCTACGTACTGGTCAGCGCTGCGCCTGGCGAGGTTGCCGCCGTGCTTCGGGGCGTCGAAGTCGACCGTGCATCGCCGGTTCGCCATCTGGTCCCGTGCGGGGGTCTGGGGCCGGCTGCACCAGAAGGTTCTGCAACTCCTGGACGAACAGGGCCTCGTCGACCTGTCCCGGGCGCTCCTCGACTCTGCCCATGTCCGCGCAAAAGAGAAGGGGCGAACTTGCAGGTCCGAGTCCCGTGGACCGGGGTAGGCCCGGTGCCAAGACGCATGTCCTGTCCGACACGGAGGGACTGCCCCTACGCGTCGGACTCTCCACGGCCAACACCACGGCGCTGCAGTCGGGCGCCTGCGGCTTCTTCCTCAAGGACTCCGGCCCGCAGCTGCTGGCTGAGGCGGTGCGAGCCGCGGCAGAGGGAGACTCCCTCATCAGTCCGTCGATCACGGTCCGTCTGCTGCGGCGGTTGATGGCACCCGGTACGCGGCGATCACCGGACACGGTCCTGTCCCTGCGGGAGGTGGACGTGGTCAGGCTCGTGGCCCAGGGACTCACCAACGTCGAGATAGCTCAAGCCCTCTGCATCAGGGACGGGACGGTCAAGACCCACTTGGGCAACATTCAGAGCAAGCTCGCCGCCCGCAACCGAGTGGAGATCGCCGCTTGGGCCTGGCGGGTGGGCCTCGCCCATCAGGACTGACGCCTGGCCAGCGGATCCCGATGATTTCAGCTGAGATTCGCTCGAAGTGTCGGTCGGCATGGCTGAAGGCAAGCCCCTGCGCGAAGGACTGCGCTACCTCGCCGAACTCGACTTCAGGGAAATCGCCACCCTGAGACATCACACCCAACGCTGCCTGGGCCGACGTACGCCGGGTCGCCGTCGGAGACGGAGACGATGAGGCTGTTCAGCTCCTTGCCGCCATCCTGGTTGGTGGTCTTCGGGTTCACCCCCGCGTAGGCGGTGACGCCTGCGCCCAGCGTGATCTCCTGACCCACGGACTGCTCCGCGGGCTTTGCGGCCGTTCCGTCCGATCCGAGGGCCACGACCGGCAGCGCGGCGGGCATGACGCAGGTGATGCCGGGCTTGGCCTTGATCAGGCAGTAGCCGCCGGCCTGGGACTCGGAGCTCACGCTCCAGGCGATGTCGTTGGTACCCAGCTCTGTCCGTAGCCGCTCTTGTCTCCGGCCGTGTCGTTGCCGTTGATACCGGACTTGTCCGATGAGCCGCTTCCCGCGGCCCCGCCGTCGGAAGACGTCGAAGCGCCGGAACCGCTCCTTCCGCCGCTCTTGTGCCCACCCTCGCCGCCGCTGGGCGCCGTCGGGCTTGCCTGGCCGGATGCCGCCGAGAAGCCCGAGGTGGCGGCCACGTCGGGCGACGCGCCAGTGGACGCTGACGACTTGTCACCGCCCTCACACGCTGTCATCAGCAGGCCGGCGCCGAGCGCGGCGGCGACGGCAAGGGCGGTGCGCAGACGACGGGTCATTACGGTTTTCCCTTCAGGGCGACAAGTACGGGGCCAGGTGCTCGGTGCCGCGCGTTGACGATCACCTTCACGGCCGCTCCTGGCTGCCGGTTCGGTGCTGTCTCGCGTCCATGGCGCCGCTGTCACGCGACTGTGACACAGCTCCGGCGGGCCGTGGGACGAAGCCGGGCCACGTCCGGCGGGAGCGTGAACCGGTCGCCCGTTCGCCCCGACCCGCCGAGCCAACGATGTCGGGTCTCTCTTCGAGGCCTCACCCGAAGCTTGCAGGTGAATAGCGACTCACGTTCCTGCTCAGCCCGGGCGTCCCGCGGCGAGGTGAGGTGGGCGGCACCCGGAAGGTGTACTAGACTTTCTGTCTAAGGATAGAAACAAAATGGAAGCCCGTGCTGAAAGGAGCGCCATGGACCACCTCGCAGCCAGTGCGGAGGCGGACGAGCGCAGGGGCGCCGCTGCCGTTGCCTCGATCGACGCGGACGAGCACCTCATCCGTGAGGCCGAGAAGATCGCCGTCGCGCTGGGCCGCATGTTCCCGGGCCTGTGCGAAGTGGTCCTGCACGACCTGCGGGATCCGGAGAATGCGATCCGGGCGATCGAGAACAACCTTTCGGGCCGCCAGGTCGGTGACTCCGCCACTGAGCTGGGCCTGGCCCGCATCGCCGACCCGGAGTACCCCAGCGTCATCCAGAACTACCCCAACCGGTTTCCCGACGGCCGCCCGGTGAAGAGCACGTCCATCGGCATCAAGAATGCCGAGGGCGAGTACATCGCGGCACTCTGCCTGAACCTCGACGTGTCCATCCTGTCGCCCGTGACGCTCGCATTGTCGAACCTCGTGAGCACGGACACCGAGCACCGCGAACAGCCCCTGGAGACCCTGCGGGACCGCAACGCGCGCGAGCTGCGCCAAGAGGTGGAGGCACGTGCCGCGGAGCGCGCCGCGACTCCCCGGTCGCTGAGTCGGGAGGACAAGAGGGAACTCGTACGGCAACTGCAGCGCGACGGCTACTTCGACTCGCGCGATGCCGCGCAGACCATCGCGGACCTGCTCGGCGTGTCCCGGGCGACCGTCTACAACTACGCCAAGTGAAGGGCCGCTCATGACCGCCGCCGGACCAACCGCTCTGTTGCACATCACCGAGGAGCAGACCGCTGCGCTCGTGGATGAGGAGCTGGCCCTCGAAGCGGCCCGTGCCGCCTTCGCCGCGACGGTGGACGGCCCGGTCTTCCCCAGTCTCGCCGTGCACGGCTCCGATCCGCGCAACCGGTTCACCCTCAAGCCGTCCGCATCCCCGACGCACGCCGGCGTGAAGATCGGCACGTACTGGCCGGGCAACCCAGAGCACGGGCTGCCGCGCCACCACTCGACCCTGCTGCTGTTCGACCAGACGATCGGCCGGATCGCGGCCGTCCTGGAGGTCGGCACCGCGAACGCCTACCGGACCGCCGCGGCCGATGCCCTCGCCGTCGACCTGCTGGCCCGCCCCGACGCTGCCACCCTGGCCGTCTTCGGCACCGGTCACCAGGCCGCCTACGAGGCGCAGGCCGTCAGCCGGGTCCGGCCCATCGGCGAGATCCTGATCGTGGGGCGCGACGCGGAGCGTGCCGAGCACCTGGCCAGAACGCTCACCGCACAGGGCCACGACGCCCGGCCCGCCGGTGCGGAAGAAGCCTGTGCGCACGCCGACCTCATCGTCACCGCCACCACCACTCGCGCCGACACCCCACCCCTGTTCGACGCGGGCTGGGTCCGCCCCGGTACGCACATCTCCTGCATGGGCGCCGACGCCCCCGGCAAGAGGGAGCTCCCACCCGAACTGTTCAGCGGCGCACGTGTCTTCTGCGATCTACCCGAACAAGCCCGCCGCATGGGCGAAAGCCAGCACGCGCCCGCAGCGACCGTCCTCACCCCGCTCGGCGAGGTCCTCGTCGGACGCACCGCGGGACGCATCGATGACAGCGACATCACGGTCTTCGACAGCTCCGGAATCGGTCTGCAGGACCTCTGTCTGGGCCTGGCCCTTCTGAAGAAGATGGACATCTCCCTGTGAACATCCCCTTGAACACCACCTCCACCGCCGCCCGTGACCTGACCGACCCGGACACCCCGTTCGCCGTCGTGGACGTGGACAAGACGCGGCGCAACATCGAACGGCTGCAGGCCAGGGCCGACCGGCTCGGGGTCACCCTGCGGCCGCACGTCAAGACGGCCAAGAGCCTCGACGTCGTCGCCCTCATGCACGGCGACACTCCCTGCCCCGTCACCGTCTCCACCCTCGCCGAGGCCGAGGCGTTCGCCGACGGCGGCTACACCGACATCACCTACGCCGTCGGCATCGACCCCCACAAGCTCCCGCGCGTGATCGCCCTGCTGCGCCGCGGTGTGCGCCTGCGCATCCTGCTCGACAGCGTCGAACAGGCCGCGTTCGTCGCCGAAGCCTCCCGCCGGGCCGGCATCGCCGTCCCCGCCCAGATCGAAATCGACTGCGACGGCCACCGCGGCGGCCTCAAGCCCGACGCCCCCGCGCTCCCCGAGGTCGGCCGCATCCTGCACGACGCGGGCTGTCTGGACGGCGTACTGACCCACGCCGGCGAGTCCTACTTCGCCTACACCCCCGAGGAACAGCGCCTGGCGGCGAAGAACGAACGCGACACCGCCGTCGCCGCGGCCGAGCGACTGCGCGCGGCCGGCCTGCCGGTGGACACCGTCAGCGTCGGCTCCACCCCTACCGCCCACGCCGCCGAGGACCTCACCGGCGTCACCGAACTGCGCGCAGGGAACTACGTCTTCTTCGACCTGGTCATGGCCGGCCTCGGCGTCTGCCAGGTCGAGGACCTCGCCCTGTCGGTCGTCGTCACCGTCATCGGCCACCGTCCCGAGTACGGGTGGATCGTCACCGACGGCGGCTGGATGGCCATGTCCCGCGACCGCGGCACCGCCGTCCAGGCACAGGACCAGGGCTACGGTCTGGTCACCGACTTGAACGGCAACCTCGTCCCGAACCTGGTCATGACCGCCGCGAGCCAGGAACACGGCACGCTCACCGCCCGCGACGCCGCCGACCTGCCCGACCTGCCCGTCGGCACCCGCCTGCGCATCCTGCCCAACCACGCCTGCGCAACCGCGGCTCAGCATCGCGGCTACCACGTCATCGACGGCACCCGCAGCACAGGCGCCGTGCCCGTGATCGAGGCTTTGTGGCAACGCGTCACCGGCTGGTGAGGACAGCCTGCACGTCCACCCCTGACCACATCCCGACCCCTCTCAGCCAGAACGCCGGCCGAGCGCGTCGGTGATGTCGGTGAGCCACCGGTCCACGGGACCAAGGGTGACCAGGCCACTGCCCGCGCCCGCGCGTTCGCAGGCAGCGGGCAGCAGGCGGACGTGGAGCTGCTCCAGCGCGACCCGGGCACCGAGTTCCAGCGCCACCGCCGCCTGCAGGCAGCACAGCGCCTCGTACATCAGGTCCGCCGGCGGCTCCGGCAAGGCGCGCAGCATCGCCTGGGTGTCGGCGCGGCGGCCGGTGCGCAGCAGGACGAAGAGCTCGGCCCAGGGCCGGTACGGCCCCCAGTCCGGCCACGCGTCGACGTGCTCGGCCGCCTCTGCCGCGGACGTGTTTCCGTCGGCCAGCCGCAGACACAACTGCGCAAGGGATGTGGCAGGTGATGCGCGGCACGAGTGCCGCCATCGGGTTCCACCTCTACTTGATGGCCCAGCCTCCGCAGCTGCCCGAGCAGATGATCGCGGCTGCCCCGGCCGTCTTCTTCGGCCATTTCCTCGACGTCTGGACGCGCACCCCGAAGCGATGCCCGCCGACATCCGTGTCGCTTACCTGGACGCCTGCCGCGACGCGGTGCCCTCGACCGTGGCCGACTACCGAGCCTCCGCCCGCATCGACGTCGACCACGACCAGGCCGACACAGACGCCGGTAACCGACTGGACATGCCGGTCACCGTGCTGTAGCAGGACTGGGGCGCCTTCCTCGGCTTCGACGCCCGAACGCTCCGGTCCGCCTGGGCACCAAAGCTGGCCCACACGACTGTCGACTGCGGCCACTGGGCGTGAAGTGCCCGGATACGCCCTCGGGACGGTTCGCCGGAGGGCTGGGGATGTGGCGCGGTCGTGCCGACCTCCGAGATCAGGGCACCGGAGGCTGCCGAAGGGGCATGCCACTGTGATCATCTGGTCACTGGGTGGCCGGTTCGAGGACTCCTGTCACGAGTCGGTGCGCGTACGAGGTGTCGAGTCCGTCGGGGCGGAAGAGGATGCGGTACATCAGGGGGGCGACGACGGCGTCGATGACCGTTTCGACGTCGGGCGTGTCCTCCCCGCGTTCGGCCGCGCGGCTGAGGATGACATCGATCTGCTCGGCTGCGTAGGCGGAGCACTGGCCGGCGTTGCTGCCGTCCGGATCGCCGAGCAGGGCGTCGCGGATGTAGGCGCGGCCGGTGGGGGAGGCCATCTCGTCGAGGAATTGCTCGGCCCAGGCCGTCAGGTCGGACGACAGGGCCCCGTTGTCCTTGGGCGCGGTGTCGGGCCGCAGCCGCTCGACCGCCACGTCCGACAACAGCTCCTGCAGGTCGCCCCAGCGGCGGTAGATCGTCGACGGCGTCACGCCCGCACGCTGGGCGACCAGCGGCACCGTCAGGGCGTCCCGGCCCAGCTCCGACGCGAGTTCGCGTACGGCGGCGTGCACCGCTGCCTGGACCCGGGCGCTGCGCCCACCGGGGCGCACCATCTGCCTGCTCATGAATCCACCTTAAAGCAAAATCATTGCTTCTAGGAAGTCGCACCCGCAGCGGCACCTCGTGACGTCCGCGAGAACACGGCTGTCTGCCGCGGAACGCGGAGCGGTGACAGCGGCGATGGGGATGGTCCGCGCCCGCACCAAGGGGTCGGGCGGGGCGATCCCGCCGTCGGTTCATCGCCCGACGGGTGCAGGCGGAGCCGGCACCGTCTCGGTGGCCGATCGGGCGAGGGCGGTTCCCGGCGGGGCGAAGCCGCGTACGAGATCGGACAGGGCCGAGGAGCGCAGGATCAGGCAGCCGAGCACGCCCCCGAGGGTGTTGGCGATCAGGTCGTCGACATCCGCGCCACGGCCGTTGCTGAACCACACGTACATGCCCAGCTGAACCAGCTCGATCGTCAGGCTGGTGACCAGCGCGCGCAGGGCGACCCGCTTCACCGGAAGCTCCGCCTTCGCCAGCAGCGGGAGCAGCAGACCGAACGGTGCGAACAGCAGCACGTTGAGCACGAAGGTGGGGTCCATGCCGATAAGGCCCGCCAGGGGTATCGGCTGGATCTGGTTGTACCAGGGCGACAGATTCTGAGTTTTGTCCACGATGATCGGAAACATCGTGAAGTGCAGGAAACCCGCAGCGTAGAGGGCCGTCGCAAGCCGGGTCAGAACGGGCTTGCCGTACCAGCCGGGGCGTCTCCTCACGGCACGCACGGTGAGCAGCGCGGCGAATCCGGCGAGGAGGGGAAGCAGCACCTGCACGGACTCGATACGGAAGGCGAGGTTGCCCATGACATGCTCCTGGGGTTATGGACAGCGGTACACAACGGACGGATTCGACTCTGTCCGGCGGACGCCTGCGTCGGATCGGCCGTAGACAGATCTTGCGCAGCCGGCTACGACTTTCGGCCGGGTGCCGTCCACCCCCTTCGGCTCCGCCCGGTGGGCACGCCTGATCGGCGGGTACGGGCTGTCGTCCGCCAAGCTGTGCTGTGCCCTGTCGGCGGTGGCCTCCTCCGCCGCGTCGCCCCGGCTCGGTGCCAAGCCCTGCCGGCGATCGCCGGCAGGGCGGGCCGTGCACGACGGTGCCCGCGGATTTCCGATCAAGGACTCCGGCCCGGCCGGGCACGGTCTAGGGGAAGCACTGGCCGGAGTTGCTGCCGGCCACGCTTTTCGCGCCCGCCATCCAGGCCGTCCCGGAACGTGTCACCGGCTGGTGGCCCACCGGCGAAGTGACCAGGGCGACCTGGGTGCGGCCCGGCTGTATTGCCCGGCGGCCGGTTGCAGGTGGTCGTTGGCACAGGCAGGAAGGCCTGTTCATCCGGTGTTGCCTATTGCTGCCGTAGGTGGTCGCGGAGCGTCCGGGCGACTTGTGCCATGAGGGCGTCGGCACCGGGTTGAGTGCCGGCGGGGACGAAGGATTCGGTGAGGACGGCGATGGCGAAGGTCTGGCAGTCGGCGTGCTCGACGACGCCGCTTTCGTGGCGGAGGTTGAGCAGGGTGCCTGTTTTTGATGACCACGTCGAGGCGTCGGAGTCGAAGTCGGGTGCCAGTCGGTGGCGCAGCAGGTTGTGAGTCATGAGAGAACGGACCGTGGCTGCGACGTCCGGGTGAATCGCCGACGGCCGCCACAGCATCTGGAGCAGGTCGGTCCAGGCACGTGCGCTTCCCGTGTTGGCGCGGGTGGTGTCGAGCTGGGGAATGCGGTGTCCGCGGCCGCTGGTGCCGGCGTCGATGGCCAGGGCGTGGGCGAGGTGTGTCTGCGGGGCGTCGAAGCGTTCGGCGGGCGTGTCCGTCAGTTCGCTGATCGTGTGGCGGACGGATATGCCCCGCAGTCCGAGTTCTTCGAGGATGGCGCTGACCTGGTCGGGCGGTGTGAGGGTGAAGAGGGCGTCCGCAGCGGTGCCGTCGCTCAGGCTTGTGCTGAGGTAGAGCAGGTCGTCGACGGCGATCCGGGCGGGGTGGCGGAAGCGGCTCAGCCCGGTGGGGCCGGGGGTGGTCAGGCGACCGGGCTGCACGTCGAGCACTGCCTCACCGTCGAGTTCTCCGCGCCGGATGCGCTCGGCCGTCGCCACGGCCAGGGGCACTTTGACCAGGGATGCGGCCGGCAGCTGGTGTCCGGCTCGATGCCCAGCTCTTCTCCGGTCAGCAGGTCCCGCACGAGTATGTATCCGTGCAGCCCGCCCTCGTGGAGTTCGTCCTGCATGCGGCGCAGCAGTTCGGCCCTGGTCATGGTGTCGGTTCGTTCTCCGTTGTGCTCTTGGTCTCCGCGCCGAGGCAGCGTGCGATGGCCTCGCCCAGACGTGAGTGCAGGCGTTCGGGGTTGCCGTTGTCCGCCATCGCGACGGTGTAGCCGCGCGCCAGTGTGATGTCGCCGATGGGCCGCCAGTGCAGGACGAGTTCCCTGGCCTGCGTGGGGGTGCACAGCAGCAGGTCCTGGAGCACATGACCTCCGCGGCCGCGGACGTGAGGTCGGCTGCGGTCACCAGTTGCGCGGGGCGCAGGCCCACCGCGTCCCGCAGGCGGGTCAGCGGGTCGCGGACATGCGGCACGTCGTCCGCATTGCGCGGGGCGCAGGCCCAAGATGGGCACCGCGGCCATTGCCGCCTCACGAGGGGGGCGTCGACCGGAAAGTCCCTGGTGTCGTCGCCACCCGGCTCGGGTGTGACCAGCTGACGTTTCGGTCGGGAGGTCGGTACTCCGGGAGTCTTCGGTATCCGAAGCCGTGAGACATCTGTCAGATGACAGCGATGGCGTCCCATGGCTACGTCGCGGACCGCCGGAACCCGCCGATTTTTTCCTTGCGGCTTCCGGCCCTGAGAGCAGCGCAACGGTGCCCCCGGCCCGGCCGGAGCGATTCGGCCGGGCCCACGCCGTTTTCAGGCTGCCGGTGCGAGTGTGGGTGCGGGCTGGGTCTGCTGGAAGGCGTGACCGATCCGCAGGAGGGCACTCTCGCCGAGGGGACGTCCGAGGAGCTGCATGCCGATCGGCAGACCTGTGGTGTCGTGGCCGACCGGTACGGACAGGGACGGAACCCCGGTGATGTTGGCGGGGGACGACAGGCGTACATAGGCGTCGGAGACGCCCTCGACGGTGCCGTCGGCCCAGGTGATCGTCTCCTGGTCGGCCTTCACCGCGGTCGCCGGGACGGTCGGGGCGGCGATCACGTCGACGTCTTGCAGCATGCGCGCCCATTCCTGCCGCATGAGGGTACGGGAGCGCTGGGCGCGCAAGTAGTCCCCGGCGGGCATGAGTTCGCCGGCCTCGAGGAGGATGCGGATGTCGGCCTGGTAGAGCTCGGGGACGGCGCGCAGGGTGCGCTCGTGGTAGGCGGTGGCCTCGGGCACCATCAGGCCCCACTGGGTGGCCTGGATGTACCGGGTCAGGGGGATCTCGATCTCGACGAGCCGTGCGCCGAGGCTCTCGAGCTGGGCGATGGCGCGCCGGACGGCGGCCTCCACCTCCGGGTCGACGTGGTCGAAGTAGTAGTTGCGCGGCACGCCGACGCGCAGCCCCGTGAGGTCCATGCCCGTGCGCGGCCGGTAGTCGATGGCGGGCGTGGTCAGGGAGGCGGGGTCGCGGAGGTCGTGTCCGGCCAGGGCGGTCAGGACCAGGGCCGCGTCCTCGACCGTTCGGGTGATCGGGCCGACGTGGTCCAGTGACCAGGACAGGGACGTGACGCCGTGGCGGGGGATCAGGCCGTAGGTCGGCTTGAGGCCGACGACCCCGTTGAGCGCGGAGGGCACCCGGATCGATCCGCCGGTGTCGGTGCCGAGCGTGAAGGTCGCGGTGCCCGCGGCGACGGCGACGGCGGATCCGCCGCTGGAGCCGCCGGCGACCCTTTCCCGGTCCCAGGCGTTGTTGGTCTGCGGGGTGGTCAGGCCGTAGGCGAACTCGTGGGTGTGGGTCTTGCCGGCCAGGACGGCTCCGGCAGCGGCCAGGCGTGCGGCGACCGTGCTGTCGGCCTGCGCGCGGTGGTCGGCCCTGACCCGGGAGCTGGCCGTGGTGGCCGCTCCGGCGACGTCGATCAGGTCCTTCAGGCCCATCGGGATGCCGTGCAGCGGACCGCGGTAGCGGCCGGCCGCTATGTCGTTCTCGGCTTCGCGTGCGGCCCGGCGGGCCTGCTCGGCGGTGACGGTGACGTAGGCCTGCAGGCGCGGCTCCACATGTCCGATGCGCTCCAGGACGGAGTCCGCCAGCTCGACGGGGGACAGCTGCCGGGCTCGGACCGCGTCAGCGGCCTGGGTCAGGGACAGTTCATACGGCTGCATCGTGCTTCTCCTCTCCCGCGCGGTAGGCGGGGGCGGGCGGGGTGTCCCCGAAGTCCAGCTCCCGCAGGACCGCGACGACGGAGTGGATGTGGTTGGCGACGGCCGCGACCGCGGCGTGGCGGTCGGCAGGCAGCGGAAGCCCGGCCCGGGCGGCCCAGCGGGCCGCTTCCGGCGGGGTGAGATCTGCGGCGGACATGTACTTCTCTCTCCTCGGGGCTGGAGCGGCGGGCAAACCCCAACGCCAAAAGCTAAGGGTTTGCGTTAGCTGACTGTAGGCCCTACGGTGGCTTAAAGCAAACCCATTGCGTTTAGCGCTGAGGAGTGCCATGTCCACCGTCACACCACGAGCACCTGCGCCGGGCCACCCGGGAGCCCGCACCCAGACCGCCACGCGCACGGCGTCCTTCGTCCTGGACACCTCGATCCTCGCCGCCCTCCTCGCGGCATCCAGTGCGCCGACGCCCCTTTACCCCCACTACCAGGACGCCTGGAACCTGTCCGCGCTCACCATCACCGTGGTCTTCAGCGCCTACTCCCTGACACTGCTGCTGGCCCTGCTCACCGTCGGAGCGCTCTCCGACCACCTGGGACGGCGCCCCGTCCTGGTGGGCGCGCTGGTCGTGGAGGCCGCATCCATGGTGCTGCTGGCCTCGGCGGACGGCGCCGGTGCGCTGATCGCCGCCCGAATCCTGCAGGGAGCGGCCACCGGCGCGGCCACCAGCGCCGCAGGCGCGGCCCTGCTCGACCTGGAGGACCACCGGCGCCCGGGCCGGTCCGCGCTGACCAACAGCATCGCCCCAGTGGCGGGCATGGCCGCCGGCGTCCTGGCCGCCACCCTCCTCGTCCGCTTCGCCCCCGCCCCCACGGTCACCGTGTACGTCCTGCTGGCGGTCCTCTTCACCGCCCAGGCGATTGCGGTCACGTTCGTCCCGGAGACGGCCCACCGGCACGCCGGCGCCCTGCGCTCCCTTCGCCCGCAGCTCGCGGTGCCGCCGTCGGCCCGCCGCGCCCTGCTGACGGCGGGCACCGGTGTCGTCGCCATCTGGGCTCTGGGCGGCTTCTACTCCTCCCTCGGGCCGGCGCTCGTGCGCCTCGTGGCTCCGGGCGCTCCGCAGGCGGCCGGCGGCATGGTCTTCTTCACGCTCACCGCCGCGGCCGCCCTCACCGTGTGGACACTGCGGCGCACGGCACCGCACACCGCGGCCACCGGCGGAGGCCTGGCCGTCATCCCCGCCGCGGCCTTGACGCTGAGCGGTCTGCAAGGCGCCGGCCTGCCCGCTGTCTACGGCGGCGCGGCCCTGGCCGGAATCGCTTTCGGCGCCGTCTCCCAAGGGGCGCTGCGCATGACACTCGCCTCACTCGACGAGCAGGACCGCGCCATGACCCTGGCCGCCTACTACGTCCTCAGCTACCTCTCCATGAGCCTGCCCGCCATCGCCGCGGGCGCCGCCACCCAGCACTATGGGCTGGGTACCGCCGCCCACGCCTACGCCGTCGCCGCCGCCCTGCTCGCCGTCGCGGCCCTGGCAGCACTCGCCGTGTCGCAGCGCCGAGCAGCCCACAGCGCACACAACGACCTTCCGTAACGAGACTTGAGGAAACGACCGATCATGAGCACCCCACCGGCCACCGCCCAGACCGCCGTCCCCTCCTGGAGCGTGGGCGACGTCACCGTCCACCGCATCGACGAGGTTCTTCTGCCGCCCGCCACCGGACCCTGGCTTCTGCCGGACGCCACCACGGACGTCGTCAAGCAGCAGGACTGGCTGCGGCCCGACTTCGCCGACCACGAGGGCATCCTGCACATCGACAGCCACAGCTTCGCGTTCGTCCTGGGCGGGCTGCGCATCCTCGTCGACACCGGCATCGGCAACGGCAAGGAGCGGGCCAACCCCGCCTGGCACAACCTGAACACCGACTTCCTCCAGCGCCTGGCCGCCGCCGGATTCCCCCCGGACTCCGTCGACCTGGTGGTCCTCACCCACCTGCACGCCGACCACGTCGGCTGGAACACGCGCGAAGTGAACGGAGAGTGGGTTCCCACCTTCCCCAACGCCCGTTACCTCACCTCCCGCACCGAGCGGGAGTTCTGGGCCACGTACGACATGGAGGAGGCGCGCAAGCAGATGTTCCGCGACTCCGTGATCCCCATCGAGGAGGCGGGGCTCCTCGACCTCGTCGACGTTCCGGCCGACGGCGTCGAGATCGTCCCGGGCCTGCGCCTGATTCCCACTCCCGGACACACTCCCGGTCACATCGCCGTCGAGCTGACCAGCCGTGGAGAGACAGCTCTGATCACCGGCGACTGCATCCACCACCCCGTCCAGTTCGCCCACCCCGCCATCGGCGCCTGCGTCGACATCGACCCGGAGCAGTCCGAGGACTCGCGCCGCAAGCTGCTCGGCTCCCTCGCCGACACGGACACCCTGGTCCTGGGCACCCACTTCGCGCCGCCCACCGCCGGCCGCGTCGTCACTCATGAGGACGCCTACCGGCTCTCGCCCGTCCCTGCCGGCTCGCGCTGACCGGCGACGGTGCGGCCCGTGTCCGGCCGGCACTCCGCATGACCGGACCGTGTCTGCCGGGCCCGAACAGTGATGTCGCTGAGTTTCGAGAACGGCCAGGTGCTTGCCTCGGGACCATGCTTGTGCTCTGCACGACGAGGGGGCCCGAGTGCTGCCGAACTCGAAGGTCGATCTGTACGCGGCGATCCGCCGTGACGCCAGGACCGGCATGCCGACGCGTGCGCTCATGCGGAAGTACGGCGTCGGCTTCAACACCGTACAGAAGGTTCTGGCCTTGGCCCTGCCGGAGCCGCGCAAGAAGATGAGGCCACGGGCGAACGCATCTGAGACGGCGCGCCACCCCTATCGCCCGCTCCAGCCGATAGGGACGTTGGCCGGGCGTCGGCGGGGCACTCGCTATGCGGCGTGCCCCCTCCTGGGAGCCGCCGTACCGAGACTGCTGGAGGTGCTGGACATGGCAATCGGAGACGTCATCAGCGAACTGGTGGCCGATCACCGCGAGGTGGAGGAGATCTTCGGCCGAATCGAGGCACTGCCCTCGGGTGACAAGGACCGCAAGACCTACGCCGACCAGGTCACCATGGAGCTCGTGCGCCACTCGGTGGCCGAGGAGGCCTATCTGTACCCGACCGTGCGCGAGTACCGGCGCAACGGTGACGCGATAGCCGACAAGGAGATCGACGACCACTTCAGGGCCGAGCAGATCATGAAGGACCTGGAAGACTGCGACGCCGACGATCCCGAGTTCGACCGGCTCATCGGCATGCTCATGAACGAGATCCGCTCGCACGTGGCGGACGAGGAGGAGAACCTCTTCCCTGCGCTGCAGGCGGCCCGCATGGGCGCGTTCCCCCGGTGCGCGGGTGTGCCGGCCGGTGGGGTCGAGGGCACGGCTGGTGCCTGGTATCGACGGTGGCGGCTGGTCGCGGTGGACGGCACCACGTTCGACGTTCCGGACACCGGGGCGAACAGCGTGTTCTTCGGCCGGCCCGGTTCGGGCCGGGGCCGGCAGCGCAGTGCGTGCCCGCAGGTGAGGGTCGCCGCTTTGGTGGAGTGCGGGGCACACGCCGTGCTCGCTGCGGCGAGTGGCCCGCTTTCGGTTCACGAACAGCAGCTGATTCCCCGCCTGTTGGACCGGCTCGAGCCCGGGATGCTGCTCATGGCCGATCGCGGCATCACCGGTTTCGAGCTGTGGCAGGCTGCCTCGGGTACGGGCGCGGACCTGTTGTGACGCGTCCGCAAGAACATTGTGCTCTCGGTCCTCGAGGCCTTCGATGACGGCTCCTACCTGTTCGAGATCGGTTGCCGATCATGACGGCGACCGGGGAACCCAGCGACGGGCCGTTGGCGGACGGAGGACGCCGCCGAGGGAACTCAGACCACGAACTTCTTGTCCAGCACCATGTCGTGGCCGACGACGAAGGAGGCCTCGTCGGAACACAGCCACACCACCGTCTCGGCGACCTCCGCGGCGGTCGCCCCGTCGGCGTGGTTCGCCCCCTCCTCGTGCGCCGGCCCGGGACTGATCGCGTTGATTCGGATGCCCTTGCCTTTGTACTCGTGCGCGGCGGTACGGGTTAACGCGCTCAGTGCTGCTTTCGAAGCCGCGTAGGCGCTCATGCCCACCAGCCGCCCGCTGCTCGCCATGTTGCAGGCGGTGTTCACGATCACTCCGCTACCGCGCGACTCCATGTGCGCGAGTTCGTGCTTCATTGCCATGAAGACCCCCGTGAGATTGGCGGCGAGGATGTCGGCCCACACGTCCTCGGCGATGTCGGCGACGTTGCTGTTCGGCCCGGTGACGGTCGCGTTGTTGAACGCGATGTCCAGCGCGCCGAACCGCTTCACCGCAGCCGCCACCATGCCCGCGGCGGCGGCCGAGCCGCCCCTCGTCATGTCCGCCGCGACGCTGTCCGCCTCACCTCCCGCATCGCGGATCAGCTTCAGCGTGCCCGCCAGTTCCTCCGGGTCCGGCCCAGCCACCATTACGCGCGCGCCCTCGCGGGCGAACGCTACTGCCGCCTCCTGGCAGATGCCGTCGCCCGCTCCCGCGACCAGGGCGACCCTTCCGGTAAATCGTTTGGACATGGATCGGGCTCCTCTTTCTCTACTGATTTCGGTGAATCGTGTCGAGCAGTTCATCGGCCCACGCGGTGCTGTAGTCGTCCAGCCGCGGGAGGCCGCCCTCGTAGGGGGATCCCGTCCACGTGAACGTGGCGCCGGGGTTGTGCGAGGCGTATCCGCCGGCCGCGAATAAGTAGCGGGGTGCCCTGGATCCGCGGACCCTCGGCCGTGGCCACTGCTCGTAGAGCTGCGGTGCCGTTCACCATGTCCGTTTCTTCACGTCCTTCATGAGTACGGGTTTCCTGGGCACGGGGGTGCGGGCGCGGCTGTGCCCGGCCGCCGGCCGGCGGCCGGGCACCCGGCGATCAGAGCTCGACGCGGACGTCGTACTCGGTGACCCAGGTGTTGAACTCGATCAGGCGCTCCAGGACGGCGCGGGCGCTCCACGGGCCGCCGACCCCGTAGGAGCCCTCGGGCACGTCGAGCAGCTTGCGGATGTCCGCCTCGGATACGAGCTGCAGCACCGGGGCGCCCTCGACCAGGAGGGACTCGACCTGCTCGCGCAGAGCCAGTTCGTACGTGCGGTCCTGGGTGGAGGGGTACGGGTTCTTCTTGCGGTCGAGGACCGAGTCCGGCAGCAGACCGCGCATGGCGGCGCGCAGCAGGCTCTTCTCACGGCCGTCGAAAGTCTTCATCGCCCAGGGGGTGTTGTAGACGTACTCCACGAGGCGGTGGTCGGTGAACGGGACGCGCACCTCCAGGCTGACCGCCATGCTGATCCGGTCCTTGCGGTCCAGCAGGAAGTTCTCCCAGCGGGTCAGGTTGAGGTACGTGACCTCGCGCATCCGCTCTTCGAGCCCGCTCTCTCCCTCCAGGCGGGGGACCTCCTCCAGCGCTTCGGCGTAGCGCTCCTTGATGTACTCGGTGAGGCCGAGCTTGTCCCACAGGCCCACCGTCTTCAGCGCGCCGATACCGCCGGCCTTCTCGAAGGGATGGTGCCACGGGAAGGTGTCCGACTCGACGGCCTCCTTGTCGTGGAACCAGGTGTAGCCGCCGAAGAGTTCGTCGGCCGCCTCGCCGGACAGTGCGACGGTCATCTGCTCCTTGAGCGCGCGGCACAGGATGAGGAGCGAGTACTCCATGTCGCCGGTGGAGACCGGCAGGTCCTGCGCTCGCAGGACGGTGCTGCGCACCTCCGGGTCGAGGATGTCCTCGTTGTCGAGCTCGACGATGATGTGCTCCGCGCCGACCTGCTCGGCGACCTCGACGGCGAACGGGGTGTCCGGGTCGGCCCACTGGACGTTGGCCTCGAAGCGCTCGTCGTGGCCGACGAAGTCCACGGAGAAGGTGCGGATGGGCTGCTCGACGCCCTGCTTGGTGAGGGCCTTGGCGGCGAGCGCGGTCACGGCGCTGGAATCCAGGCCGCCCGAGAGCAGGGTGCCGACGGTGACGTCGGCGACGAGCTGGCGCTCGACGATGTCCTCGAGCAGGTGGCGCACGTTGTTGATCGTGGTGTCGAGGTCGTCGGTGTGCGGCTGGGCCTTCAGCTCCCAGTAGGTGCTCTCGCTGCGGCCTTCGCGGGTGAAACGGACGATCGTGGCCGGCTCGACCTCGTGCATGCCCTTGTAGACGGCGTGCCCGGGGGTCTTGACGATGCTGAAGATCTCCTTGAGACCCTCGGCGTCGACGACGGCCTCGGCCTCGTCGTGGGCCAGGATCGCCTTGGGCTCGGAGCCGAAGAGCACCCCGTCGGCGGTGGGGTAGTAGTAGAGCGGCTTGACGCCCATCCGGTCGCGGATGAGGAGCAGTTCCTCGGTCCGCGGGTCCCAGATGGCGAAGGCGTAGATGCCGTTGAGGCGCTCGGCGAAGTCGGCGCCCCACTCGACGTAGGCGCGCAGGACGACCTCGGTGTCGCTGGTCGTGCGGAACTCGTTGCCCAGACCGCGCAGCTCCTCGCGCAGCTCCTGGAAGTTGTACACCTCGCCGGTGTACGTGATCACCGGCTGCGTGTCGTCGTCGGCGTCGGCGACCATGGGCTGCTTTCCGCCCTCGAGGTCGATGATCGCCAGGCGGCGGTGCCCGAGGATCGCGTGGGTCGAGGTCCACAGCCCACCCGCGTCCGGTCCGCGGCACTCCATGGTGTCCGTCATGGCCGACGCGGCATCGGTGTGCGCCGTCAGATCGCGCTGGAAACTAACCCATCCGGCAAGGCCGCACATAGGTGATCGGTTCCTCTCGTTCAAGGGAAGCGCCGGGCCAGGGTCCTTGGCCGACTCGCATGAATGTCCTGCACGGCGGATGGACCGGTCCATGGGCGCCGGTCCACTTCGTCAGATGACCGGGGCTTCGTCAGGTCCGCGGCACCTGACGAAGTGGCGCGCCCTGGGTTGCCGGGGCCCGCGCGGGGCCCCACATTCCGAGCATGACTGGGACCTTCCTCGATACTGGTCCACGGACCGAACAACCTCCCGTACGCGTGCGAAGGCGGGTGCCCCGCGTACTGGAGACCGCCCTCTATGAGTTCGCGCTGTCCACCGGCATGCTGTTCACCGTGGTCACGGCCGTCCGCTGGATGGCGGGACCCGGCACGCCCCTCGCGGATCTCTTTCCGACGCTGACCAGCCAGCTCGTGGCCATGGGTCTGCTGGTCGGTGTGATCGTCGTGCTCGTGCTCGGGCCGTCCATGCGCCATGAGACCGCCGGGCACCTGAACCCGGCCGTCACCATCGGGTTGTGGCTGCTGCGGGTCTTCCCCGGCCAGGCCGTTCTGCCGTTCGTCGTCGCGCAGTTGGCCGGCTCTGTGGCCGGCGTGGGGCTGGCACGCCTGGCGTGGGGTGACGCGGCCGCCCGGGTCGGGGACGCCGCGCTGACACCGGCTGCCGACTGGAGCACCGGGGCCGTGTTCGCCGCGGAGGCCGGCGCCATGACCGTGATTATGCTGATCGTGGCCTTCGCCGGTACGCGCCCGCACCTGCTGACGTACCTGCCCGCGGTGGTGGGCGCCTGCGTCGCCGCCGTGATCATCTTTCTCGGCCCGCTCTCGGGAGGCGGTGCCAACCCGGCGCGCCAGTTCGGACCCGCGCTGGTCTCCGGCACGACCGGGCTGCTATGGGTCTACGTACTGGCCCCGGTGGCGGGGTCGCTGCTGGCAGCCCTGGTGGCCGGGCTGCTGAAGTGGCGGGCCTCGGCGCGCTGAGGCAGACGCCGCTGGGGACGGCATCCGGTCCGCCGACCGGATGCCTGGAGATCGTATGCCGTCTACGTTGCGCCCGGATCCTCCGTGGGCCGGGTGCAGACCTCCTGCACACACCGCCCAGTGGCAGGGCTGGGCGCGCTCGCACCGCCGGCCGCGGCGCGCAGCTCCACACAACACCGTCCCGGGTGAGGGGCGAGGACCGCGTCGATCCCAACTGCCTGCAGGCCGGTGAGGAAGCCGCCGAGGAAGGCGTGGTTGATCGAGCACCAGCTCAGGCGAACGGACGGCCAGCGGGTGGAAGGGGCAGTTCAGCAACCGCACCTCGGTCGAGGCCCAGTTCGACAGCCTCTTCGCCGCCGCGGCCGCACCTGAGCTCGACGGGCACGTCCAGACGGTGAAGTTCGACGCGGCCAGATGGGCGTCGCCCCAGACGCGCCCGCATACGGCACGAAGCTGCGCTGGATCGCGCCGAAGTTGATCGCGACAGCCAACACCAAGGCTTCGGCGCGAACCTGCGCATCCTGCACGTCCTGCCACCCGCAGCACTCGGTACGGCCGGCCCCGCGGCGGCCGCCGACCCGGACGCGGAGCCGACTGGGCCCGCCGAGCCGCTGAAGATGCGCGAGACCCCGTCGGACGGCTGCCGTCGCGCCCTCGACGCCCACCGGGCCGCTGCGCCAGCGCGACGCGTCGACCCGGCCATCGCCGAAGCGGCGGAGCGGCAGAACAGGGCGATGCGCGAGCTCGGCCGCCGCGCGTTCCCGTAGCTCGAGACGGCGCTCGACGATGTGCCGGCCCCATCGAGGCAGCCCTCGCGAAGCGCCGCCGCCAAGCCGCGGCCACCGAGGCCGCCGCCCTGCGCCGGGCCCGTGCCGAGCGTGCCCAGCGGGCCGGGACGGCACAGTGCGGTACAGCCGACAGGCTGCGGCCGGCGGAAAGGAAGCGTGCTGATGACGCAGGACCCACTGCCGACCCGTCAGCGCCGCCCAGCGAGATCACCGTCAAGAAATCAAGACCCAACACCTCAACCGCTACAGGCCACGGACGCTGCCGAGGACATCGCTGCGGCCGCGGCGGGCAGCTCGTCGAGCTTGGCGAGCGCCGGGACGTGATCGACCACCGGCCCACGCCTTGCTACAAGGTCGCTCCATGGCCGCCTCGGGTTGGGTGGCAGGAGCGCCATCGGCGATCACGCCATGGGTGATTGGCCCGGTGACGAAGGGACTGGCTGGGGGCTGCTGAGGAGCAGGGCAATGTCGTTGCTGGGGGTGGGGGCGTGCCGGATGAGGGTGTCGGCCGTGGCGTCGAGGTTGGTGGGGTCGGCGTGTTCGAGGAGTCCGGCGAGGGCGGCGGTGGCGTCGTCGAAGTGGACTCCGGAGGCTTCGACGAGCCCGTCGGTGTAGAGGGCGAGCACGCAGCCGGACGGAAGGGGAAATTCCAGCGTGGGGTAGTGGGCGTCCGGGGCGATGCCGAGGAGGAGGCAACAGCCTCCAACTGGACCAGGAGATCCGTGCTGGCCAGCACCGTCTCCTGCCGCGCACCGGCCGTGGCCTGCCAGCGGCGCCGCGCCCGCCAGGCAGCCTGCCGGTGCGCGGGGCCGCAGTACCGGCGGCCGCGCCCCGCCGACTCCGGCAGGGCCGCCCCACACCAGCCACACCGAACGTCACCCATAAGCGGACAATGCGCCTATATGGGCGTGACGGCGTCCTGGTCGACCCGTGTGCTGCAGCAGCCCTCCGAGCGGCAGGATGCGCTCGGTGAGCTGTCCGTGCAGTTTCCCTTCGGTGATGTCGGCTTCGGCGAGCCAGTCGGCGGCGATCAGTGGTTCGGCGTGCTCGGCGACTGGTCGGGTAGGAGGGTGCAGAACGCGGCGACCTGGTTCAGGTCCAGTCCGCCGTCCCCGGGTGGTCCGACGACCCGACGGGCCAGACGTGCGGACCGCTCAGGCCTTCGAGTGTTCAGGCGTTCGGCACGATCACCCTAATCGGTGTATTCAAGCCGTAACGGGTGGCGCGAACCGCGAGCGGGGGAAGCCATAGGCCGGTCTGTCCGACCGGCAGGCACCACGCGTTCCTCGCTCACGAAAGGTTCACAGCATGTCACTCATTGGCCGTAATGCCTTCAGGGCCTCAGTCGTCCCCGTCGCCGCCCTCGCCGTCACGCTGGGCGCGTCCTCCCTCGCTCCGGCCGCGGCCATCGCGTCGCCTGCCGCAGCTTCCGCCGAGCAGCGGGTCGCCACACCGCTCGAAGCGGCCATCGCGGCTGACGTGGAAGCCGTTCTCGAGAAGAACCTCGACGTGGACGTCACGGTCGTTGCCGTCGCGCGGGTCGGCCTGGGCGGCAGCGTCGACATCCGGCTGACCGTCGTCCACCAAGCGCAAGTAGAGGCCGACGCCGCACTCGAGGCAGCCATCGCCGCTGAGATCGAATCCAGGGTCGAGGCCACCCTCAGAAAGCGCCTCTTCGTCGCCGCGGACCTCGACGTCGCTGTCCGCGTCGACGGCGACATCAGCGTGGACATCACCACCCTCTGACCTCGGTCATGACGTTCGTTCACCCCGGGCAGAGCGCGGTGCTCGTCCACGGAGCATGAAAGCGGCGGCCCGAGTGCCGCATCGGCTGTCGCCCGATGGGCGCCGAAACCGCTCGGGCCTGCACGCGGGCGGGCTGACGCCGTCAGTTCCTCCCGATCCACCGCGACTGCAGCAGCACCACGACCTCCGCCACATCGAGCGCGACCCGGCTGACACCCTCAGACATCGATCTGAGCCCGCCGACGGGTTCGGCCGTGATCCCCTGCCTCGTAGCGTCGTCTTCGTGACCGAAGGCCTCGTGCGGCCCCGCCCCCGCGCCAAAAGGGTCGCCAGGTCTACAAGTGGTACGCGGACGGTGGCCGCCTCTACCGGGGCGTCCACGCGGAGTGCGTCTACGTCCCGACCTCGCCGACGGACCCGTACGCGAGGCGGACGACGCAGCGGTGCGCCTGGCCGCGCCGACTCTCGACCGGCATCGGGCTGACGGGCGCGATGGCTGGGGCGGCATCACGTACCGGTGTCGGTCCCCTGCTCCGTCCACGCGTCGGCCGCGGCGGACGACGGCGTCCGGTGCCCGCTGCTCTCACCGCATGTGCCCGCCGCCGATATCGGGCCGCCAGGTACTCCTCGAACGTGCCCTTGCCGACCGGGTGAGGTGGCCTCCGATCCGGAAGCCCCGGTACGCCTCGCCGAACAGGGGCACGCTCACCACAGCCCGCCTGCGCCCGGTGGCCTTGAGATACGCGCGGGCCAGCTCTGGCAACGTCCGCACCTCGGGGCCTCCCATGTCCTCCACCCGGCCGGCGGGCGCGCCCGACGCCAGCTCGGCCAGCCGGCCGGCGACCTCGGCCACCTGCACGGGCTGGTCCCTGACCCCCGCCGGGAGGAACAGCACGGGAAGTCGGGCCAGGGCCTGGAGGACCATGACAATCAAGTCGTGGGACTGCGTCGTGCGCAGCACCGTCCAGCCGAGTCCCGACTCCTCGACCATCCGCTCCACGGCGAGTTTGGACCGGTAGTAGCCAAACGGCACCCGGTCGACGCCGACGATCGAGATGTAGACGAGATGGACCACGCCCGCCTGGCGCGCCGCCGCGATGAGGTTAGCGGCGGCCTGTTCGTCGCCCCCACGCGGGCTGCTCGCGCAGTGCACGATCGTCTCCACACCCTCAACGGCCGCGTCGAGGCCCCGGCCGCACGCGCAGATCGACCGCGTACGGCTCGGCGTGCCGGCTGAGTACCCGCACCTCGTGTCCGTCCGCCCGCAGCCGCTCGGTGACGAGCCGGCCCAGCGTTCCGGTACCACCGGTCACCAGGATGGTCATGCTGTTTCAGTCCCTTCGGACGGCGGGCCCTCCCGGACGGAGCGCCCCTCACCAACCAGGACCGCGCAGCCCCGCGAGATGTGACAGGCCTACCGCGACAGGCCTACGGACGCGTGAGCTGACGCCGTACGAAATCGAGCTTGTCCGGGTTCACCACGGCCCGCACGGCGGCGATCGCCCCGTCGCGGTACTCGAACGCGACCACCCCGAGCAGCGTGCCGTCCGCCCGGGCGATCAGGGCGGGCGCGCCGTTGACCTCGGTGACCGTGAAATCCACTCCCGCCAGGAACCGCTCGGCCATGCCCACGACGAAGCGGACGACCTTCTCGCGTCCCTCGACGGGCCGCCGGGCCGCGGGTACCTTGCCGCCACCGTCGCTCCACCACGTTGCATCGGCCGCGAGCAGCTTCTCCAGACCGACGAGGTCACCCTCCCGGGCCGCCGCTGAACGTCGTCACGAGCTCTTCCTGCTGCTCGGGCGCGGCCGGAAAGCGATTCTCGGAAGTGGCGATCCGCTGCACCGCCCTGCGGTACAGCTGCCGGCAGTTGGCCTCGCTCAGGTCGAGCACACAGGCGATCTCCCGGTGCCCGTACGCGAAGGCCTCACGCAGCACGTACACCGCACGCTCGGTGGGCGTCAACCGCTCCAGCAGGACGAGCATCGCCTGGGACACCGCGTCCCGCTGCTCCGCCGACTCCAGCGGACCGAGCGTGCCGTTCGAGGTGACCACAGGCTCCGGCAGCCAGCCTCTATTGCCGTACGGTCGGCGCCGCTGAAGCGCACATACGCGTCCTGGACGGCATCCTCGGCCTCTGTGGCGGAGCCGAGCATGCGGTAGGCCAGTCCGAACAGATGCGGACGGTAGATCTCGAACTCCTCAGCGGGCGCAGTCGTCATGCGCTCACCCTGCCAGAACGCCTCAAGTGGGCTGGGTGGGGGGTGAGCGGCGGGCAAGGTCCGTCATCACCGCCGCCAGGCCGGTCTGCGCTCCCGGTCCGCCATGGGTTCCTCGCTCCGAGGGAGTTGCACAACCTCCAGGGGACTGAACAGAAGGACTTGACAGGGGACTCCACCGACGTCGATGCCCGCGTGCGGCGCGGCCTCGTCGAGCAGGCCCGACAGCACGGCCAGCCCGTCGCCGGCCCCTGAAGGCACGGGAGCGGGCCATGGGCAGAATGCCTGCCGGACTCGATTCTGCGCTTCCGAGGGCCCGGGAGGCGGCGCTGGTTGGACCCTGCCGGGCCTCTGGCCAGGGAGTGCGCGGACAGCAACGGAGCACCTGATGCAGCCGGCCGCCGACGGACCGTCCCAGTGCCACGGTCTCCGGCGACGACCGATCGGTGGACACACCGGGGATCAACCGCTGACAGCGCAGGGCTGTAGACGACGATGGCCTGGCCACGTGCGACGTCAGCAGGGAGCGGATCGCCGTCCGCCTGCTGCCGAGCCAACGCAGCAGAGGAGAGAGCATGGGCGCGAACACAGCATGCGTCATCGTCGGAGCCAGCCTGGCCGGTGCGAAGGCAGCACAGACCCTCCGGGAAGAGAACTTCGACGGCCCCGTCTTGCTGCTCGGAGAGGAGAGCGAGCACCCCTACGAACGCCCGCCGCTGTCGAAGGGCTATCTGCTGGGCAAGGACGAGCGTGACACCGTCTATGTCCATCCTCCCCAGTGGTACCCCGAGCACGACGTCGACCTGCGCCTGGGCGCCACGGTCACGGCGATCGCCCCAGACAGGCACGAGGTGACGCTCGCTGACGGCAGTCGCATCGGCTACGAGAAGCTGCTCCTGACCACCGCTCCTCACCGCGTCGCTTGACCGTGCCCGGAGCCGACCTCGACGGAGTGCTCTATCTGCGCCGGCTCGCCGACAGCGACCGCATCAAGGAATCCTCTAAGTCCGCATCCCGCATCGTGGTGATCGGCGCCGGCTGGATCGGTCTGGAGACAGCGGCTGCCGCCCGCGCGGCCGGCGTGGAGGTCACCGTGCTGCAGAGGGCAGAGCTGCCGCTGCTGCGTGTGCTGGGCCGCGAGGTCGCGCAGATTTTCGCCGACCTGCACGCCTATCACGGGGTGGACTGCGCTTCGGTGTCCAGGTCGCCGAGATCACCGGCGCCGGCGGCCGGGCGAACGGCGTGCTGTTGGCCGACGGCAGCCGCATCACTGCCGACGCGGTCATCGTCGGGGTCGGCATCACCCCCAACACCCAGCTCGCCGACGCTGCCGGCCTGGAGGTCGACAACGGCATCCGCGTCGACGCCCGCCTGCGCACCTCGCACCCCGACATCTACGCCGCCGGGGACGTCGCCAACGCCTTCCACCCACTGCTCGGCCGGCACATCCGTGTCGAGCACTGGGCCAACGCCGTCAACCAGCCACAAGCCGCAGCCAAGGCGATGCTCGGCCAGGACGTGGCCTACGACCGTCTTCCGTACTTCTTCACCGACCAGTACGACCTGGGCATGGAGTACACCGGCTACGTCGAACCCGGTGGCTATGACCAGGTGGTCTTCCGCGGCCGGAGGGACACCGGCGAGTTCATCGCCTTCTGGCTCGCCGAGGGCCGGGTGCTGGCCGGAATGAACGTCAACGTCTGGGACGTCACTGACCCGATCCGGGCCCTCGTGACCTCCGGGCGCCCGGTCGACGCGACGAGGCTCGCCGACTCCGACGTCCCGCTGAGCGACCTTCTCGACCGCCCGGACTCGGCTGGGTGACAGCCGGGAGAAGGCATGGAGTGACAGCTCCCTGCGGGCTTGCGCAGCTGCGGGACTACGCCGCGATCGGGGACGGCCGCTGCGCGGCGCGTCGCGCGCGACGGCTCGGTGGACTGGCCGGCCTGGCCGGACCTGGACTCGCCAAGTATGTTCGCCTGGTGCTCGATGCCTCCGCGGCGACCGGTTTCTCCAGCCGACGCGCCGTACACCGCCTTGCCGGCCGGACTCTGCCGAGAGTCCGGATGGTGTGGGGCGGTCAGGACTGGCGAGTGGTTCTGTGACTGCTATGAATCGCGGATACTCGCCACGTCGTCAAGGCCCTGCTCCGCGCAGCGCCGCCCGTAGAGCATGGTCGGCGCGGTGTGGGCGAACGCAGCGTCAGCAGCGCGCACAGCGGCAACGCAACGGCCGCGGGCACCAGTTGGGCCGCCGCGTATGCGAGGAAGGTGTTGCCCGAGCTGACCGACATCGCCAGGGCGTGCGCCGCACCGCCCGCCGGTTCCATCGCGTACCACAAAGCCAGGTACGCGCCGACCGTCAACGCCGCGAGCGCAGTGACGCAGACGGTGGTGCGCCACCAAGCGCCGGCGTACCAGCGTCTAGTGCTACTCTGACCGCATAGGTTCACCGGGTTGGTGGTCGTGGCGGTTGGATGTGCGGTGACGTCCGATCCGACCGCTGGAGGCGCGGTGGCCGAGCCTGTCCGTGTGCGCAGACTGACCGACCAGGAGGGGCAGAAGTTGCAGCAGATCGTGCGTCGGGGCAGCACCAGTTCGGTGCGCTATCGGCGGGCGATGATGCTGCTGGCCTCGGCCGGCGGAACCGGGTGCCGGTGATCGCCCAGGCCGACGAGGACACCGTGCGGGATGTGATCCACCGATTCAACGAGGTCGGCCTGGCCTGCCTGGACCCTCAGTCGGCGGGAGGCCGTCCCCGCCTGCTCAGCCGTGACGACGAGGACTTCGTCATCCGGACGGCCACCACCCGCCCCACCAAGCTGGGCCAGCCCTTCACCCGCTGGTCGCTTCGCGAACTCGTCGCCTACCTGCGGAAAGTCCACGCCGGATCATCCGCATCGGCCAGCGTGAGGCGTTACGCTACCTGCTCGCCCACCGCGGTGTCACCTTGCAGCGCACCAAGACATGGAAGGAATCCCCGGACCTGGACCGCGAGGCGAAGCTGGACCGGATCGAGGAGGTCCTGGACCGCTTCCCGGACCGGGTGTTCGCCTTCGACGAGTTCGGACCGCTTGGCATCCGGCCCACCGCAGGCTCGGGCTGGGCCGAACGGAAGCATCCTGACCGGGTTCCGGCCACCTACCACCGCACTCACGGAGTGCGCTACTTCCACGGCTGCTACTCGGTCGGCGACGACCGCCTTTGGGGCATCAACCGCCGCACCAAAGGTGCCGCAAACGCACTGGCCGGGCTGAAATCGATCCGCGCCGCCCGGCCCGACCGCTCCCCGATCTACGTCATCCTGGACAACCTGTCCGCCCACAAGGGCGCCGACATCCGACGCTGGGCGAAGAAGAGCAAGGTCGAGCTGTGCTTCACCCCGACCTACGCCTCGTGGGCGAACCCGATCGAGGCACACTTCGGACCACTGCGGCAGTTCACCATTGCCAACTCCCAACACCATCAACCACACGGTCCAGACCCGGGCCCTGCACGCCTACCTCCGCTGGCGCAACGCCAACGCCCGCCACCGCGACGTCCTGGCCGCCGAACGCAGGGAACGCGCCCGTATCCGCAGCGAAAAGGGCATCCGCTGGGGCGGACGCCCCTTTGTAATCGCAGCTTGAGCAGCCTGCCCCGATGATCTGCGTGGTCACACACTCATGCCGTAGCCCAGCTCCTCAGCCCCGATGTGCCAGAAGGAGTTCTCGTCGGCAACGGCCTTGGCGTCAAGCATCCCGAATCGTTCCAGCAACGCTTCAGTGAGCGCGTCGGCGGCCTGCTCGGCCAGGTCCACGGTCTCGTCTTCGCTCAGACCGTCACCGGGCCCCTCGTATGCAGCGGCCTCAGCAGCGGCTTCCTCATAAGCGCGGTTGAAGGCAACGAACGCCTCAACGCTGGAGTTCACCAGTTGAGGAACACCGCTCTCCGGCAGACACCACAGCGAGCCGTCATCACGCCGTAGGGCGAGCGCGCTCAGCCCTGGATCGACCGCGACCAGGGCATACCGTGCACCGTCGACCGTGCCTTCCACAAAAGGGGAGTCCTGCCACACCCCGGGGTACGGGCACCGAACACATCCGGCCAACAACGAGGCGACTTCAGCGTCGTTCATGCCGAGAACATAGCCCGCCCCGCCGACGCTTCACCAAGCCGGTAAACATATGCGGTCACAGCACTAGTGTGATGCGCCCGAAATCCTGAGGGTTACTTGGTACCTTCTTTTCATGGCGCATCGAGGCCCTGCTGCTGTGGAGATCGTTCTTTCCGAGGACGAACGTGTCGAGCTTGGGCGCCGGGTGGGG
>NZ_JBKFFO010000033.1:0-38267 GCF_046506645.1 Streptomyces sp. 5K101 | reverse complement strand
GTGCCCCTCTCCGCTGCGCTCCGAGGGGCTGAGGCCGGGCGCGTGCCGCGCCCGGGGCCCGCTGCGCGGGCAGGGCCGGACCGCTGCGCGGTACCGGCCCGGGTGGCTCAACTCGGTGTATCACCAGCAGGGTTGTGTAGCGTCTGGGATTCGTGGCCACCCCCTCCGCTGCGCTCCGGGGGTGGAGGCTGGCAGCAAGGGGAGGGGGTGGGTGCGCGGGGCTGCTGACTGGCCGGCCCGTTGGGGAGGGGCGACCCGGGGCGAGGTGCCCAACTGCCGGGACGGCTACGCCGAGTGATGCAGCATGTTGAGTTGGCGGATTGAGGGGACCCCTGCATCAAATCTGAGGCTGTGTAGCTTCTGGGATTCCGGGCCACCCCCTCCCCGAGGAGTCCGGCCCGTGCCGGGGCGCGGCTTCACCTGCTCTGAGCTGCACAGATGCCGGTCCGGCGCGGGACACGGCACAGGCCCGAGGGTGCCTCCCGCCCCGAACTGACGGACAGTCACAGGCCAGAGGCGAATTCAGAAGGTCGCAACAAAGCACAAACCGCCGAATCCTGACCCCGCATCAAAAACACGCCCAGACCAATTCTGGAACCAACCCACACCACCCCCGAAAAACCCACCCGGCCTACAGACCGAAATCCACGTAATCAATATCCGTGAACTCAACCAACAACCCCGCCGCACGCTGCCCACGATCCCTGAAATACACCTCCTGGAGAGCTTCGGCCGCTATGCCCTGAAGCTGACGATCGCTCGCCCCCGCAGCCACCGCCGGCGCACCTCCCCGCCAAACGGTCCGCGAGAACAGGCCGGGCTGGCGGCACGGGCGCGGAGGCTCCGGCCGACGCGCAACCGGACTGAGCGCGCCCCGATCCCCGTTGCGGACACGCCGCCCATCCCGCCCGTCCCTTCTTCACTCCAGCCAGGGACATGTGCGAAAGCGGCCGCAACGGGGATGTCAGCAGCCCGACCATGCCGAAACCGTGGGGTGACCTGCGCGGATGCGGGGACGGCCCGCTGGGGTGCGCAACAGCAGGCGCAACCTCTGTCGCACCCCATAGGCGCAACCCCTGTCGCAACCAAGGGGCTACCGGGCGTTCGACTCACTCGAGGACTTCGAGGGTTGCGGGGCTAACCGTCACGCCGTTCAAGGTCCGTCTTGCCTGCCCGGCGAACTCTTGGCGGCCCGGCTGCTGTCTGACCGCCAGCCCGAGACGCAAGGGGCGGAGGCACTCCACTCTCCACCGATCACGCGTGCAACCCAGCACGCCCCGACTCCCTGAGGGGAAACCACATCATGACCACGACCGAGCCGAACCCACCGCGCGTCCCCGAGCCGGACCCGCGCCAGGAGCTGCGCAAGCTCTGGGTGGCAACCGGTCTGCTCGCGCTGTGCGGCCTGGCCTACGTGCTGCACCAGCACCCTGCGCTGCGGGAGACCGCGGCCGCCGTAGGCGGCCTAGGCGGCCTTGTGGCGCTCGTGCTGTCCGTCCGCAGGCGCGGGTGACCCGGGCGTTGCCCCGAAGAGGTGCAGAAACCCATCCTTGTCCGCCGTCGCTTCCATGGCGGACAAGGGGTTGCCTGCCTTCAGTTCCCGTCTCAGTTGACTGCGCCGCCTGTTCGTTTAGTCTCCTCGCCACGAGCAGAGGAGAGCGGCTCGCGAAGGGCGCTTGACCCGCCCATCCTCAGCCATCGCCAGCCCTGGCGGCTCCCACTCGGGCACACCCCGGCCAGCTGTCGTCGCTGCACGACGCCGGGTGTAGGTCGCTTCGGCGTTTAGCGTGTTCCCGCACGCCCGATTCACGGAAGTGCGAGGGCAACATGGCGGACATATGCTGGAGGCTGGCTCTGCTGAGAAGCGGATGCCTCTCCCACGCGACCGTGGAAAGTCGCAGCTCCGAATCGCGACAAGCTGGGAGGGGATCAGATCATGCTCGAAGTTGAACTCGACATATTTTCGGGAATGCCGAATCCCAAGTGGATCCTTACCCGCAAAGAGGAGCGCGAGCTGACGGAGCGCATCCAGGCGGCTCCGGAGCAGGTTTCGCCGCTATTCACGAGCGAAGAACGGCTCGGCCTCGGCTACCGCGGGTTCATCATACGCCTGCTCAAGGAGGATGATGGACCGTGGAGCCGAAGCCAGTATTCAACGCAATCTCCACTCCCGGCCGAGTTCCGAGTGGGAAGCGCGCCGACTGCCGTGGAATCATCCGTCGCGCACTGGCTGCTCGAAACGTCTGCTCGGCGGGTCGGGTTGGAGGACGAGTTGATTTCAGCCGCCTCGGGTGGAGTGCGTCTCGTACCGTCGCCGAGCGAGGACTCGTACCCTCACGTCGGCGACTCCCACTTCGACGAACAAGAGAATCCAAGTGTGCGCGGAACATGGCTAGAAGGAGAGCAGTGTCCGGCGGCCGATTCTCTACATCTGGATAACGGCGCCTTTTTCAACGATCCGCAGCACGTAGGGAAGAACAACTGTTACTGCTTCGCCTGCAACTACCGGCCGGACTCACGCTACGCTCGACCGGGGCGATACGCGGGGCGGCCAGCCAGAGATGTTTCGGTCGGCGAGATAGTAGCCGGGTTGCGAGCCGACGGCTGGCGTGACACTTGCCAGAGCCCGCAAGGCCTGACCATCGGAGCGGCAATATGGCCCGGCCAGGATTACCACTTCTGGCGGCTACTGTCGAACGGCAATGAGTGGCTCTGGGGTCACAAGCAGGGAGCCACCCCGGTCCGCTACGATGACGAATCCGGCTGGGTCATTAAGAAATATGTAACAGGCCCCGGGTCGTACATCTGGATACACCCGGAGAGTTGCAATAGGACACCCTACTCGGTTTTCCTTGGCTTCTTCTATCAGAAGAACAGCACCGCATTCTGTTCGTAGCGAACGCCGATCAGCGGTTCGTCAGTTGGCCCCATGCCGCAATCCATGCACGCAATGCGAGGCCCCGCCCGACGCTGACTGACGTGTCGGGTGGCGATGAGACTCGTCGCAACATCTGGGCCGGCACCGCTGGACCACCGAATGCACCATGGCCTTGCTCACGGGATCGGCTCCCGCACCGAAGCCTCCCCGTCTGGCAGCGGCTTGCGCCCTGGGGACCGAAACGGCCTTTGGCCGGGACACTAGATTGACGTCACGGTCATGATCACGTGTTGATCCGGGGGCAGGGAGTACATGGACACCAACGGCACGCAGGAACCGCTCGGCGCCGACTCGTTCCCCGTGCCACGACCGGCTCCCGCGCCGAACGAGGCTGTTTCTCCTGCGCGTCCGCCGGCCGCCCCACCGCGCCCGAGTGCTCCGCCGCGGCCTGCACAGGGCGAGGCGTTCGTCGCCTGGTTGCGGACTCCGCGGCCTGCGACGGCTCCGGCATCTGGACTCCTGGGCACCGTCCTAGGGCCCTGGAGGAGCCGGACCAGGTGCCGGGGCGGCGTCTGCTGAGCGGTGCGCTGGTTTCGCTGCTCTGCGGCTGGCTGGTGTGGTCGCTGTGCTGGAACGGCTATCTCGGCAGCTATTGGCTGTGGCCGCTGCTGCTGTTCACTCCCGACTCTTGGAGGGGGGAGGGGGCTTCGCTGGCGTTCGTGTGGGCGGCGTACATCTACTACGTGCTGTTCGGCCTGCTGCTCGCCGTGATCTTCGGTCGGCTGGGGAACTGGGACGAAGTCGCGCGTCGGTATGTGCTCGTGCCGCTGCGCCGGCGCCAGCAGGAGCAGCGGCAGGCCCCGGCGGCCCTTGCCGCGCGGCCGGACGTGGACCCTGTCGAGTGGCCCGAGCTGCGGGCGGCCGGCAGCAGTGCGGAAAGTGCGGCCGACCGTCTGGCCGGTGAGGCGCGCGCCGGGCTGATGAACGACGTCGACTACGCGCGCATCACCCGAGCCTGGCAGTCGGTACGGGCTCAGCCGAACCGGCTTGCCGCGTTCGTCGCCACGGTGCAGCGCCACGGCGCGGCCGCGTGCGTGCACCCGTCCGGGGCGCGCGACCTTCCGGTACGCATCGCCCGGCATGACCTTCTGAGTCGGCAGGTGCGCCTCGGTACGGCCGTCGATGAGGTCCGCAACCCGTATCAGCACCGGGGGGCCGGCCTTGCCCTGGATCTTGAGCTCCTGGGGACGTCTTTGGTGGCTGTCGGTCCGGCGGGGTCGGGGAAGACGGCGCGCCTGGTGCGGCCCGTGGTGGAGTCGCTGTGCCTGCAAGCACTCGCCGGGCAGGCCGCGGTGGTCGCGGTGGGCGCGGCAGGGGCCGGGTGCCGACCGGCAACCAAACGACCCGCGCCATCACCAAAGACGTCAGCACAAAATCGGCATCTCTGACAGCAGCCGGGTCACCCACAACAGTCCACTGAACAGCAGAGAGATCGATACTCACCCACTGACATCATGATGCCGAACCACCACCGACAAAAACCCGCAGATCATCACTCTCCGGCTTCGCCTTCGAGCCCTGGCCCGCTTCGCGGGCCAATGGCTGGTTAGGAGGAAGGTTGGTGACGCTGCATCAACGTGGTCCGGGCAAAAGGTTTTTCTGGTGGTCTACTGTCCCCGTACTGGTGCTGCTTCCTTGTTCGAGAACTTTTGGTGAATCCGGATCTCGCGCTCGTGCCTCTTCTGAAAGCTCCGCGTGATCTCTCGCTGTTGCCAGCGGCCCGAACTGGAGCGGTGGCGGCTGTCCCGGACCACGTGGATCGGGGGCGCACCCGTCTCCAGGGGTGGGTGTAGGCGGTCCTGCATACGGCGCAGTGGGCGAGGTAGAGCTCGGAGGCGGGGCTGTGTACTGGTGCTGCTCGATGGCGGTGATCAGGCGGGGCCAGGGAGTGGGGCAGAGGCAGGTGTCCTGGCCATCGGTCATGGGGCCTCTTGGCGGGGTGACTTGGCGGTGCGCCGGTTTGGTTCCCGGTGGACCTCGCTGGCCACCTCGGTGATCTCGTCCATCCCGTAGGCGGTGCGGATACCGGAGATGGTCATGCCGCTGGCCTCGGCCAGGGACTCCAGCCGGTACGGGCGGGCGCCGTGGAACTCCCGCCCATAGGCGAGGAGTCGGCGGATCTCGGCATCCGCCGCGGCCTTACGCGCCCGGGCGTCCTGCAGCGCCAGGAGCAGCGGATCGGCATCCAGGCCCTCGCTCGCAGCCTGGAGATTCTCCGCCTCCTCCGCGCGGAGACGTTCGGCCTGCTCGCAGGCCTCGAAGTAGAGATCCGGCGGGGTGACCGAGCCGGGCGAGGGCAGCGGGAAGCGGATCGCCGCAATGTCACTGATCAAGTCCACATTGCGATGATCGCAAAAAATGACGACAAGCGCAATAATAACTGTGCGTCGAGTCCTGTGAGTTGGTCGCGGGCGCGGTCGTGTCGGCGTTGCGCGAGAGCGGCGATGCACGCCTCACTGACGGCGTGGCGGTGAAGTGTCTGACGGAAAGCCACCCGCCACTCGCGGCGACAAGTGCCGCCCGCGAGCGGCCTGAGCCGACCAGGCTCGCGGCTGACGGAGGGATTGCGTGGAGAGCAGCAGCCGGAAGGTGATGTGCGGGCTGACCCGTTCGGTCCATCAACCGGACCTGTCAGCGATAGCGGCGTCAGTGACCGGAAGTAAACGTGGACACTGGAGTCCGCCGGGGGTCCTTCGCACGTCGACCAGGCGGACCGCTACAGGCCGAGATGTTTGCGGGAATCCACTGCGGCGTCGAATGCTGGCGCTTCAAATTGAAGCGCCAGCATTCGATACGTTCGGACTGAGTTGCGGAGCGGCGCAGCGGTCGAGGTCTTGGAGGCGGATCGGCCAGTGGCCGCCATCCGGGGTGCGGACCGCGCCGGTGCCTCGCCGGGGCCAGTGCGGCTTGTTGCGTGCCGAGGGTGTGCCGGGCGGCCGGGTCGGACCGCCGGCGGAGGCCGGTGGTGGTCAGCCTGCGACGATTGCCTCCGCCAGACCCGTGCCCCGGGCGATGGGGTTGAACGTGTCCGGGAACGGGCGCAGTTCCTCCAGGAAGGCCTTCCAGGGCTCGTCCCGCGCCTCGCCGAGGTGGGAGGTGGTGAAGTAGAGAGCAACGAGGTAGCCGGGCATGGCCCGGCCCCAGGTCTGGCCCGTCTCGTGGTCCCACCACTCCCTCAAGAGGGCCTTCGTGTCGTCCAGGGTCATCAGGCCAGCGCTGGGCAGGATGGCGGTGCGGGCGACGAACTCGCCTTGGTCGAAGCTGCCCACGCCCTTGAGTAGGGCAGGCAGGTACGGGATGAAGTAGGGGTCGGGCCGGACGCCGATCACCCGGGAGCGCTCGGAAACATGGAGCCTCGTAAACGCTTCCTCCAGGGCGGGCAGGCTCGTGCGGACTTCGGGATGGGCCACCAGGGCGAAGACCCGGGTCTCATCAGGCTTGAGGTTGCCGTTCTGAGTGACGTGGGCCGCAATGTTGGTGATCTTGGTGTTGTAGAGCGTGCGCATGGGCTCGGGCAGGGCCTGCCAGAACGCCGGCAGGTCGCCGAGGCGGCCGAGAGCCGCGAGTTGAACTCCCGGCTCGTCCTTCACGAGTCGGGGCATGTGCCGGGCCAGGCTCTCCGTGGCAAGGGTCTGGTCGCGGTCGGCGAACAGGCGCAGGCACTGAGCCATCCGGTCGGCGAGCATCGGGGCCGCGAGGGGCAGGTCCGGGACCTCGATCTGCAGCAAGGCGAACTTGGCGGCGAACTCGACGACCTTCGTCCGGGAGGTGGGGCGGACGCGGTCGAAGAACGCGTAGCCGAGGTAGTCGGGCTCGGAGGTGAACGCCGGATCGGCGACGTGGGCCATGAAGCTGTCCAGGACCTTACGGCCCTGGCTCGGCTGGTGCACCAGGACCGCGTCGAGGGCCGCCACGAGATGGGCGCGGGCGTACTCGGGGGTCGGGACGTACAGCTCTCCCATCGGGCGCAGGGACGGGTGGGCGCACAGGTGTCGGTCCTCGCGCAGCCGCTCGAGCTGCGTCTTGTGCGTGCGGTCGATCAGTTCCAGCTTCTCGGCGACGTCCAAGATGGTGCGCTCGACGCTGAGCATGATGTTCACGGCGTCGGCCTGACCAGGCTGCTGGGCGCGCTCGACGTCCTGGACCAGGTCGCGGGCGTCGGCCTCGCCTTCCTCCTTGAGGACCTCGATCTTATGCACCAGGTCCGCGCACACCGCAGTCCAGGTCAGCACGATCGCCGCCCGGGCGGCGCCGGTGCCATAGCAGCGGTGCGCCTCCCTCACCAGCGGCCGCACGTCCGGGTTGACCACCCGGTTCACCAGGTCCTCCAAGTCGAGCATCGGCGCGTCGTCCCCCCTTGGGCCGCCCCTGCGGCGGCTGCGTCAGCAACTTGCCTAGGAGAGCCTACGAGGTGGCCGCTCGACGCCGGCGCGAGTCAGCGTGAATCCCCCAGTGGCATTGTGCGGACAAGGCTTTGCCCGTCCGCCTTGGCCGAGTCCCGGCGGCGATGTCCGAGACAAGGCCGGGACCGCTGGTGTGCGGCGGTCTCGGGTGTCTGCCACAAGGCGCAGGCCAGTTCGTGCTCCTTCATTGTCCAGGCCAGGGCCTCGTCCACGAGGCGGGCCATCCCGCTGGCACGGCCTGTGTGAGAGGGCCCGGGCGAGCGACCCTGAAGGCGTGGCCCGCATTCGGTTCTGTGCCTCCTGCGGGGCCCGGCTGCCGAGAAGCGCGAGGGCCAGGCGCCGGTACTGCAACGCCGTATGCCGGGCCCAGGCGTACCGGGACGGACGCAGAGCAGACCGCAACCTGATGCTCGGGCTGATGCTGGCCGAAGCCGAGTGGAACGGTGACACCCGCATGATCAGGCTCCTGACCTGCCCGGAGTGCGGTCACATCACATTCGCCGGCGGCGACCGCCGCCAGGACGCGGTCTACTGCTGCGGTCGATGCCGGTCGAGAGCGTGGCGCCGACGCGCGGCCCGTCGCGCGACGCAAGCGTGACGTGCAGCCGTCACAGACTCGGCCCGAACTGGCATGACGGGTCGACGTCACGCTCGTCGCGCACGCTCACCGGGCTCCCGTGTGCTGAGCGGGCCGCGTAGCCTCGGCTGTGTGCCTCGCCGTTCGAAGAAGCCCCGCAGACTGGTCGCCGACGGGCGCGTGTACATGTGGACGATGCGCCACAGTCACCGAAAGGACGGCAACGGCCGGTCCGTAGACTGCCGCCAGACCCTCACCTTGTCCCCGCAGCCGGCGGGCAGCGGAGGCCCGCTGCGCATCGTCTTCGCCGACGGCCGGGCCGGTACGTCCCGGGCGGGCCCCCATGGGCTCCGGGGACGTGGGCCTCACCCGGGGCGAGTCCCTGAACCTGCACGAGCCGGGCGCTGTCCGGGCCCTGCTCGACGTGGCGCTGGCCCGCGGGTGGGAGCCGGCGGAGCGGCAGACGGTGGAGGTCGACGGCTGGCTCCTGCTCGAGGCGGCGGCCGCCGTGCGAGCCGGGGATGCCCAAGCGAGCCTGTAGGGACCCGATGGCGCTCCGCACCCGCGCTTCATTGATCCTCGGGCCGGCCCACCGCAGCGCGATTACCCGGTTGAGAAGGGACACCGTTGTCGGGCACCAAGCCAAGGGCAGGTCCTCAGTCCCTGCCCGGGACGGCGTCGTTCCCGGGCTCCACGGCCGGAGCTGTCTCCCTGACCATCAGCACCCGGGTGGGCGGCTGCTCTGCCTCCGGGGCCCGCTGCCAATCCCCGGCTCGTCCAGAACCGCAGCGCGTCCGTCCTGCCGGGCTCGACAAGGAGAAAGACACGGCCGTAGCCGCGGGCCGCCAGGGTCCCGATCACATGCTTCTCCATCTGCGCGCCGTACCCCCGGCTCCGGTGGCTGCACCGCGTGACCAGATACTCGAGGTACACCGGATACGCCACGCCGCCCACTCGCCGCTGCCGCCGGCGTGACAGAAGCTGGGTGACCGCGACAGCCACCACCGTGCCGCCGTCCTCCAGCAGCCACACAGCGAATTCCGGATGGCCGTCCCTGTTGTCCTCCAGGTCCTGCAGGCGCTCCTTCCACTTCCCTTCGGCCGCAGCACCGCGCTCGTGAGGCCACTCCGCGCCGAGGAGATCCCGTACCGTCGACAGATCGGCCGTCGTGGCCGGACGCAGCAAAGACATACGGCCAGTGTCCCGCAACGGGCGGCTCCCGCCGTTGACGGCCGCCGCCGGGAGCAGACAGACCTGCGCGTGCCCGGCCCCGGTCGGCCCGGTCAGTCGCCGCCCGGCTGCGCCTTCGCCTCGTCCAGGGCCCGCAGCAGTGCGTGCGCGCCGAGGAGAGCGGGGGACCGTGAACTCCTGGCGGTAGGAGTCGTACGAGGAACGGTGCGCCGCCAGGTGCCGGTTGAACGTCTCCTGCGTCGTCACCCCGGTCCGGATGTCGGCGAAGACCTCCCGGGTCGACCGCAGGACGAGGTGGGCCGCCAGGTCGAAGATGCCCACCTCCGCTCCGGCAGCGGAACGTTCCGGTCGACGAAGCGCAGAACTACGCCGGGGCCGTGTATCCCGTTGATCTGCGGCACCGTGGCGAACCGGGCGCGAAACCAGGCCACACCGTGGTGCTCCATCGCGGTGTTGAGTACGTTCCCGGCGAGCGCCAGCGCCCCCTCCCAGCCGAACGAGCGGGTCGTCGGAACATGCAGCGGACCGGGCAGTGACACACGCAGCCAAGGCCAAGCCGAAGGTCCGGTCCCCGGCCACTGGCCTCCAGGCGTGCACTCCGGGTCAACTCTCGTGCTTCACTGTGCCGTTGTGTGGTGCGCCCAACAGGCGTCATGCCCGGTGGAGGGCATCCCCGCAGGCGGAGTTCGCCCACTGTGGACTCACGGAATTCAGTGGGGCGGAGGGGTTCTCCTTGTCTGAAGCGACGTGCGGCAATGGCGAGTCGGCCGTGACCGGCACGGTGGAAGGAGCGCTGGCCAGCAGGAGCGCCGAGATGTTCGTCGAGGTACAGCGGGCTGACGGCAAGGCGGCGGCGCTGTGTGCGGTGGCAGGAGGTTTGCTGGCCGTCGTCGGCGCCGCGCTGGCGGCACTGGATGGGGCGCATTGGTCGAGTGCTGTTCTGGCGGGCTCCTGCATTCTCCTCGGCGCGGCACTGGTAGCCGCTTTGCTCGCGATTCGGCCAGTCTTGCCGAGCGGCAACGCTCTGACGGGGTTGGAAGGCATATGTGCGGGGTCGGCAGCTGAGGATGTCGTGGCGGCATTTCAGGCCATGAGGGGCGTGGACCTTGTGCCCGCTGAGGTGGACCGTTTGTCGCTGCGGGCCGGTCTCGCCCGCAGGAAGTACCGGGCCATCAAGGCGTCCGTGGATTTGATCATCACCGCCATATTCGTGGCCGGAATCGGACTGTTGATCACCTATGTGACCAGTTGAGAGCATCCTGCCTGTGTTGGCCGCCGCATCCAGGGGGGATATGTATCAGCCTCATGCACGTCTCATCGGGGATCAGTTGTGGTCGAAGCTGCGCGATCTGGCCCCCGAACGCCTGCGCCCGGCCCGGAGCGTTCTTCTGCGCCAAGGAGACCCGGGCACGCACGTGATTCTGCTGGCTTCTGGTTCGGCTCTGGTGGCGGTGTCCGGCGCGCAGGGGCAGCGGACTTTGCTGGCCGTACGCGGAGCCGGCGAGTTACTGGGCGAGCTCGCGGTCCTGGACGCCAAGCCGCGCACGGCGTCCGTCGTCGCCGCCGAACCGTGCCGGGTGCACCTCGTCCCGGCTCCCGAGTTCCTCGCGTTCGTCGACGAGCACGGGCTTCTTACTCCGCTGCTGCGTCACGCCATCGCGCGGGTCCGCGAAGGAGAGGCCGTTCGGCTTGAGCTGGCGACCGCCGCTGTCCCCGTGCGGCTGGCAGCCGCCCTGGTCCGGCTCGTCCGTGCGGCGTCTGTCACCGGCATGCCGTATGCAGTGCGGCTGACCCAGGAAGAGCTGTCCCAGCTCATCGGCGCCTCCCGCAATGCGGTTGGCTGCGCCATCAAGCCATGGCGGGACCGGGGCTGGGTGGACACCGAGGCGGGCGGTGGTCTCCTCATCCGGGACTTGGTTGCCATTCAGGCACACGCACGGGCCGCCGAGCAGAGGTGATGCAGCACACCGTGGTGGTGCCCAGTGCTGGGCACCACTACGAGGACGCCACGGCGAGCATGGTCACCCACAGCAACTCCTGCTCACGAAAGGTGACTTCCTCGTGGAAGCGTCCCCTGCTTTTGACGGCTTCGACGTTCCGGCCGAGAACGCTGTGCTGGTCGTCGACATGATGCGCTACAGCCAGATCCCCGAAGCGAAGATGGCTGTCGTGCGCTCGGACCTGGACGACATCCTGTCGACCGAGTTCGCCGAAAGCCGGCTGCCCGAACCGCGCTCCCTGGGCGAGGCGTACAAGGACACCGGCGACGGCGCCGTCATCGTCCTGTCGGCCCAGCACCTGGCCCGCCTCGTCGACCCGCTTCTCACCCACCTCAACGCCGCCCTCCACCGATACGACCAGCAGCGCCTGGCCAGCAGCCCCGCCATCCGGCTTCGGGCCAGTGTCCATGTCGGGCCGCTGGAACCCGGGCACCGCGGTGACGCCATCAACGACGCCTGCCGGCTCGTCGACAGCACCGCCGTGCGCCAGGCCATGGCCACCGCCGTCGACCACCGCTCCTTCCTGGCCGCAGTCCTATCGGAAACCGCCTACCGGCGTACGGTTCGCGCGGGCCGCACCCCGAACCTGCAAGAGCACCAATTCCTGACGACCACGGCGCATGTGGAAGGCAAGGCAGGCTTCGAGGAAGCCTGCCGGCTCCTCGTCCCCGGCGTCGCCCCGGCGATGATCGAGCCCTACCTCGCCGCGACAGACGTGCAGCCGGACTCCCAGCACCAGAACCCCGTTCATGAGGACTCCGATAAGCGGCGGAGCGAAGTGCATCGAGACGTGAGGCAGAAGGGCAAAGCAAGCGGCAAGGCACGGATCGTGCAGGTCGGCGGCGACTACATCACCGGCGCGGAGCGGTCATGACGAGCACCGAGAGCGTCGTGACGATGCCGATTCAGCAGGCGGATGCTTCAGGCAATGCGCACGTGACGCAGGTGGGCCGTGACTACGTCGTGCACCGGTACGTGCGCGGGCGGGACTACCTGAGCGGAATCAGCGTGGGCGACCACGAGATGGACCTCGTGGAAAACGCGTTCGTCGATGTCGCCGGCCCCCACGGGCCCGGACAGGTGGTACACGCCGTCAGCAAGCTGAAGCGCGCGTACGATCCGAACCATGCGCTGGTCCTCCTCGGAGAAAGGGGCGCGGGACGACGCACAGCGGCGCTGCGGGTCCTGCGCGATGCAGGAGTGCCCAGGGACCGCATCCGCTGGCTCGTCCTGGACGAGGAACAGCCACGCGCCGAACAGATCCCGCACACGACAGGGCACGGCTTCGTCCTCGACCTGACGAGCTGTTCTGCACTGCCCGAGGACTTCTACACCGGACTCGCCGACTACCAGAAGGAAGCCGAAGCGGCCGAAGCGTTCCTGATCATCCTGGCGACTCCCAGCAGCTGGGCTCCGGGAACGTTAACCACCGTGCCCACCGTGCGCTTGGCTCGCCCGCCGGCGAGAGAAATCGCCGAATCTCATCTGCGGCACCTGGCGGACGACAGGCTGGACTGGCTGACGAGCGCTCCCCTCGAGGCACTCCTCGCGGAGACGACCCAGGCATCCGACGCGGCGCGCCTCGCCCGTCTTATCGCCCAGGCCAGCGAAGACGACAAAGACGCGGTCAAACAGGAGTTCACCAACTGGCAGGAACACCTGCGCCTTTGGTTCGAGAAACACTCAAGGCCAGAGGATCTGCGTGAACGAGCCCTCCTGATCACCGCGGCGCTGCTGGAGGCAGCACCGGCCGAGATCGTGCTGGAGGCAGCGGACCAGCTCTTCGCAGAAGTCGGCGGAACTCTGCCGCCGGGCGGCGCGCTGGCCGGCCGGGACCTGGACGCGCGGCTTCGCACCATCCAGGCCTCACGCCTGGACGGCGAGAGCATCTCGTTGGACACCGAAAGGCACGGACTGGCACAAGCCGTTCTGAGGTACGTCTGGCAGCAACGCCCCGCGCTGCGACAGGCGCTGCTGGAGTGGGCCTCACGCATCACCACACCGCACGGGGTCGCCGTGCGTCATCTGCGACGCATCGCCGATGCCCTCGCTCAGCTGTCCCTGCTGCCCGGCGGCAGAACCGTCCTGACTGTGGCGGCTGCCTGGATCGACACCGGCCGGTCAGTGCACCGAGAGCTGGCCGTCGACGTCCTGGATGCCATGGCACTCGACCCGGTCACGGGTGCCGGGGTCCGTAAGCAGCTGTACGACTGGGCCCATCAGAAGAACACGAGCGAAGCGCTCGCCACGGCGGTCGCCGAGATCTGCGCGGGCAACCTCGGCCAGATGTATCCGCGTGTCGCGCTGACTCGGCTACGGCTGCTGGCCTCCCGGGAAGATCGCCGAGCCCGCGAAGCGGTGGCCAAAGCGGTGCGTGCTCTGGCAAGCATCCCCCAGCAGCGCATGCTGGTGCTGTCGGAGATCGTCGACTGGTGCGAGTCTGCCGACGAGACTGTGCGCAAGGCCGGAGCGAGCACCTTCCTCGCACTCACAGAGGACCCGAACAGCGCCCTTGCCTCGCCAACCTTGACGCAGGAAGCACTCGGCACCCTCACCGAAGCGCCGATCGTGCAGCTCATCATCCGCGGCTGGCGTGCAGCCATGCTTGAACCTGACACAGCCAAAGCAGCCTACGAGCACCTCGCGGTGTGGCTGGACTCCCCCGAGCTGTCCGATGACCAGGTCCTGCCGGTGACAGCAGAAGTACTGCGCGGAAGCATCGGCAGGGAGGGACCTGCCGCGCTCCTGGTGAGCCACGGCACCGATCTGGGGCGCACTCGGCGCAGAACGCTGCTGGACCAGCTGTTTTCTGAACAGTCACCTTCCCTCACCGTCGTCGCCCCCGTCTCCGAGCCAGGCGGCAACGGCCTCCCGACGACAGCGTGAGCCTCCTGCCCCGGCGCCGCAAAGCCTCCCCCCCGCCTGCCCGGGCAGGCACCCCGGGAGCGCATCCGCTCGCCATGAGCGGCGAGCGGATGCCCAGCCACATCGCCAGCGTGTTCTTCACCGCCCGTATCAACGGCGCATGGCGCCCGGCCCCCGGACAGGCCGCCCCGGAGCACCACAATCCGGCTGCGCTCGCCAGTCACCATCTGCGTCAGCACATCGCTCCCGTCCTGCGCCGGCACTCCGTCCTCGATCCCGCCGCAGCACGCGACGCCGCCAACACCGCCCTGGCACGGTGGCTGCCCGCCATTGACGGGCTGGAGGTCACCGGGTCAGTACAACTCACCATCTCGCCCCAGGACCGCGATCTCGCCGAGGAACACTCCCGCCGACAGCAAGCCATCAATCTCGAACACGAAGACGAACTGCACCGCCTGGCTCACCTGCAACGCGTGCTGGCCGATCCGGACCTGCGCCGGGTGTGGTGGATCGCCCAGTACCCCGACCGCCACGAGGACCTCACGCCCCTGGCGGAGGCGCTGAAAGGCCTGCCACCTCCGCACGAGACCACGGACGACGGCATACGCGGCGACGTCCGCCGCTTCGCCGACCGACTCCTCACCACCCTCCACACGCCCCAGCAGCGCGAGGTCTTCCTCCAAGCCCTCACCCAAACCCTGCACACCCTCGGTCACCACGACCTGAAGACCACGGCCGCCCGCTGGCAGGCCGACAACGCCCCCGGGAGACCACCGGCATGAACCTGCACACCACACGATGGCTACTGGCACCCGTGCGCCAACTGCGCACCCGCCGGCTCATGACCCAGCACGGGCCGACCCTGCCCTACGACACCGCATGGGCCCTCATCACCTTGCACACAGCAGCCGACGAAATCGACCTCGTACGCGCCTGGACCCACGAGAACCCCAGCGGACCGCCGGGAATCCACTACGACCAAGACCACGACCTGGACGATGCGGAACACGCCCGCCGCCACCGATGGCTACGCCGCCACGGCCACTCCCCCATCCAGCTGCTCCACCTCGACACCGACCTGATCAAATCCGCCGGCATCCACGTCCTCGACTGGGGCCCACCCGCAAGCCGATGACGATGGGCGCTCTCCTCCCCAGCGTCGGAGGCTGATCAGCCCCATGCGCCTCCAGCAGACGGGGCTCCATCCGTGGAGAGCCCAGGATTGCAGGGGCGTCCGCCGGGCTCTTGTCGAGAGCCCGGCTGGCCGCTGACATCGAGGGCGGCGAAGCGTGCTTTCCGCACAAGTCAGCCCCTACTCCGCCGGGTCACAGCTACCATCCAACGGCTGGATGCCTGGGCAGGCGCACGAACTCGCCAAGCCTCGAGTATCACCTGCGGAGAAGGAAGAAGTACCTGTGAGCGCTGCTGGTTCTGGCGGTCGGGTTCTGCCAGCCCGTCCTGGTGATCCGTCCAAGATCGGCCCTTACCGGATCATCGGCCGTCTCGGGTCGGGCGGTATGGGAACGGTTCATGCCGGACTCGACGCTACGGGCGCGCGTGTCGCGGTCAAGGTCATCCGTGCAGCTCACGCCGAGGACCCTGAGTTCCGGGCCCGGTTCCGCCGAGAGGTACAACTCTCCGCCCGGGTACAGGGGCCTTGTCTGATACCTCTTCTGGCCGCCGATCCGGAGGCCGGCGCCCCATGGCTGGCGACTGAGTACGCCCCGGGCCCCACCCTCGACCAGCACCTGTCCGAACATGGTCCGCTCGCAGGCGGCATGCTGTATGCCCTCGCGGCTGGCACCGCGCACGCCCTGGCCGCGATCCACCAGGCAGGTGTGGTGCACCGGGACGTGAAACCGCAGAACGTCATCCTCACCCCGACCGGCCCGCGCGTGCTGGACTTTGGCATCGCCCACGCAGCCGACGGCACCAGCGTGACCCGCACTGGCGTCATGACCGGTACACCGGGATGGATCAGCCCCGAGAACTATCGCACCGGCACCGCCGGGCCAGACGGAGACATGTTCGTCTGGGGCGCTCTCGTAGCCTATGCAGCCACCGGACGGCTCCCGTTCGGGACTGGTGCACCCGACGCGGTGGCCTACCGCGTCATGTCCGGCGACCCGGACCTGGACGGCGTTCCGGCAGAGCTGCGGGAGATCCTGGAGCAGGCGCTGGCCAAGGATCCCGAAGAGCGGATCCCCGCCATCGGCGCAGCCGAGAAATGCTCGCTGCTCCTCGCTTCTGAGGCCACACAGGTCATACCCGCAGAAGGCCCAGGGCTGGAGCCGACCCGTGTCGGGGACCTCGTCGCCGCCGAGTGGGACCTGCCCTTGCCGGACGACCCGACGTGGCAATCTCCCGCCGGGAGACGCAAAGGCCGTACCGTCGCCATGCTCATCGGAGCCGCTGCCCTGATCGGGGCGATCACCGGCGTTCTCCTCTCCCAGACAAACAGCCCCAGTGACAGCCTCGCCAATCAGCCCGCACCGGCTACGGACACGGCGAGCCGTACACCCGACGCTGCCCGCAGCAGCGGCAAGGGCAGCGCTGGGGCCGTGAAGAGCACGAAGACGGCGGATTCGTCAGAGGCGACCCTCGCCACGTGGAAGGAATCCCGGCCGGCACGAACTCCGGCCGAGCACGACACTTTCGGAGCGATGGGAACAGGAGCATGGCTCGACCCGGTCGACTACCCCGACCAGGAGCACACGCTCACGTTCCACGAGCGCAGAGCGGAGGTATACATCACGGCAAGCGGCCAGGAACTCCCTCCGGTAGCGGTGCACGAGATAGCCGAGTTGGCCTGCCTGGGCCTGCGGGACATCAACGAGTCCTATCCGGACTTCCCCTACAACGAATACGTCGTCGTCGACACAGCCGGCAAAGACGGACCCAGCATCGTGTGGGAGGACAACTTCCGTGCCAACACCACATGCAGCACGTCCGTCCAGAACCGTGACACCTCCGGTGAGAGCCAGGGCTCTGAGTGGCGACCGACCGACGCCGGCCTGGAGCAGGCGCAAATCCCCAGCACGGACGAGACCGAGATCCGTGTGGCCGAGGAGAGCGTGAATTCCATCATCTCCGAGTGGCAGGGCAACTCGCGCGCCCGCAATCAGCCCGAGTGGCTCGACCACTACAACATGTCCGTCGGCTTCGCCCCCGACGAAGGCGCGATGTACGTATGGGCCAGCAAGCCCAATTGGGACCAGCCCACACGGGACAGGTGGGCAGACATCGCCGCCGACGTAGCCTGTCAGGCCGTCCTCGCCGAGGCGCGCTCCGGCAAGGAATGGCGCTACATCCAGTACGCCGTAGCCATCGACGTCGGCGACAGCAGCGCGGACTTCCTCCGTTGGGGGTCCGCCGGAGCCTGCGCCAGTTGACCTCGCATGCCCCGCCCTCTGGCCGACTGGCTGGTAGTCATAGCGGGCACGAGCAGCCTCAACACGCGGGCGAGGCCTCATGGAGGGGTGTGCCTGGAGTCGGCTCTTCGACGGGCGGCGCGAGACGCTCGTGGAGCAGGCCCGCGGTCCGGATGCGGACCTCTTCCGCCTCCTGGGCATGACGACGAGGCGGTCGCGTTCATTGCCACGTGGCTCGCGTCCTGCGTGAACCGGTCTGCAGCGGCATGGAGTTGGGTTGCACAGGCGTGAGGTACAGCGGGGGAATCCGCGCGGCGCGCTTCCCAGTCGTGTGATCTTGTCGTTCTACGCGCGTCCTCTATGCGACTTGTCCGATTTACTGGGTATCTGACAGACTTTTAGGGCACGTCAGTGGTCTCGATGACCTGCCAGCCCCGTGCCGCCGTCGGCGGAGAGGGCGTGAGCCGTGCGCCGCGGAGCCCCGCCGTTAGGCGGTAGTTTTCCGGTGGCGTGCACAGTCTCCGGTGGTGGACTCAAAGAGGCAGACGGTCTTCACCGGTGCGCGCTCGGTGTGCGTGACGGTGACGGCGGCCCGTGCGGGTGCTCCCTGGACCGGAGTTCCTGTGTCTCGGGTGCGTGTCGCACCCGGCAGGACCGCCGGATGCGTTCGTTCGCACCCGGGGTCATGAGGGCTTCCGGGAGAAGGACCATCTGCTTCCATGTCTACCCGTAAGGCCCCCGAGGGGCCCTTCCCGTACCCGACCACCTCTGAGTGGGCGGAGAACCTCTACGAGGCCATCACCAACACCTGCGCGGCCGAGGGCGTCGCGCCTGTGCCCCGGCGGGCGGTGCTGGAGGCGCTCGCCCCGGCGCTCGGCCGGGGCGAGGCCAAGCGTGTCATCGAACGGCGCCGCGACGGGAGCCGCTTCCTGCGCCAAACCGCCTACCAGGTCGAGGCCCGGGACACCGACGACGCGCTGTTGCTGCTGAGGGTGGAACTGCACGGCGCGGCAACGCTGCCCTGGCCGCTGAACGACCGCACGCGCAGCGACTGGCTGCACCCCACCCCGGAGAACCTGGTCCGTCTCGAGGAACTCGTCGACCAGCAGCGGGAGGTGGCCGGGTTGAAGATCGCCGTGGCCCGGGCGAAGGACGCGCAGCGTCGTCTGGCGGTGACCGCGTCGCTGGCGGAGAAGGACGCGGCGGTGGCCGCGGTCCGCGACGCCGAGAGCGAGCTCGCCCATGCGGAGAAGGAACTCAACCTGCGGGAGAAGGCGCTGGGCTGGCGGCGGCCGCTGCCGACGGTGCGTGCCGTGGTCGAGGACGGTGTGCCGCTCGCCGCGCTGAGCACGGAGCAGGTCCGCTCCGACGTGGCCGGCGCGCTGCAGCAGTACGCCGTGGACAAGCTGCGCGAGCGCGGACGGCAGCGCTCCTACGACCTGATCGAGTCCCTGGTGCACGAGGGGCAGCGGGACTCCACCGTCGTTGTCCTGCAGCAGGTCCCGATGACCGGCCGGGACGGATCCGCCGTATCCCCCTGGCGGGGCTTCCATGTCACCGGCAACAACCGGGGCGACGCCCGGCTGCAGGCCTACGGGCTGGAGGCTCAGCAGATGCTGACCGGTGTACCGCAGTCGGTGCTGCGGCTGCCGGGCGAAGAGGAGAACCGGCGGCTGGTCCTGGTTGGGCTGGGCGAGATCCTGCGCCGGATCAGCACCCTGCTCAACGCCGCATACACCGTCCCCGGCCACGAGCTGGAGGAGCGGGCTGACCGGGCGCAGCGGATCGCCCAGGTTCCCGCCCGTGTCGTCGTCGGCGCCCGGACCCCGGAGCGGCTGGAGGAGTCGCTGCGCCAGCTGAACGTGCACGACCACCTGCGCGGCCAGCTGGGCTACGACAACGAGGACCGTGGTCTGGGCCTGTGGTCCACCCTGGTCAAGGCCTACCAGGCCAAGGAGCTGCTCGGTGAGCTGCTCGCCAAGGAGGTCGCCCAGGACCGGATCGCGGCAAGCACCCTGGACGTGGACGCGATCGCCGATGCCCTGGTCGGAGCCCGGGCGTTGGACGTGCTCGCCGTGCTGCTGTCTCCGGGCGACGAGGTGAGCCCGATGACACTGCGCGACGTGGCCATCCGCTGCACCACGGTGATGCTGTTCCCGCCGATCCCGCCGCGCCCGGAGAACCTGCCGCCGCGGGCGCACATGCCCACCGGCCGGTACTGGCCGGTGGTGCGCGCCGCCCTGCAGGAAGCACCGTGGAGCCAGTCGAACGGGCCCAAGGCCGAACGCCGGACGGAGGTGTGGGCGGCCGTGGTCGCCCAGCACTTCGCCAACCGTGGAAACCTGCTCGCCGCCAAGAGCGCGTTCAGCGCGCGCAACGTGCAGTTCGGGGTGCGGCCGGATGCGCGCAGCCTCACCTCGCTGATGAACGCCTGCCGCCAGGGGGACGCCGCGGCCTGGGAAATCCTGGTGCGCAGGCACCTGCTGCCCGGCCTGATCAACGCGCCCGAGCCGTTCATCACCTCCGGCCAGGGCTCGGAGAAGAGCGAGGACCGCAAGGGCGTGCGTCGTCCCCCCTCCAACGCGGTCCTGGCCCTGGTGAACGCCTACACCAGCCCGCCCGAGGGCGTCACCCGCGAACTGCTGTGCGCGTTCGCGGAGTCGGTCCTGCGCGCCCCCGATGCCTCTGCTGGAGTCGACGGCCAGGCACCCGGCACGTTCTGGGCGCCCGACGCCCACGGCCACCCGCGCGAGAACGTCCTGGCCGACAAGAACTGGTTCGACGCCACCTTCCCCAAGACGTCCGCCGGCAAGGGCAAAGGCAAGGACGTGCCGCCCTCGGACGACTCCGACGGCGGCACGGAAGAGGACACCGCCGACGACAGCGGCGAGGTCTCCGTCGAGGTCGATGACGAGATCGCGGAAGACGCGCTCACCCGCATGACCCGCCTGCGCGCGGCGCTGACCACCCAGGTCGACAACAGCGCCGACGCCGTCGCCACCGCCGCCGAGCAGATCGAGCGGCTCCTGGAGCACATCCAGGACGCCGTGCGCTCCCGGAAGGAAGCCGGCGCCGAGGAGGAACCCCCCGAGGTCCAGAAGCTGTACGTGAAGGACATCAACGAGATCAAGAAGGAGTGGACGAAGGTCGTCGACCTGCTGGACCAGGCCGGAGCGGCGGTGTGGGAGCTGTGATCGACGACTGCTGCCCGGAACCGGTCGCCGGACCGGTGGTCGACGCGCGAGCGCTTCGCCACGCGTGGACGGCATTGGGGCCCCTCGCGCTCGGCGGCTGGCCCGTCCGCTGCGGCCTCGGCCCGCAGCACCGTGAGGAGACCCTCGCGGTGCTGGACGACGTACTCGCCGGGCTGTACCTGGCGGTTGACGCCGACGGGCGGCTGCGGTGGCTGGGCAAGGCGCACCGCGACGGGGGCGTCGGCGCCCGGCTGCGGAATCACTTCCGGCACCCGGAGCGGGCCCGCGTCTTCGCCGGGGTGTTCGTCGTGGAGGCCGATCCGTTCAGCCCTCCGAAGGCGATCGAGGCAGCCGAGGGACGGGCCGCCGACCTGATCGGGCTGCGCAGCCGCATGGGCACGCGGCGGTGGCCGACGGTCACCGAGGCGCAGTGGCTCGCCCTGGTCACCTCGCGGCCTGTGCCGCGAGTCGTCCCTCCTCGGCTGGACGGTGACAGCGACGGCCGAGCGGACTTGCCGGCCTGACGGGACTGGGCCAGGTCTGCGAACAGATCCCCCTCCTGGCCGCTGCTGTCAGGCGTGCCGGGAGGCACCTCGTGAGGGGTTAGACCGCAGGGGCCGCACCGGCGCCTGGGGAGGCCGGTGTCGCGAATGGCGTCGCCATCTGTGCGGCGGAGCTCAAGAACGACGGAGGGCAGGCGGCGTGGCGCCGCCTGGTCAGGTGAGGGAGGACAGCGAGATGGCGCTGAATTGGGACCTGATCGGCACGGGGGACAGCGAGGCGCTGCTGCGGCCCCGGGACATCTATGCGGGGCTCGCCAGCCGGCCGTGGCCGTATCTGCGGCATGAACAGGGCGAAGTGCTGGACAAGTGGTTCCACCGACGTGAGCAGCAGGATGTGGTGATCAAGCAGAACACCGGCGGGGGCAAGACGGCCGTCGGTCTGCTGATCGCGCAGAGCACGCTGAACGAGGGCATCGGCAAGGCCGTGTACCTGACGCCGGACAACTACTTGGCCAAGCAGGTCCGCCAGGAGGCCGCCAAGCTCAACATCGCCACCACGGACGACCCGTACGACCCGACGTTCCTCACGGCCCAGGCCGTGCTGGTGACGAATTACCAGAAGCTGATCAACGGCAAGTCGGCCTTCGGCGTCGTCGGCGATGGCAAGGAACCGCTCGAGCTGGGCATCGTCATCGTCGATGACGCGCACGCCGCTCTGGCCCGGACCGAGGACCAGTTCCGGCTGCGGGTGCCCGCCGGGCACGACGCGTACGACAAGCTGCTGGAGCTGTTCGCGCACGACCTGCGCCACCAGTCGGCGAACGCCTGGGCGGGGCTGGAGGACAAGGACCCCACGGCTCTGGCGCCGATCCCGTTCTGGGCGTGGGCCGACAAGCACGACGAGGTGCTGAAGATCCTGCGCCCGCACCGGAAGGAGCGGGTCTTCGAGTTCGTGTGGCCGCTGCTCGCGGAGGTGCTGCACCTGTGCACCGCGACGGCGACGTCGTCGGCGATCGAGATCCGGCCCTCGTGCCCGCCGATCGACCGCATCACCTCGTTCGTGCGCGCCCGCCGCCGGGTCTACCTGACCGCGACGCTCGCCGACGACAGCGCCCTGGTCACCGACTTCGGGGCTGACCCCAAGCTCGTCGCCCAGCCCGTCACGCCGGGCAGCGCCGCCGACCTCGGTGAGCGGATGATCCTCGCCCCGGTGGCGCTCAACCCGGACCTGGACGAGGAGGCCGTGCGGGTGCTGGCTCGCCAGTTCGCCGACGGGGACCAGGACGGTGACGGCATAGCCGAGACCGAGCCGGTCAACGTCGTCGTGCTAGTGCCCAGCGACCGGGCCGCGGCGGCGTGGGCACGCTACGCCGACCACACGTGGCGGGTCGGCGACCTCGAGGCGGGCGTCAAAGAGCTGCAGGCCGGTCACGTGGGCCTGGTGGTGCTGGTCAACAAGTACGACGGCGTCAACCTCCCGGCCGACGCCTGCCGTCTGCTGGTCCTCGACGGAATCCCCCGGCCCCTCGACGCAGTGGAGCGGCGCGAGGCCGTCGCGCTGGCCGACAGCACCGTTCGCCTGGCCAGGGAGGTCCAGCGGATCGAGCAGGGCATGGGCCGGGGCGTGCGCGACGGCGAGGACTACTGCGCGGTCCTGTTGCTGGGCGCCAAGCTCGCCACGGCGATCCACGACGCCCGCCACCTGGCGTTGTTCTCCCCCGCTACGCAGGCGCAGCTGAAGCTGAGCCGGGACATCGCCGGCCAGATCAAGGGCGAAGGGCTGGACGCGGTGCGCCAGGCGCTGCGCGCCTGCCTGCGGCGAGTGCCGCAGTGGAGGGAACGCAGTCGGCGGGCGCTGGCGGAGGTGCGCTACACCGACCACGGGACGGTGCGGCCGGAAGCCATCGCGCTGCGGGAGGCGTTCGACTTCGCGGCCACCGGCCGCCCCTCGGCCGCGGCCGAGCGGGTGCAGAAGGCGGTCAACGACCTCGGCGGGAGCGACATCGCGCTGCGGGGCTGGCTGCGGGAGCAGAAGGCCGCCTACTTGCACCTGACCGACCCTGTGGCCGCCCAGCAGGCTCTGGCTGGCGCGCTGAACGACAACATGTTCGTCCTGCGTTCTGTGAACGGTGGCGCCCCCGTCCAGTTGAAGGCGGCCGCGGTGCAGTCGCGTGCCGCCGCCGAGTTCCTGGCGGGCCGTTACCGCGACGGCATCAGCCTGAGGCTCGGCGTGCAGGCGCTGTTCGAGGAAGTGGTCTGGGGCGATGACGAGCGCTCCGACGACGCCGAGGCGGCCTGGCAGAGCCTGGGCGGGCATCTCGGGTTCGCCAGCACTCGCCCAGAGAAGCTGTACGGCACGGGCCCGGACAACCTGTGGGCGCTCTCGGCCGCGCAGCAGGCCGTCACCGAGCTGAAGACGGGCTGCACAACCGACACGATCGCGAAGAAGGACATGGACCAGCTCGGCGGCAGCGTCCGCTGGCTCAACGATCACAACCCGGAGGTGGAGGCCCTGCCGGTCATGCTGCACCCCAGCCGGGTCAGCGACGCCAAGGCCACCGCAGTGCCAGGCATGCGCGTCGTCACCCCGGCCCTGTTCGAGAAACTGAAGGAGGCCGTGACGAGTTACGCGGCGGCGCTCGCCGCCAGCCCGGACCGCTGGGCGGACGAACAGGTGGTCCGGGAACAGCTCGCGCACCACCAGCTCACCGGCGACCGGCTCTTCACCACCTACGCCGAACCCGTGCGCGTCTCCTCCTGATCAACGCCCGGGAGTCCGAGGGCCCTGGGCCTGTACGGGCCTGCCGCGTACACCGGCGGGCCCGTACCGGCCGGCAGGCACAGGCAGCTGGCCCCTACGGCGGGCGACGGGGGCCGGTCGGCAGCCCCTGGCACCGTTCGCCCTGCCCGCCAGGGCCGGGGGCGGCGCCGGGGCGAGGCGTTCGGCGTACGGAGCGGGTCGGGATGTCAGAGCGGGTTCGTAGGGTGGACGTGTGGTGAGAGTTCCGTGGGAGAAGCTGGCCGAGAACCCCAGGCTGTCGGAGTCCCTGGTGACGCTGCTGGTGATGCGCCTGCGCAAGCGGGCGCAGCCGGTCGACGGGACGGGCGGGGACGGCGGCCGGGACCTGTTCGAGTACACCGACGACGATGGACTGGTCGTGTACGAGGCGAAGTCGTTCACCGGCCGGATGACCGCGGGACGCCGCAGGCAGGTGGAGCGGTCGCTGGTGTCAGCGGCCCGTCACCAGCCGGACCACTGGGATCTCCTCGTGCCGATCGACCCGAACCCGGTCGAGCAGCGGTGGTTCGACGGCCTGCGCGATGAGTTCCCGTTCGTGCGGTGGTGGCGGGGGCGCAGCTGGCTCGACGAGAAGTTCGCGGCCCATCCCGATCTGGTGCGCTACGCGCTGCAGGAGGCCGAGGGCTATGTCCTGGAGTGCATCGCCGAGGCGCGTGCCGAGCGCGACACGTTGGCCGGCGGGATCTCCGACTACGTCGAGCGGGCCAGCGCGCTGCATACGCGGGTCCAGGAGATCTCCCCCCACCACGCGGTGCACACCTCCCTGGACGCCGACGGTCGGACGGTCGTGCACCTGACGCCGCAGGGGCCCGACCCGGACGGGCAGGGCACCATCCGGTTCACCGGGCGGGTCCGCTTCGCCGACGGAGACCCGCAGGAGGCCCGCCGAAGGCTGCGGTTCGAGGAGACCATGCGCTTCGGCGGAGAGGTGGAGCTGAGCACGGACAATCTCGCCGAAGCCGCCCTGTCGGGCCCCGCTGGGCTGGGGCTGGAGCGGATCACGGTGGGCGGTGTGCGCATCGCATCGCCCCGCCAGGTGGTGACGCCGCCACTGCGAGGGCAGGTCGTCGTCCAGCTGCCCTCGGGCGTTCCGCTCGCCTCTCTGCCCGTGTCCTTCACGCACCGGGTGAGCGGCATGGACGGCGGGACCCTCCACGGCAGTGACATGACCGGGTTGATGCGAGTGCGGCTGCGCTACGACCAACGCGATCTCTCCGCTCAGCTGAAGTTTTCCTTCCAGCCGCCCGAGGCGGCGATGCCGCAGACGATGGTGCCGGTGCTCCGGCTGCTCAGCCAGGCCACGCCCGGTCGCTGCATGGAACTCGCCTTCGCCGGGGAGCCAGCGGGCCGGGTGCGGGCACCGATCAGCACGACCATGACGCCTCAGGGCTGGGAGCCGGGCGAAGCCCAGCTGTGGGCCGATGCCTTCGACGACCTGACGCGGCTGCAGAGCAGGACTGGCTGTTTCTTCCCCGTCCCCGACGACTTCACCAAGCGCGATGCGCGTGAGGTCAAGGACATTCTCTCCCTGCTCGACGGGGAGGAGATCGTGCTGCGGGGCAGCACCGTGTCCGTGGGCGTCGACAGCGCCGAAGCCCTCACCCAACTGGGGGACATCCGAGCCGGGATGTTCCGCGTCACCGCCGGCTACGAGGGGATGCTCTTCACCCTCGGCGAGCACCAGATCGACCTCGGTCCCTGCACGGAGATCTACACCATGGACAAGATCCTGAACATGGAAGAGGCCCGGCGCGACCTCGCCGCGCGCGGGCACGCCACCGTGGTGATGCGCCTCGCCGAGCGTTTCCCGGCCGTGCGCTATCTCGGGCCCGAACGCCCCAGTAACGCCGAGGTGTGACGGCGGCGCCGAGACGGTGGCAGGTGCGGGTACAGGGAGACGGCCGGGACGTGGTCGCGACGGCACGAGGGTCGCGCGCCCTCTGGTGGCCGCGTCGCCAACGGCCGACGATGTCCTGGAGGATCACCAGCGGGGGTGGGCGTGGAGCTGACGGCGTTCTTCAGCAGCGGCGACGGATGGGCGCAGCCCTGGGTGCTCGACACCGAACTGGTCGAGTCCATGCGGTTCGGCCCGCCGACAGGTCACACCGACCTGGACGTGGCCATCGCGCTGACCCGGCTGCTGCACCACGACTTCGTCTCCCACGGCACCGACGGCGAGGGCAGACAACTGGACGACGAGAGCGTGCCGATCGTCATCAAGGCCCACCGCGCCGTTCTGGAACGCCTCGCCCTCGAGCCGCCGTCCTGGCCGTTCCGTTCGTTCGACGGGCCGCGCGGGTTCGGCACCTACTGGCGCGACAACAACATGAGCGGCAGCTGGAAGGCCCGGCGGGACTGCATCGAGCAGCTCCTGGGCCCCACCCGCGACGCGCTGGAGGACCTCCAGGAGCTGGAGTACGAACGCCGGTTCACCAAGGGGCCCTCAAACAGCTTCAAGAACCTCATCTTCGCCGCCGACGGGGCGAAGCCACAGATCGTGCTGCGCGACGCCGTGAACAACGACGTCGAGATCGTCCGCAACTCCGACAACTGCCTGGTCTTCACCGACCCCCTGCCGCCGCACGGGCTGACCTGGCGGCAAATGGTGGCCTGGTGGAGGAAGAAGCACCACCCGGACGCCGACGAGAAGAGCGCCGCCGACGCGCTGTACCGGCGCCTGTACCGGTCGCTGGACTCCCCGCCCGAACAGCTGCTCATGATCACCTACTGCGCCCGTTACGCCGAGGACGGCGGCTTCGACCTGCCCGCGCTGATCCCGCAGGTCTACCTCCACTACGACCCCTACAGCCGCAGGAGCGGCAAGCAGTCCGGGGCGCTGTACCGGCAGCGGATGGACTTCCTGATCCTGGCCCCGGATCGTTCCCGCATCGTCATCGAGGTCGACGGGGTGCAGCACTACGGGATCGCGAACCCGCCCGACGAGAAGGGCCGGGTCACCCATACCGCCGTGCCGCGGCTGTACGCGGAGATGGTCGCCGAGGACCGCCGGCTGAGGCTGGCCGGATACGAGATCTACCGCTTCGGCGGCTGGGAACTCACCGCGCCGGGCGGCGAGCGGATCCTGACGGACTTCTTCACCGGACTCCTCGCCCGGCATCAGAAGCCGGCCCTGTGACCAGCGGTCTCGGGGAGGGAATTCAGCGCGAACGTCGTGTAGCGGCTTGCCGTGGTCCAAGAGCAGGGCGGACCGCTGACACTCCTCGGCCCTTTGGGCCTGCGTCGAACCGGAGGCGGTCGGGTAGCTCAGGTCGAGGCCGTGGCCATCTGCTTGGTCATCAAGAGGAAATCGGCCACCTGCTCCACCCCTGGTGTTCCCTGAACCCCAGCGTCTTCTCCCTGTCGGGGTTCTGCGCCGGGAGCTGCGGCCGGTCCCGAGGCGTTCGGCCTGCGGCCCGGCGGCCGATCGGCGCTGGCCGACCGGCTGGGGACCGGCAGCACTGCAGGTGACTGCCGGGGCCCCGGCGGATGCCCCGCCGCCCGCCAGGGCCCGGATGCAGACCGGTCAGCGCGGTTGCGTTGGGACACGAGCCCCCCCGCTCGGGTCCCAGATGCTGCTGGGTTACCAGGCGCGCCTCGGGCCCAGCGCTCGCAGGACCTTCTGGACATCCTCCTGGTTGTTGTACAGGTGGAAGGCGAGCCGCACACCATCGCCCCGGACGGATGCGCGCAGGCCCTGCCCGTCGAGTCGTTGCTCCGCGTCCGGTATGCCGCGCACGGAGACGATCGGGCTCGCGACCCGAGGCATGGGGATCCCCATACCCTCCCGGAACGCGTTGGCCAGGCTGACATCGTGCCGGTTGATCGCCTCCACGCTCACCTGCTCGATCAGCTTCAGTGCCGGTACTGCCCCGAGCCAGGACAGCCAGGCAGGGCTAGTGTCATGCCGACGGGCATCATTCGCCAGGGTCAGCGACGGCCCATACCAGGGTGCCGGGGGTGACGGCGAGCAGCGGGACGCCGCTGTCGGCGCAGAACTTGCTCCAGCTCGCCCAGTCCTGGGCGTAGCCCTTGCGGGTGCGCTCCGGGCGGCCGTCCGCGACCGCGCGCACCGCCTGGCCGTCAATGTGGTCGAGGGCGGCCCGGGTCGCGGTGTCGTAGTCCTCGGGCCGGGCCGGCGGCGCCGGGGTGACGACCGGTACGACTGTTACCCGACTGCCTGTCATGGCCCGTCCTGTTCGCCGGAGATGAGCCCGTTTCTGGACTCCGGATATGGGGAGTTATCCAGGGTCCAGCGGCCGAGAGCCGGATCATCAGTTGCTCGCCCTCGTGCTCGGCGGCGATTCGGTTCTTCGCAACCTTGATCACGCGAACGCTTCCGGGTGACGGCTGGGGCGATCCGTGCCACTCCCCCGGCTGACGGCCCTGACCGGAAACGCGCAGGCCGAACATCACTGACCTGACGAACCGGGTCGGCTGGCCTTTGGGTTTGCTGTGTTGCAGTGGTGACCGAGAACCGTCTGGGCTGGTGTCAGCGCCGCATGGCATCCTGTGGATCTTGTCTGGCAGATAGTGCTGAAGCGGGGGTTTGGGTCGTGGGTTACACGATTCCTGAGGGTGTCGACACGATGCTGGATGTTGTCGGTGTGGGGTGGCCGAACGTCGACGAGGACGCCTACCGCGACATGGCGGACGCGCTACGGGAGTTCGCCGACGACGCGGAGGACGATGGTGCGGCCGCGCACGGGCACATCCAGCGGTTGCTGTCCACAGGGCAGTCGGAGTCGCTGACCGCACTGGACAAGCACTGGGCCAAGGTGCAGGGCAAGCACAAGGACTTGGCCAAGGCGGCGCGGATCATCGCGGGTGCGCTGGACCGAGTCGCGGACATCATCGTCGCCCGGAAGATCGCCGCCGTTGGCGAACTCGCCGATCTGTGCGCCACCGTGGGTATCACCCTGGCGTTCGCGCCGGTGACAGCCGGTCTGTCGACGCTGCTCGCCGGCGCGAAGATCGCGGCCACGCGTATCGCGTTCAAGAGGATCCTCAAGGAGATGGCCGAGGCGGCCGTCGCCGAGATCGTCGCGACGCTCACTCAGCCCGCGGTCGCCGCGATTGAGAACGTGGTGGCGGACCTGGCGATCCAGACCGCGCTGAACGTGGCCGGTGTGCAGGACGGCTACAACAGGAACCAGACGGTGCAGGCGGGCAAGGACGGTCTGCAGCTCAACTCGGCCGGCGGGTCGACCGGTCCTGGGGGCGGTCCGGAGATCGACCATGACGCGCACGGCAAGACAGGGCTGCATCTGGCGAACGTGCAGGTCGCCATGCAGGGCAAGACCAAGGGCAAGCTCGGCAAGGCCAAGGGCGCGCACGGCCGGGCGAAGGGCAAGGACTCCCTGACCGCGGTCCTGGACACCACCATCGACGGCGTTACGGAGAAGCTCACCAAGGCGCTGGACGACCTCGGCGACCACGTCGGCAAGAAGCTCCCCGACGCCATCAAGGGCGGCTCTAAGATCCACAAGGACACCGACGGCGATGTCCGCGACGCCGTCAGGAGCATCAAGGGCGGCTCTAAGATCCACAAGGACACCGACGGCGATGTCCGCGACGCCGTCAGGAGCATCAAGGGCGGCAATCGTAAGGACGAGGGCGGACCGGGTGGAAGAACGGGAGGCTCCGGCGGGAGGCGCACGGGAGCTGACGACGGGCGTGCCAAGCCGGACCGCTTGGATGAGGCCAAGGAGGATGCGCGTCGCAACGCGATCTCGCTGAGGAAGAAGACTTGCGAGACCGACCCGGTCGATGTCGCGACCGGTGAGATGGTGCTGCCGCAGACAGACCTGTCGCTGCCTGGTGTCCTTTCCCTCGTCCTGAGCCGTATCCATCTGTCTGAATACCGTTACGGCCGGTGGTTCGGGCGGAGCTGGGCATCCACGCTGGATGAGCGCATCGAGCTGGATTCGCGGGGGCAGATGGCGATCTGGGCGCGGGAGGACGGCTCGGTGCTGATCTATCCGCGGCTGCCGGGGCCTGGTGACAGTGAGGGAGTTCTTCCGGTGGAAGGTCCGCGGCTCGCTTTGGTGTACGCGGGCCAGGACAACGCGGTGACGACGTACCGGGTCTTCGATTCTTCTTCGGGGTTGACCCGGTTCTTCACTGGCAGTCCGTACAGCGAGTCCTCCGCCTACTGGCTGTCTGAGGTCCAGGACCGCAATCACAACGGGATCACTTTCGCGCGCCGCGGCGACGGTGCCCCGGTCAGGGTGGTGCACGACGGCGGCTATCAGGTCGCTGTGACCGTCGAGGATGAGCGCGTCACCGAGTTCGCGCTGCGTACGCCCGAGGGTCCGGTCACGGTCAGGCGCTTCGGCTACGACCAGGAGGGCAACCTGGAGACGGTGGTCAACTCCTCCGGGTTGCCGCTGCGATACACCTACGACACGGACACCCGTATCACCTCATGGACTGACCGGAACAACTCGACCTACCAGTACGTCTATGACGATGCAGGGCGTGTGGTGCGCACGATCGGTCCTGAGGGGTTCTTGTCGTCCGCTTTCGCCTACGAGTCCCATCCTGAGACCGGCGGCCGGAGCACCAGGTACACGGACTCCACCGGTGCCACCACCGTCTTCCAGCTCAACGACCGGCACCAGATCGTCGCCGAGACGGATCCTTTGGGGAACACGACCCGGTACGCCTTCGACGCTTACGACCGGCTTCTGGCTGTCACGGACCCCCTTGGGCACACGACGCGGCTCGAGCGCGACGGGGTGGGCAACATCATCGCCATGACTGCGCCGGACGGAGAGCGCACCACCGCGATCTATGACGATCTGCACTTGCCGCTCGAGGTTGTCGAGCGTGGCGGTGCGCGGTACCGGTACGAGTACGACGCGGCAGGCAACCGCACGGCCGTGATCAGCCCCGCCGGCGAGCGAACGGATTACGTGCATGACGGCGCGGGCGCTGTCAGCGAGATCCGTCCCGCGGCAGGTGGTCCGGTCCGTGTCTCGAACAACGCGGCCGGGCTGCCTGTGCTGGTCACCGCAGCGAACGGGGCCACTGCCACCTGCACCCGGGATGCCTTCGGCCGCATCACTGCTGTCACCGACGCGGTGGGGGGCACTCTTCGCCAGGGATGGACGACCGACGGATGCCTGTCCTGGCGCGAGCTGCCGGACGGCACCCGCGAGGAATGGACTTGGGACGGTGAGGGCAACCTTGTGGCTCATACCGACCGGATGGGCCGCACCAGCACCCACAGTTACACCCACTTCGATCTCCCGGCCGCCACGCGCAGCTCCGAGGGCATCGGCTACGCCTTCGCCCACGACAGCGAGCTGCGCCTGACCAAGGTCACCGACGCCCGGGGGCGGGAGTGGACGTATGTCTACGACCGGGCAGGAAGGCTCGTCGAGGAGACCGACTTCGACGGCCGCACGATGACCTACGGGCACGACGCTGCCGGACGCCTGATCATGCGAACGAATGCGGCAGGGCAGAGCCTTGCCTACGAGCGTGATGCCCTTGGCCGGGTCGTCCAGGTGTCTGACGGCAACCGGGCGGTCTCGACGTTCTCCTACGCCCCCACGGGCAGCCTTCACGAGATATCCAGCGCTGACGCGCGCATCACGCTCGAAGCCGATGCCGCAGGGCGTGTCGTGGCCGAGACGGTCAACGGGCGCACGTTCCACTACGCATACGACGCGCAAGGCCGGCGCACGTGGCGGCGTACCCCCTCCGGTGCCGAGAGCAGGCTCGACTACGGGGCCGACGGCCTTGCCGCGTACTCCGTCGGGGAACACACCTTCCGCTTCGACCGCGACGCGCTCGGCCGGGAGACCTCCCGGACCCTCGACAGTTCGCTGGCCATGCGGCAGGACTGGGATCCGGTCGGACGGATCACCCGTCACAGCGTCAGCAGCACCGATGCGGAGGTTCTCGAGAGGGTCTTCACCTACCAGCCCGACGGTACTCCGGTCGGCATCGACGACAGCGTCACTGGCCGCCGCACATTCACCCTGGACACAGCCGGCCGCATCACCGGCGTGCAGGCCCGCGGCTGGAGCGAGCAGTACTCCTACAACGCTGCGGGCGACCAAATTCGAACCGAGCTTCCCTCTCCTGCGCCCGGCCAGGACAGCGCAGGCGAGCGGCGTTACGACGGCACCCGCCTGACTCGTTCCGGTAGGACCAGCTACTCCTACGACGCGCAGGGACGGCTGACGACACGCAGCATCCGGACCCTGAGCGGGAAGCAGTTGACCTGGACCTTCGAGTGGAATGCCGAAGACCGCCTGGTCCGGGTCGGCACCCCGCGGGGCACCGTCTGGCGCTACCTCTACGACGGCCTCGGGCGGAGGATCGCCAAGTCCCACCACCACGCGGACGGGACCGTCATCGAAGCGATCGACTACTTCTGGGACGGTGCTCAGCTGGCCGAGCAGCGGTCCGGTGGCACCACCCTCGTGTGGGACTACGCCGGCTTGTACCCGCTGGCCCAGCGGGAGGCGAAGAGCAGGGACGAGGACCAGGAGGACATCGACCGGCGTTTCTTCGCCATCGTGGCCGACCTGAGCGGCAGCCCGAGCTACATGATCGCGCCCGACGGAGCCGTGTGCTGGCGGGCGCGGAGCACGGCCTGGGGTGCAACGCAGTGGAACAGCGACGCCACCGCGTACACGCCGCTGCGGTATCCGGGGCAGTACTTCGACCCCGAGACGGGACTGCATTACAACGTCCATCGTTACTACGATCCGGAAACCGGCCGCTATATCAGTCCTGACCCCCTCGGTCTGGCACCGGCGGCGAATCACTACGCCTACGTGCCCAATCCGTTCACGCTGGCGGATCCCCTGGGCCTGGCCGGCTGTTCCCCGGACCATACGTGGGGCGGCAGGGTCGTGTTCGTCCGTGACGAGCACGGTCGGCCGTTTGAGATGCATGCCACGATCACGCGCGACATGCTCGACGAGGGCACGGATGCCAACAGCCGGCTGAAACCGCCGGGGTTCATTCACGGCACCGATCACAATCAGGCTCGCGGGCACATGCTGGCCAGGATGCTGGGCGGTACCGGCGACCACTTGGACAACCTGTTCACCATCACGCAGGACCCCACCAACAGCCCCCATATGCGGGACCTGGAACAAATGATCTACAACGCTGTCGCGGGTGATCCTTCTCGGGGTATCGCCGGTCAGACGGTCCAGTACAGCGTCTACCTTGAGTACAGCGACGACAGACCGGACTCCGTGCCGTCGCGGATCTACATGCAGGCAGACGGATCCAACGGTTTCCACCTCGACACCGACTTCGCCAACCCCGACCATGCAGCACAGCAACGCCGACGCCGCCTAGGAATCCAATGACCGACATCGCCGCCCTCACCCGGCTCTGTCCGCCTCCCAACCCGCCGATGAGCATCCGCTGGGACACGGTCGAAGCAGAACTCGGCATGCCGCTGCCCCCGGACTACAAGCAGCTCGCCGAACGGTACGGGCCGGGGAAGTTCTGCGACTACATCCACCTCTTCCACCCCCACGGGGTGACCGAGTTCGTCCAGCTCACCGGCCCCATGCCCAGCCGGGTCCGAGCGCACCTGCGCAAGGACCACGACCAAGGCACGCACCCCGTCCCCCACCACCCCGACCAGCTCTTCGCCTGCGGCTCGACCGACAACGGCGAATACCTCTTCTGGATCACCGACCCCGCAACCGCCCCCGACCGCTGGCGCATCGCGGTCAACGAAGCCCGCGGCCCGCGCTGGTTCACCTACGACGGGACCCTGACGGCCTTCCTCATCTCCGTCCTCAGCGGACACACCCAGGTCCCCCAGTTCCCACCCAGCCTCCTGGAGACACCGCCCGAGTTCACGCCCTCACACCCCACCCTCTGGAAACCCGGCCCCGTCTCCGACGAGCAGCCCGTCGACACCGGAGCCATCCGCACATGGGCACGCGCCAACGGCTACGACGTCCCGCCCCGCGGACGGATCCCCCCCGAAATCCGGGAAGCATGGGAACGCGCCCACAGACCCTGAACCGACCATGCATGCCACCCGCAGGCCCTACGCCCGGAACGTGCCCCCCGGCGGACCCGCCTTCGTCGCCACCAGCGTCACCCACAGCGCCGTCCGCGCCCCCTCAAGCGGCAGCGCCTCCACCACCCCGAACATCGAGCCACCGCCGTACGGTGACCCGCGTACCCTCCGGCAGCGGATACCACTCCACCTCCGGCTGGCTTCGTTCACCTCAGGCGCAGCGTTTGTTCAGCAGTCTGGGAGCAGTTGGTGATCCACTGGCTCGCTGATGTTCACGAGAAATGAAGGCAGTCTGATGTCCGGGATGATCGGGGAGGAGTTCGGATCCGCGAGGGAAGGAACAGCGCGATGGCGATCAGAGGGCTGAGCCCGGAGAGGACGGCCCGCCTTGAAGTGCTCGTCGACGAGTGCCGGCCGCTGTTGGCAGGGGACGCCGGGATGGCTGCCGTGCAGCGGCTGCTGAGCGAGCGGCGGGTTGAGGTGCTTGATGCGGTGGTGATCACGCGTGAACTGCTGGGGGCGGGTCCGACGTCGCTCGCGGAGGCGAAGACCATCGTTTTGACTAGCCCGGGTAGAGGGCGTGAGCTGAGGGTGCACGAGCAGTTCATGGACGGCTTGGAGCAGAACGGTGCCCTCGGCCAGTGACAACCGGCTGGTCGGCGCCCCGCCACCCGCGAAGGGTGGCGGGTTGAAAGAAGGCCGTCAGACGGCCTTGGCTGGTTGTTCGGCCCGGGCCCGGGTGGAGGCGAGCCGATAGGAGTCGGTGCCGGTCTCGATGATCGTGCCGTTGAAGGTCAGACGGTCCACGATGGCCGCGCAGAGGCGGGGGTCGGTGAACGGCTTCGTCCACTCGCCGAAGGACTCGTTGGAGGCGATGGCGACGCAGGGCAGGCACGGCACCGCACACGTGCTCGGCCGTGACACCGCGTGCTTGTCGGTCGCGCGCTGATTGGTGCGGGACACGTTGCCTGTGGGGTCCATGGCTCGAGGTCGCCGACCCGGCAGAGTTCGACGCCGCGCGGGTCCGGGTACTGACGAGTCGGCGTCTTCGGTTCATGCGCGACGGTGAAGCAGTGATTCATCATCGTTCACCGGGAGCCGGTGTACGGCGCGGTTTCTGAGCCTGCGTGACCTGGCTGTGCGTCTTCCGCTCTGGAAGCGGAGCCTGGGGGGTGCGCCGGGGGGGACGAAGGGGGTCGGCAGCGGTGGTGAGCGTTTCGATGCGGTCGGTGAAGTCGGGGTCGGGCAGGGGCAGGTCGAGGTCGTCGTCGACGTAGGCGACGGCGGCCGGTACGTAGTCGAGGACGGCGGTGATCGTGTCGGGCACAGCGGGTGTGTCGACCTTCAGCGCGCGCAGGATGCGCAGGGCGGTGGCGGGGTCGAGGTCGTCTTCTGACAGGTGGGTGGTGACGGCGTCGGTCTGGGTGTGCCACCAGTCGGCCTCGCCGTGTTCTCCCAGGGCGCGGTGGTGGAGGGCGAGGCAGTACGTGGCCGCCGGGTCACCGGCGCCAGCCGCGTACTGCCACCAGAAGCGGGCGGACTCCTCCCGGTCGGAGAGCTGCAGCATGCAGCCAAGGACCCGGGCGCCGGACGGTTCGGGCAACGCCTGGGCGAAGAACACCTGTAGTTCGTTCAGGGCTGTGCCGTGGGCGATGACGGTTTCGCACAGGGTCGTCAGGTCCTCAGCGGCCGCCGATTCCCCGTGGGCGGTCGGCTGGAGGGTGTCGCGCAGGGGAACGGATCGCTGGTTGGTGGCGGCTATGCGGGCGGCCAGCCGTTCCGTAGCCGCGTCGATGTCCTGCTGCGTGCAGGGCTCGTGGAGAACGCGGGCGCGAGCAAGGAGGTCGTCAATGGGCGAGGTCATCGGCGTGTCCCTCTGGGTGCTTGGCGGACAGGCTGAGTGCCTCGCGCAGTCGGCGCTTGGCGTGGCGTGCGGTGGAGCGGACGCCGGCGGGGGTGATGCCGAGTTCGCCAGCGACCTGGTCGACGCTCAGGTCGTGCAGGTAGAGCAGGACCACGACGTCCATCTGTCGCGGCGGCAGCTTGCCTATCTGGGCGAATAGGCTCAGTGACTCCTCGAGCTGTCCGATGGCGTCGACGGCCGTGCTCAGGGCGGCGGTTTCGAAGGCCGCCTCCCCCAGTGGCGCCTCACGCCGGCCCCGGGCTCGTGCGAAGTCGATCGTCCGCGAGCGCATCACGCTCCAGGCGTAGCCGGCGGGGTTCTCCTTGGTGAGCACGGAGTCCCACACGCCGAGCAGCTGCTCGAAGGCGCCATCGACGGCCTCCTCTGCGTCTGCGCGGTTGTTGAGGTAGGAAGTGGCCCACCGCACGTAGGCGGGGCGGTGCATCTGGTGGAACGCCGTGAAGTCCACCGGAAGCTGCTTCTTCGTCATCGGCGCGGCCGTGGTCCTGCGGTCCGGAAGGCTTCCGGTCACTCCTGCCCCTCCTTGCCGCCCGTGCGCAGCATCTCGCTCACGCCCGCCCGCACGCCGGCCGCGGCCGCTCTCCGCATCAGCGTGACGGCGTCGCGGCCGAACACCCGCAGCACGAGCATGGCCATCACCACATCGCCAGCAAGATCGATCGTCACGGACCCTCGGTCCCTCCCTGTGCAAGGCGAGGCCCAGTTGATCCCCAGGCGGCCCCGGGAGCGCGCCGGTGTGCGCCCTCCGCATCAAAGACGTTCACCGAGGCCGTGATGTGCAACGCCCAGAACAGGAAACTTTACGGAGCGCTCAGCTCTGGTTACGCATACACGTTCAGATTCCGGCGGGTCTGGCGCGCGACCTGCCGCCCGCCACCCTGCGCGCCACACCACCTGACCTGCCGACACCACAGACCGCTGAAGGAGCAGCGTTTCGACAGCCGCCCGGCTGTGCGCGATCTCCGCCACCCCCTTCAAGTGGCGTACATCACAGGCGAGTTGAATGTGAACAACAGAGCCTCCCCTGCGGCCCGCGGGGAGGAGTACGCCGGATGCATGATCGACTGTAGGCTGCTGGAGCCGGAAGCCGGTGACACCAGGAACCCGGCGCACGCCTGCGGACTACCGTGGGGATACTTCAAGCGACGGCCGCGATCAGGCCCCTCGACGTGCCCAGTCGCCGTTGGCTCGAGCGCGACGGCCAAGCCGAGCGCGTCCGGGCTCAGCGCGACGACTTCCTCGTACGAGACGTGGCCGATCGCGCGGAAGGTCGTGTCGAGGCTCTGCCCGACGGCTTTGGCCGCCTCAACGGCTTCGGCGAGGCCGGCGCGGAAGCCCTGCAGCTTCTCCTCCAGCGATGCGCCCCTGAAGTCCGCTGCCAGGCGGTCGTCGGCGCGCATCCGGTCGATTCCGCCCTCCAGGCGCTCGAGCAGCTGAGGCAGTTCGTGGGCGCTGCGTGTCAGGCCGCTGAGGATCCGATATACCTCCAGTGGCGTCGACCCGCCGCCGAGCGCCAGCTGGACGTGTGCTCGTTTCGGTCACGAGAACGCCCGGATTGTTGGCGATGCGGGTGGGGCGCACTCCTTGAGTTCGGCAGCAAGTTCCTCAAGTTCGCAAGGACGGCGTCCTCCTCGTGGAACTCTGCGTTGAGCAGCAAGTTGCAGCTGTCGATGCGCAGACCGTTGTGGTGCAGATGTTGCACCCAGAGGACGACGGAGGAGTTTGCGAACCAGGGCTTGCCGTCCCGCATCACGGAGTACACCACCCCGGTGCCGGGCTCCACTTGCCCACTACTAGGTCATATCTCCCGCGGCTTGACTGCCACTTGATGCTTTCGCGTCTCCCCAGCTGCATCAGCCACACGTGCGGCGGTGGTTCACTCTGCAAGAGCCAGGACAAGGCCGACGAAGCCGAGGAGCAGACCGCCGGGCAGCGTTATGCCTCCCACGAGCCTGAAGAACCAGGGGCCGAACCGCGACGGCTCCGTAAGTCCCAGGTCCATCGTTCGGGCAGCCGTCACAGCCCGCACGGCATTGCGGCGGGCCGCAGCCTTGTCCGCTGCACCACGCAAGTTGAAGAGGAACATAGCCCCCCAGCCCACGCCGGCCATCCCCAACACGAGCAACCCGATTCCCACACCCACAGCAACCCTCCCCACATGCCGCCCAGCCGCGGCCACCGGCCGGACTCTGCCAGCCAGCTGCGGAGGGAGCAAGCGATCTTGAGGCCGGACCCGAGCTCGTGATCCGAACAGCACGAGACGTCCGGCCGGTCGAGGCACCGTCGCCGAGCACTGCCTCCTCACACCAGCGCATCAGCCCGGATCGCGAACAGGCCCCGCCGTTTCCGCCGGGGCCTGTTGAGGGTCGATGCCGGAGCCTCAGGCGATGTGGTTGTACGACTGCGTCATTCCGAAGAAGACGGTGCTGTCGTTGCGCGTCCGGAACGGCGCGGCTGTGCTGCCGGTGCCCTGGTAGAAGTACGTGTTGCCG